>NZ_CP083560.1:1268078-1902117 GCF_025143825.1 Sulfitobacter sp. S223 | reverse complement strand
CTGCCGTGTCTAAGGGGGTGCTGGATGCACAAGCGATCGACGCGCTGCGCGATGATCCGTCCACCCTGCGTGGCACGCTCGCCGAGGTTGGCGTGGCTTTGGGATCAGAGGTTGAACCCTATGTCCTTGCAGCGGCAGAGCGGGCGCGCGCGCTGGAAACCCGTTGGGGCCTGATCCGCGCCGCCGTTGTGATTGTACTTGCGCTTGCCGGTTTGGCCTTTGCGGTGCGTGCGGCAGATCCGAAATTCCGTGCCCGCAATGTGGTCGAGCGTGGTGTGCTGGCACTTTTGATAATTGCTGCATCGCTGGCCATCCTGACGACAGTAGGGATCGTCCTGTCCATGCTCTTTGAAACGATGAACTTCTTTTCACAGCACCCTTGGAAGGATTTCTTTTTCGGAGACAGCTGGGCCCCCAATTTCCGTGGCAACAGCGAACTATCGATCCTGCCTCTACTGTGGGGCACGCTGTATATTTCGATCATTGCGCTGCTGGTTGCTGTGCCAATCGGCCTTTTTGCCGCGATTTACCTCAGTGAATATGCGGGGCCAAAGCTGCGGGCCATTGCAAAACCACTTCTGGAAATCCTCGCCGGTATCCCAACAATCGTCTATGGTCTGTTTGCCCTGCTGACAGTTGGGCCATTTCTGGTTGATGTATTTGGTGCCGGCGGTGTTCTGAGCATGGAAGGTCTGCGCGGCGGCGATCCGTTGATGGCAGGTGCCACGGCGGTGATCACCGCAGGTCTGGTGATGGGCATCATGCTGATCCCCTTTGTGTCCTCGCTGAGTGATGACATCATCAACGCGGTGCCGCAAAGCCTGCGCGACGGCTCTTACGGGCTGGGCGCAACGCCGTCCGAGACGATCCGCAATGTTGTGCTGCCTGCAGCACTTCCCGGTATTGTGGGCGCGATCTTGCTGGCGGCGTCCCGCGCTATCGGTGAGACCATGATCGTGGTGCTTGGGGCAGGGGCAATTGCACGTTTCTCTGGCAACCCGTTTGAGGCAATGACCACGATCACCACCCGCATCGTCAGCCAGCTGACCGGCGATACGGATTTTGCCAGCCCCGAGACACTGGTGGCTTTTGCACTGGGGCTCACGCTCTTTGTGCTGACACTGGGGTTGAACGTCATCGCCCTCTACATCGTGCGTAAATATCGGGAGCAATACGAATGACCGACGCCACCCACTCTTCGCTTTTGAAACAAGGCGCACGCACGGTAAAGCGCAACCGCGCCGAGGCACGCTTTAAGGCCTACGGTCTGCTGGCCATCGGTATCGGTGTGCTGATGCTGTTGGTCCTGCTGACCACGATCATCGGCCGTGGAACGGGTGCGTTCCAGCAGACCTACCTGACGCTGGATGTGACACTGGACGCCGCCAAGATCGATAAAAAGGGCAACCGGAACATTAATGACATCAAAAAGGTATCGACCTTCGGGTACAAACCGTTGCTGGTAAATGCCTTTGAGACAATGGTCGAAACAACGGAAATCACATCAGACCTCAAGCCGAAGGCGATGTCTGATATCCTGTCCAAAGGCGCCGAAGCACAGATGCGCGACGCTGTATTGGCTGATCCTACGCTGATCGGGCAGACTGTCACTTTCGACTTTCTCGCCTCGGGGCGGGTAGACGGTTACCTCAAGGGTCGTGTGACCCGTGACAGCATCGCAAATGACAAAAATATCAATGCCGAACAGCTTGATCTGGTGGACCAGCTGCGTGCTGCGGATGTGTTGGAAAAGAAATTCAATCTGGCTTTCATCACCGGTGCAGACAGCTCTGATGCGCGACCAGAGGCAGCCGGATTTGGGGTCTCTATGGTTGGATCTTTGGCGATGATGCTGGTGGTGCTGGCGCTTGCGCTGCCGGTCGGTGTTGCAGCCTCTATCTATCTGGAAGAATTTGCGCCGAAGAATTTGATCACCGATATCATCGAGGTGAATATCTCGAACCTCGCTGCGGTGCCGTCTATCGTGTTTGGTATTCTTGGCCTTGCGGTCTTTATCAACTACATGCACCTGCCAAACTCGGCCCCGCTGGTGGGTGGTTTGGTGCTGACCTTGATGACCCTGCCAACGATCATCATCTCGACCCGCGCGTCACTCAAATCCGTGCCGCCGTCGATCCGCGATGCGGCGCTTGGTGTGGGTGCATCCAAGATGCAATCGGTGTTCCATCACGTGCTGCCGCTTGCGGCACCTGGTATTCTGACAGGCACGATCATCGGTCTCGCGCAGGCTTTGGGTGAGACTGCGCCACTGCTGTTGATCGGGATGGTCGGCTTTATCGCATCAAACGGTCCCGAAAGCATCAGCGAAGGTTTGCTAAGCCCCAACTCTGCCATGCCGGCACAAATCTACGAATGGGCCAAACGTGCGGACCCTGCCTTTTATGAACGCGCCTGGGGTGGCATCATCATCCTGCTGGTGTTCCTGATTACAATGAACTTCGTCGCGGTCATGCTGCGCCGTCGCTTCGAGCGGCGCTGGTAAGAGGCAAGATCATGCGAGACAACACACAAACTCTGGAGGCACATGTGGCCAATAAATCCAAAATTTCCGCCACAGGCGTACAGGTCTACTACGGTGACAACCACGCGATCAAAGACGTCAACGTCGAGATCGAGGACAAGACCGTCACCGCGTTTATCGGACCATCAGGCTGTGGCAAATCGACGTTTCTGCGCTGTATCAACCGGATGAACGATACCATCGATATCTGCCGCGTCGAAGGCAAAATTCTAATCGATGGCGAAGACATCTATGACCCCGCTGTCGATCCGGTACAACTGCGCGCCAAAGTCGGTATGGTATTCCAGAAACCGAACCCGTTCCCGAAGTCCATCTATGACAACGTGGCTTACGGCCCCCGTATTCACGGGCTGGCGCGCAACAAATCAGAGCTGGACGAAATCGTCGAACGCGCCCTGCGACGGGGGGCCATCTGGAACGAGGTCAAGGACCGGCTACACGCACCCGGCACCGGACTGTCCGGTGGCCAGCAGCAGCGTCTGTGCATCGCCCGCGCTGTCGCAACAGAGCCAGAGGTTCTGTTGATGGATGAACCATGTTCGGCGTTGGACCCGATTGCCACCGCACAGGTGGAAGAGCTGATTGACGAGCTGCGCCAGAACTATTCAGTCGTTATCGTCACCCACTCCATGCAGCAGGCCGCACGGGTCAGCCAGCGCACCGCCTTTTTCCACCTCGGCAATCTGGTCGAGTTCGGCGATACGGACAAGATTTTCACCACACCCGAAGACCCGCGTACCGAAAGCTACATCACCGGAAGGATCGGTTAAGCCAATGGAAGAACATAACCATATCGCCTCTGCCTTCGACCGTGACCTTGAAAAGGTACAGGCGCAGATCATGAAGATGGGCGGCCTTGTCGAAGACGCGATCCGGCAAGCGGCCACCAGCCTTGAAACCCGCGACGAAGATCTGGCAGAAAAAGTTCGCGCTGCGGACAAACAGATTGACGTGCTCGAAGCGCAGATCAACGAAAACGCTGCCCGCGTGATTGCGCTGCGCGCGCCTGCTGCGGTCGATTTGCGCATGATCCTGAGCGTCATGAAAATTTCTGCCAATCTGGAGCGGATCGGCGACTATGCAAAGAATATGGCGAAGCGGACCAGCGTCCTTTCCCAGATGCCACCCGTAAGCGACAGCACCGGCGCGATCCGCCGGATGGCACGGCTTGCCGAAGAAATGTTGAAAGATGCGCTGGATGCCTATATCCGTCGCGACGCCATCCTTGCCGCCGAGGTCATTGCGCGCGATGAAGATCTCGATCAGATGTATAATGCGCTGTTCCGCGAATTCCTGACCTTCATGATGGAAGATCCGCGCAACATCACCGCCTGTATGCACCTGCATTTCATTGCCAAAAACGTCGAGCGGATGGGCGACCACTGCACCTCGATGGCCGAGCAGGTAGTCTATCTGGTTACTGGCGCCCATCCTGACGAGGCACGGCCAAAAGCGGATGACACATCGGTCATGAATAAGGGGTAAGGCGGATGTCCACGAACCAAATGCAGGTGCTGCTGGTAGAGGACGAGCCGGCACAGCGCGAGGTACTGGCCTATAATCTTGAATCCGAAGGATATGCGGTGCGCCGCGCGGAAAATGGCGAAGAAGCCATGATGCTAATCAATGAGGCAGCGCCGGATATCATCATTCTAGACTGGATGATGCCATTGCTGTCAGGGATCGAGGTCTGCCGCCGCGTGAAAACGCGCCCCGAAACGCGTGAAATACCGGTGATCATGCTCAGCGCCCGCTCTGAAGAAGTGGACGCTGTGCGTGGCCTTGATACCGGTGCGGACGATTATGTGGTCAAACCGTATAACCTGCGCGAATTGATGGCCCGTGTCCGCAACCAGCTGCGCCGTGTGCGTCCTGCGGCATCAGGCGAGGTGCTTAGCTTTGATGACATCCAACTGAACGCCGAAACGCACCGCGTCACCCGAGCGGACGAAGAAATCAAACTGGGACCAACCGAATTCCGCCTGTTGGTGGTGCTGATGGAAAAGCCGGGCAGGGTGTTCAGCCGCGACCAGCTTCTGGATCTGGTCTGGGGCCGCGACATCTATGTGGATACGCGCACGGTTGACGTCCACATTGCACGGCTGCGCAAAGCGCTTTCAGCAAAAGGTGGCGCCGATCCGATCCGCACGGTGCGTGGCACAGGCTACGCGTTGGGCTAGGATCAAAGAGCCAGCGCTCTTTGATCCGCGCGGCCCATACTGATCACCAGCGGCGTGTCAGCTTGGCGCGCTTGGAATGCCGCCTTGCTATCGATGCCTTGCCAATTGATGCTGATAAGCGCTTGCGCGACCGCACTGCCCAACGTTGTACCGGGACCAGTGATGATGAACCGGTCTGGCGCGAAATTGCGCGCGGCGGCACGGACAGCCGCGGTGAAATCATATGTCTCGGTGATCTGGTGGCCCAGCGTGTAGTTGCGCAGCGATGTCAGATCGCATGCAACGGGTTGCCAGATGTGACCGCGACCATCGATCAACGCCGTGTGCGGATCGGCAAAAAGCTCTTTGGGCAGGGCCGTGCGCCCCATCTCCGCAACATCGGCCATCAGAGATGTATGGAAGGCGGCGTGGTTAGGAAGACGTAAAGCCGTACGGTTTCCGTCACCTGCAACGGCCTTCTCAAAGGCCACAAGACCTGTCTCGTTTCCTGCGACCACCAGCATACCACCCAGATGGATGGACAACGCCAGGCTGTGGTCGGGCTTGGCATCAATGTCGGAGATCAGCGCCATCAAGCGCGATTCCTCTCCCGCGATTGGCTGCCAGTTTTCGTCAACAAACGGATAAAGAACCTGCCCGCCTTTGCCATGCTTGTGCATCAACGTGCCCATGGTGTTGACGATGCGCATACCGTTCGCAGCATCTGCGCCACCACCTGCAGCAAGCGCGATATACCAGCCCAGTGAGTTTCCCGTGACAGCACAGATGTCATGGCTCTCATAAGCGGAAAGCGCATCCAGATAGCTTGCCGCATAAATCAACGGAGAGGCATTTTCACCCGTGGTGTGGCGCGCAGCCGAGAATTTCTCGGCGCTGTCGAGAGCGGTAAGCGTTTCCTGACCATCAGCGGCCCGCATCGCGTCCCATTCAGCAATCAGCGGATGGTCCGCATAGGTGCGGCCCAGCGTCCCGAGTTCAGCCTTGTTATAGGTTCCGCGACCAGGGCAAATGATAACAGCTGTCGGGCGGCTCATGATGTCACCAATGCGTTAGCAGCAGCGATGATGCTATCGGTTGAGGGCAGGGTGGCCGCGTAGGCCGGCCCCGTTGCGATAAAGCTGTCCTCGGCAGTGACGCGGGCAATGCGGCTGTGTCCCGCTTCGGTAAAAAGCGCCATTAGCTCTTCCGACTGGCTACCGGTGCGGCGGCATTCATCCACGATCAAAACATTCTTGCAGTCTTTCGTGGCTTCCAGGATTGCCTCGGCTGGTAGCGGCGCAAGCCATCGCATATCGATCAGCCGAAGGTTTATTCCTTTATCCTTCAATTCCTTACTGGCCTTCGTTGAAAGGTAGTAACCATTGGCATAGCTCACGATCGCCAGATCGGTACCCTCACCGCATACGGCAATTTCACCAAGACCAATACGCTGGTCCGGTGCGGGGTAGGACGTAAGCCAAGCGCCATCTCCGGATTCATCCAGATCGCGCATGGGATACAAGGCAATCGGCTCGACAAAGACGACCACGCGCTGCTCCTCACGGGCCAGACGCACGGATTCACGCAGCATCATCGCGGCATCAGCTCCGTTCGACGGGCAAGCGATGATGATACCCGGAATATCGCGCAACACAGCAAGGGAATTATCATTGTGGAAATGACCACCAAAACCTTTCTGATAACCAAGTCCTGCAATGCGCAGCACCATCGGGTTAGTGTATTGACCATCCGAGAAGAAGCTCAGCGTCGCTGCTTCGCCCCGCAATTGGTCTTCGGCGTTGTGCAGATAGGCAAGGAACTGGATTTCCGGCACGGGAACAAAACCGTTGTGAGCCATGCCAATGGCCAATCCAAGAATAGACTGCTCATCCAGAAGCGTATCAATCACGCGGTCCGGCCCAAAACGGTTCTGCAGCTTTTGGGTTACGCCATAGACACCGCCTTTGCGGCCTACATCTTCTCCGGCAACAATAATTTCCGGATGTGACAGCATCAGATCACTCAATGCCCAACCAATAAGCCTGTTCATCGGCTGCGGTTCAGACATCTGCTTGATGTCATTACCGAAAACCTCTGCCCGGCGCGCCGCAGACGGGCCATTGGACGGTAGACAACTGCGGGTAGGGGGAATGATACTCTCCATCACCTCCGCGGCAGTACTTAGGGCCGGTTGTTCCATCACTTCCACGGACACACGCGTGCAGATGCCTTCGATTTCATTATATACTTCAAGAGATTGCGAAGCACTTTTAATGTTCGCATCACGCAGAATGCGCACAGAATGAAGCAGCGGATCGTTCGCTTCGGACATCTCTATCGACGCTTTGTCGCGGTACGTCATCTCAACGTCCGATCCCGCATGGCCGTAAAGGCGCACCGTCGTTATATGTAGAAAAGCAGGTTTACGCGTCCGGCGCACATAATCTGCGGCAGCCTGCGATACTGTCAGCGTTTCGGCCATATCCAAACCGTTGCAGGTGAAATACCGCAGCCCCGGACGGTTCGAGAAATTCGCAGCGACCCAACCACGCGGCGTCGGAACAGAGATGCCTATGCCATTGTCTTCACACACAAAAATAATGGGCAGCGGCACGGATTGGAAACTGGTCCAGCAAGCGGTGTTAATCGCACCTTGGGCCGTAGAATGGTTGGAAGACGCATCGCCAAAACTACACATAACAATGCTGTCGTCTGGCAGACATTGATGCTCTGGCGTGCTACGCCGCGCGAGGCCCAAAGAATAGGCGGCTCCGACTGCTTTTGGCAAATGGCTAGCGATTGTAGAGGTTTGCGGCGGGATGTTGAGCGCACGAGAGCCCAGAACCTTGTGACGGCCGCCTGAAATCGGATCGGCTTTGGCTGTCCGGAAACTCATCAGCATGTCCCAGACCGGGCTTTGTCCCGGAACCTGCATGCTGCGCTGAATCTGGAATGCCGCATCACGGTAGTGCAAAAAGGCCATATCCGTGGGCCGCAATGCTTCGGCCACAGCAGCCATACCTTCGTGACCTGAAGACCCGATGGTGTAAAAGCCTTTGCCCACAGAATGCATCGCGCGGCTGGTACGGTCCAATTGACGGCTAAGCACCTGACTACGAAAGATTTCGACCAACTGGGCTGGCGGAATGGCTGGATCAGGCATCGGGCCGTTTGGCAGATCATTCTGCTCCAACCGCCGCAAGAAGTTCTGGTGAACGATAACAGCGCGATCCATGGACAAGCTCCGATGCAAATTTGAGTGTGGACGCAGGTTTCATAACCGACATAGGAAGGTCAATGGGGCGCAAGTGCTGAGCGGTATAAAAACGGCCATCCACAATATGTATAATCAGTATTATGTAATCTAGTTATTGATAGCGCTTCAAGTGACGCACCGGTAAGATATTGGTAACGCTCGCAGATACAAACGGCTGATACGTAGCGCGCAAACTGATTTAATCCGACTTCAAACGCACCTTTCAGTGATCTGTCGGTTCATCAGCAGGTCGAACCAGGCACAGCGACACCCCGGCTCGCACCACGCAGCCTGACCATGGCTGTACCTAAGCCGAACCTTAACGGCTCACATCTTGCAAAAAGACTGTGTTTTTATGGCAAATACGGCTCAACACTGGACAGACGGAGTAGACGCTGGCAGGGTTTTCCAAACACCTTGCGTCGGGAAAAAATATGCCTTCGGTACTTGTCTTGAACGGACCCAATCTAAATCTGCTCGGACAGCGGCAGCCGGAAGTTTACGGCAGCACGACGCTGGCCGACATTGAGGCATCTTGTCAGGCCCATGCCGCGCAGTTGGGTCTGGACGTAGAGTTGATGCAATCCAACCACGAAGGCGCGCTGATTGATGCAATTCACGCGGCCAAAGGCACACATGCGGGTCTGGTGATCAATGCGGGTGCCTATACGCATACCTCGATCGCGCTGATGGATGCAGTTGCTTCCGTCGAACTGCCGATGGTTGAAGTCCATCTAAGCAATATCCACGCTCGCGAAGAATTCCGGCACGTGTCCTATCTTTCAAAAGTCGCTGTCGGCCAAATATGCGGCTTTGGCCCGCGTGGTTACCTTATGGCACTCGACGCTCTTGCAGAAAGGCTGGTGCCGTCATGAGGCTGCGGGAATATCTGCTTACGGTTGCGGACAGCAAGAGTATCGAGGCGCTTTGGGAACGGCATGTCGCAAAGATGGCCGAATTCGGATTTGATCGCCTGCTTTATGGTTTCACCCGCTACCGCACAGCGACATCTTTGGGCGACCCAAGCGATTTTATCATCCTGACCAACCATTCCAGTGAGTACACTAAGGTCTTTCTGGATGAAGGGCACTATTTTCATGCGCCAATGGTGCATTGGGCGCTTGAGAACGAAGGCGCAAAAAGCTGGCGTCTGCTGGCTGACATGGAGCGGACAAAAACACTTAGCGCCCCTGAACGCCGAGTTCTTGAGTTCAACCGTGATATGGGCGTGACGGCTGGCTACTCCATCAGCTTCAAATCGATCTCTGCGCGCTCAAAAGGAGCGATTGCATTAACTGCGCGCCCTGGCATGGACCAAAGCGCGATAGACGAGGTCTGGGCGGAACATGGCGCAGACATCACTCTGATGAACAATATTGTTCACCTCAAAATCCTCACCCTGCCCTACACTCCGCCCAATCGCGCGCTGACATCACGCCAGCGCGAAGTTCTTGAATGGGTTGGTGATGGCAAGACGACCCAAGACATTGCACAGATCATGGGCCTCACGGCGGCCACTGTAGAGAAACACCTGCGGCTCGCGCGTGATGCACTGGACGTGGAAACCACTGCGCAAGCTGTTCTAAAGGCAGCTTTTTCCAACCAGATGTTTGTTCTGGATATTTAGGTTTTCTGAAAGTTAACCATTGGGTAAGGAATACCTTACTTTACGTTGGGGAAGATTCACCGCAAATTCCCCCTAGTCAGGCGCAAAGCTAAGCTGGTCTGGCAAACGACCCGAAAACCTTTGTAATTACAAAGCTCTACCGGGTCGCCGGCTCCGGTGAGGCCCATTTTAGGCCTTGCCGGCCGGAGCCACTGAAAATTAACTCTCCCCAGAGTTTTCAGTCCTACGGTGGCAGGCAGCGCGGTATCTTTTCAGCAGAAGCCCGCGTTGCCTGTTGCTTCTTGCACAAGTGACCTCACCACCATACGAAAAAAGGCGGAGCTCACAGCCCCGCCTTTCCAGAATACTAAAGCTTAGGAAGCTTAGCCGTTCATTTTAGCCACTTCAGCTGCGAAGTCTTCTTTGACAACTTCGATGCCTTCGCCGACTTCAAGACGAACGAAACCAGTGATGGTTGCACCCGCTTCTTTCGCTGCGGCACCAACTGTCAGGTCAGGGTTCACAACGAAGGATTGGTTCAGAAGCGTCACTTCGGACATGTACTTCTGCATGCGGCCAACGATCATCTTTTCGATAACTGCGTCTGGCTTGCCGGATTCTTTTGCGATGTCGATCTGGACTTGCTTTTCTTTCTCGACAACAGCTGGATCAAGATCCTCCTCGGACAAGGACGCCGGGTTTACCGCTGCGATGTGCATCGCAACCTGCTTACCGAACGCTTCGTCGCCGCCGGTCATTGCAACTAGAACGCCGATTTTGCCCATGCCGGGGGCCGCTGCATTGTGCACGTAGGACACCACAAGGTCACCCTCGATGGCGGACATCCGGCGCACGGACATGTTCTCACCGATAACGGCAACAGCGTCGATTACAGTCTGCTCGACTGTTTTGCCGCCCATGTCAGCCGCTTTCAGCGCGTCGATGTCATCTGATTTCACTGCAACAGCAGCTATGCCGGAAACCATTTTCTGGAAGTCGGCGTTTTTGCCAACGAAATCTGTTTCGGAGTTCACTTCAACAGCCACACCGCGGCCGCCTTCAACGTTCACAGCCACAAGGCCTTCGGCTGCGGTACGGTCGGATTTCTTCGCCGCTTTCGCCAAGCCTTTTGTGCGCAGCCAGTCAACAGCGGCTTCAATGTCGCCGTTGGTTTCTGTCAGTGCCTTTTTGGCGTCCATCATGCCCGCGCCGGTCGAGTCGCGGAGTTCTTTGACCATGGATGCTGTAATTGCCATCTCTATGGGTCTCCTATCTGGGTTTTATATGCTTTCGGGGCAGGTATACCCTGCCCCGTATGACACTATTGTGATGGCTGCCCGCAGGCAGCCGCCACATCAGGACTTCGCGTCTGCGACTGTCTCTTGCTTGGATTCGATGTCCAGAGGACCATCTTTCGAAATCGCGTCGTTCGCTGTCGCTTCGGCGGAAGCGCCGCCCAAAGGCATTTCGGAAACAGCTTCTTCAGCAGGAGCCTCTTCCATCGCGCCCAGATCAACGCCAGCGGCGCCCAGCTGTGCGGACATACCGTCAAGTGCCGCGCGGGCAGCCAGATCGGTGTACAGAGCAATGGCGCGTGCCGCGTCATCGTTGCCTGGAATGATGTAGTCGATGCCGTCAGGTGAGCAGTTCGTGTCAACCACGGCCACAACCGGAATACCCAGCTTGTTGGCTTCGGCGATTGCCAGCTGCTCTTTGCGAACGTCGATGACGAAGATCAGGTCAGGACGACCGCCCATTTCACGGATACCGCCCAAAGACGCTTGCAGCTTGGCTTGGTCACGCTCCATGCCCAAACGCTCTTTTTTCGTCAGGCCGGAGAAACCGATCTCGGACTGCTCGTCGATGTGCTTCAGGCGCTGGATGGATTTGGACACGGTCTGCCAGTTGGTCAGCGTGCCGCCGAGCCAGCGGTGGTTCATGTAATACTGTGCGCATTTCTCTGCGGCTTCGGCGATAGGCTGTGCGGCCTGACGCTTTGTACCAACGAAGAGAACGCTGCCGCCTTTGGCGACTGTATCACGGATGATTTTCAGCGCGTCTTCCAGCATTGGGACGGTCTGTGTCAGATCCATGATGTGGATGCCGTTACGTGCGCCGTAGATGTACGGACCCATGCGTGGGTTCCAGCGCTGCGTCTGGTGGCCAAAGTGTACGCCTGCTTCAAGCAATTGGCGCATGGAGAACTCAGGAAGAGCCATGTCTTTATACCTTTCCGGTTTAGCCTCGTCGGGGGTCTGACCAACGGGATGCTGGCCAACCGGCGGAACTTTTGGGATGTCTCCCCATCAGTCCCAATCCCCGACTGCGGGATTAAGTAGGCTGCGCTTACCGTAGCCTTGGTATGTGCGCAAGGGAAAATTCACCTAAAAAGGCTGTGCATTATGACGATGACAGTGCTTTTGTGTGGGCGCGGCGAACCGCCTCTTCGCAGGCCGCAGCAAGAGCTTTGCGGTTCTGAAAATCTGCGACAGCCATCGGCGTGCCGTAAACTACCTCGACGCCACCGGGCTTACCCAAGGCCAGCGTCGCAAGCAGATGCGGCCCAAGTTCCATACCACCCCACCAACCGTAGAACCGCGCGTCCTCTCCTTCGGGGGCGCGGTAGACGACCGTCACGGGCTGGACATAAATCTTATCACGCAGTTCCGGCGCAAAAAATGCCTGAAACAACGTTGTTTTGAACGGCAGGACTTGCATTCCATCCGTGCTGGTTCCCTCCGGGAAAAACAGCAACTTATGGCCAGCTAAAAGTCTGTCTTGAAATAAAGCCGTCTGCTCGCGCGCACGTGCTGGATTACGCTCGATAAACACGGTGCCAGTTGCACGCGCCAGCCACCCGATCGCAGGCCATGACGCAACCTCGGACTTCGAGACAAAGTAGATGCGTTTGGCTGCGTTCAGCGCAAAGATATCAAGCCAGCTTGAATGGTTTGCTACCACGGCACCGCGCGCCTCCATCGGGACACCGACCACGGCGAACTCCATCCCCAAAAGGCGGAAAGCATTGCGGCAAACGAACCGCGTGATTGCGGGCGTGAATGGCCTGTGTAGCCCATAAAACGGCCGTTCGAACAGCCGCACGGCCAGCAAAAAAACGAGGCCTCCGAACACGAGCACAATCATCGCAGCGCCGCGCAACAGGACACGGACCAATCCGGCAACGCCAAGACGGGGCAGCTTGGGATAGCTGCTTGTGTCCCATCTGGCGCTCATGATGTGGCACCGCCGTAAATTTTCGCCTGACGCGCATTCATCTGCGCCGTGTCCAATACAAGACAGACATCCGTCGTGTTAAATGAATGATCCACAAAGGCCCCCTCGCCCACACACCCGCCAAGCCGCAAGTAAGCTTTGATCAGGCTTGGCACTTGCACCATGGCGGCGCGACGATCAAGCGCCTCTTGTGGGATCAGGTCCATCGACTGAAAAGATGCTTCTCGGGCACGCACGCGTAATTCGGGCGCCGCAAGATGACGGTGATGCAGCAAAGACAGCGGAGCAGCAAGTTGGGCGATGTCGGTGCCATGAAAGCTTGCCACGCCAAACAGCACCTCGATGCGATGCTGCGTCACATAATCAGCCAAGCCACGCCACAACCAATGCATCGCCATGCCACCGCGAAAATCACGGTGCAGGCACGAACGCCCCAGCTCCAACACCTCCTTTCCGGAGTTCTTCAGAGGGGTCAGATCATACTCGCCTTCAGAGTAGAAACCGCCTGCTGCCTGCGCTTGTGATCCGCGCAGTAGGCGGTACACACCGACAACTTCGGCGCGGCCCTTTTCCGTCAGGATCAAATGGTCGAAATATGGGTCAAATCGATCCCGTTCTAGGCCGGCTGGGTGATCGACCAAATCCCCGCTTCCGCCCAGTTCTTTTACAAAAACATCATACCGTAAACGCTGGGCCGCTTGCAGCTCTGCGTCCGTTTCGGCCAGCTTGACCGTAAATTCTGTCATGCCCTGCCCCAACGTTCGAGTGGCCTACGGATAAGCTGCTGGGGACATATTTGCAACGACTGCACATATTGCCAGATGCAACTTATGGTTGCTGTTCCGTACAGACCGAGAGGAGAGATATACATCATTTACGCTATTTTGAGATGTTAACTATCAAACACTGGAACCAAGGCGATCCGGGTACTGTCGATGACCACTTTACCAGCCTCTCTGAAATTCACTGTGAGCTTACCACCGATGTTGCTTTGCACCTGCCCTACTCCCCAATCGGGCATTCCCGGGTGTCGCACCAGCATGCCAGGCGTCAAGACTGCGTTGAAATCTTCCATCCAATTTTCCTTACTGACAAGGACGCGACTTATATGAACCACAACACCGACTTTGCTGCCTTGATCGGGAGCCGCATCTGCCACGACCTGATATCTCCAATTGGCGCTATCAACAACGGTTTGGAACTCATGGAGATGAGCCTGCAGTCACCAACGCAGGAAATGGACCTTATTGCCGAAAGTGTGGCCAACGCCAGTGCACGCATCCGCTTTTTCCGCATCGCTTTTGGGTCTGCGGACACACAGATGGTCGGCCGATCCGAAGTGGTATCCATCCTAAAGGACAGCTACGCCTCTTCGCGGCTTTCGGTTGTCTGGGCACCAGAAGATGGCCAACCCCGACGCCTCGTGAGGCTCGCCCTACTGGCAACACTCTGCATGGAAACCGCCATGCCATACGGCGGCCGGATCGAAATTTCGATCACAGATGGCCAAATCTCTCTGACGGGTCACGCAGACAAGCTCAACCTTGATGAAACCCTATGGTCCATGCTTGAAGGTAGCATGGAGAAATACGATTTGCGGCCCGCGCAGGTTCAGTTCGGCCTGCTCCCCACACACGCCGCATCCGAGGGACACACTCTCAAGGTTGAGCGCACAGAAAATGCCCTCTGCATCACTCTTTAGCGACGGACAGTCCCATCCCCTGTCACCAGATATTTGAAGCTGGTCAGCTGCTCGGCCCCTACAGGGCCGCGCGCGTGCATTTTACCCGTCGCAATCCCGATCTCGGCGCCCATGCCAAATTCACCACCATCGGCAAACTGGGTTGAAGCGTTGTGGATCAGGATGGCGCTATCGAGACCATTCATAAATGTCTGGGCAGCCTGTGGATCTTCGGTGATGATACAATCCGTATGGTTTGACCCATAGTGCCGGATATGCGCCATCGCGGCGTCGATGCTGTCAACTGCTTTCGCGGCAATGATCATGTCCAGATATTCATGGCCCCAATCGTCATCCGTGGCTGGCACGACACCGTCCAGATTAGCAAGCGCCTCATCGCCGCGCACCTCTACGCCTGCGTCGACCAACGCGCGCACCAGACCTTTGCCAATGTTCGGCAAAACGTCCCGGTGGATCAACAAACACTCCGCAGCGCCGCAAATGCCTGTCCGCCGAGTCTTGGAGTTCATCACGATCTTGAGCACTTTCTCAGGATCGGCGTCCTTGTCGATGTAAATATGAACGATGCCTTCAAGATGGGCAAAGACCGGCACGCGCGCTTCGCGCTGGACCAAGCCGACTAACCCCTTGCCGCCACGCGGTACGATGACATCGATCGTGTCGGTCATCGTGAGCATTTCCTTCACTGCCTGACGGTCACGCGTCGGGACAAGCTGGATCGCGTCTTCTGGCAGGCCAGCGTCACGCAAGCCTTGCTGCAAACATACGTGCAACGCGCGGCTGCTGTGGAAGCTCTCAGAGCCGCCGCGCAAAATCACGGCATTGCCAGATTTAAGACATAACGCACCAGCATCGGCGGTCACATTCGGGCGGCTTTCATAGATCACGCCAATGACACCAAGGGGCGTCCGAACCCGCTGTATGTGCAACCCGCTGGGCTGGTCCCATTCAGCGATAACATCCCCGACAGGATCGCGCTGTTCAGCAATGGCACGCAACCCGTCAATGATCCCCCGAAGCCCTGCCTCGTCCAGTGCTAGACGGTCAAGCATTGCAGGGCTCAGCCCCTTGTCCTTGCCATAGGCCATATCTTGCGCGTTGGCCGCGTATATTTCTTCGCGATCGCTCCAGACAGCATCAGCCGCAGCAATCAGCGCGGCGTGCTTCTGCTCTGCACTGGCTGTTGCAAGGGTTGCTGCCGCCACTTTGGCACGGCGGCCGATATCTGACATCAGGGCATGAATATCTGCAATCTCTGTCATCGTCTTGTCCTTATAGAGCCATATCGTCACGGTGGATCAGGGCAGCGCGCCCCGGATACCCGAGCAATGCTTCGATCTCGACGCTTTGGTGGCCTTGTATCAACCGCGCTTCGGCAGCGGAATAGCGCGCAAGACCGGAACCGACACCCGCCCCGTCCGGCCCCAAAAGCGAAACTGCATCCCCCCGCTCGAAGTTGCCAACAACATTTGTGATGCCGGCCGGCAGCAAGCTTTTGCCGCGCTGAAGCGCGTCCACTGCGCCACGATCAAGCGTCAGTGCGCCCAACGGCTTCATCGCCGCGATCCAGCTTTTGCGCGCAGCCTGCGGATCTGTCTGGGCGGTAAACCACGTCGCATTCGCACCCTGATCAAGGGCTGTCAGCGGCCGCAATACCGACCCTTCGGTGATCGCCATCGCGCAGCCCGCCGATACGGCTGTTTTTGCCGCCATCAACTTTGTCTTCATGCCGCCTTTGCTTAGTCCTGAGCCTGCATCGCCGGCCATCGCCTCGATCCGGGGGGTGATCCTGTCAATCACCTCAAACCGGGTGGCAGTTGCATCATCCGCAGGATTGGCAGTGTAGAACCCATCCACGTCCGACAACAGGATTAGCTGGTCAGCGCCGACAGTGACCGCGATCTGCGCGGCAAGTCGGTCATTATCACCAAAGCGGATTTCATCAGTAGCAACAGTATCATTTTCATTCACAATCGGAACGGCACCAAGCCCCAGAAGTGTCTCGAGCGTCGCCCGGCTGTTCAGATACCGGCGGCGGTTGGCGCTGTCTTCCAGCGTCACAAGAACCTGCGCGGTGGTGATCCCATGCGGGGCCAGAACCTCTTCGTAGGCACGCGCAAGACGAATTTGCCCGACAGCAGCCGCCGCCTGCGATTGTTCAAGCGCCAGCGTGCCCAGCCCCAGCCCCAGAACACCACGCCCCAGCGCAATTGAGCCGGACGACACCAGCACAACATCCACGCCCAATTTCTTGAGCCAGACCACGTCTTGCGCCAATGAAGCCAGCCAATCAGCCCGCAAACTACCGGTGGTACGATCCACCAGCAGAGCAGAACCAATCTTTATGACAACGCGTTTGGCCTCTGTCAGGGCTGCCAAGGCGCTTCCTCCCCCGCAGGTTTCTGACGCAACCGGTCATCGTCAATCTGCGCACGCAGGGCCCGCAGGACTTCGACGGTATTTGTTTGCGCAACACCAGACATCGTCATGACCTCACCACCACATGCTTTTTCCAATTCAGCACGGGCACTTGCAAGCTCTTCCTCATCCAGCGCGTCAATCTTGTTAAGCACCGTGACACGCGGACGATCGGCCAGCTCTCCACCATAGGCCTCAAGCTCACCGATGATTGTCTGGTAGTCTTCGGTGATTGTCTCGGAGGTGCCGTCGACCAGATGCATCAGAACGGCGCAGCGCTCTACATGACCCAAAAAGCGGTGGCCAAGGCCACGGCCTTCATGGGCACCCTCGATCAAACCGGGAATGTCAGCGACCACGAATTCGGTGTTATCAACACCGACCACACCAAGGTTCGGGTGCAGCGTTGTGAAGGGATAGTCCGCAACTTTCGGGCGGGCGTTAGATGTCGCCGCCAGAAACGTGGATTTACCTGCATTGGGCAGACCCAGAAGCCCGACATCCGCAATCAGCTTTAGCCGCAGCCACAGAGTACGCTCCACCCCGTCCTGACCAGGGTTAGACCGGCGCGGTGCTTGGTTGGTCGCAGATTTAAAGTGCAGGTTACCCCAGCCGCCATTACCACCGCGCGCAAGTTCGATGCGTTGGCCAAGTTCGGTCATATCGGCAAGCACGGTCTCTTCGTCTTCGTCGAGGATTTCAGTGCCAACAGGCACGCGCAGGATGATATCCTCACCGTCCTTGCCGGTACGCTGTTTCCCCATACCCGGTTGACCGTTCTTGGCGAAAAAGTGTTGCTGATAGCGAAAATCGATAAGGGTGTTGAGACCATCCACAGCCACAGCCCAGACCGAACCGCCCCCGCCGCCATCGCCACCGTCGGGGCCGCCGAATTCGATATATTTCTCCCGCCGGAACGAGATACAGCCGCCGCCACCGGCACCGGAGCGGATGTAAACTTTGGCGAGATCGAGGAACTTCATATTATATCCTAAAGGTTTACTGCAGCTTGAGGCTGTAGGTCCATGTCGGCACTGTCGCATTGCGCGCAAGGCAAAAGATTTCAGCATCGCCCAGATAGGCGAAACCGGTGTTGGTAAGCACTTTGGCAGAGGCGGGATTGTCATGGAAGACGCTCGCGAACATTGCGGCATTACCAAGCGGATTTCCGGTCACAAGCGCCTGCACGGCATCAGAGGCTAAATGGGTTCCCCAGAAGGGCGGCGCAACCCAATAGCCGATCTCGGACTGATTCCGGTCAAGCCGCATCAGGCTGATCACGCCCATAACCTCTTCACCGGATGTCCCACCATCCATCACCCAGACATCCTCTTCGCGATCTGGCGCCATCGCGCGCTCGATAAAGCCGGCAATCAGGCCAGGCGGCAAAGGATGAGGCAAGCGGGGCGTATGCATAGCCAACCGGATGTCAGCGGCATAATGCTCGATCCGCGTCAGATCGGACATCTGCACGGGACGCACTGCAAACCGTTCTGTAAACAGAGTTTTCTGTTGTGTCGAAATATCCATACTCAGAACTTTCCGCCAAATAAAACAAACAAAACCGAAGCAACCGTCAGCCCCGCGAGGGTCCACATCAAATAGGGCTCAGCACGCGTACCTGCAACGGTGCGCGCAATTGCGCTACCGCCCAAGGTCCAGAGCGGATGCATGACCATCTGACAGGCCAACAACACGGCCGCAACTGTTGCAGTCGCTGCCAGTGTCGGCACATCAGGCCCAACGAAGGCCGTAAAACTGCCAACGATCATCGCCCATGCTTTGGGGTTCAGAGGATGGACAATCAACCCCGCCGCAAAGCCAGGCACAGACGTTGCAGCATCCCCATGCCCCAGACGCAGGTTCGCCACCTTCCACGCAAGCCAGATAATATAGGCAGCCGATAGATACTTGAGCGCGGTAAACACGCCCGGAGCAGCCTCTGCCAGCTCCATCAGACCAAAACCGATCGGCCAGATGATCAACTGCTTGCCCAGAGCCACACCCGCCACGAAAGGCAGCGCCGCACGAAATCCAAAGCGCGCGCCCGTGGCAAGCAACGCCATATTCGCAGGACCGGGTGTACCTACCTGACTGGCCGCAAAAACGGTCAGTGGAACGAGAGCGATGCTCATACCCCGATACCTACGTATTCCGCATTCAAGAGGCCCATGATGACGTCATCTTGCCATTTCTGCCCCACCTTTGACGACTGCCTCTCTCGACCTTCCTCGACAAAGCCTACCTTGCGGAACGCCACAATTGCACGGGTGTTGGATGCCAGAACCCGTACAGCCACACGATGCAGTCGCATTGTTTCAAAGGCATGACGCAACAGCAGGTGAATTGCGCGTGGGCCGATCCCCTGCCCCAGCTTTTTAGGATCAAGAATGGAAATTTCCATCTCGGCGCGGCGGTCTTCAATCACATGGCTTTGCAACCGGATTTCACCGATTAACGCGCCCTGCTCCTCTATCACCCACGCCAGCGGCTGGGCCGACAGAGACCCGAACCAGCCTTCTGCTTCAGCCGTCGAAATCGGCTTTGGATCGCCCAGCGGTATACCAAACATCTGGGTGATTTCGGGGACGCGCCCCAACGTTTTGCGCGCTGCGATGTCGGCCTGAACCGGCGCACGCAGGCGAAGACCCTTACGAGCCAACTCTGGAATGGTATCTGATCTAGACATAGGTCGCTCTCCTGAGGGAGTGACAAGAACGAAAAAGGGACCGGCGTCTCCGCCGATCCCTGATATTGTATCATTCTACGGGTACGGCTTATTCAGCAGCTTCCGCTACCGGTACGATAGAAATGAATGTGCGGTTTTTCAGGCCCTTGTGGAACTGAACGTTGCCGTCAACAGTTGCGAAGATCGTGTGATCTTTGCCCATGCCCACGTTCTGGCCAGGCCAGAATTTGGTGCCGCGCTGACGCACGATGATGTTGCCAGGAACGACAACTTCGCCGCCATATTTTTTAACGCCAAGGCGACGACCAGCTGAGTCGCGCCCGTTACGGGATGAGCCGCCTGCTTTTTTGTGTGCCATTAGGTCTCTCCTTAGCCTTTTGCCAGATCTTTGGCCTGTGCGATCCAGTCTTCACGACCGACACGACCTTTGAACGACAGTTTCTCTTCAATCGCTTCTACGTCAGCATCTGTCCACGCCGCAATCTGTGCGAATGTGGTGATGCCTGCGTCATTCAGCTTGCCAACAATGACAGGGCCAACGCCGGAGATCTGGGACAGATCGTCGCCTTCACCCTTTGCAGCTTTCTTCGCCTTGGCAGGCTTTTCAGCTTTCTCGGCTTTAGGGGCCGCTGCTTTTGCAGGCTTTGCTGCTTTAGCTTTTTTCGCAGGTGCCGCCTCAACGGATTTACCTGTGATGGCTGCAACTGCCGCTGCGGATACGGAACCCGTGCCGATGGCTGCCGCTACGCCGGATTTACCTGCGCCGGATGCCATGATCTCGGTGATCTTTACCAGCGTCAGTTTCTGACGGTGGCCTTTGGTGCGCTTGGAAGAGTGCTTCCGGCGACGCTTGACGAAGTGGATAACTTTCTCGCCTTTGATCTGGTCGACAACTTCGGCTTGAACGCCGGCGTCTTCGATCATGGGCGCGCCAACCTGTGGGTTGTCGCCACCAAGCATCAGCACTTCGTTGAATTGAACTGTCTCACCGGCAGATGCCGCAATACGCTCTACGCGGAGCATGTCGCCCGCTTGAACTTTATATTGCTTACCGCCTGTTTTCAGGACCGCAAACATAGGTCTTCCTTCACATTTTCCGCGTCTTGTGGCCCCCGGTAACCGGGTGTTCGCGAGGGGGGTATGCCCCTCACCGTCAGACAGCGCGCCCTTGGGCGTCATTAACAAAACCCCGGAATCGGGAATTCCCGCCGAGTTGCGCGCTTATCAGCGGATCAGGGGCGCAAGTCAAGCGGTGGCAAACAGATAAACAGGCTAAAGCTCTTCTGCGGCCATATTCATCGCCATTGCACGGCCAAGCGCGTAGGAGATATCTTCGTAAAGCGGATCAAATCCGGCAAAGAACCCGTTATTAAGCGCACGCCCGGCCTCGGATTCCGCAAAATCGGCATAAGATGTCAGTTCTTCTAGGCTGAGTGGGCTGTAGGCCAGCGTCAAAAAAGCACCAAGCCATATGTTCGTGTCTTCGGTGATTGCCTCGCGCTCGGACAAGACATCATCAAGAATTTCTTCATCGCTCATTGTATAGACATCACCATCCACCAATGCGCGCAGGAACTGGTAGTTAGAGTTGAGCGCAGAGGTAACGTTGCGGTTGATCAGATCACCCGCCTTGATCATCCGGTTGATCTGCACGAGGCGCACATCGTTGCTGTCTTGTTGTTTAACGAATTTCGCGCGGGCCTGAGCTTCTATTTCAGGATCAGCCAAGGCACGCCGTGCCGCATTTTCAAACGTGATGATCTGGCTACCCAATTCGGATGCAAAAAACGCAATCGCGGCTTCAAGAACCTCGCCTTCCAGCGCGGGTTCAAGACCGGCGCGAATGCCTTCTGCGATGCGATCCACATCATAAATGCGGGTCACCTGCCCCGCCCACGCCGGACCACCCTGCCCCTCAAGCCAGTCATCGTTCAACGTCGCCCCGAACTGGAGCCCCTCTTCATGCAGAATGCCGCTCAGCTCGCGGATCTGCAGCACATCCATTAGCACCGTGTGCCGCGCGCCCGCCCAAAGCGGCAAGGCGGTCAGCATGATAAGAAAAATGGCCAGCAGTTTGCGCATCTTACTATAGATCCTGACTAGGCTGCATCTGGCGCAAACGTTCTGCGACGGCTTCAAATCTGTTGGCCATAATTTCGTACTGCACCGCGTTCATCAATGAATAAACCTGCTGCATATCGGGGTGTTCCAGCGCCTCGGCGTAAGCGACCATCTCTTCGTCTGAGAACGCTTGATACGTATAAGCCGCCCCTTCAAGCGCGCTCTGGCGCAAGTTGGCCCGCAGCTCCTCTTCTTGGGATTGCATTGCTTCGCGCAGATCAGGCTCGTCCATTTGAAGTTCGATCACGCCTGCACCCGCCGCAGCCATCAGGAACCTGATCTGGACCTCCTGAATAGACTTGAGCGAGCTTTCCTCGCTGCCGCTGGCACGGTTCAGTCGCTCCAGAATGGCAACGCGCTCTGAACCAATGCGGTTAAGCCCCTCGATGATCTGCGCACCGCTTTCGGATTTGAGGCCATCTTCCTCAATCATATGAGAACTGTTTTCTGCAACGACCAGCCGTTTTCCCAGATCAGACGCATAAAAATCTGCCGCATGGGTCAGCAATTGCTCCGTGAGGGTTTTTTGCAGGATATCAAGCGCCATGTCATGCATCAGTTGGGTCTTGAACACCTCGGACACAAGGCGCTTCCATTCCGATCCAAAATCCTCGGCTTGCAAACCCAGCATTTGCGGCGCGGCATCCGCAGACAACCGGATGCTCTCCAGCGCCACATCAAAACCGGTCACTTCCAGAAATGCTTCAACCTGCGCGCGCTCAGCGGGCTCTGCCGTGGCTGATAACGCAAAAAGACCCAACATGAGGGCTGTGAGGGGGATCATTAGTACCTGACGTATCGATTGCATGGGGGGTCCTTTGCAAATTGCCGCCTTTAACGTAGCTCTTCTACAAGGCGCTGCAATGAAAATCCCCCAGAACAGCAAAGATGCGCAGGCAGCCTCTTGCTCCGGTCTGAAAAGCCAACTAAACGAGCGCTCCAAGACCCCCGCGGAGAGGTGCCGGAGTGGTCGAACGGGGCGGTCTCGAAAACCGTTGAGGGTGCAAGCCTTCCCAGGGTTCGAATCCCTGTCTCTCCGCCATAATCTTTGAAATCATTCAATATGGTCTAATCAGGAATTCCGACTGCCGATCTGGTGAGAGTTTTCATGCGATGGTCTCAGGGTGCCCACACGCGCTATGTCACGCATTCGTGAAGATCTTGATGGCCGATCATGGACAAAAGAACGCATAACAGCGAATTGGAAGCAGGAAACTACAAGCTTCCGTTGACGCCCTTACACCGCGAAACGATGCTTGACCTAGTTCTTGCGTGGGGAACGCTTAACGGCGCTGAGGCAACGCTTTTGGCGCAACTCGTGCAAGTTCCATATCACGAAGCCGCCGACTTGATCGGCAAGCAAATCGGTTCAGGGAAGCCTGCCGAAATGATCCGCCTAATCAAACAGGTTGATTCTGCGGAGAAAGCTACGAAGTTCCTAAAGAAGCACAAAGGGCTTTATGACCGCCATTCGAAAGTAAAATGTTCAGCACGTATTACCTCTGCTAGCCGAACCAGAAGCTGCATGAACGCGCGTCGGATTTGCCCTCTAAACGCTCGCCATCTCCAAACCAATTGGCCAAAATTTGCTCAACGCGTAACATTTAAGTGGCCGCATCAGCGGGATTGAACATCCACCTCGCGCAACATGTGATCCCAAGCCTCACGAAACCGGCTTTCCAGCTGCAAGGTCTTCTGCTTGCTCCAGTTTGGCGCGTCTATCCTTCCACATCGGGCTTCATGTGCAATCAGCTCGCGCAATATCGATGCGTTTTTTCCATCAAACAGAACCGCGCCGCGCTGTTCATGATCCCTCAGACCATCAATATTACTGCAAAGTAATCTACGCCCGCTTGCCAGCGTTTCGATGGCCACCAGGCCGTAGGCTTCCCAGCGCGAGGGCATGACGACGACATCAATTGACGCAAGTGCAGCGGTTGCATCCTCATAAAATCCACGAAAAACAATGCGGGGATCGTCGCCTGCGAGGGATCTGAGTGCGACCTCTTCTGCACCTTCTCCGATGATATGCAGTGCAATATCGGGATCCGCGCACTGGCGAAACGCCTTTATCAAAGTATCAAACCCTTTTTGCCCGTCCAGCCGGCCAATCGCTCCAAAAACACGTGCTTGGTTTGTAGACGCCGGCACGGACCGAAAGGCATCCAGATCGACGCAAGACTGGATGGTGGAAAGTTTTTCGCCCCTGATAAGACGACTTGCGATCATCCAGTCTGCTTGTCCCTTGCTGACACTCACGACGCGGTCGAACAATCCATAAGCTGTTTTCAGCAAACGGATAAAGCGGCGCTTATGTGTCACGTTGTGGGCTACAAATCCTTCTGTATAGCTGTGCTCGACGTGGATAAGCGGAACCAGAGCAAACCGCATGCGAAGGGTCATCAGTGACGGCAACGCAGACCAAGAGACCGTCAGGTGTGAAACGACGACATCCGCAGCCCCGACAGGCCAGGAAAGTGATCCACGTTTGACAAACTTGACTTCATGCGTTGCTGTCTTGGCCATTTCCGGATCGGACCGAAGAAAATCGAGAACGCGCATCACGCCGCCAGCGGTGGTATCGTCGACAAGGTGCAAAACGGTTGGCAGCTCCTTCATGACTTTGCGCCTCGCTTTTCCATAAGTGCATCCAGTGCAAGGGGGCCTGCAGTGCGCAAAATCGCTGCTGCAGCAATCGTCGTGAGCGTTTTGCGCGGCTCTTCCCAAAACGGCAGCCAAGACGCTTTGACAGATTGCGCAACCAGATCGACAGCACGCGCGGTGTCTTTGTCACTGATTGCGCGGCGGGCAAGATAGCGGAGCTGGTACGCGCGGGCCGTTTTGGTATGTTTGGCAAAGAACCCCGGCGAAATCAGGGCAAGTTTTGCGACCATCCGTTCCCAAGCGGCCAATTGCAGATCGGTTGCAGAGGACAAGGCGCCCGCGCTGATGCGATATTGTGTGAGATGTCCCTCAATACCCTCGAAATGCCAGCCGGTTGTAAGGGCGATCCGCAACCAGCATTCGATATCCTCGGACTGTCGGAATGTCTCGTCAAAATACCAGTCGCGTGATTGCTCGGATGCAGGGCGGTGGGCGATTGCATCGAACACCGCACGGCGAATGACAGGAGCTGACCCGTTTCCAATAGGATTGCGTTTAAAGATATGTGCCGCGGTGATATTTTTGAGGCGCGGGCTCTGGTTTATGCCAAGGGCAATGCCGTTGTCGTCGATCATACAAGAACCAGAGTAGCTCACACCGATTTGTGGTGCAGATTGCAAATGCGCTACGTGTTCGGCCAACTTTTCCGGCAACCACAAGTCGTCGGCATCGCAAAAACCGATAAACTCACCGGATGCGGCAGCGATGCCGGTGTTGCGCGCGCCCGCAAGGCCGCGATTGCGTTGGGTGATGACTTTTATGTGGGGCCGGTTCGCATAGTCGCGCAACAGCGACGCGGTCGTATCGGTAGAGCCGTCATTCACCACGATAATTTCTACGTCTCTAAAGGTCTGAGCGCACAGAGCGTCTAGTGTGGCCCGCAAGGTTTTGGCCACGTTAAACGCAGGCACTATGACAGAGGCTGTGGGCATGAGGTGCTCCTAATCGGGAGGGTTAGCGTGAGAACAGAATTTGAGAGAGCCGGGAGGGAAGAACGGGGACAAGCATGGCACCTGCCAATGTGGCAAGGCCGCGCCACGGGGTGCTAAAGAAGCCAGCGGGACTGCGCATCACCCCTTTGAAAGCGAAACGCAAAGGTAGCAGACGCCCCTGCCCCAAGCGCAAAGCCCGGCGGCACAGATAGCGTAGAAAAATCGCGTCAGAGCGCCGTGTCGGGGCGTGTCCGAACCGGCCAGCTGTGCGGATGGCGTCTTTGCGACCCTGTTGCATGGCGCGCAGATTGGCGGAGAGGCCGTAAGGGCTGCTGCGATACCATGTTTGAAGCGCATCGATGCCAACCACTTGCGCGCCAGTGCCGACAAGACGGATCAGCCAGTCAAGATCCTCGTTGTGGACCATCTCCTCGTTAAAGCCACCTGTGCGCAGAAAGGCATCTCGGCGCACGGCAATGTTGGACATGGTGCAAACGGGGTTTTCCCCCAACAGCATCTGAATGCTCAGCGGCGTGGCGGGGATTGTAGAAGTGGCAGTGACTTCGGCAGGATCATCTTGGAAAAAGGCGACCTGTCCAAAGGCTGCGTCGATGTCGGGTGTGTCAAAGCAGTCGTTTAGCTGGCCAAGTTTTTCGGGCCCCCAAATGTCATCCGCGTCGCAGAAGGCTATCACGTCACCTGTGGCGAAGGTAAGCGCCCCTAGGTTTCGCGCCCGGCTGGGGCCTTTACCCACATTGTGGATGACGCGGATGCGCGGATCGAGGCTGCGTGCAGTATGCAGGACCTCCAGCGTTGCATCCGTTGAGCCATCATCCACACAAATGACTTCCCAATCCTGACAGGTCTGGGCCTGAATGCTTTGCAAGGTCGCTTGGAGGGTGAGAGCGGCGTTGTAGCATGGAATGATGATTGAGAAGTCCCTCATGACTGTACCTGCGGGTAAGAGGGGAACAGATCGTTTTGAAGAATTTTGAGAGCACCGAGCAGCATGAGCCCCCCCGTTACGACAACGTATCCGACAGCCATTGCAGTGAGACCGAAGGGGGCGAAAAGCAGTGTGCTAGACAGCACCGCTGCGGCGAGCGTGGCAGTCATCAAAAGCTCTACCTGCGGCTTGCCACACACTCGCAACCAGCCTGCGGCAGTGGTCCAGAGTGTCGTGGGGATAGCAACAAGGCAAAGGATTGAAACCAGTGGAGCCACGTCTTCCCAACCCTCGCCCAGCAATGCAGGCACATAGTAAGGAGCAAGTGCAGACTGTAAGATGACGACCGGAGCGATCAGCCCAAGGCCCACAACAATGCTTTGACGCATGGCAGCAGCAGTATCACGGGACTGGCTGAGGTGCGGAAACACAACAGTGGAAAAGGCCGTTGCGAATGCATTGGACAGGCTCAAACCAGCATTGAAAGCCATGAAGTAAAGGCCGAGTGCCTGAGGTCCGAGGGCAAGACCGACAACGATCTTGTCGCCTTGCAAGCGCAGCACTTTGACAACTTCTACGCCCAGTACAGCCCAGCCGTAGGAAATGAAGGGCCGCAAAGGGGCAGGTTTGATGCCTGCCTTTGGCGCCCAAGGATGTAGGGCGCGAACAGCGACAAGCCAAATAGGAGCAGATAGAACACGCGGCAAGATGAGAGCGAGCGCGGAGGGATATATCAGCACCAATGCAACGGAAAGCAGATTAGCGCCCACAATTTGTGCGCCGCCGATGGCAGCGGTTTGGCGCAGCTTGCCTGCGCGCATCGCAAGTGCCACATGGACCAGACCTGCAGGCATCAACAGATACTCAAGCCCCATAACGAAGATGAGACCGGCAAGCACAGCACTGCCGCCCGATAGGTAGAGTACAGCAGCTATTAGGGCTTGAGCCGCGAAAAGACCAAAGCACCAGAGCCAGAAGATACGGCGCGCGGCCGTGCATGTTGCCTCCAGCGCTTCGTCGCTAGCGACAATGATGCGTTGACCAACGCCATTTTCGGTCAGAGCCTTGAGAAGATCGCCTGCCGCCAGCGCCGATGCCGCGATGCCGATCTGCGTCAGATCCAATGTGCGGGCCACGGCGACAACAACGAAAAGACGCGACGCCTTGGCGGCCACTTCTGATGCGCCGTAAGCGATCAAGTTAGTCGCAAAATGTTTTGTTGTCTCGGCGAAGGGCACTGTCGGGTCTTTCCGGTTATGTTGCCCTACCCTAGCCCGCAGCCATCCTTGCTGTCTCGGTCCCTGCAGGACAGGCCGCAAGCGCAAAAGGAGCGCCCCCTACCCATCGGGATAGGGTTTAAAATCGCATGTTTTGTGGCTCGATAACCCTGCTGAACCTATGGTACACTCAGCCATCTTCAGGAGTCCTTCATGGCAAAAAGATCCACACTGTCCAGCGCGATCAGCGTATTACTCATGACAAGTGCATGTGCCAGTTTCGACCAGCCTGACAACCTCGAGCCGGTGGCGCAGGGCGATGGCTATCAGGCGCAATACCGTGAGCCAGATGTCACGCGACGGCAGGCCGACTTGCTGCGCTCAGAGGAAATCAACCTGCAAAAATGTCTGCCGCTTGGTGGGACTGCGGGCAAAGGGTCCGGCATTGCCGCAAGTGCATTGAAAGGTGAACGCTTGTCGAGGAATGATCTGCTGGATGTGCGGATCAGTGACGATGATACATTCAACGGAAACTATGTCGTCTCGCGGGACGGGATGCTCAAATTGCCTTTCCTGCCGCCTATCCGCGCTCAGGGCCGCAGCACTGCGGAAGTCGAAGCAGACATTGCCGCCGCATTGGTTGCGGATCAGTTTTATCAAACGCGGCCTAGAATATCAGTTCGCGCTACTGATTTCGCCTCGGTTTCTATTGGCGTGTCAGGTGCAGTCTTTGAGCCGCATGTAGTCGAGATTGGCGGCGTGCGCGGAGATACCGTCGACAGCCAGCGACAGGTCGCCTCTGGCGCGTCAACCGAAGGGCGCAACCTCTCTGCTGCTTTGAGAGCGGCTGGTGGTGTACGGCCTGATGCCGATATCTCGGCGGTGGAAGTACGACGGGGAGGCAAGCTTTACCGGTTGGACATGCGCGGTGTTTTTGAAGGCAGCAATAGCGTAGACATTATGCTGCTGACAGGTGACGAGGTGCGCGTGCCAAGCCGTCAGTGTTTCCAAGACGACCTTATGCGCCCCAGCCCGATCAGCCCGCCAGGTGTGAGCCTGTTTTTGTCCAACCTGACACAACCCGCGCAGAATAACGCGGCATCCGCCATAGGCCAGACCGTGCGTCAGGTGCCGTATGGTTCGCGTTATATTCAGGCCGTGATTGACGCCAACTGTGTTGGTGGCGCGCGGACGACCAGCGCAAACCGTTCTGCAGTCTTATTCTCGCGCAATCCGGTCTCTGGCGTGTCAGTGGTCATTGAACGCAATATCGAAAACCTGCTGCGCCGTGCCGACCGCGATGATTTCGATCCATATCTGCTGCCCGGCGATGCGATGGCATGTTATGACAGCACGGTAACCAACCTTGCCGAGATCGGGCGTGTGATTGGGATGGTAACTCTTATTCCGTAAGGGCGATTTCGGACAATGCCTTTTTGCTACGCTTCCAAAGATCGGGCAGTGAGGTGATCGCGGCTAACACCTTGGCATCTTCACCGGCTTTTGCCGCCTCTTCCATAGAGAGCAGTGCGGCGCGAAAACGGGTTGCACCAAAAAGGGCAGCGCTGCCTGCGATCCTATGGGCTTGCGCAGCGATTTCTCCACGGTCAAGATGCGTATCACTTTGCAGCCATTCGATCATCTGATCGACTTCCCCTGTATAGCGCGCAAGCAGTTTGGGAAGGTTCTCAGCCCCGACAGCCTCCAAGGTTTCAAGCATGTGCGCGTCATCAACCAAGACAGAGACGTCATCCGAGGCTGGCTCGGGCGCGTCTCCCATCATTGTGCGAAGATCCGCTTTCCTAAGCGGTTTGGTGAGCACGTCATCCATACCATGAGCAATGAAATCGTCACGCTCTGACGGCATGGCATTGGCGGTCAAAGCAACAATGCGGGACCGACAGGATGCGCCCTTGCCTTCTCTGATCCGGCGCGTGGCAGTGCGTCCGTCAAGCACCGGCATACTGATATCCATCAAAATCAGGTCGAACTTTTCATGCGTGGCCATATCGACGCCTTGCTGGCCGTCGTGTGCTTCTGACACATGATGGCCGTCTGCCTGCAACATCTCACGCGCAACAAAGCGGTTGATCTCGTTATCCTCGACGATAAGCACCCGCTGCGGAGCAATAGGCGCATGGCTGTTTGCACCATGATCGTTTCTGGAAGTGGCCTGAGCTTTGGTGGCGGGGACAGTTACGCGGAATGTAGTTCCCTGCCCCACAACGCTTGCCACATCAATCTCACCGCCCAAGACGTTCACGAACCGCTTGGCGATGCTCAGGCCAAGGCCCGAGCCGCCCACTTCCCGGTCGTAGGCGGCATTACCGGTTACAAAATCATCGAAAATGCGGTCTTGCAGCTCATCGGGGATGCCCGTGCCCGTGTCCTCAATCTCGAAAGAGATTTCATCATTATGCCAACTCACGGTGACGGATACCCGTCCGCGTTTGGTGAATTTCACAGCGTTGCCAATAACATTCATCAGCACATGCTGAAGGCGGTCGCTGTCGGATGTAATCCAGTGTTGTGGAAGGCCGTTCCAGCCCCAGTCCAATGTGGTTTCCTGGGTCGACGCCATTCCGCTTTGGCTGTCGATGATATCCTGAAGCAGGTCGGAGATGTTCATAGGCTCAAGCTTTGCGCTGACCTTGCCCGAGTCGTAGCGGGTGATATCCAGAACATCGGAAACATGGCTAAGAAGCAGACGGCCCGATGTTTCCATATTGCGCATATAGGTGTCTTGTTTTGTGCTGACGGGGGTATCGCGCATCAGGCTCAGGTTGCCCAGCAAACCATTGAGAGGTGTGCGAATTTCGTGGCTCATGGTGGCAAGGAACTCGGAGCGGCTTTTCTCACCTGCAATGGCCTTGTCGCGCGCATCGACCAATTCGGCCTCATCCAACTTCTGCTGTGTAATATCGCGCAGAAAAGCAATAAACATCTCACCCTGAGCGCTGACCGCGGACTGGACCGCAAGCTCCACAGGAAAGATGGAGCCATCGGCGCGTTTCGCCTCTAGCTCTACCCTGCCCTTACCAACCACACGTTTTTCGCCGCCTGCGCGCATTCGGGCCATTCCCGCATCGTGGCTTGCGCGCAGGTGGTCAGGTATTATGATCGCACCAAGTTCGTGACCGATCACATCCTGAGCGCGGTACCCGAAAATTTCTTCGGCGGCGGGGCTGAATTCAATGATGGTGCCTGTTTCGTCGCTCACGATCACACCATCCAGAGAGGCTTGCAGGACAGTATTCATCCGTGACGTCGTCTGGCTCCGTTCGCGTTCCTTGCGCACAAGCTTTCTGTTCAATCGCACAAAGTGCAATACTGACATGCCCAGTGCGGCGATCAAGGCAGCCAGAGTGAGAGCCAATTCGATCATCGTGCGAGCAACTTCGTTGCGCTGCTGGTCCGCGTTGCGGGCAAAGATTTTCAGGCCCGAATTAGATAATCTGCGCACATCGGGCCTGATGTCTTGAACAAGGGCAGCCAGCCGAGGCATCTGGCCTGTCAGCTCTGCATCGGATGTATCAATATAGGAAACCGCGGTGTCCAGCCACGTCTGAATTTTGCTAAGCGTTTCCCTGAACTCTGTATCCTGGCGCAACTCTTCAAAAACATGGGCCGTGGAAACAGTGTTGATCCTGCTGTAAAATATATCAAACCGCCGCCGTATCCCCGGCAGGTCTGCCCCGACCCTAATACGGCCTGCGAACTCCTGAAATTCAACTTCGGTTTGCGAAAGCGACCATTGAACATTATCGGAACTGGCTGAGCTTAGCTCTTCGATCTCGCTGCGCACGGTCCATGTCAGAAAGGCAATAGCCAGCACAACAACAAGACCGGCCAAGACAATTAATGCCTGGCCGGGTTTGATGCTTGTCTTCATAAGGTTCGCCACAGTTGTCCCTGCTTTTTTGAAATGCTCCACTAGGGGTTACTGGACCACTTCAATTCTGTCGAGTTGCCAGATGCTGCGCGAATAGATTACTTCGGTGCGGTAGTCGGCCTTTGCGTCATAGGGATACACGATCCAAAGCGGGCCTTTATCGCGGACTGACATTTCTTCACCATTCAACTTCATCGCGATGATAGGCCCATTTTCAACAGCATCCGAAATCGGTATTTCCACGGTATAGTCGTTAATTGCAGTCGCGAGCAGCTTGCCCTCTTCGGCACCGATTGCGTCAGTGATAGCAGCCAGTGATACGCCTTCGAACGTCTGCGCGCCGTCAGTCCAGATCGTTGTTGTCTCAATGACTTCAAGGTCAAAAGCCTCAAGTGCGGCGCGATCGAAGGTCTGCGTTTTCCCGTCAAAGGTCACGGTAAGTAGCGTGTCTTCGGCCTGCGCCGATGTGCCCAAGCCGATAACAAAGGCCGTCGCGACCAGGCAGGTGTAGATGCGGTGTAACATATGTAACTCCTAATGCTTGCTCCGAGCTTGATGTCACACCAAGCCCCAACTCGCATCTGGGCATCGGGATAGAGACCTATCCTTTCGGATAGATCAGGCTTCAGATGGCCAGTTCATGCAAATTTAATTTCGCTGGTGATGTAGATGAAAAATCCCGGGATACTGATCCCGCCCAGCAAGCTATCTGGACGCGGCCTAATGTGCGCCACGCCCTGTCAGGACCGCGCGGAATGTAAGTGCTATAAGGATCAGGTCGAGCAGGATCGTCCGCTTGGTCACATATGCAAGATCCATTTCGATCATCTGATCAAAGCCGATCTCGGCGCGGCCGGATACCTGCCAGATGCCTGTGATACCGGGCTTCACGGCCAGACGGCCGAATGCACGCTGTGGATAAGCATTAACTTCGCACGGCAACGCGGGGCGCGGGCCGACAATCGACATCTGCCCCCGCAGTACGTTGAGGATTTGCGGCAGCTCGTCGATGGACGAACGGCGAATGAAGCGGCCCACACGTGTGATACGCGGATCGTCTGCCGACTTAAAGCAGAGGCCTTCCCGATCTGATCCGGTCAGAACGCCTGCACGCAGGGCTTCTGCGTCCGAAACCATGGAGCGGAACTTGACCATCGTGAAGGGGCGACCGTTCTGGCCAATACGGGTTTGGGTGAACAGCACAGGGCCTTTGCTTTCAGCCTTTACGGCAAGCGCGGTAAGCGCGAGGATCGGAGACAGGACAACAAGCGCAGTGAGGGATAACGAGATATCGAGGGCGCGCTGTGCAACTGCCTTGGCTGGAAGCGCGAAAGCGGCTTGTTTAGCAGCACGTGCAAGAAAGCTGGGATTGCCTGCAAGATAGCGTTTTGCCAAACGCCGCGGCTCTAGCGCCAAACGCCAGACCCATTCGCATTTCGCTTTGCGAACCAATGCAGGCGCGCGGGATACGTTGCCTGCGAAGAAGTCCAACGCCGCGCCAACACCCATGGTCAACTCTGCATTGATGTAGGGCGCATTGCGGTGCAGCCAGAGTTCTTGCATCGGCACACCAAGGGCCACCAACACGATGTCGGCACCGCTGGCATTCATATCGGCGATGATCTCGGCATCGTTCTGGGCCTGAGCATAACCGTCACGCACACCGGCAATCCGCAAGTTGGGGATCTTGTGGATCAGATTGTTCGCAGCCCTATCCGCCGTTCCCGGAGTACCCCCAAAGAGATAGACGGATTTACCACGTTGCGCGGCCTCTTCTAAGATCGCGGGAATAAAGTCGGTGCCATTCAGGTTCTCGGTCAGCTTGTGACCTGTCATCTTGGCGGCAAGAGCAACACCAATTCCGTCCGGCAGCAGATAATCAGCGCTGTTTACTGCAGCTGCGTACTGCCTATTACGTGCCATCACATTAAAGCAGTGGGCATTCATAAAATTGATGCGCCGTTTTCCAGGCGCCAAAAGCGCTGCGATTGTCTGGGGCGTTGTGGCGTCGACCAGTGAAGTGCGCAAGCTGGGCAGATAGGTTTCACGCAGAGGTGTCGCAGGTGTCAATGGGCCGTCGAACGTGGTAAGGTATGTCATGGCAGCAGTCCTTATTGATCAGAAATATTGGATTAGTGATCAACGAAAACAGGCACTTGCCGCAACGGAGCGGGCGGACAGGTGGAGGGCACTTATGGTTGACGGATACCCCAACAGGGCCCACATCAAAGGCAGAATGGCGGCGATCCTATCCGTTCGGGGGGCCGCGTTAACCCTAATTTCCCGCTATTTGCGCCTTTGAAGTACCACAATCTGCGGTTACAATGTCTCAACGCTCGAAGGATGTATTATGAGAGTTTTGATTGCTGACGACCACGACCTGCTGCGCGACACGCTTGTAATGTTCCTTGAAGCAGAGGGGCAGATGGAGACCGCGACCGCAGGCACGTTTGATCACGCCTGCGCGAAGATCGAAGATGATGGACCATTCGATCTGATTCTGCTCGACTACAACATGCCCGGCATGAATGGTTTGGACGGGCTGCGCAAAGCGATTGCCCTCAAAGACGGGCAGCGGGTCGCCCTCATTTCGGGAGAGGCGACGCGCCAGATTGCCGAGGATGCACTCGAAGCGGGCGCAGCCGGATTTGTGCCCAAATCCCTGCCCGCCAAATCGCTGGTGAATGCTGTCAAGTTCATGGCCATGGGTGAGCAATATGCGCCCATTGATTTCATGACGGCGATTGAAGAAGAACCCACAAACGCCCTTGCCGAAAAGCTTACACCGCGTGAATTGCAGGTGCTTAAAGGGTTGACCGAGGGCAAGTCGAACAAAGAGATTGCGCGTGATCTGGTCATCACCGAGCCGACGATCAAACTCCATGTCAAAACGCTCTACCGTAAAGTCGGGGCCGCAAACCGCACACAAGCAGCCCTGATCGCGCGCGAAGCCGGCCTGTTTTGATCTAACCTAAAGGATAGGTGCAGGGTCAAATGCCCCATTCCGCTGGCCCTTAGTCCACAAGATAAATTCCGTGCATTCAGATAGATCATCGGTGAAGGAGCCACCCGATGATCACATTCACATTTCCATTTGCTGCCAAACCCCGTCCCCGCGCAGGGGGGGTCGTGAAGCGTGTCGTCATGGGTGGGAAGCTTGGCGATCCGGCACGGTTGCCGCGCTATATGGCGACCGCAATTCTCGGGGCGACCCTGATTTGGGCACCGTTGCTGGGTTATCTCAAGACAGCGCCTCTCAGCTACCGCTCGACCACATCGCTGATCATGCCGGGCTCGGGCGCGTCTGCCTCGATGAATGTAAACGGGATTGGTCAGGCGACCTCCTATGCCAACTCTGCCTTTGCCAGCAATGCTGTCAGCCCGACCGAGACATATAAGCGATTGTTGGGGGCGGACCGGATTGTCGATGCGGCGGCGGCGTCCTTGAACATCCTCCGCAGTGAATTGGGCCAGCCGCGTGTGCGTCTCGTGGATCAAACAAGTCTGATCCACTTTGAAACCACAGGCCGCACCCCGCAAGATGCGCAGGCCCGTGGCGATGCCATTCTGGCGGCGTTTTTCGAGGAGCTGGATGCGCTGAGGACCGATGAAGTCGACACCCGTCAGGACAGCGGCCTACAAGCCATTGCGGACTATCGCGCTTCTGTTGCGGACACGCGCAGCCAGATCGAGGCGCTACAGGCGGAGACCGGATTACTATCTGTGGACCAATATGACGTGCTGCTGTCACGACATCTGGCACTCGACGACCAAATTCAGACCCAGCACGCCACACTGAGCGACATCGCGGCCACCACTGCCGCGTTGGAAGCGCAATTGGGACTGGATGCTTCTGTTGCAGCCGCCACGCTCAAGCTTTTTGCAGATGGCTCCTATATTGCATTGCTGGATGAGGTGGCACGAACCGAAGTCGCCCATACGGAGGCCAATGCGCAATATGGATCGCGCCATCCAAAGGTACAGGCGGCACGTGCCGCGCGCGACCGTTCAGCCTCGACAGCCTTAACCATGGCACAAACCATCACCGGCTTGGATGCTCGGGCGCTAGGCGCCTTTGACCTCGCTCCGGATGGTGCGCGGGCGCAGTTGTTGGCAGAGCTGGTGCGGATGCATGTGGATGTGTCCGGGGCGCAGCAACAGTTAGCGACACTTGAGCGTCAAAAAGCCGAAGGCCAGACTATGCTGGATACCTTCGCCCCTGCAGCCGCTAAGATGAAAGACCTCGAGCGTGATTTTTCCGTGGCAGAGGCCGTCTTTGCCTCGGCCATTGCCCGCGCTCAATCGAGCAAGTCGGATGTCTATGCCTCCTACCCGCTTGTGCAGGTTCTGGAGAATCCGTCCCTGCCATTGAAACCCTCCTCTCCCAACCGCAAGCTGGCTGTGATGGCGGGGGTCGCTGCCACGCTGATGCTGCTCATCAGCCTTGCGATGGGCTGGATCAGGATTGCACTGATCTCGCGTCTGCTGTCCAAGCCCGAGGCCCGCGAATGATCTGCGAGAACCCCATTGAGCGCATGGTCTACCGCACATTTGTCTGGACATGGCCGTTTTATGCGGTCGGCGCGCTCTATATCGTTGGCCCTGTGCTGGCATGGGTGTTGGGCGGATTAGCGGTTCTGGTCCTTTACCTCGGGCCTGCCGTACGCGAGGATATGCGGGCAACGGGCAGTATTCCGCCGGTGATCTGGTGCTGGCTGGCAGGCATGTTTGTACTGCTGATCGCCCTGTGGGTCGGGCATCTTGATTGGGGCCTTGGCACCGGCAAGACGATCAAGTCATCCATTGGTTGGGCAAAAGGATGGGCGCTGTTGGCGCTGTTTCCGTTAGCAGGCGCCGTGCTGCCTATCCGCCGCGAGGTGTTGGTGCGTGCGCAATGTGTCGTCGGCTTGTGGACGCTTATCCTCGCGCCCGCCCTCCTGGCCGCGCCTTATATTGGCTTGCCGGAACGCATTTTCACCTCGCCGCTCAAAGCTGTGGGTGGTCCGGGACCCGAGTATTTCACGGTCTATTTTTACACTTGGGACCCTGCAAGCTGGACCCCGCGCTGGCAATTTTACGCGCCTTGGTCGCCTTTTGCAGCACTTCTCGGGACGGTGATGGTGCTGTTTGCACTAGAGGAAAAGACCATCAAGTGGCGCAGCATCGGGATTGCAGCCGGAACCGTGATGATCTTTGCCTCCAAGTCACGAATGGGATTGGTGGGGCTTGTCGCCTGCACAATTGGGCCGCGCCTCTTGCCGCTCATTCTGCGCGGATGGGCATGGCAGTTGTTGGCCGCTTTAACGGCGTCATTGGCAGTGGTTGGATCGACCCTCGCCACCGCAGCGACCGATGCCGTCGCAGCATTCAAAGGCGCGCGGGCAGATAGCACCCGGGTGCGCGAAACACTTCAACGCATTGCCACAGAACGCTGGCAGAACGACGCCTATTGGTTTGGCCACGCCACTGTGCAACCGGGCAGCCATGCGGTGGAATACATGCCAATTGGCAGTCATCACACATGGTACGGGCTATTGTTCGTGAAAGGTCTGGTCGGATTTTTAGCCCTGCTCGTGCCCTTTGGGTGGCAGATGTGGATTGCGATAAAGGATGCCGCGATGGGACCACGAGGGCGTTTGCCATTAGGAATCATGATGACACTTTTGTTGCTGTCCTTTGGCGAAAATATAGAGATCGAAGCCTACCTGCTGTGGCCTGCACTGATTGTGCTGGGCATCCATGCAAGGGAGTTGGCGCTACCTGAAGCTACTCTGGAGAGGGTCTGAAATGCGATGCAAGTCCGCAATCCCCACCAAGGTCCGTTAAGAGCGTTTGCTGCCACCGTAAAAGGGCTGGCGACATCACCTTCGGGAATAGTCATCGAGAATAGGCAGCCTGCTGTATTTTCGAAGCTTAGGCAGGCAAAGCAAACGTGAACATGTACTACTCAATCTGCTTCACGGTCATGAATACTGAATCTTCATAACTGACTGATAAAAAATACTTATTGAACACCACCTCTGACCAAAGGACTGTCCTTCCACCGCAAGACCCTGAGAACATGCATGGTTCAAAGTAAGACTGCCGCCCTGCGCCTCGCGGCGTGGCCAAAGATTACTTCGCCCCCATATAATGCCACCTAAAACCCATTCCGGACGCAGTTTCGACGCATGCCTAGGTGTTATCCGGTGTTAAAGTTAGTCGGTTCAGCGTCAGCGGCCAGCAGTTTTCAATTCAACAGGAGTGACGTAAACGATGCTATCATCGACGCTTACCATCACTTCGCCGTCCTGAATATTTACCTGCAATTTCATTGAGCGCTTTGCCATCTTCGCCAGTTCACTGGTGTCTTTTTCCAGAAAATTCGTGACCTGAAGATTATCAAAACGGGTGGTACTGTTGCTGATCTTCTCCCACCAGACATCAGCCGTCCTGCCGCCATAGCTATAGACGATGACTTTGGCGGCCTTTCCGCAGGATTGACGGACGATCTTCTCGCTCGGAAGGCCCAATGCCACCCACAGGTCCAGCTCGTCACTCAGGCTTTTCTGCCAGATGTCCGGTTCGTCATCGGTTGAGAGACCCTTGGTCAGTTCCAATTGCTCGTTGGCATTTAGCGCAAAAGCAAGAAGACGTACCATCAACCGTTCATCCGTCTCTGACGGATGTTTTGCGACAGTCAGTTTGTGGGTCTCGTAATAGTGACGATCCATATCTGAGACGGAAAGTTCAACTTTATAGATGGTGGCTTTTTGCGCCATGATCTGTCCTTGAATCTAGAAGATTGGGATGCCTAGAGCGTCTGATCGCTTTGTGAAAGCAGATAAAGGAATACATCTGGGAAAGATGCGGCCAAATTAGCGTTTAAAGGCGTTTGGATTATCAAAGAAAACCACAAACGCGCATTACACCCCCCCTTGGTAAAATGACGAAATGTGGAAAGACCAATTGGAAAGCATAGCAGTTTACATTCTCTGAGGCGCACCAAGACAATCTTTAAGTGCCTGACATAAGGTTACATTTCACCCGGACAGAGCGATCAGGCAGAATACAGCGCCCTTGCGCTTTTCACCGCTGCGCTAAAGAAATTGCAGTGCAAACTTGCCTATAAACGGTGTTTCGCGCTGCAAGACGTTGGCCTGCGGCCATTCTCCATGTATTGAGCACTCAAATCATCCGGAGACATGCTCAATGCTGGACCTTTCGCACGTTCGCACCGTTCTTTCAGATCACTATGATCTCACCCCTTCTGCTGAATGTGCAGAGGCGCTGCAAGACACCTACGCAGGTATGTCACGTGTCGTTTCACCGGCGGATTGGCTGATCTACGCGCCATACGTCAAGGCGATCAACACGCTGAAAAAAGAACGCAACGCGGTTATTCTGGGTCACAACTATATGACACCAGAGATTTTCCATGGCGTGTCCGACTTCGTCGGTGACAGCTTGCAGCTTGCAATGAAAGCCAGCGACGTTGATGCGGATGTGATCGTTCAGGCGGGCGTCCATTTCATGGCGGAAACCTCGAAAATTCTGAGCCCGGAAAAGACTGTCTTGATGCCGGACATGGATGCAGGCTGTTCGCTGGCCGAAAGTATCACAGCTGCTGGTATTGACGAAATGCGGTCAAAATATCCCGGCGCGCCTGTCGTGACGTACGTGAACACAACCGCAGAAGTCAAAGCCGCCTCTGACATTTGCTGCACCTCCTCGAACGCGTTGCAGATCGTGAATGCGATGGAAAGCGACACGGTCATCATGACGCCGGATCAATATCTGGCGCAGAACATTGCCAACCAAAGCCACAAGAACATCGTCTATTGGCCCGGATCTTGCATCGTACATGAGCAATACACAGCCAAAGATCTGCGTGATTTCCGTGAATGGAATCCGGGCACGCGATTGATCGCGCACCCGGAATGCCCGCCTGATGTGGTCGCAGAGGCTGATTTCTCCGGCTCGACTAGTGGCATCATCAAATATGTGACGGACGAAAAGCCTGAAAAGGCAATGCTGATTACCGAATGCTCGATGGCGTCGAATATCTCGGATCAACTGCCAGAGGTGGACTTCGTCGGCCCCTGTAACATGTGCCCTTACATGAAGAAAATATCGCTGGAGAAAATTCTATGGGTGCTGCACAGCGGTGAGAACGAGGTTTTCGTCGATCCCGCCGTCGCTGAAAACGCCCGCAAGTCGGTGCAAGCGATGATCGACCTGTCACGCAAACTGGGTCTTTGATCCGGATGAAAACCGTTCAGACCGACCGGATCATCATTGTCGGTGCCGGGCTTGGCGCGCTATATGCTGCGCTCAAACTTGCGCCACGTCCTGTCGCTATGATCTCGCCCGAGCGTCTGGGTGAAGGGGCCAGCTCGGCTTGGGCGCAAGGCGGTGTCGCGGCTGCGATGGACGCGGCTGACAGCGCGCAAAGCCATGCTGCCGATACGGTAAAGGCGGGCGATGGGACCGTTGATCCCGATGTCGCCGATCTGGTCACCCAAGAGGCACGCGCCCACATCCTTGATCTGACCGCACTTGGCACACCTTTTGATCGAACCGAAAACGGCGATTACGTTATGTCGCGCGAAGCTGCGCATAGTTTTGCGCGTGTGGTCCGTGTCAAAGGCGATCAGGCCGGGGCCGAAATTATGGCTGCACTTATCGAACAGGTACGCATGACAGCGTCTATTCAGGTTCTGGAAGGCACGATGGCCCTAGACCTAGAGGTCATCGACGGCCGCGTCACGGGTATCGCCATTCAATCAGCCGAAGATTCAGGCTCTGCCCCTGTGATGTTGCGCGGCAGTGCCGTGTTGTTGGCCGGTGGCGGCTCTGGCGGGCTTTATGCTATAACAACGAACCCGCCACGGATACGCGGTCAGGTGATCGGTCTGGCTGCGCGTGCGGGTGCGGTGATTGCAGACCCAGAATTCGTCCAGTTTCATCCCACTGCGATGGACGTCGGTGAGGACCCTGCCCCATTGGCCACCGAAGCCCTACGCGGGGAAGGTGCCACACTGATCAACAGCAATGGCGAAAGGTTCATGCAGGCTGCGCATCCCGATGCCGAGCTTGCCCCACGCGACGTTGTGGCCCGTGCGATATTCGCACAATCCCAAGCAGGCCTGCGCCCGATGCTCGACACGCGCCACGTGTTGGGTGAGGCCATCAAAATCCAATATCCAGCGGTCGCAGAAGCCTGCGCACGCAACGGCATTGACCCTGCAATTGACCCGATCCCGGTAGCCGCCGCGGCGCATTACCACATGGGCGGGATCGCAACCGACACAGACGGCCGCGCTTCGTTAGGCAGTCTTTGGGTCTGCGGAGAAGCGTCTTCGACCGGATTGCACGGTGCCAATCGTCTGGCCTCGAACGGCCTGCTTGAAGCGCTGGTTTTCGCCCGCATTTGCGCTGAAAACATCGCGGCAGCGGTCCCCGAGAACACGGCGCCGAAACTTGACATCAGCTTTGACGAAGGCGGCACATCGCCCGATCCCGACGCGGTGACACAACTGCGCGAAACAATGACACGCCACGTTGGTGTCATGCGGGATGCCACGGGCCTGAAGACAGCCCTGCGTAAGATCGCGGATCTTGAGGACACCTTCGGGGACAGTATTTCCTTCCTGAACATGACCGCTACAGCGACCTTGATCGCCGCGTCGGCACTTGCCCGCGAAGAAAGCCGCGGGGCGCATGAGAGGTCCGATTTTCCTGATACAAATCCCGGCGATGGCAAACGATCAAAGCTGACGCTGGCGGATGCCATGACATTAAGAACCCAAATTTGTGAGGAAGCCCCATGAGCTTTTCCAATGTGCCTGACTTGATCCTTGAGCCGATGATCCGCAACGCGCTTATGGAAGATTTGGGCAGCTACGGTGACGTGACAACCCGCGCCGTGATCCCCGCCGGAACGACCTACTCAGCGCGCCTGAACGCCCGAGCAAACGCCATAGTGTCAGGCATGCAGATCGCGCGCATCGCCTTTCATCTGGTGGATGCAACGCTTGGCATTGAAACACACATTGCGGATGGCCAGCCCTGCAATGCTGGTGACACTCTGATGACTATCACAGGCAGCGCGGCGTCCATCTTGTCTGCCGAACGTGTGGCCCTGAATTTTGCAGGGCGCTTGACCGGTATTGCGACGATGACGGCTGCATTTGTCGCCGAAACCGACGGGACCGAAACCCGCGTCACCTGCACCCGCAAAACGACACCTGGCCTGCGTCTGGTTGAGAAACTGGCGGTTCTGCACGGCGGTGGCTTCAATCACCGCTATTCCCTGTCGGACGCAATTCTGATCAAGGACAACCATATTGCCGCTGCGGGCGGTGTCCGGCAAGTTCTGGAAGCCACAAAGGCCCATGCAAGCCACATGATGGCTGTTGAAATCGAAGTGGATCGGTTGGAGCAATTGGCCGTTGTTCTAGAGGTCGGCGGTGCCTCTGTCGTCCTTCTGGACAACATGAGCAACGACCTGCTGCGCGAGGCGGTTGCCCTTGTAGACGGGCGCATGAAAACGGAAGCCAGCGGCAATGTAACCCTTGAACGCATCGCTTCTATTGGAGCCACAGGTGTTGATTACATCTCCTCCGGTGCGTTGACCCACTCTGCGCCTACCGTTGATCTTGGTCTGGATTTCTGACCTTGGCGGGGACCGGTCTGATCTTAGTGCGGGAACAACCTGCGCGCGCTCAGGGCCTCTGACACAGATCATCAAGAACCGATCGCTTTTACCCTATTCCGGCTAACCACTGAAATCAGGCGCGCGACCGGGGCGATCTGCCAAAGCCATACGCGTCTCCTTGCTCGGAACATAGCCCTCCGTTAACCGCAAGGCTGAATACCTTGGCGGCTACGAAAGAAACATTGGATTATTGCAGGATAAGTTGGCACGCTTGCGCGATATTGCCCCTCCATATTTCATAGTCAGGTGCCCGAAATGCGAATATTTCACAGTGAAGACCACCGCTTCCACTTTCCGCAGGCGGAACTGTCTGGCGGCCAATTTGTCACGCCGTTCGAGCGCCCCTCGCGGGTTGAATACGTGCTAAATCGGCTCCGCGAACGCAAGCTCACCGATATTCGTGCACCTGAACAAGTTGACATGAAACCTGTAAGGGCGCTGCTTGACCCTGGATACCTCAGATTTCTGGAGACCGCTTGGGATGAGTGGAAAGCCGCAGGAATGGCCGGAGAGATTATCGCAGCCAATGTTCCTGCCAGAGGTATGCACCTTGACCGGATACCCGAGTATATTGACGGTAAGGTCGGATATTATTCCCACGCCTCGGAAACGGCAATCACCCAAGGGACATGGGCCGCAGCCCTGTCTTCGGTTGCCTGCGCCCAGACGGCGCAACGACATGTTGCGGCAGGCGCTGACAGCGCGTTTGCCTTATGCCGCCCACCCGGCCACCACGCCACTGCGGATCAATATGGCGGCTACTGCTTTATCAACAATGCCGCAATCGTCGCCGATATGTTCCGCACATCCGGAGCCGGGCGCGTAGCTATTCTGGACATTGATTTCCATCATGGCAATGGCACGCAGACCCTCTTCTACGACCGCGCGGATATCCTGTTTGCATCGCTTCACGGTGCCCCGCAACAAACCTATCCCTATTATCTGGGATATGCTGATGAGACAGGAAAAGATGCAGGCGAAGGGGCAAACCTTAACTATCCGATGACGGCCGGCACAGGCTACGATTTATGGGCGCAAGCGCTGGATGACGCCATCGCCAAGATCGCGGATTGGGGTGCGGAAGCATTGGTCGTTTCTTTGGGAGTGGATGCGTACAAAGAAGACCCGATCAGCTTTTTCAAACTCGAAAGCAAAGATTTTACGGATGCAGGCCGCAGGATCGGGCGGATGAAACTACCCACTGTTTTCTGCATGGAGGGCGGCTATGCGATCGAAGCTGTTGGCGTTAATACGGTTAATGTTCTTGAAGGGTTCAAGGATGCGTAATGTCGTCTTTGCAGGAACGTATTTTAAGATATCGTTTCTGTTGAACTTGTCACCCCGCAAGACCGGCGCCTCAAGCTGGCAGGTTTTTCAGAACGCTCAAAATAGCACAACCTGAGACTGTTCAACTCAGTTTCGGTCAGGCGGGAAAAGCGCCCTGATCTCTAGGGCGTTTCGACAAGGCAACATTGCACCTAAACAGATGCAAGGACGGGGTCGCAACGCAGCCCCGTCCTTGGTGTTTATTTCAGCAATTCAGTCCAGATTGCGGTATAAAGATCTACCGCCGATTGTGGGCAGGTTGGCAAAAAACGTCCCGCATCTGCGAACTCTGCCGGCGTCACGATCTCTGGCGCAGTTTTCATATCTTCAGGCATAAATTCCTCTGATCCAGCCACACCATTGGCATAACGCGCAAAGGCAGAGATCATCGCAGCGTTCTCGGGCTCAAGGATAAAGTTGATGAATTGATAGGCTTCATCGACGTTCTTCGCATCTGCCAGCAAGGCGACAGAATCCATGAACAACGGGTAACCTTCCTTGGGATAGCCATAAACCACATCAGGGTTATTGATCCGCGCGCGCATGGTAGAGCCGTTCCAGTTAACGGAAGCGGCGTAGTCCCCCGAAGAAAGCTTGTCGGTGGTTCCGTAATCCATCGACAGCCACTTTGGCTTCGCAGCCATCAACCTGTCGCGGACCTTTTTGAGGACGGTCAAATCTTCGGTGCAGGCTTCGCCGCCTGCGTTAAAGATCGCCATATTCAGAACATCGTTCATTTCGGGCACGATGTTGATTTTGCCGACCAGCTCCTCTGGCGGATCAAGGAACAGCTCGGATGTGTTTGGATCACCGCCGTAGACGGTTGTGTTCACCGCGATGCCAACTGACCCCCACTGCCACGGAACCGAATGCGCACGGCCAGGATCCCATGGCACATCTTTCCACTCGGCCGCTATATTGGTGATGTTGGGGATTTTTGAATGATCCAGCTCGGCCAGCAGGCCCTTACGGACATAGACGGGTATATAGTTTGCTGATGGCACAACCAGATCAAACCCGGACGCCCCTGCCTCTACCTTGGTGAGGGCCGTTGTGTTGCTGTCATAATCGGTGACGGTCACGGTGATGCCTGTCTCGGCGGTGAATTTATCCAACATCTCGGGGCTGGTGTAATTGCCCCAGTTGAATAGGTTCAATTCGCCTTCGGCCATCGCACCGAAGGTGGTGCTGAGCAGGGCTGTCGTCGCAATAAGGTAGGTCTTCATCAGGATACTCCCTTTTGGATGTTGTGCGGGCTATGCCCGCTTTTTGGTGACGAACACGAAAACAATGAGGATCAGAACGGTCAGGGCCAATAGCGCCGTTGAGATGGCGTTCACCTCGGGCGTCAGCGCGCGGCGCAATTGGCCAAGCATATAGGTGGGCAGTGTATCCTGCCCTGCAGATTTCACAAACTCGGTGATAATCACATTATCGAGCGAGATAATAAACGCCAGCATAGCCCCCGCAATCACTCCGGGCAGCAGCAGCGGCAGGGTCACATAGCGAAAGGTCTGCCAGGGGGTGGCGTAAAGGTCCGCCGCGGCAGTCTCCATGCTGGTGTCCATCCCTTCCAGCCGCGCCTTGATGGGCAAATAGGCAAAGGGGATACAAAAAGCGGAGTGTGCAAGGATCAGATAACCCAAGCCGGTATAGCCAGTGGCAACCTTCACCGAAGAAAAGAAAATAAGGAGCGCAACAGCCGTCACGATTTCAGGCACCATCAGCGGTTGGTTGATGATGATGTAGATTAAGGTCTGCCCTTTGAACCGTCCCCTACGCGTTGTCCCGAGAGCGGCCATAGTCGCCACAGTTGTCGAGATAACCGAGGCCCAGAGCGCGATAATCAAGGACCGGATAGTGGCGTCCTGCACTGCCTCATTGTTGAAGGCGACCACATACCATTGCAGGGAAAACCCGCCCCACTGGTTAACTGAATTGCCGCCGTTAAAGGAATAGATCACCAGCGTCGCAATGGGCGCATACAGCAGAACGAAAGCCACGACCGCGATAAAGGTAAAGCCCGGCAAGGTTGTCACATCAAAGGCGCGTTTCTTAGCCATGCGGATTATCCCGCGAAGACACGCGCGTGTAGACCACTAAAGACACCAGAACGATCAACAGCAGCACAGTCGACAACGCCGCCCCAAGCGGCCAGTTCTGCCCCTGCCCGAATTGCAGCTCGATAAAGTTGCCGATCATCATATTCTTGCCGCCGCCCAACAGGCGTGGCGTCACATAGGCGCCCAGACTTGGGATGAACACAAGAATAGATCCCGCGATGATCCCCGGTTTAATGATCGGCAGGATCACTCCGCGCAAAACCTGCCACCGCGAGGCATAAAGATCATACCCCGCCTCGATCAGACGGAAATCAAAGCGGTCAATGGCGGCATAAAGCGGCAATACCATCAGCGGCAGATACACGTAGGTCATGCCGATCAGCACCGCTGTATCCGTATACATAATCTGGATCGGATCGGAAATGAGACCGGCGCTGATGAGCGCAGTGTTCAGGATACCTTCGTTGCGCACCACTTCCATGATGGCAAACGTCCGGATCAGCAGGTTTGTCCAGAATGGGATAGTAATGAGAAATAGCCAGAACGCCCGTGATTTTGCTGGTCTAGTGGCGATGAACCACGCAGTCGGCAAACCAAGCACAAAGGTGATCACCGTGGTCGAGATCGAAAGCTTTACCGAACGCCAGAAGATCGACAGGTTCGCATCCGCAAGGCTGACAGTCTGGTCGAAAATGTCCCGTTCAAACAACACGCGGAACCAGCCGTCACCGGACAGTATCCACCGAACGCCAGAGTAATCCCCTTTCTCAAGCACGGAGTACAATGCAACAATTAAAAGCGGCCCACTTGCCGCAAAAACCAGCAAAACCAGAGCAGGCGCAGACAGCAGCCAACCATTGGCACCTTTGCTACGTTGTCCGCCCGCGATGCTCATGTCTTCAGCACCTGAACGGCTTTGGTATCAATACCGATCCCCACCGTATCCCCGACCTTAAATGCACCGACAGAGTTTGATTGCACACGGGCTACGATCTGGCTCCCATCGCTCAGGCTGACGGTGTAATGTGTGTCCGTCCCCATATAGGTTGCCTCGGTGATCTTGGCAGTCAGGCCAGCATCAGCGGTGCCCAGCTGTATCTGTTCAGGCCGTATGGCAAGCGTTACATCGCCTGTCTGACCGGACAGCTGCACATCCAGCATATCGCCCGTGCCAATTCTAACACGCCCTCCGTCCACCTGCCCGTCAAGAAAGTTCGTCTCTCCGATGAAGTCGGCGACAAACCGGTTAACGGGATGTTCGTAAATCTCATGCGGCGTACCGACCTGTAGCAACGCGCCCTGGGACATCACGCCGATCCGGTTGGACATGGTTAACGCCTCTTCCTGATCGTGGGTGACAAAGATGAAAGTGATACCCGTCTCTGTCTGAAGGCGCTTCAGCTCGCTTTGCATTTCTTTGCGCAGCTTCAGGTCCAATGCAGAAAGTGGCTCATCCAGCAGCAAGACCTGCGGTTCAGGCGCAAGCGCACGGGCCAGTGCCACACGCTGTTGTTGCCCGCCAGATAACTGTTGCGGCAATCGGTCCGCAAATTCCTGAAGCTTCACCAGCGACAGAACGCGATCAACGGCCTTGGCGACCTCGGCGGCAGGCCTGCCCAACATCTTGAGACCAAAGCCGACGTTTTGAGCGACATTAAGATGCGGGAATAGCGCATATGATTGGAACACCGTGTTCACAGGGCGCTGGTTTGGCGGTGTATGCGTAATGTCCTGACCGGACAAAAAGATGGTGCCGGATGTGGGCGTTTCAAAGCCGGCAATGCACCGTAAAAGCGTAGTTTTACCGCAACCAGACGGTCCAAGAAGGGTAAAGAACTCACCCTGTTCTATCGATATTGATACATCGCCAAGCGCCGCTACAGCGCTAGGCCCATTTCCGTAGACTTTTCCGATATTACGCGCGTCAACCGCGATATTGGTGTTCAATCGCCGTTCCCCCTACTCCCTCACTCTGCGCACCAATCTCAATCTATGCAAGATATTCCGCGAGCAGTGATGGTCTATGGTGGGACCATGGCGCAGCTTGCTCAAGTTCTGCGCACAGGGCAATCAACGTGGCATCTTCACCAAAAGCAGCAGCCAGATGTATCCCCACGGGCAAGCCGTCGGTTGTCCAATGCAAAGGAACAGATGCCGCAGGCTGACCACTGGCGTTGAAGGTCGCGCAGAATGGTGAATATTCGAAAACACCACCCGGCCCCACGCGGTAATTGGCGTAGTCTTCCCGTTCGTGGGTAAAACGGCCAACAAGCGCTGGCGGCTCTGCCAATGTGGACGACAGAATGATGTCGTAATCGTCAAAAGATGCAGCCATTTCACGTCCGTAAGCGTGGATTTTGTTGACCGCCGCCAAATAGTCTGCGCCAGAAATCCCCCCTGCGTAGGCCAAAGCGCCTCTTGCCACGCCCTGAATGTCACCTTGGCGCAGGTCGCGGCCTTTTGCTTTCGTCACATTCTGAATCCAAAGCGCTGTCCCACATGCTACAATCTTGGTCCAGGCGTGCATCATGCCTTCGTGATCGGCCTTGGGACAGGCAGGCGTGACGTGATGGCCAAGCTCTTCAAGAATTTTTGCAGTTTCGAGAACGGCCGCCCGACATTCATTATCAATGGGGGCGCCGGTAAATGTGGTATCACAAACCGCAATCCGCAGACGGCGCGGAGGACGTACAATGGCCTCCGAATAGGATGTTTCCATCATTGGGGCAACATAGGGCGCGCCTGAATCCGGCCCCGCGCACGCATCCATCATCGTTGCATTATCACGCACCGAACGTGTGAGGAAACCGTCTATGGCCATGCCGCCCCAACCCTCACCGGACATGGGCCCGTCCGGAAACCGCGCGCGGGTTGCTTTGAATCCAAACAAGCCGCAGCTTGATGCTGGTATCCGCACTGAACCGCCGCCGTCTGATCCATGCGCCATTGGCACAATTCCTGCTGCAACCGCCGCCCCCGATCCCCCCGAAGACCCACCGGAAGTCCGCGAGACATCCCACGGATTCCGTGTCGGACCATCGTAAACGGCCGCCTCAGTCACAGGGCCTATGCCCCCCTCTGGCGAAGTTGTCCGACCGAAGGTTACAATACCCGTCGCCCGCATGCGCCGATATATTTCACTGTCATAAGTGTATCTGGTGTCTCGCAGCAGATTTGATCCGCTATGAGAGGGAAAATCCACGGCTTCAGCCCCGAGATCCTTCATCAGAAATGGAACCCCCTTAAAGGGACCCTCCGGCAAACCTGCCTTGATCGCCGCGCGCGCGACCTCTTCCTGTATCAAGACAACTGCATTCAATTTAGGGTTAAATACAGACACCCGAGCCAGCGCTTCATCAAGCAGTTCAGACGGCGAAACCGCGCCCGATGCCACTTGCGTTGCCAAAAATGTCGCATCATCCTGATAGCCGGATCCCATCTGAGACCTCCATCTTGGGGGTTCGAGCCTCTTTGAGCGGTTTGAATACCCACATCAACAGGAGGCCTCTTGCATACATGATACTCGGTACACGTTTCCGGGCAACACCTTAGAAACAGTGACAGCAGAGGATACTAAAGCGCTACCTGCTTTGCAGCTGGCGGCGGCAATATGCCGGCAACTCTCGCTCAGGAAACGCTGATGATTTGGATCGTTGCATCTACGCCCTTTGGTCTGATGTATCCTAACGTGCGCTTCAGTAACCATTCCTGATTATTGGGATGGCACTGTATTTCTTCACTCCACCCGGTGGTCTGATCGGTTGAGTGAACAGGAATTTCCAATCGGGGCTGATCCCCGGATTTGAGGGATCAGCCGTTGGCTTCGGTTTCAGGCAATCTTGCGTGCGGGTGCCCTGCCCGCTTCTGTAACGGTGATTGTTCCGTCCGTGCCGACCGCAGCGATCATTCCGGTCTGCAAGGACTCCAAACCGCTGCACCTTACGTGCATCAGAATATCTTTCTCACGCGCCACAATCGCCATGTGGCTCAACCAGCCTCCAATCTCGCTCAACACCCCGCCAGACCGCTGCACAAAGGGCAACCAAACCGGATTAACCATTCGGCAAACAATGATATCGCCATCTTCAAAGCCCGAGAACGCAGTAGCGCCCATGCCGGTGTCATCGTGAACGACGAACACCCGACCAGACACATTTTGGCTTCCGGAAACACAGACACCCCCAAGGGCGCCCTGCCCTTGAGCCCCTTGCACAGCAGCCTCAGCGGACAATATTTCACAATCACGTAAAGTCAGCGATACAGGTTTGAGCGCGTGTTTCGAAAGCTGCGCAGCACGATCCTTTCGGTTCTGAGCAATCTCTTTCAGCACCTCGATGTCAGCCCTTCCGGCAGTGAGAAGTTCATCCATCTCAAGATAGAAAACCAGATCAAATAGCCCCGTTGCCTGAGAAAATGCCAGTATAGCCCGACGCATTTCAGCGATGATCTTAAGCGCCTCATGCTTGGCTTGTTCTTTCGCGTCTTGCAACGCGATGGCCAGATCAACTGGGGTCTTGGGACCGTGTGCCAGTGCAGAACGGCCCTTGATCTCAACAGGGTTTGCCCCCTTTAGCAATGACCACAGCATCTCAGGCGCTTCAGCGTATCTCGGGGTGCTGAGTTCATAATCAAAGATGGCCCGATGCCCCATCAGCCTCATCAAACGGTCTTTTTGCTTGTCGCCCGCGAGATCGCCGCATGCATTGATGAGACTGTTCGGAGTATGGTGCAAAACGGGGTGCATCAGGCGGCTTTGCGCATCTGCATTATCTTTCGCAAAGGCTTCGGCTTCATTCATCGTAAAACCAGCCAGAATATTGATCTTTTCGGCCTCGACGTAGATCTCGCGGACGAATTTAGTCTCCAGTTTCTGTATGCAGCTAATGATAATGTCTGGCGGCATCGCGGTGAAATCCACGGCCTGCCAAAGCGCCAGATCGTTTTCCAATGTCGGCATTGTTTCATTCCGGAACGCGGCGACCACGCGGATGGCATTCTTACGCATCTCCCGCGCTTTGGATTTGCCAAGGCGCAATGCCATCGATTGTTTTAAGCTACTATCCACAAATGTGCGGCCAAAGAGGTTGATCAGATGGCCAGGCCGACCTTCAGGCAGGTTGTAATTAACCCCAAGCTGTCGGCAGGCGATGTCTAAACTGCCGCCCGGTGCCCAAAGTCGCCCCATCAACGAGAAAGACAAAGGCGTCGGAAGCGGAAGGACCTCTGACATTTCGTCTTGCTCAAGGATCACCTCATCCGGCTCAGCGTCTTTGTACATGTGCAAGATACGTTCCCACTCCTCCACCCTGACCATTTCCGCGGTAGTTCCAGTTTTCAGTGTTGTGATATCGCGGCTTTGTACGATCTGGAAAGCGCCATCAGCGTAGGCCCATTCGATGTCTTGGGGGCAACCGAAAATTGTTTCGATCTTTTGGCCAAGCGATAATAAAACCTCCAAATTAATCGGCGGAGTTTCCTCGCTAAAGGCCGTGTGCGTGTGGCGCCCGAATTGCAGGCTCTGCGGCGTCACCCTGCCAGAGACCAAATCCTCACCGCAGCCCTTGACCAACTCAACCATCATCAGACCTGGTGCCTTGGGATCTTGGGTAAACAACACGCCGGCATATTCGGCACGTACCATTTGCTGAACCAGTACATTCCCGTCATGGCTGGTTGGCCCCGAGCGATCATAATCATTCGCACGCTCAGCCGAGAAAGACGCGATGACCGCATCCAAAGCGCTGCGCATCCCTTCATGGCGGACATCCAACACACTATCGAACACTCCTGCAAAGCTTTGATCGGCCCCGTCTTCGCTTGCGGCCGAGCTTCGCACAGCGCAAGGTTTCTGCCCAACCATGCGCCAAATTTTCATCGCGAATTCGTCCTTTTGGCTGCCTGAAAGACGACCGTAAGCCCTGATCCCACCGGAGCGAATAACAAGACCATCCGGAACCGGCAGACCCGCATTCTTCAGCACAGAAAGCCTGTAGGACTTATTGCCGCTTTCGCGCAGCGCAGACGTGTGCTCAAGAAGGGAAACACCGATAGGCAGCTTGCGCGAGGGTAGATCATGCCAAAGGCTTTTGACCTTGTTTTTGAGTTCGGAAAGAAGACCGGTGACATATGCACGCTGGATCAGCAAAAGCGTGAGGCTGGCACAGAGGTAAATGTTGCCCGCCGCACTTAGCCGGAAAACCAACCCGAACATCAGCGGTGCACCAATAACCCACCACAAAGCAGCCTGCCGACCCGTTTTCGCCACTGCCCAGTGCAGATAAATCCCCGCCAATACCGCAAACAACAACGGCAGCACAAAGGTCCCGTCGGGCTGCCCCAAAGACTGCACCCACAGGAAGGGCGCATTGATTTCCAGGCTCGCCTTTTCGGTCGCGCTTAGACCAAGCATCATGACAGGCAAAAACAGCAACGCCGCAAGGTTGCGCATCGGGGTCAGCCCCTTATCCCCGTAAAAGCGCTGTATGGCGCGGGCTTTTCTGGCTGGATCGTCTTTCAACTTCTCTTTGAGCAGTTTCAATTCGTCGGACGAAGTTGAAGTGATCATCTGATCCCGCTCCGACTTTAGCGCGATGGGCAGAACAAGCATCCGGGACAAAAGCGACAGGGTAAAAAGGGCAAGCACAAAGTGCGATCGCTCTGCGATCCAGACCAACCCCTCCGCTAATCTGGCGACCGCTTTCTGCCAAAGTGTCACCTGCTGCTCAGCTTGCCACTGTTGGACATGTGGCTTGGGCTTGGGCGCGACGAAATACTCCCAAGGGGTGGTGTAGCGACCCCGGAAATCAATGCCCGCTTCGTTCATCTCAAGCGCTAGAACCTGTGACATGAAACAGCTGCGACGGTCGTAGCAAGCCGCAACCGTTGGCTTGTCTTGCAACTGGGTAATCCGGTTTTTCAATTCCTCCGTTGGCAAAGCACGAATTGGAATGTTGATCGCATCCGGCAGGTGTCCAACAGAAAAATCGCCGGGATAGCGGGTATCAACAATCTGGAGGTTGCCCGCCTCTATTAGGCTTTTGAACTCTGCCGTGCCCAACAGTTTTTCTTTGTTCGGATAGTCTGGAATGGCACGCAAATCGGATAAGGATTGCACATCTTTATCGCTGAATTTACGCCCCTCCACGATCCACTTTTCGATACCACCCGCAATAAAACGACAATCAATCCCCCGTGCGGCCAGTTGCGCGCAGATTTCACCACTGCGGTTGCCGTTGTGACAGAACAACACAACTTGTTTCCCTTCAAGAGGGATGTTGGACTGCATGAAATCAGGGAACCGGACATGACGCGCGCCCGGCAAGGTTCCCATGCGGTGTTCACCGGTTTCTCTCACATCAAAGAATAGCGCAGATGAGGCGCCCCCTGACCCATCCAAGAGTTCCTGCGCCTTTTTGGTTGTGACAGCCAGCGGGTTTCGGGATTGCTGACCAAAGCTCGCCTCTTTCAGATCGGGGTCCTGAATGCTGGTTCCATCAAATTGCGCCGGCCTGACAAGTGTGGCTTGAAGATGCGCAAGCTCATTTGCCTGCTGTGTGCGGTACTGCCAGATATTCGCAGCTCCAAGGACCAACCCGATCAACAAAAGTACCATAATCAAACGGAGGGGAAAGCGCCCCTGTCCGCGCCCCGTTGACGGATTGAAGCCGAACCGCTTGGCAATCAGCGCGCCAGCCCCCGTCACCGTTGCAATTCCCACCGCAAAAACCTGCGACAAAGAAGAAACCGACCCGATGATCAATTCCGGAGACGGTATGGCAAATGCGATATTCGGAGCAAAAAGCATAAGAAGGAGCCCGATCGTTCCGATCTGAGGCCGCATATATACGGCAAGCCGGTTTTGTGTGTCTTCTTGTGCCATGTTCGCCCCGTCTGGTTACCTGAATGCAATCAGACGATAAGAGGCAAATTTTCTTTACAAATAATTTACATACAATTTTTTTGATCAATCCAAACGCCTCCCTGACCACCGAAGGTCCTTAGAAAATCACATCGGGCATTAACGAATAATTCTTTTTGATCTGCCACGAATTGTCCGTCATTTCCGGCGATGCGTCCCCAAACGTTCCGCCAAACTATGAGGGCCACCATGAATAAAATTTCTGCAAAACTGCTTGGGTTTGTTGTAAAGGCGCAGAAGCATGCATCACATTGGGCATGCGTTACTGTGACTGTCATTATTGCTACTATGGCGACGTCGGCGACGGCAGAAATCAACCTGACCTTCGGCAGTTACGCCGCTGACAAGCCGACTTATACGGTCAAGATGTACCGCCCTTTCCTGCAGTATCTGGCACAGGAAATGACCAAAATTCTTGGTGAACAGGTCAACATCAAGATGCGGATCACGAAGGAATACGAAACAAGCATCGACCAGCTTGCAAATGGGGAAGTTGACTTTTCCCGGTTTGGACCGGCCTCCTACATCACCGTTTTCGAACGTGAACCAAAAATACAGATCATCGCAATCGAGTCCAACAAAGGAAGCAAGCGGTTTAAAGGGGCCATAGCTGTCCATGCTGACAGTCCGATTCAATCCCTGTCGGAACTGAAAAATAAAAGCTTCGCCTTCGGCGATCAGCTCTCAACTATCGGCCGGTACCTGGCACAAAGTCATCTTCTTGACGCTGGTATCAGTAGCAAAGAGCTTAGCGGGTATGACTATCTTGGTCGTCACGACCGGGTTGGCGCTGCGGTCGCTGCTGGTAGGTTTACCGCCGGTGCTCTGAAGGAAAGCACCTTGTCGAAGCTCATCCGTTCTGGCGTTCCAATCAGAGCAATGCACGAGTTCGATAATGTCACAAAACCATGGTTGGCTGCTGCGGGCATGGACCCGGACGTCCTTGCCGCAATCCGTGAAGTTATGTTGGAACTAAAGGACGCCGAGTTGTTGGGCGACATCGCCGAAGACGGCTTTCTGGAAGGCTCGGACGCGGACTATGACATCATCCGTCAGGCCATGAAGCACAGCAAAATGTTTTAGATCAGCTGATTGGATGAGCACATGAAGAAAATGGGTATATACACCCAGATTGCTGTTTCAATGACCTGTGCTGCGGCAATCGTGGGGTTCCTTATTGAGGGCTACGAACGCAGAGCAGAAATCAACCGGATGAACGATGATCTTCTGGCCCAAGCTGATCTGACAGTCTCTTTGATCAGCGGCTTGATGATAGAACCGATCATTGTCCAGGATACGCCTGTCCTTGAATCAGCCATCAGCGAAGCTCTTTCAAGCAACGGGAAATTGCTTTCTCTCATCATTAAAAACGATTCCGGTGGCGTGATCGCACAAGCGGAACGTGATGGAGCAGCAGATGACGCGGCGTTCCGCCGCTTCAAGCGTGATATCATCGTCGAGGGGGAAGCATTCGGCGTTATGGAGATCGATTGGTCGACCGCTGAAGGACAGGCATTGATAAATTCAAAGGTAAGTCGCACGCGTTACATTATCTTGATCGCAATCTTCACCCTTTCTGCTGTCTTTCTATTGCAGATACATTTCCTGATCATGCGTCCCCTGCGGAATATTCACGAACGGATGTCTGCCGCCATTGCGGGTCAAGCCCACGCAAGAAGGCCGATCGCATCATTTGCGTCGCATGAATTCAAAGCGCTCGACCGATCCGTGGACGTCTTGCAACGCAGTTTCTCTGAGCGCGACGAACGCGAGCGGGCGCTTGAAATCGAACGCGAAAACTCCGACAGGGCAAACAAGGCGAAATCTGATTTCCTTGCCAACATGAGCCACGAAATACGCACGCCAATGAATGGCGTGATTGGCATGACCGAACTCATGCTGGAAACCGAGCTTGATGAAGATCAAAGAATGTACGCTGAAACAATATCCTCATCAGGATCGGCGTTGCTGGCAATCATTAACGACATCCTTAATTTCTCAAAAATAGAAGCCGGGAAAACAGTACTGGAGCCTGCTCCTTTTGATCTGCAGGCCACAATTGGCGACGTGGTGACCTTGCTCTCGGCAAAAACCAGAGAAAGCTCTGTCGAGGTCGTATTGCGCTATGATCCTGAACTGCCGACCGTTTTCGAAGGGGATGTTGGTAGACTTCGGCAGGTGCTGACAAACATCGTAGGTAACGCCGTCAAATTTACGCTTGAGGGATATGTCTATGTGGATGTTACAGGCGTGAAAAGTCCGGGACATTACGATCTGGAAATCAAAGTTGCAGACACCGGGATTGGCATTCCAAATGACCGGATAGATCAAATATTCAATGCGTTTGAGCAGGTAGACAGCTCGCGGAACCGGCAATTCGAAGGCACCGGCCTTGGATTGGCTATTTCATCGAAGCTGTTGGTACTGATGGGCGGTCGGATAACGGTAAAATCGGAAGGAGAGAGAGGATCGACTTTCGCTATAGAACTGCCGTTGCATACAGCACCAGAGATTCCGCCCAGTACAAACAATATAACTGTGCCACTGAGAGGTTTGCGCGTTCTTGTTGTGGATGATCTGGAGCTTAATCGTAAAATCCTGTCGGAGCGGCTGGCAAGCTGGGACATGGTTTCCGTCCTTGCCTCGTCTGGTGCCGAAGCACTAAAAATTCTTGAGCGGACAGAGGAAAAGTTCGACTTGATAATTCAGGATTATCAAATGCCACAGATGAATGGTGAAGAACTTGCATGTCGCATCCGAAGCTTGGCTTCGTATAAAGATACCCCTCTCATAGTTTTGTCATCCATTGACCAAGCCATGAGCATCTCCATCAAGTCGAAGTACAGCCCATGCGAATTGCTCCTTAAGCCGGTTCAATCAAAAAGCCTTCGGGCAGCAATCGTCCAGTCGTTGCAGGTAAATCCCAACAAACCGCGTCATGTCAAATTGCCCAACGTGCTCAACAATCCCACAGCACCTCTGAAAATACTGGTGGCAGAAGACAATAAGACGAACCAGTTTATTGTGAAGAAAATGATGGCTAATTCCTCCATGTCCTTAACATTTGCCGACAACGGTCACGAGGCCTTGAAAAAATTCGCTGAGATCAGACCTGATGTTGTCTTCATGGACGTATCGATGCCTGAGATGGACGGGTTGGAAGCCACACAAGCCATCCGCAAGCTCGAGACGGAAATGACCTACCAACATTGTCCGATTGTGGCCTTTACGGCAAACGCCCTGCAAGAGGATGAGGAACGCTGCCTAGACGCCGGGATGGATGGTTTTTTATCTAAACCAATCACGAAAAAAGCACTCTTGGCGACAATTCAACATTGGACGGCACCACAGGCTCGGGCGATCAACTCATAATCGTCCGTATGTCAGAAATTCATTTGCCAGCTGATCCCGGGAATCCGGAAAGCGGCCTTTTCCATACATTGAGACACGCATCGCTGACTGCTCCAACAGATCCTTCATCATTGCACAGATGGAAGATAGACGGACTGCTTTGACCAAAATATTCCTATGGCACCCAAATAGACTTTGCGCAATTTGCATTGAGCAACCCAGTCCCTTCCTTAAGCTTAAGTCTTTCGACCAGTATCACTTTACTACTGCACCGTAAGTGTTGGCATAATCTCTATATCCCCAATCACGACAGGACATCGCCCCACACTATCACACTATGCTGAGTATAGGCTCCGTCGGTAGTAGAAGATTTTTCTCTATCGGAATTCGACTTCTTGGCGCGGATTCTTGTTTCACATGAACCGCGCCACTTCAGCCATGGCACGATAGTTCCGGAGAACCTCCTTACAGCAGAGGTATCATTGAATTTGCCCTTCATGGACACCTAGCTGTCGCTATAAAGCAATGTCGTCTGATGCCCATGCAATGAATTTCAATTGCCTCCAACAGCGTGACAGGCGCGCTCTTGATCAACTTGGTCGCCTAGTCATTTAAGAAGTACGAAAGCGCGCAAGCTATGCGGCCGACACTATCGTTATGACCGTCAATATGCTGCGTCAAATCGCACCAAGAGAACCGTATCGACCCGTCCGATCCCGCAAAATCACTCTGCCTCTGGCGGCTCCGCATCATCGGCCTTAAAGCCGATCGCAACGACGAACTTCTCCGAACTGTCCTGACGGCTCGACGGCGGTTTGTAGTTGGCAACCTTGCGAAAGCGCTTCTTAAGCAGCTGTTGCAGTTCACCCTCCGCGCCGCCAGCCAGAACTTTGGCCACAAATGTGCCGCCCTCGTCCAGCACGTCAAAGGCGAAATAGGCCGCCGCTTCGCACAAAGCGATGATGCGGTTGTGGTCGGTCTGTTTGTGGCCCGAAGATGCAGCCGCCATGTCGGACATAACCACATCCGCACGACCACCCAGCCATTCCTTAACCTTCAGGTCCGCGTCGTCTTCCATGAAATCAAGCTGGTGAATCTCGCAGCCGGCAATCGGCTCCATTTCTTGCAAGTCTACAGCCAGAATGGTGCCGCGCGATTTGCCGCCTTTTTCACCCAGTACGTTGCAGCGTTTGACCGCCACCTGACACCAGCCGCCCGGAGCAGCCCCTAAGTCAACAATCCGTGCGCCCGGGACCAAGAACCGGTACTTGTCGTCAAGCTCCATAATCTTGAATGCCGCGCGCCCGCGATAGCCTTCGGCCTTGGCGCGTTTGACATACGGATCGTTCAACTGCCGCTGCAACCAGCGGGTCGAACTAAGCTTGCGTCCGCGCGCAGATTTCACTTTTACCTTAAGGTCACGCTGTCCGCGCCCTGATATATTCTTTCCTGTCGGCGTCTTGCCCATCAGAATGTTCCTTCTTCAAGCACGCCGTCCGCGCTCATTTGTGCATATAAAAGGCCTTCGCGTAGACCGCGATCCGCAACGCTTAGCCGGTCTGTCGGCCAACAGCGCATCAGCGCCTGCAAGATGGCAGCGCCTGACATAATCAGCGCAGAGCGGTCGTGCCCGATGCACGGATCAACCCGCCTGCCCTCTGGCCCCATGGCGAGGTATTTGTGAATCACCTTGTCAATCTGCTGGCTGGTCATGCGCAGCCCGTCCACTTTGGTCCGGTCATATCGGCGCAAGCCCAAATGGCTTGCCGCCACTGTCGTGACTGTACCCGACGTTCCAACAATCTGAAACCGTTCTTGCGGTTGTGCGGATTGATAGGGAGTAAAGTCGGTCAGGTTCTCTTCAAAAAACCAGCTCATTAACGCAAAGCGCGCTGCATCATCTTCTACGTCAGAGAACTGGTCGCGCAGCGTCGCCACCCCCAGCGGCACACTGATCCAGTCAACCACCCGCGCGGCCGGAATATCGGTCGGGGCTTGCACAAATCCATTATGCAGCCGCATGATCGATTGGGCACGGTCCCGCTTGGGCACTTTAGAGATGTCGATCCAGACTAATTCGGTCGATCCGCCACCGATGTCCACTACCAGCAGGTTTTCCGTTTTCGGACTGACCAAGGGCGCGCAAGAGATCACAGCAAGCTGGGCTTCCTGCTCTGGCGCGATAATGTCCAGACGCAACCCCGTTTCACGGGTCACGCGGCGCATAAAATCATCACCGTTAATGGCGCGGCGGCAGGCCTCGGTTGCGACAAGGCGCATGCGTTTGACTTTATTGCGGCGGAGTTTTTGCTGGCAGATGCGCAATGCCTGAATGGTACGCGTCATTGATCCGCGCGACAATCGCCCGGTCTTCTCAAGCCCCGCGCCAAGCTGGACGGATTTCGAGAAACTATCCACCACATGAAAACCACCGCCCTTTGGTTGGGCAATCAACATGCGACAGCTATTTGTGCCCAGATCAAGGGCCGCATATAGGTCGTTCGATCTGGACGAAACTGGCGCGGGGCTCAGAACCGTCGGTTTTGTTTGTTCGAGCGCGCCCGCACCTTTGGAGCGCTTTGGCGCCATGGTATGCGCCTTTCATTACGAGTTGTCCCCACGATACGTCTTGCGCGGCTCTGGCGCAAGCACCCGCGAGCGACAAAGACCACCGATTTTAATCAAGCGCATGATCTTCATGCGGGGAATGGGCATTCGCACCCCTCGCGGCACCAAGTGCCGTGGGATATACAAAGGTCGCGGATGGTGCCGTTATTGTCGAAAACGACATTCGTGCAGTGCCCCCCATCCGCTAGAGAGATTGAAACGTAATGCAGGTTGGAGGAATCGCGCATGGCTGAAGTGGTTGTGGTCTACTGGCGGGATATTCCCGCGCAGGTCATCGTCGGCAAAGGTCGGCGCGGCGAAAAGCGCATTCTTCCGGAACGCTTTGAGCAGGCGATTGACCGCGCTGCCATGAAGGTTGGCGCGGAAGATACCGATGCCTATCTGGCCGAATGGCGCAAAGCAGACCCTTATACCGTTGAAGGTGATGACGCTGCCGCGGCCGATGCCGAAGCTGCCCGTCTGGACCAAGAGTACGATCGCGACCGTATCAAATCATTGATTGCAAACGATGGCTGGGCCTGATCGCCCGCGTTTCGATTTTGGAAGGAGCCTGCGCATGGCACTATTGAATTTCCGCAAAAAGTCAGAGCCTGCCGATGAAGGGGTTAATCCCGAAATCGTGAGCTTTCTCAAAGACTTCTCTATCGAAGTTATGCCCCGCACAGCAGAGAAGGTCGAAGACTTTCGCGCGCTTTTGCCCGAAGGCACCCGCGTCTATATCGCACATATCGAAGGCACGCCCATCGAAGACATGGTCGCGACGGCCAAGCGTTTGAATGACGATGGATATTCCGTCATGCCGCACTTCCCGGCCCGTATCATCAAAGACCGCGCCACCCTTGCGGACTGGATTGCACGCTATCAGGGAGAAGCAAACGTAAAGCAGGCATTGCTACTGGCCGGCGGAGTTGCGAGCCCTTGCGGTGAATTCTCTGACAGTATGCAACTGATGGAGACCGGTCTGTTTGACAAAGCAGGCTTCACCCGCCTGCATGTCGCGGGACACCCGGAAGGCAACCGCGACATCGACGCATCAGGCACAGCCAATGTCGATGCTGCCCTGCGCTGGAAAAACGATTTCCAGACGCGCACGGACGCAAAGATGGCGATTGCAACGCAGTTCGCTTTTGAAGCGAAGCCAATCATTGCCTGGGCCGACAGCCTGCGCGACGCCGGGATCACCCTGCCCGTCCACATCGGCATTGCAGGACCTGCAAAACTGCAAACGCTGATCAAATTCGCCATCGCCTGCGGCGTCGGCCCATCGCTCAAAGTACTCCAGAAGCGCGCGATGGATGTGACCAAGCTGCTGCTGCCCTACGAGCCGACAGACGTGCTGCGCGAATTGGCTGCCCACAAAGCCGCCAACCCCGACTTCAACATCTCTCATGTGCATTTCTTCCCGCTTGGCGGGATCAAGACCAACGCCACATGGGCGCACAAACATGGCGGCGATTCCGCTGTCCCTGCAAACGCCGGATAAATAGGACTAAACATGACCAGAACGATCGTCGAATCCAAAACAAAAACCGCCATCATCGGCTTTGACCAGCCGTTCTGCGTCATCGGAGAGCGGATCAATCCGACAGGCCGCAAGATACTTGCCGAAGAGCTTGAGCGTGGCGATTTCTCCCGTGTTGAAGCAGATGCTATTGCGCAGGTGGCTGCCGGTGCAAACATTCTAGACGTGAACTCTGGCGCCGTCTTTTCCAACAAGATGGCAGAAGACCCCCGCTATGCCGACAACAACTTTGTCGAGCCGATGTTGATGCCGGAAATGATCAAGCGCGTGCAAGCCGTGACTGATTGCCCGATCTGCATCGACAGCTCGGTTCCTGGCGCGCTTGAAAACGGTCTTGAGGCTTGCGAAGGCCGCCCGCTGCTGAACTCTGTCACAGGCGAAGAAGAACGACTTGAGCTGGTGCTGCCACTGGTCAAAAAATACAATGTGCCGGTTGTAGCGATCTCGAACGATGACACCGGCATTTCCGAAGACCCCGATGTGCGCTTTGCCGTGGCCAAAAAGATTGTTGAACGTGCGGCTGATTTTGGCATTCCAGCCCATGACATCGTTGTCGATCCACTGGTCATGCCGATTGGCGCGATGGCGACTGCCGGTCATCAGGTCTTTACCCTTGTGCGCCGCCTGCGCGAAGAGCTGGGTGTAAACACAACCTGTGGCGCATCCAACATCAGCTTTGGCCTGCCCAACCGTCACGGCATCAACAATGCCTTCCTGCCAATGGCCATGGGCGCAGGTATGACATCGGCCATCATGAACCCTGTGGCACTGCCCGTTAATGCAGCCAAAATTGCAGAGAAAAAAGCAGAGCTTGCCGCCCTTGGTCTGATCCTGCCCGAAGGCATGGATGACGAAGTATTTGTGAATCTGTTTGGAATGGGTTCGACGCTGCCGCGTCCGGGCAAAGAGATGGAGGCCATTCGCGCCGCCAACTTCCTGTTTGACCGTGACCCCCACGGCGGCGACTGGATCAAGTTCAACAAGGTTGCACCAAAAGCAGGCCAAGAAGGCCGTGGCCGCGCCGGACGCACCGGTGGCCGCCGCCGGGGCTAACCCTAGATAAACATCGACCTAGGGGCAGCGTATTTCGCTGCCCCTTTTCTATTCTAAAGCAGATTTTTGGCGAGCATCATATGAACGCCCTTTTCACGGTTTACCGTTTGGGTAATCCGCAGATCACCGGCCAGTGAACACAGCATATAGGCTTGTGCACGGCTGATCCCTGCCCGCGCAGCGACAACAGTGATCATCCGGCGCAACGCAATCTCAACGCATTGATCAAGGTCCGCGTGCATACCCATTGTGATGATATGCGTAGACGTCTCTGCCTCAGGATAGGTGACATCCATGTCTCGGCGCAGGGTCAATCTAAAACGCCCCTGTAACGCGGTTTCAATAGCTGTCACGCAAACCTCGCCATCGCCTTGCGCACCGTGCCCGTCTCCGCAAGAAAATAACGCCCCATCTACATGGACCGGCAGATAAAGCGTGCTGCCCGCCACCAGCTCTTTGTTATCCAGATTGCCGCCATGGGCGCGCGGCTCAATCGTTGAAATGCGTCCCCACGCAGGCGGTGGTGCCACGGCCATGACGCCGAAAAATGGCGCCAGCGAGAGCTTTAACCCCCATGGCATCGTTGCCTCCCCTTTCTGCGCGTCAAGTGGCAGAATGCTCAGATGTGTTTCGTCGAAATCAAGCGGAAGCGTGCCAGCCAAAGGGCGTACCACGTTATAGCCCCAGTCCTGCCGCAGCTGCACATCAAGGATGTCCACCTGCAAAACATCGCCGGCCTGCGCGCCTGCAACGGCCACCGGACCGGTCAGGATATGACCGGGCATACCGGGCTGTCCGCCGGCGTGGATCTCCAGCAATTCGGGTGGGATATGGAACCCCTCGGGTGGCAGCACTTGGGGTCCGCCACTCACGGTATTGATCGTGACCTCATCACCACTTTCCACTGTCGCCACAGGTTCAAGGCCCGCATCGAAAAAGCCCCAATGACAGGTATCTGGTCCGGCTTCGATCAGCATCGCATCACTTCCCTATCTGCCAATGGCGTAGGCTTGCATTAAACGCGGCGTGGCTGCGGCACGCATCACCCCGTCGGGGCTGCGCATGGCGGCAGTCAACCGGCCCACGCTCCACGGTTCTGCCACGGTTACAATGTGGCCGCGTGCACGTAGATCAGCGATCACCACCTCACCAACATTTGGTTCAATCATCATCTCTCCTGTGCGGACCTCACGCGGAAAGAACGATCCCTGAAAATGCATCGAATGAAACAAGGGCGCGTCCATGCCTTCCTGCAGACCCAGCCCGTGATGGACAAAACGTAAGAACCAGATCAGCTGCCATTGGTCCTGCTGGTCCCCCCCCGGTGTGCCGAAAACCAGCTGCGTGCCATCCTTTTCCGCAAGACTGGGCGTCAGCGTGGTGCGCGGTCTGCGCCCCGGTGCCAGCGAAGTCGGTAGGCCCTCCTCCAGCCAGAACATCTGTGCGCGGCTGTTCAGCGCGAAGCCAAGGCCGGGGATCACCGGATTGCTTTGCAGCCAGCCGCCCGACGGTGTGGCGCTGACCATATTTCCCCAGCGGTCGATCACATCAAGATGCACGGTATCCCCACGCTTTTCCGTGAGGTGGGACATTGTCGGTTCCTGCGCTGCCACCTCGCCCACGTCAAAGTCGCGAGCCGCCCTTTCGATGTAACGCTCCGCCAGATGTTCGAACCCAGGCACGCGACCGGGACGCTGTTCAAGCGAAGCCCGAGATGTGATCAAGCTGCGCCGCGCATCGCAATAGGAATCACTCAGCAGGTGTTCCATCGGGATATCGCTCTGGGCCGGATCGCCGTAATAGGCCTCCCTGTCCGCATAGGCGAGCTTCATCGCCTCAATGACAGTATGGGTGAACTCGGCCCCCATCGGGTCCATCGCCCCCAGATCAAAGCCTTTGAGGATCGCCAGCGCCTGCAACATAACCGGCCCCTGACTCCAGGCGTGGGTCTTGTGAACTGTCCAACCGTGGTATTCATAGCTTAACGTGTCTTCATAGGTCGCTTCCCAGTCAGCCATGTCACGGGGGGCAAGCACGCCCCTATGTGCCTGCTTGGAGACATCCATCACGCAAGCGTCTTTCAAATAGTCAAAGATCGCTTCAGCGACAAAACCTTCGCGCCACGCCGCGCGCGCAGCATCAATCTGCTCTTCACGTATGGCACCTTCGCTATGCGCCAATCTGGCGTAAGTTGCTGCAAGATCGGGGTTCTTGAACATTGCGTGAGGGGCCGGCGCAGCGCCATCCGGCGCCCAAACCGCCGCCGAACTGGGCCAGTGTTCCGCGAAATAACCGGCAAGGCCTGCGATGGTATTAGCCACGCGCGGCAGCACAGGATGACCATCTTTGGCATAGTCGATTGCAGGCTGCATCACCTCTTGTAACGACAGCGTGCCGTGATCGCGCAGCATCAACATCCACCCGTCAAACGCCCCCGGTACCACTGTCGCCAAAAGCCCAGATCCGGGCACCAAAGTCAGACCCTGTTCATGATAATGCGCAATTGTCGCCGCTTGGGGCGCTACGCCTTGCGCGCAAAGCACTTGTGTCTTACCGGTTTCGACCGAATGGAAAATGGCGGGCATGTCGCCAGCCGGACCATTCAGATGCGGTTCGACCACTTGCAGCACCAACGCAGTGGCGACAGCCGCGTCAAATGCATTTCCGCCCTTTTCCAGCATCGACATGCCAACAGCAGACGCGATCCAATGGGTGGAGGTAACCACGCCAAAACTGCCGCGGATCTCCGGTCTGGTGGTGAAATCTGACATAAACGCTTCCTTTTGGTGCAACCAATCGCTGGCTTTACAGGACGTTACGCATGTCATCGCAAAAGGGAAAGTGGTGAACCCAGCTGGATTCGAACCAGCGACCTCTGCCTTCGGAGGGCAGCGCTCTATCCAGCTGAGCTATGGGTCCACTGAGGGCGGTATAGTAGCAACCAACCGCCCCTGCAATTCAAAAAACCGTCACGCGAAAAGTTCGTGCGCCAGTTCCAACGCTTCGATCAACGTGTCGATCTCATGCGTGGTATTATACATTCCGAAAGAGGCACGGCAGGTCGCATTCAGGCCCAAATGCTCCATCAGCGGTCCGGTACAATGTTGACCAGCGCGCACCGCAACACCCTTTTTATCCAAAATGGTCGAGATGTCATGCGCGTGGGCAGCGCCGTCCATCGTAAAGCTAAAGATCGCGCCCTTGTCTGGCGTGGTGCCCTGCACCTGAATCCAGTTCAACCCTGCCAGTTTGGTCACGGCATAATCGCGCAGCGCTGCCTCGTGGGCCGCGATATTTTCCAGCCCAACACCCTTCATATAATCAAGCGCCACGCCCAGACCGATGGTCTGAACAATACCCGGCGTGCCTGCCTCGAATTTCATCGGTGCATCATTGTAGATCACAGTGTCTTTGGTGACCTCCCGGATCATGTCACCGCCGCCAATGAACGGTCGCATCTCATTCATACGGTCGGCTTTGACATAGATCGCACCGGAACCGGAAGGCCCGTAAAGCTTGTGACCCGTCACGCAGTAAAAATCACAGTCAATATCCTGAACGTCCACCGGCATGTGCACTGCCGCCTGAGAGCCGTCTACAAGCACTGGAACATCTTTGGCATGCGCAGCGGCGGTTATTGATTTTACATCAACTACAGTCCCCAACACATTGGACATATGAGTAATTGCAATAAGCTTGGTGCGTGGTGTGATCGCGTCGATTACCGCTTGAGGGTCAAGTGCGCCGGTAGAATCCACGTCGACCCATTTGATCACCACCCCCTGCCGTTCGCGCAGGAAATGCCATGGCACGATATTTGCATGGTGCTCCATTACGCTGAGAATAATCTCGTCGCCTGCCTCCATGCGGGGCATCGCCCAGCCGTAGGCAACCATATTGATCCCTTCGGTCGTGCCAGAGTTGAAGATGATCTCATCCTCGGAAGCCGCGTTAAGAAATCCCGCCACCTTGCCGCGCACTGCCTCGTATTTGTCGGTGGCAAGGTTGGAAAGGTAGTGCAACCCCCTATGAACATTAGCATATTCAAAGGAATAGGCATTGGTGATTGCATCAATGACAACCTTCGGCTTTTGCGCAGAAGCGCCGTTATCCAGATAGACCAACGGCTTACCGTTCACTTCCCGCGACAGGATCGGGAAATCCGCACGAATTGCTGTGACATCATACATTAGAAGGTACTCCCATGGCGCCAAGGCCAATCAGCCCCGCCAGAATAGCAAGCCCGAAGACGATGCCGACAGCCGCCAGCACAACAACACCCACTGCATGCAACACGCTTGGCAGGTGCAGCGCTTCGGTAATAAAGTTAACGGTGATCCAAAGCCCCAGAATACCGACGCCCAGCGAAAATAACTGCCCCAACACAGGCGAAACCACCATCAGAACAAACATGACCAGCTGCGCCACGGCACGCAAAGCTTGCAACCAGACCAACAGGGCCAACAGATCGCCAAACTCGCCCTTCCCGCCTATGGCGCGGCCGGTCCAGTAGAACCCGTGGATCGTCAGGATCAAAACGCCCGTCACGATCACAAAAAACAGCACTGGATTGCTGAACAGGGCCGGCAACATCGACGTATCGCTGAACAACAAAGAGAAGCTGTAGATAATGCTGTTGATCGCAGCCACAAGAAACAGACCCGACCACAACACATCGCGGCTCAGATTCAGAGACATGATTTTCTTTGCCGCGCTGCGCGGGCTTTGAATGGTTTCCAGAGCCAGATTGATGACGACACCACGATCCACCATCAGCGTGACCCATCTGCGCGCAGCAGCCCCGCGATCCAGAACCACCCGAACACCGCCAACCAGAGCGCGCCAACCGCCTTTACCTGAATGCCCGGACCGATGAGGCCTGCTGTCAGCCCCAGCAACAAGGCAACCGGCGTTGCCGCCAGAAGCGCCCAGATCAGGGTAAAGCGTATCTCGAAGCCTGTGATCTGGCGGCGGGCAACGCGGGCCAACCCCCAAATGATAATCGCAAAGAGATAAACCAGGATGGGAAGAAGAAAGACGTAGAAAAAGCCGCTCCAGTACAGGCGCGCGGCCAGCGGAACCTCCGGGTCCAACTGGGCCTCGCGTGCCTGAAAAGGCGTGGACGCAACGAACATCAATATCCCCGCAATCAACAGAAAAAGAAGTGCGCGCACTTCGTTGCGGCCCTGCGACAGAAAGCGTTCAACGACGCGCCCTGGCCCCTTGTAGGTGGCAATGATGTCCTGCGTCAGCGCCATCTCAGCTCCGGCGCCGCGTCAGCCATGCACCAAGCCGTGCTGTCATGTCCTCACGCAGGTCTTCATGCGCGATCTCATCCACAGCTTCGGCAAGAAATGCCAATGTTAGCAGATCTGTCGCATCACCCTCAGGCACCCCGCGAGAGCGCAGATAGAACAGCGCATCTTCGTCAATGGCACCCGACGTGGAACCGTGACTGCAAGCCACGTCATCGGCATAGATCTCAAGCTCGGGCTTGGCGAGGAACTGGCTGTCGCCGTCCAAAAGCAGCGACTGGCTTATCTGATACCCATCGGTTTTCTGCGCATCGGCTTTAACCAGGATTTTGCCCTGAAACACACCTGTCGCCCCGTTGCGCAGCACCTTTTTAAACACCTGACGGCTTTGGCAATTCACCGCATCATGGGTGATGAACACCGTATCGTCGTGGTGGAAGTCTCCGTCACCAACGCAGGCACCCGCGACATGCGCGATGGCATCGTCGCCTGTCAGCTCGATCACGCAGTCATTGCGCGTCAGCTGGCCGTTCACTGTCATGGTGAAAGACCGGAAGGCAGATTCCGTACCCAACCGCGCAAAGATATGCGTGGCTGCGCGGCGTTCGTGATCGCGGCCTTGGGCGCGGATGTGGTGGAAGGATGCGTTATCCGCAACCTCGACTTCCATCACTTTGTTGAAGCGCGCCGCTGCCGGACCGTTTTCCAGAACCGTTACCTCGGCGCCCTCTTCCAGCTTAACGCAGTGATGTAGAATCGCATCGGAAGTGTCTGATTTGTGGTGATATATCAGGTTAATCGGCTTGCTGACCTTACCCTTGACGTGGATCAGGATACCGTCTGTTGCAAAGGCTGTATTCAACGCGGCCAACGGACGCTCAACAGGGTTTTGTCCACGTGTCTCGAGCACACCGTAGACGCTTTTTGCCCAATGCAGATCGGCGTCCGCAGTCGCCAAGCGTTCGATGCTGACACCCTCCAGCGTCAGATCGTCAGATGCTTCCGCGTCAAAAACACCATCCACAAAGACAATTCTCAGACGGTCCACGCCATCAAACATCGGCGCTTCGTCACTGGCCAGAACAGCCGCTTTGGGCGCGCCGATCTGGGTCAGCGTGTCCGGGCGGGTGTATTTCCAGTATTCGTCGCGTCGCTGGGGCAAGCCCATAACACGCAAGCGCGCTAAAGCATCCTCACGCGCGGATGCCGCCCATGTCCCTTCGGGCATAGACAGCGACGCGATCATCGCTTCTGTGGGATCGGATTTTACTGCTGCGTCTGCCATTACACCACCTCGGCGAGGATATCTGCGTAGCCGTTGTTTTCGACCTCCAGGGCCAGCTCGGGGCCACCGGTTTTAATGATCCGGCCATCCGCCATGATGTGCACTACGTCTGGTTTGATATGGTCCAGAAGACGCTGGTAGTGCGTGATAACCAAGAAACCGCGGCCTTCGGAGCGAAGAGCGTTCACGCCTTCGGCCACCAGCTTCATCGCATCAACGTCCAGACCCGAGTCTGTCTCATCGAGGATGCACATCTTTGGCTCAAGCATGGCCATCTGCAGGATTTCATTACGCTTTTTCTCACCACCGGAGAAGCCAACGTTGACCGGACGCTTCAGCATGTCGGCGTCGATCTTCAGTTCTTTCGCACGGGCACGGACCACCTTGAGGAACTCAGCGGCAGACATTTCTTCTTCGCCACGCGCCTTACGCTGGGCGTTCACCGCTGTACGCAGGAACGTCATGTTGCCGACACCGGGGATCTCTACAGGGTATTGAAACGCAAGGAAAAGACCTGCGGCAGCGCGCTCTTCCGGCTCCATTTCAAGCAGGTCCACGTCTTCTAGCGTTGCGGAACCGCCTGTCACTTCGTACCCGTCCTTACCGGACAGAACATAGGATAGCGTCGATTTACCAGACCCGTTCGGCCCCATTATGGCATGCACTTTGCCAGCTTCGACTTCCAGATCGACACCCTTTAGGATTTGCTTGTCTTCGTCTTCCAGTTTCACCTGAAGGTTCTTAATGCTCAGCATGGAAATGCTCCTTTTTTGTTCGGTCTGGCGCGTATCGCGCCGGTGTGTGTGTTTGGCCCTTAGGCCGTTGATTTCAGTCGCGCGGGAAAGCTCTCATACAGGGCTTCGCGTGCGGCATGGATACCGTCTGCATAGTTAATCTGGGCAGTTTTGTGCGCCTTTGCCTCATCCAGTGCCAAAGGTGCCATCATGTCACGACGCCCGACAGATGCAGCGTAGTCGAGATATTTGAGCCAGCTTTGCCCCTCTGGTTCGATCCAAGTATTAGGTACCCCGTAGGCATCCGCGACGATCAAACCATGTAAAGAAGATGCAAAGACATGCGCACATGAGGCAATGGCTTCGCACACCCTGGTTGGTTCGTCGCGTGGATCGATCAGCAGGTAAGCCGGATCGGAAGCAACAAAAGCCAGCAGATCACGGTCTTCGATCAGCGAAAAATGCGGCACGATCCCGATACGGTCCTGACGCGTGCCGTTGAATGGCAGCACATCATTGATCAACAGCCCCGGGTCGCCGAATTGCTTCATTTCGCATTTCAGCAAAGCTGCCGTAATCGGGCCGCGCACCAGCGCCAGATCGACCTGCTTCAAAAAGTCGTGCCCAAAGACAGGGTTCAACAGTCCCGTGCCCCAGACACATACTTTTTCACCATTTTCGCGCGGCTCTTTAAAGCTGCGTTTGACCACCTGCAACATGGAGCCAATCGCAAACATGTCAGCGCGGCGCGGCCCCATATGGGTGACCTCACGCCCTGACACATGGCCTACGACCAACGGATTGATCGCATCACCGAAATTCGGCACCGCCTTCCACCAATGCAGGCGGAGGGGTTTGGAGACCGCAACGTCTGCCATCAGCTCAGGCTCACCGCTGTACCAGAGACCGACACCATCATCATCGAATCCGAGATGATCTCATAGTCGATATCAATTCCAACAACCGCATCCGCACCTTTTGCGCGCGCTTCGTCTTCAAGTTCACGCATGGCCGCTTCACGCGCATCGCGCAGCTTGTTTTCATACTGACCAGAACGGCCACCGACGATGTCTGTCACCCGCGCAAAAAGATCGCGCACGATGTTGGCACCCATGATTGCTTCCCCCACGACGATGCCTTGATAGGCAGCAATCGCACGCCCTTCGACGCTATTTGTAGTGGTGAGGATCATGAATTGCGCTTCTTATACCAAAGGATCAAAAGCCCGACGACAAAGTAGAATCCGGAAAAGATCACCGCAGACATCAATGCCTCCGGCCAGCCATCGCCCTCGTCTATTCCGAAGCCCAAGCCAAGGCTGAGTGCGAAATAGACGATGGCAGCAATGCCTGTTTCCTTCAGCAGCTTTTGCATCAGCCCACAGAACCTTCGAGAGAGATCGCCACAAGGGCTTGTGCTTCCATCGCGAATTCCATCGGCAGCGCCTGAAGCACGTCCTTGCAGAAGCCGTTCACCACCAGTGCCACGGCTTCTTCCTCATCCATCCCGCGCGAACGGCAATAGAACAGTTGATCATCGTCAACCTTGGATGTGGTCGCCTCATGCTCGACCCGAGAGGAATTATTCTTCACCTCAATGTAAGGCACTGTGTGCGCCCCGCATTGGTCGCCGATCAACAGGCTGTCACACTGGGTGTAGTTGCGGCTGTCTTTCGCTTTCGGGTGCATCGACACCAGTCCACGATAGGTGTTCTGCGCCTTACCGGCCGAGATACCTTTGGAGACGATCCGCGACTTGGTGCGTTTACCCAAGTGAACCATCTTGGTGCCCGTATCGGCCTGCTGCATGTTGTTGGCGATAGCGATTGAGTAAAACTCGCCCTGGCTGTCATCGCCGCGCAGGATGCAGGACGGGTATTTCCACGTCACAGCGGAGCCTGTCTCGACCTGCGTCCACATTACTTTGGCACGGTCGCCACGGCAATCGGCACGTTTGGTAACGAAGTTATAGATGCCGCCTTTGCCGTTCTCATCACCGGGATACCAGTTCTGAACGGTGGAGTATTTCACTTCGGCGTCTTCCTCGATGATGATCTCAACCACGGCTGCGTGCAGCTGGCTTTCATCGCGTTGCGGCGCGGTACAGCCCTCAAGGTAGCTCACGTATGAACCTTTGTCGGCGATGATCAACGTGCGCTCAAACTGGCCCGTGTTTTCTGCGTTGATGCGGAAATATGTGCTCAGCTCCATCGGGCAGCGCACACCGGGCGGCACGTATACGAAGGACCCATCCGAAAACACAGCCGAGTTCAGCGTGGCGTAAAAGTTATCCTGAACCGGCACGACCGACCCAAGGTACTTTTTCACCAGCTCGGGGTGATCCTTGATCGCCTCGGAGATCGAGCAAAAGATAACGCCCGCCTTTTTCAATTCGTCCTGAAAGGTCGTACCGACAGAAACACTGTCGAAAACCGCGTCTACAGCAACTTTGCGCGGCGCATCCGACATTTCCTCGGCGCCCTCGACGCCAGCCAGTATGGCCTGCTCCTTCAACGGGATGCCCAGCTTTTTGTAGGTCTCAAGCAACTTGGGGTCCACGTCATCCAAAGACTTCGGCTTTACCGCCATGCTTTTGGGGCGGGCGTAGTAGTACTGATCCTGAAAGTTGATCTCGGGATAATCCACCATCGCCCAGTCAGGTTCGCGCATCTGCTGCCAACGGGCATAGGCACCAAGGCGCCATTCTGTCATCCACTCTGGTTCCTCGTTTTTGGACGAGATCAGCTTGACGATGTCTTCGCTCAGACCAAGCGGCGCATAATCCATTTCGATATCGGTGGACCAGCCATGCTTATAGGCACCGCCGACTTCGCGCACCGCATCAACTGTTTCCTGATCTACACCGTCTTTTACGATTGTATTATCCAAGGTCATCTTCCTCTCGCGTCGGGCTTAGGCCGCCCGCATCTGGTGTTTTTCGAATTTCGCGCTCCAAGCATCCGCAAAGCGCATTACATCTTCTTTTGTCGTCTCAAGCCCAAGCGATACACGGATCGCACTAGCGGCTTCAGCCTCGTCATATCCCATGGCCAACAGAACCTTGCTGGCCTTTACCTTTCCGCTGGAACAGGCTGATCCAGCAGAGATCGCAAATCCCGCCAGATCCATCTGCATCACCTGCGTTTCCCCCTTCCATCCGGGGGTCAGCATGCAAGATGTATTCGGCAACCGCGCAGCGGCTTTCCCGACAAAAATAGTCTGTTTTGAAGCAGCCGCAATAGTCTTTTCTAGAATATTTCTAAGTTTGGCCACTTCATCCCATTTGCCGGCCGCAACGTCATGCCCGGCAGCCTCGGCCGCCGCGCCAAAACCGGCGATACCTATGATATTTTCCGTGCCCGATCGTCGGTTCATTTCCTGTCCGCCGCCGCGCAACATCGGCTCGGGGTCATCGGCTGTGAAATTGATCAGCGCCCCGACGCCCTTTGGCCCACCCATCTTATGTGCGGATAAAATCGCATAAGACGGCGTGACGTCATCATAGAGTACAGCCATCTTTCCAGCCAGTTGGGTGATATCACATATCGTTGAATAGGGGACCGCTCCTGCCTTCGAAGCATTTATCCGACCGCTACCGATGACTTTACCGGACAGACCCAATATCCCTGTTTCACTGTTCGCTGCCGAATGCGCGATCAATGCAACAGGTCCACGACCCTCCTGCCAAGCATCCCCGGCCAAAGCCGTTACAAAATTCAAATACTCGGAAGCGCCATGCGGTGATACGGCCCCGTCCCGACCCGTCAATGATACCATCGGACGCTCGGACCAAACACCCAAGCAGTCATGCTCGGTGGGTAATGCGGCGAAAACACTACCGTGCCGCGCCTTTTGCGCCACCGCCAAGGCCGCCGCCTCGGTCGCACTGGAGGTAAAGATCACCTGCTGCGGCTTGCAATCGACCAACGTCGCGACCTGCGCACGGGCGCGCTCAACCAACATCTTGGCCGCACGCCCTTCGGCATGCACAGAAGACGGATTGCCGATGACATCCATCGCGTCAATCATCGCCGCCCGCGCTTCAGCACGCAAAGGCGTGGTCGCGTTATGATCAAGGTAAACCCTGCCCATAGTCTCTCCGCCTATTCCTTTTGGCCAAAAATATCCAAATCCAACGCCTTACTCATCCACAACAGCGAAAAGATTCGGCACAGCCGGACAAGGCGTCATCTGATTGCTCACCACATCCGACAAGCGCGTCTGGTGCAAAAACACATAGACATGCGCCGACAGACCTTGCCACAAGCGATTGGTCAGGGACTGCGCGCGTGAGCCGGATGCGCCGCCTGACGCTCCTGCCCCCTTGTGCATTGCATCGACGCTCTCGTCTACCGCAGCCAGAATATCGACCACACGGATTTCCGACGCTGGCTTGGCCAGTCGGTACCCGCCGCCCGGACCGCGCACAGATGCAACCAGTTCGGCTCGGCGCAGCTTTACAAATAACTGCTCAAGATACGGAAGAGACACCTGCTGCCGCTCCGCAATGTCACCAAGCGAAACAAGGGTGTCAGCCGGTTGCAGTGCAATATCGGCCAATGCCACCATCGCATAACGCCCTTTTGTCGATAGCTTCATCGCCAATTCCCTATTCAGCCAAGGCTTTTGTTTGACCTTAGCGGCCTAAATGCCTACATCCATCGAACGTGGTCCGCTTGAAGTGGAGCCACATATTAGAATTGTTCTAAGGTTTCCGACCGATTTCGTCAAGAATATCATCTGTCCCTTCGAACCCTGTGAGAGAGTACATTCATGCCCGAGGTCATTTTTCCCGGACCCGAAGGACGCCTAGAGGGCCGCTATCACCCGCAAAAAGAACGCGATGCGCCAATTGCAATCGTCCTGCATCCACATCCGCAATTTGGCGGCACGATGAACCACAAGGTGGTCTATAACCTGCACTACGCCTTCTACAAGATGGGCTTTACGGTATTGCGGTTCAACTTCCGCGGTGTCGGGCGCAGTCAGGGCGAATACGATCAGGGTATCGGTGAATTGTCCGATGCAGCTTCGGCGCTCGATTATTTACAGTCCATGAACAACAACTCCAAGCATTGCTGGGTTGCAGGTTTCTCCTTTGGTGCATGGATCGGTATGCAGCTACTGATGCGCCGCCCAGAGATCACGGGGTTCATTTCTGTATCTCCACCGGCCAACATGTATGACTTCAGCTTCCTTGCTCCCTGCCCTGCCTCCGGTCTGATTATCAACGGGACCGCCGATCGCGTGGCACCACCGGCCGACACGGTCAATCTGGTGAACAAACTGCACGAGCAGAAGGGCATTACAATCACCCACCAAGAAGTAGAGGGTGCGGGCCACTTCTTTGAAGAACCGCATATGGACACGCTGATCGATTCGACCACCGAATACGTCCGCCGCCGTTTGACTGAGAACACCCGCTAATGGCAGATGATGCAGTCATCAAAATGGCCAACGCCCTGGCCGAAGAATGCCTCGCCGTTCAGAAAGAGACCGGCGAGGACCGCTTGTTCATGGAAGTCGGCGATGTGCTGGGCGCCTCTTCCCAAACACTTGAAGAAGCGTTTCTGACCGCGATCCGCACACGGATGGCCGAACAAAAGGGCCGCGCATTCCTGGCGGCCAAACTTAAAAACTACCGCGCGACCGCCTCCGAATGACTGACCGGCTTGAGCAACAAATTGCCTTTCTCAATGAGGCAGACAAGCTCAAGCAGATCATTCGGGGCACCACATTGTGCGATGCGTCCCGCTATGAGAACTCTGCCGAGCATTCGTGGCACCTGACGCTTTACGCGCTTGTCTTGTCTGATCAGGCCGACCCGGACGTTGACATCACCCGCGTCATCAAAATGCTTATCCTGCACGATCTGGTCGAAATTGATGCAGGCGACAATCCCATATTCGGCACCTATGACGCGGCCGACATGGCTGCAAAGGAACAGGCAGCGGCGGACCGGATATTCGGCCTCTTGCCCGACGATCTGCGCGACAGCCTGCGCGCCATCTGGGAAGAGTTCGAAGCCGCACAAACCCCTTCGGCAAAATTTGCAAAATCGCTTGATCGGTTCCAGCCACCAATGCAGAACTTGATGTCAGGCGGTGGCAGTTGGGTCGAATATAAAGTCGACGAGCAAACAGTGGCGAACCGCGTCGGTGCAAAAATTGCGATTGGCGCACCGGGTCTGTGGGTCTTTGCACGCCAAAAGATTGCGCGTTATTTCGCAGATCTTCGCAAGCAATGAAATCTAAACGGTATACCATCGTACACCGACTTCCCCTATCATCGAAATTACGCTAAGCCGCCTAGAAATAAGCACCCTATCCAAAGGACCGCACATGACCAAGATCAAGGTAGAGAACCCCGTTGTTGAGCTTGACGGTGATGAAATGACCCGCATCATCTGGGATTTCATCAAGAAAAAGCTGATCCTGCCCTACCTGGATATTGATCTGAAATACTACGATTTGGGCATTCAGGCCCGCGACGAAACTGACGACCAGATCACCATCGATTCCGCTGAGGCGATCAAGAAATATGGTGTCGGTGTTAAATGTGCGACGATCACCCCCGATGAAGCACGCGTTGAGGAATTCGGCCTCAAGAAAATGTGGCGTTCGCCCAATGGCACCATCCGCAACATTCTGGGCGGCGTTATTTTTCGCGAACCGATCATCTGCAAAAACGTGCCGCGCCTTGTGCCCGGCTGGACCAAGCCTATCGTCGTCGGCCGTCACGCCTTTGGCGACCAGTACCGCGCGACGGACTTTAAATTCCCCGGCGCTGGTAAGCTGAGCATCAAATTCGTTGGCGAAGACGGCACAGAAATCGAACACGAGGTCTTTGACGCGCCCGACTCCGGTGTGGTGATGGCAATGTACAATCTCGACAAATCCATCATCGATTTTGCCCGCGCCTCGATGAACTACGGCCTTGTCAAAGGCTGGCCTGTGTACCTGTCCACCAAGAACACGATCCTCAAGCAGTATGACGGTCGGTTTCTTGAACTATTCCAGCACATCTACGAGACTGAATTTGCCGAGAAATTCAAAGAAGCGGGCATTACATACGAACACCGGCTGATCGACGACATGGTTGCATGTGCGATGAAATGGAACGGCGGCTATGTCTGGGCCTGTAAGAACTACGATGGCGATGTCCAGTCCGACACTGTGGCACAGGGCTTTGGCTCTCTTGGTCTGATGACGTCGGTTCTGATGACCCCCGACGGGAAGACTGTTGAGGCAGAGGCTGCGCACGGCACTGTGACGCGCCACTACCGCCAGCATCAGAAAGGCGAAGAGACGTCGACCAATTCCATCGCCTCTATCTACGCTTGGACTGGGGCGCTGAAGCACCGCGGTAAACTGGATGACAACAAGGTTCTGATCAACTTTGCCGAGACTTTGGAAAAGGTCGTCGTTGATACGGTTGAATCCGGCGACATGACCAAGGATCTTGCCCTGCTGGTGGGGCCGGATCAAGGTTGGCTGACCACGATGGGCTTTCTTGAAAAGGTCGATGAGAACCTGAACAAGGCCCTCAAGGGCTAAACGCCGACATATTGCTACCTGAGGGGCCGCATTCCGATGCGGCCCTTTCGCGTGCATCGTCGCTGCTTTTTTGGGCAACGGTGCGGCACCGGCAAAATCTTTCAGCCACAGCGCTTGCTGACGCAAGGAAATGCGTCAGCAAGCATTGGAAGGTCAGCATTTCTGCCCTAAGTGCCGAACCATGCACATGCCTGATCCAAAGCCCGATCACACCCTGCTTGATGACGTCCAAGGACTTTCGCTTGGCGTATTTTTATGTGGCTTTGGCTTACATCTGCTCACGCAGGCCGGCCTTTTCACGGGTCAGACTGCCGGGGTCGCCGTGATCCTGTCCTATATGACCGGCTATAGCTTCGGAATCACATTCTTTGCGGTCAACCTTCCATTCTACCTCATCGCATGGCGCAGACTGGGCGCTGCTTTCACGGTAAAATCACTCATCAGCGTAACCATGCTGTCCGTGGTGACGGAGATGTTGCCGGACTTCATCAAAATTACAGAACTCAGCGCCGGTTTTGCCGCTGTTGCCTTTGGCGGACTTGTTGGTCTTGGACTGCTGGCGATGTTCCGGCACAACGGCTCGCTTGGCGGGCTGGGCGTTATTGCCCTGATTGTGCAGGACACAACCGGTTTTCGCGCGGGCTGGGTGCAGCTGATGTTCGATGCAGTGATCTTCGGTGTGGCGCTGTTTATCCTGCCGCTATCAATCGTTGGGTATTCGCTGATCGGGGCATTGGTGCTGAACCTGATCATCACGATCAACCACCGTCGTGACAGGTATATCGCAACCTGACAGGCCGCTTATGCTGACTTGAGCAAATCTTCGGCGCGGTGTGTGGGCGCAAAGGTGGAAATGACGCAATCACGGCCCTCAAACCGGCAGAAACTGCCTTTGGGCACCTCAATCCAGTTCTCCGCCGCAGCATCGTAAGGTTCTGACACGACAGCCCAGCCCTGCCAGACCTCGGACCACTGATAAAACAGGGATGGCGCAAACACATCAGAGGCGTAGCGCACGGCATACAGCGCGCGCCCGTCAGTGAAGGCTGCCGTACACCGCACATGCGGGCCGATCCCACGCTCTGTCGACATCTGTTCAAGCAGCGCGACCGCTTGTTCCATCGCAGCTTGTGGCGCCGCATCCAGCCCCAATGCGCTGGCGATCAGGAACAAAACTTCGCTGTCGGTGGCCCCTTTTCGGTGAGGATAAAGGTCATCGGGTATCAACTGCTCTGCATGTCTGCGGAATTGATCAAACCCGCCGATCTGACCATTGTGCATGAAAGACCACCCACCCTGCACGAAGGGGTGGCAATTGTTACGACTGGTCGCGGTGCCAGTAGACGCGCGCACATGCGCCATAAACAAGCGCGATTTGACCTGTTGCGCGATGCTTCGCAGGTTTGGATCAGACCACGCGGGATAAACATCACGATATAGCCCCGGTTCGGGCCGCTCACCATACCACGCAAGCCCGAAACCGTCGGCATTGATCGCTGTCTTGCACTTTGATGCTTCGCGCGACTGGTGGATCAGCGAATGGGCAGGAGCACTAAGAATTTCAGAAATAAACAGCGGCTCTCCGAGCCACGCAGCCCAACGACACATTCACGCGCCCCGATTGTGGGTTTTGGCGTAGAGGTCAGCAATAATGGTGCTGGCAGTCTTTTCGAACAGGCAGGGGATCACCGCATGAACCAGCGCAGCACCAGCAGCGAGAAACAGCTTTCCTGCAAATTTGCCTGCAAAGGCCATATGCTCAAGAAAAGTCTCATCAACCTTTGCGGGGTGTTCCAGAAAAATACGGGTGATCATGGCGGCTCCTGATGTTTGAGGGTTCGGACACCCTACCCCACACTAGCTGCACATTTATCCCAATCTTCGCAGAACACCCATTGATCTTGGGATAATATCCCAAGATAGTAGGAATATGAATGACATTGATACAATAGACCGAAAGATTCTGAACGCTTTGCAGCGTGACGCGGCACAATCCCTTGAGGCGCTGGGCGCAGATGTGGGCCTGTCGCGCAACGCCTGCTGGCGGCGCATTCGCGCACTGGAGGACGCAGGCGTCATCACCGGTCGCATCGCCACGCTCAACGCGCGCAAACTCGGGTTGGGCCTCACGGTTTTCATGCAAATTCGAACCAACGCACATGCGCCCGACTGGCTCAAGAAATTTTCCTCGGCAACGAAAGCCATGCCCGAAATTCAGGGCGTCTACAGGATGAGCGGCGATCTGGATTACCTCATAAGGGCTCGGGTTGCCGATATGGCTGGCTACGACCAACTGTATCAGCGATTGATTGCCCGCGTGCCACTTTCCGATGTCTCTGCCAGCTTTGTTATGGAAGAGATCAAGGAAACCGCACAACTTCCACTATGAAAGCCACCGCTCATGCCCGTTTACCTTATCCTTGCTTTGGCCGTTATGGCAGAAACCATCGGCACAACGGCCCTTCAGGCCAGCCAACAGTTCACGCGGGTCGGCCCTTCGGTATTGGTGGTTCTGGCCTATGCTGTTTCGTTTTATCTGCTGTCGATCACTTTGCGCACGATGCCCGTTGGCGTTGTCTACGCATTGTGGAGCGGTCTTGGCATCGTTCTGATCGCAACGATAGGCTGGATGGTTTTTGGTCAAAAGCTTGATCTGCCCGCTGTTCTGGGCATGGTCATGATCATTGGCGGCATTGCCGTCATCCACCTGTTTTCGGCAGCATCACCACACTAACGCAGCGGAAACCCGCACCGTTAAGGTCCAAGGGGTTTTTTGCTGGCCTTTGCTGCGGATGCACGGTAGAGGCCGCTCAACCCCCTGAGACAAGGTAATCCAAATGGACCTGCGCAACATCGCAATCATCGCACACGTTGACCACGGCAAGACGACGCTGGTGGACGAACTTTTGAAACAATCCGGCACCTACCGTGAAAACCAGGCGACCACTGAGCGCGCCATGGACAGCAACGATCTGGAGCGCGAACGCGGCATCACGATTTTCGCCAAACCGACCTCGGTCGAATGGAAAGGCACGCGGATCAACATCGTTGACACGCCCGGCCACGCTGACTTTGGTGGCGAAGTAGAACGCATCCTGTCGATGGTTGACGGTGTTGTCCTGCTGGTAGACGCGGCCGAAGGCCCGATGCCACAGACCAAATTCGTAACATCCAAAGCGTTGAAACTGGGCCTAAAACCCATCGTGGTTATCAACAAAGTCGATAAGCCCGATGGCGAACCTGATCGCGCGCTGGACGAATGCTTTGACTTGTTCGCCAACCTTGACGCCACAGACGAACAGCTTGATTTCCCTACAATGTACGCTTCCGGCCGCTCTGGCTGGGCCGACATGGAGCTGGACGGCCCGCGCAAAGACCTGAGCGCCCTGTTCGAGCTGATCCTTGAGCACGTCCCTGCCCCCAAGCAGATCGAAGACACAGACAAGCCTTTCACAATGCTGGCAACAACACTGGGCGGCGACCCCTTCTTGGGCCGCCTGCTGACAGGCCGCGTCGAAAGCGGCACGTTGAAAGCCGGTCAGACAATCAAAGCAATGTCGCGCGACGGCAAACTGATCGAAAACTTCCGCTGCACGAAAATTCTTGCTTACCGCGGCTTGGACCAGACAGCGATCGACGTGGCAGAAGCAGGCGATATCGTCTCCATCGCCGGCATGACCAAAGCGACAGTGGCAGACACGCTGGCGGAGCAATCCGTTGTGGATGCCATCCCCGCACAGCCGATCGATCCACCAACCATCACTGTGACATTCGGCATTAACGACAGCCCGTTGGCGGGTCGTGACGGCAAGAAAGTCCAGTCACGCGTCATTCGCGAGCGTCTGCACAAAGAAGCCGAATCCAACGTAGCGATCAAAATCTCCGACACCCCTGGTGGCGAAGCGTTTGAAGTTGCGGGTCGCGGTGAACTCCAGATGGGCGTTCTGATCGAAAACATGCGCCGCGAAGGTTTTGAGCTGTCAATCTCGCGTCCGCAGGTTCTGTTTCAGGAAATCGACGGCGTCCGCCACGAGCCTATCGAAGAAGCTACAATCGACGTGGATGACGAATACTCTGGCGCGGTGATCGAAAAGCTGACCGGCGTGCGCAAAGGCGAACTGGTCGAGATGAAGCCAGCAGGTGCTGGCAAAACCCGCATCGTGGCCCACGTGCCATCGCGCGGTCTGATCGGTTACCACGGCGAATTCCTAACCGACACGCGCGGCACAGGTGTTCTGAACCGTGTGTTCCATTCATGGGCACCGCACAAAGGTCCGATCCCGGGTCGTCGTGCAGGTGTTCTGATCTCAATGGAAAACGGCGTTGCTGTTTCTTACGCGCTCTGGAAGCTCGAAGATCGCGGCCGTTTCTTCATCGGTGCGCAAACAGACGTTTATACTGGTATGATCATCGGTGAGCACAGCCGTGAAAATGATCTGGAAGTGAACCCGCTGAAAGGCAAACAGCTGACCAACGTTCGTGCCTCTGGTACAGACGAAGCGGTACGCCTGACCACGCCAATCACGCTGAGCCTCGAAGAAGCGATTGCCTATATCGACGATGACGAACTGGTGGAGGTGACGCCAAACGCGATCCGCCTGCGCAAGCGTTATCTGGATCCGCATGAACGCAAGCGGATGGCCAAATCAGCCTAAATGGAAAAAAGGCGCTCCTGATTGGAGCGCCTTTTTTTATCGTTAGTTCATATCAACGTAGTGAAAAGCTGACGCCGTGCCGCCAGCCTATTCGCTGGTTTCGATGATCATCAATTCACGCTCCGAAGCGCCTTTTGCGTGCTCCAGTGCCGCCTGATAGGCCGCTGAGTGATAGCAACGCTCGGCCGTTTCCACATCGGGGAAACGGGCCACCACATTTCGGGGGCGCTCTTTGCCCTCAAGCTGAACAAAACGGCCACCACGGGCGATGAATTCACCGCCATGTTCTGCGATAGCAACCGTCGCACCGGCTGCGTATTTCTTATAGGCTTCCTCGTCCGTGACAGTGACGTGGGCGATCCAGAGTGCTCCCATGGGGCTTATCCTTTCAAAATGGTTTCAGCGGCTGCAATCGCAGCCTCGGCATTATCGGCAGAAGCACCACCGCCCTGCGCCATATCAGGACGGCCACCGCCACCCTTACCGCCCAGTTCAGCCACAGCAGCACGCAGAATGTCCACAGCGGAAAGCTGTGCGGTCAAGTCAGCAGTCACGCCCGCCGCAACAGCAGCTTTGCCGCCGGTATCGGCGATCAGCAATACCGCACCTGACCCAAGGCGCGCCTTATGCTCGTCTACCAAGGCAGGCAAATCCTTACCGGTGATCCCGCTAAGCACTTGAGCATGGAACGCTACACCATTGATTTCGCGCGCTTCTGGCGCACTTGTTCCGCCGGACATAGCAAGCTCGCGGCGCAGTTGTGCGACTTCGTTGGCAAGGCTCCGGCGCTCATCCATCAGCGCGCGCACACGTTCGGGAACTGATGCCGCAGGGCTCTTGAGCTCTAGCGCAGTGCGGCTCAATAATTCGTCCTGCGCCCGCAGATGCGCGATTGCCGCCTCACCAGTAAGCGCCTCGATGCGGCGCACACCCGCGCTGCTGGCACTATCGCCCAGCATCACAAAAGCACCAATATCACCGGTGCGGGCCACATGCGTGCCACCGCAAAGCTCTAGCGAATAGGTGCCGCCGTCTGTGCCTTTGCCCGAACCGCTTTGACGGCCCATGGAAACCACGCGGACCTCATCGCCGTATTTCTCTCCGAACAATGCCTGCGCACCCAGTCCGCGTGCGTCATCCGGCGTCATAATCCGCGTTTCGACCGGAGAGTTCTGGCGGATATAGCTGTTCACCTCGGCCTCAACTCGCGACATGTCTTCGGCACTGACAGGTTCATTGTGGCTAAAGTCGAACCGCAGCCGGTCCTGGGCATTAAGAGAGCCACGCTGTGCAACATGATCCCCAAGCGCGTGACGCAGGGCTTCATGCAGCAGGTGCGTTGCAGAGTGATTGGCGCGGATCGCCGTCCGACGTTCGTGATTCACCTCAAGAACGGCGGATTGCGCATTGGAAATGCTACCCTTTTCGACTTTCGCAAAATGAATAAAGACACCCGCCGCCTTGCGCGTATCGGTCACACGCGCTGTACCTGTATCCGTCCGGATGATGCCCGTATCGCCCAGCTGGCCACCGCTTTCGGCGTAAAAGGGCGTTTGGTTAAGGGCGATCTGAACGTCCTTACCTTCGCCAACTTCAGCGACCGCTTTGCCGTCTTGCACAAGCGCTGCGATCTTGCCTTCCGCAGTTTCGGTATCGTACCCGAGAAACTCCGTCAGGCCGGATTTATCAGCAACGTCAAACCAAATTGCGGCATCTGCCGCCTCACCCGAACCGGACCAAGCTGCACGGGCTTTGGCCTTCTGTTCGGCCATGGCGGTGTCAAAACCTTCTGTATCCACTGCACGGCCCTTTTCACGCAGCGCATCCTGCGTAAGGTCAAGCGGAAAGCCGAATGTGTCATACAGCTTGAACGCCGCGGCACCGGGCAGATTGGCCCCCTCCGGCAGTTTCACCAGCTCGTCGTCCAACAGCTTCAGGCCGCGGTCCAGCGTCTGGCGGAACCGCGTTTCTTCTTGCAGCAGCGTCTGCTCAATCATGCTTTGCGCTTGCCCTAATTCTGGATAAGCCTGCCCCATCTGCGTCACCAAAGCCGGAACCAGGCGGTGCATCAGCGGGTCTTGCACACCCAACAGATGGGCGTGACGCATGGCGCGGCGCATGATGCGACGCAACACATAGCCACGGCCATCGTTGCTGGGCATTACGCCATCGGCCATCAGAAAAGAGGTGGAGCGCAGGTGGTCAGCAATCACACGGTGATGCGTTTTGCCCGGACCGTCAGGATCCGTGCTGGAGGCGTTGGCAGATGCCTCGATCAAGCTACGCATCAAGTCGGTTGCATAGTTGTCGTTCGTGCCTTGCAGCAGGGCGGCGACCCGCTCAATCCCCATGCCGGTATCGATGGATTTATTCGGCAGATCACGGCGGGTGCCATCCTCGAACTGCTCGTACTGCATGAATACGAGGTTCCAGATTTCAACAAACCGGTCACCGTCTTCGTCAGGGGAACCAGGAGGGCCACCCCAGATGTGATCCCCATGGTCATAGAAAATCTCGGTACAGGGACCGCAAGGACCCGTGGGACCAGCGGACCAGAAATTGTCATCGGTCGCAATGCGGATAATCCGGTCATCGCTAAGGCCCGCGTGCTTTTTCCAGATTTCAACAGCTTCATCATCGGTATGATAAACTGTCACCAGCAGACGCGACGCATCAATGCCGAACACCTTGGTCAGCAGATCCCACGCAAGCGGAATAGCGTCCTCTTTGAAGTAGTCACCAAAGCTGAAATTTCCCAACATCTCAAAGAATGTGTGGTGCCGCGCGGTATAGCCGACGTTATCAAGGTCATTGTGTTTACCGCCGGCGCGCACACATTTCTGCGCTGTCGTCGCGCGGGTGTAGTCTCGCGTCTCAACGCCCGTGAACAGGTTCTTGAACTGAACCATCCCCGCAGCAGTGAACATCAATGTGGGATCGTTCCGTGGAACCAGCGGGCTGGATGGTACAATCGCGTGACCGTTTTCTCCGAAATAATTAAGAAAAGTCGAGCGGATTTCGTTGAGCGTTTGCATGGGATCCATCCTTTGGGCGGGCGAAAGTCTTTTGCTGAGATAACGCTGGCATAAGGTGCTGTCCACAGGCGGCGAAGCAAAAAAGGGCACGCGCCGCATGGCACGCACCCTTTTTCAGGTTCAATGTCGAAATCAGGCGATCAATCGTCCAGAATACTGGGATCGTCGGCATTTTCAGAGCCGTTAAAATCTAGCCCGTGAGAGGCACGGATTTTGTCTTCGATCTCGATCGCCATAGTCTCGTGTTCGCGCAGATAGTTTTTGGCGTTCTCACGCCCCTGCCCGATCCGTTCATCCCCGTACGAAAACCAACTGCCCGACTTATCGACGATACCGGCTTTAACCCCCATATCCAGCAGTTCACCCATTTTTGAGATGCCTTCACCGTACATGATGTCGAATTCGACCTGCTTGAATGGTGCTGCGACCTTGTTCTTGACGATCTTGACGCGAGTCTGGTTGCCCACAACCTCATCGCGGTCCTTAAGAGAACCGATACGACGGATGTCCAGACGCACGGACGAATAGAACTTCAGGGCGTTACCACCGGTCGTTGTCTCGGGAGAGCCAAACATCACGCCGATTTTCATCCGGATCTGGTTGATGAAGATCACCATACAGTTTGACCGAGAGATCGAGCCGGTCAGCTTGCGCATCGCCTTGCTCATCAGACGCGCCTGAACCCCGACCGAGCTGTCGCCCATTTCACCTTCAAGTTCTGACTTTGGCGTCAGGGCCGCAACCGAATCCACAACGACCATGTTCACAGCGCCCGACCGAACCAGGGTATCGGTGATTTCCAATGCCTGCTCACCTGTGTCGGGCTGCGAGATCAGCAGCTCGTCAATGTCGACGCCCAGCTTACGGGCATACTGCGGGTCAAGCGCATGCTCAGCATCGACAAACGCGCATACGCCGCCGGCTTTTTGCTGCTCGGCAATACAGTGCAGTGTCAGAGTGGTTTTACCTGATGATTCTGGGCCATAAATCTCGATGATACGCCCCATCGGCAAACCGCCGATGCCAAGCGCAATGTCTAGCCCAAGCGAGCCGGTCGAGGATGACGTGATATCCTGTATCGCACCTTCCGATCCCAGCTTCATGATTGAGCCTTTGCCAAACTGCCGCTCGATCTGCGCCAGAGCGCTGTCGAGCGCTTTTTGTTTGTCCGCTGATTTCTTATCCATATTCAAAAGATCTGCCGTTGCCATTTGGGTTCTTCCCTTACTGTCACAGGGCGACGGTGGCGGCAATCGCCCCTGTCACAATGTGGTTATGTTCTATTAATGTTCTTATGAGCACAAACGCAGAACATTTCAATCGAATTTTTGCTACCCCGACTTTGCAGACCATTGGTTAAGAAGTTGTTTATGCAGCAGGCAGTTTGTATGCTGACCGGAACCGGAGATCTTAGATGCTTGTTTTCTTTAAAGAACGTCTCGCGTTCCTATCTGTACCAAAGACGGGCTCAACAGCCTACCAAACTGCGTTGGCCACCCGGGCTGATATGGCAATCACTGATCCGCCCCTGCTAAAGCATGCACCGGTCTATCGGTACAACCGATTCATCCGGCCGATGTTTTTGAACGTTTGCGATGCGGAAATGGAGCTGATGGCCGTTATGCGTGATCCAGTGAGCTGGCTCAGCAGCTGGTACAGGTACCGACAACGCCCGTTTATGAAGGACAAACCCAACAATACTTTCGGAATCAGCTTTGATGATTTTGTGCTGGGTTACATGAAAGGAAAGCGGCCTGGTTTTGCTGAGGTGGGTAGCCAGCTCAAATTCCTTGAGCGCCAACCTAATGGCACGGGCATTACGCATCTGTTCCGGTATGAGGATCAGCAAAGTCTGCAAAGCTTTCTGGAAGACAGACTGGATGTGAAGCTGTCTCTGGCCCAGGAAAACGTATCACCCGCGATAGAGATCGCATTGTCGCCTGAGATTGAGGAAAGGTTCCGCCGAAAATTTGCCGATGAGTTTGCGCTTTATGACAGTATTCCAAGCGGTTAGTGGAGCTGCTTGTTTACGGTTTCCGTCAAGTCATTCAATGAGAACGGCTTGGGCAAGAATACCGAATTTGGAATCTTCTTTTGAGCTTCTCCAAGGCTATCTTCAGCATAACCTGATACGAATACGACCCTGACATCAGGCCGCATCTTGAGCGCTTCACGTACCCAGCTTGGCCCGTCCATCCCCGGCATAACGACATCCGTGACAAAGACATCAATCTTTAGATCTTGGTCTTCGAGAGTTTCCAGCGCAGCTTCCGCGTTTTCGGCTTCGAGAACAGTATAGCCCCGCAACCGCAGTGCTCTGCTGGCAAAGGCACGCACCGGTGCTTCGTCCTCGACCAGCAAGATAACACCACCCTTAGGTGCTGTCTTAACGATTGGTCCCGCCTCTTTCGATTTTGGGACTTCGAGTTTGGCCGTTTGGACAAGAACAGGGAAATATAGCGTAAAACACGTTCCGACCCCTTCGCGACTGTCCACGAAAATATAGCCGCCCGTTTGTTTGATAATACCGTAAGCCGTTGAAAGGCCAAGGCCCGTCCCCTCACCTGTGCGCTTCGTCGTGAAAAAAGGCTCAAAAACCTTTTGTAATTTATCTGATGCAATACCAAAGCCATCATCACTAACCTTGATGGTCACGTATTCACCCGCAGGAACTGTGACCTGATCGCGTGACATCGGGTCTTTCAGGTTTGTACATTCTGTCACGATCCGAATTTCACCGCCCGAAGGCATGGCGTCGCGGGCGTTCACCACAAGGTTCATCAAGACCTGTTCCAACTGCCGCTTGTCAGCCCGGATCGGCTGAAGCACCGGATCATGGCTTAGTGTCAGCGTCACCTTTTCCCCGACCAATCTGTTCAGCAGATGGGTCAGATCAGCCAGGGTGTCCCGCATATCAAGAGTTTCAGGCCGCAACGTCTGTTTTCGAGAGAAGGCAAGCAGTTGCCCCACCAGCGCCGCAGCACGGTTCGCATTTTGGTTAATCTGGATGAGGTCGCTATAGTCGCTATCACCTTGGTCATGACGCAAGAGCAACAGATCGCAGTGGCCAGAGATAGCCGTAAGCAAGTTATTGAAATCATGCGCCACACCGCCGGCAAGTTGTCCGATCGCCTGCATTTTCTGACTCTGAACAAATTGCGCCTCAAGCGACTTGAGCTCTGTCGCATCATGCAACACAGCAATCAACGCTGGCACTCCATCCTCTTCAATACGGTTCAAGGTGACCTGAACAAAGGCCTCGCGATCCCCACGCGTAAGGCGCAGGAATTCGGATTTTTGCACCAACCTGCCAGCCAATGTGTCTTCAAGCCAATCCGAGATGGACCTGCCCAGCCCCTCCATAAGCGCCGATAAATGCGCACCCTCTGTAAGAACAACACCAATCAGATTGGATGCCCGTTTGTTAAAGGACTGGACTGTTCCATCGAGAGCGATCTTGATCATCGGGATTGGCATATCCTGAAAGACCTGCCAATCCGGATTTGGCAGCGCTTCGCCTGCGGTTGGCGGCGGTAAAAAATAGATGGCCGACCGTCCCGCCCCCGCATCCGTTTGGGCGATCAAAGCGGGTTTGCTTCCTGCAGTGGTGGCCACCTGCATTACCGTACCGGGAACAACAACCTGTTCGGCAAAGATACCGTCCAAGGATTTGCTTCTCATTCCGATAAACTGCCGGGCAGCGTGGTTCATAGACAGGATCGCCCCGCTTCGCCCAACCATTAGCATTGGTAAAATGCGGCTATCACCCATGAGACCGGCAGCAGCCTGTGTGTTCTGCGGCTCAACCCGCCACGCGAAACCATCAGAACCAATCGCATGTACTGCCAGTAATATCTGGCCGCTGTTGGTCACAATCTCTTCGCGCGCAGAACCATTTATCTCAGCCCGCGATTGCAAACGGAAAAGCACCGGTCCAGGGTTTCCCATCCGATCCGCCAACACCGATGCCATCGTACGGTCCTTGGTGGCCCCGAATATGCGGTCAGCCGCGGGATTGGCGAAATCGATCTGGCCATCATGACTCGTGATGAAACTGGGCGCGCTATCGTTGGTGACAAAATGCGCCACCGAATTATGGCTCCGCTCCTGCGCCAGTTTATGGCCGACACGCAGCACCAGTAAAGCGAGACAGACACAAAGCAGGCTGACACTGGCCGCACCCGCGCCAATCTGCGCCGCCCCGTCAAGAGCACCCCATGCGGCCCCGCCAAGTAGCAGCGCCAAAACAAGAAGGGCTCCTAAACGTTGAGGCGTCGCCAAAACCACCCTATCCGTCAGCCAGGTGCCCCTTGTCCGATGCATAACTTCCCTTCCAGCGCTTTCAGGAATCAAATCCCGAATCATTCAGTCTACTCTTGGGCCGAAGGGTTAACCGCCTATTAACCGTATCCGAAAATGGCATACAACATTCCCGCAGCCGGCAATTTTTTTGTAATTAGTTGCTTTGCGTCAAGTGTGCGGAGTAGAAACCGTCACCCAGATCGCTGACCTCAAACGTCTTTTCCCACGTGCAAACCCAGCCGTTATTGCGCGCCAGAAACGCAGCAACACGCTGTTGGTTTTCATCAGGCAGGATCGAACAGGTCGCGTAGACAAGGGTCCCGCCCTCTGCGACAAGTGCCGCCGCTGCATCCAGAATGCTGTCCTGCAGGTCCATTGTCTGAGCAAGCTGCTCTGGCGTCAAACGCCACTTGGCCTCAGGCGCACGCCGCCAAGAACCGCTGCCGGAACACGGCGCATCAACCAGAACCAGATCGTAGGGTCCAAAGGTCGCTAGATCACTGCCCTCAAGCTGGGTGATCTCGGCCTCTGCACGGGCGGCGCGCAATGGCAGATCGCGCATCCGTCCAACATCTATGTCATGAGCGAAAACCGCATCGGCCCCGCGGGCCGCAATTGCCAGCGCCTTACCGCCGCCGCCAGCGCAATAGTCAAGCACGCGGCCAGCCTGTGGCAACGCATCGACGACCGCCTGACTACTTGCGTCCTGTAGCTCGACAAAGCCATCCATATACGCAGGAGCATTGCGGATGCGCCGACTGCCCTCAACAACCGTCAAGGCCGTCGCACTCAAAGGATTTTCCACAACCTCGACGCCAGCCTCTTTCAACATGAGGATAGCATCAGAGGTATTTGTTTTTGCAACATTTACCCGGAGCGTCACTGGTGCGCGACCTTGCAGCTTCTGCGCGGTCTCCGCTGCTGCATCACCCAGACCTTCTGCAAATCGCTCAGTCAGCCAATCGGGTAAATTCCACGCATCCGCGTCGGGCATTTCGCCCTCCGGAAGCTGCATCTCATGATCCATCAAAGGCGCGGGTGCATGACCTTCGCCAGTAAATAGGGTTGCAGGATCAATGCCCTGCAAACGAAGCAAGCCGATCATCAAACCGCGCCCTGTAGCAGCATTCCCCAGCCATGCAGCTGAACGACGCACGCGCAATACGTCAAAAACATGGTCGCGGATCGCCGCCCGGTCTTTGGAACCGGCAAAACGGTTACCCCGTCCCCAACGCGTTAAAACCTGCTCGGCTGGCAAGCCGTCACCGATCATATCAAGTATCTCGATGGCGGCAGCCACCCGTGCAGCAGGTGTCATAGTCTAGCCAATCCTGTAGTTGGGAGATTCACGGGTGATCTGAACGTCATGCACGTGGCTTTCTTTCAGACCCGCGCCGGTGATTTTGACAAAATTGCAGTTCTTGCGCATTTCATCAACGGTTCCACAACCAGTGTAACCCATGGCCGCGCGCAAACCGCCGACCATCTGGTGTACCACCGCAGCGGCACTTCCCTTGTAAGCCACTTGTCCTTCGATGCCTTCCGGCACCAGCTTGTCACTGGCAGCATCCTTCTGGAAATACCGGTCAGCAGACCCGCTGGCCATGGCGCCAAGACTGCCCATACCACGGTAGCTTTTAAAGCTACGGCCCTGATATAGAATGACTTCTCCAGGGCTTTCATCTGTACCTGCAATCATCGAACCGACCATTGCACAAGAAGCACCAGCCGCAATCGCCTTGGCAAAATCGCCCGAGAATTTGATGCCACCATCGGCGATCACAGGCGTTTCACCCGCAGCCTTCGCGCAATCCATGATTGCTGTCAGCTGTGGCACACCAACACCGGCAACCATACGCGTCGTGCAGATTGAGCCCGGTCCGATGCCGACCTTAACCGCATCGGCGCCCGCGCCGATCAGCGCGCGTGTCGCTTCGCCAGTTGCCACGTTCCCGGCAACAACCTGAACCTCATTGCTAAGCTTCTTGGCGCGTTCCACGGCAATCGCCACCCCTTCGGAGTGTCCATGTGCGGTGTCGATCACGATCATATCCACGCCCGCATCGACCAATGCCTGAGACCGCTCGAAACCGGCATCGCCTGTGGTGGTCGCAGCCGCCACGCGCAGACGCCCAAGCTCGTCCTTGCAAGCAGTCGGATTAAGCACGGCTTGCTCGGTATCTTTGAGCGTCAGCAGGCCCGTCAGTTTGCCTTTGCCATCAGTCACCAGCAGTTTTTCAATGCGGCGCGCTTTCATCAGGCTGATAGCTTCTTCGCGGTCAGCAGGTTCCTGCAGGATCGCCAGATTGTCGCTGCTCATCATCAAATGCACCGGCGTGTCATCAAGATGGGCAAAACGCATGTCGCGGTTGGTTACGATACCGACAACGCGCCCCGTTTCATCAACGACCGGAAAGCCGGTGACGTTGTATCGGGCCTGCAACGCCTTGGCATCGGCCAAAGTCTGATTGGCTTTCAGAGTGATCGGATTATACACAATACCGCTTTCAAACCGTTTGACGCGGCGGACCTCTTTGGCCTGTTCCTCAGTCGTCAGGTTGCGGTGGATCACGCCCATTCCGCCGGCCTGTGCCATGGCAATCGCCATGCGCCCTTCGGTAACCGTATCCATCGCAGAGCTGAGCAAGGGTATGTTCAGCGCGATCGATTTGGTCACACGGGTACGGGTATCTGCGGTGGAAGGCAGGACCGATGAGGCGGCAGGAACCAGCAACACATCATCGAACGTCAGGGCCTCACGAATCTCCATAACAACCTCCATGGGTAATGGCATCATTTGGCGGTTTGCTATTTCACGGATAGACCGGATTGAAAAGGCCCAGAGACGCCCACCCTTGCATTTGATTTGCACTTGTCCAAAGCTGCGGCGAAACAGGAGAGTGTGATGAGCAAACACGGCTATGAGAGCGGTAGGCTGGACCTGCCATTTGTCGGCATCTCAACATTCGGCAAACGCCCTTACGAGCCTGATTGGGCCAAGCTCGACGCGGATGTTGCGATCCTCGGCGCGCCATTTGATGCGGGCACGCAATATCGTGCAGGGGCGCGGTTCGGCCCACGCGGCGTGCGCGAGGCATCTACCTTGTTCAGTTTTGGTCATGCGGGCGCGTATGACCATGAGGACGATCTGACCTATCTGCCCGGCGACGTGAACATCGTGGACATGGGCGATGCCGATATTATCCACACGGACACCGAAGCCAGCCACGCCAATATCGAGGCAGGCGTGCGTGCAGCGCTCGACGCCGCAGCCCTTCCTGTTGTGATTGGGGGCGACCATTCGATCAATATCCCCTGCATCCGAGCCTTTGACGGTCAGGGCGACATCCACATCCTGCAAATCGACGCGCATCTGGATTTTGTGAATGAAAGACACGGTGTCCGCAACGGCCACGGCAACCCGATGCGCCGTGCTGCCGAACAGCCCTATGTCACCGGCCTAACGCAAGTTGGTATTCGGAACGTCAGCTCTACAGCCAAAGAAGGCTATGACGACGCCCGTGCCATGGGGTCTGATATTATCAGCGTCAGGCAGGCCCGCGATATGGGCATCGGCGGCGTGCTGGCCCACATCCCCGTTGGTGCACGTCTATACGTGACGATCGACATCGACGCCTTCTGCCCATCAATCGCGCCCGGCACCGGCACGCCCTCTCATGGCGGGTTTCTCTATTACGAGGTTCTGGAGCTGCTACAGGCCGCGGCAAATCGTCATGACATTGTGGGCATTGATCTGGTTGAGGTTGCGCCCGATTACGATCCCTCCGGTTCTACGCAGATCCTTGCGGCACAAATTTTGCTGAATTTCCTGGGCTTTATCTTTCATGCGCGCCGCGAAACATGACGACCCGGACGGTTGGCACTCTTCTGCACTCCGACATCAATCCAAGCGCCTACCAAAATATAAAAAAGGTTGATAATGCGTTTTGTTGCTTGGTTCGTTGCTTGCACCGCACTTCTTTCAGCCTGCGGCGGTCCGTCTCTCAGCCCTGAACAGAAAGTGCAGCGTGCTGCGAACATCCCGAAAACCGATGCCGCCCTCAAGACTGCGCAAGACGTGCAGATTGATGGCAAAATGCTCCGTGTCGCGACAATCGCTGACAAAAGCTACGCCTTGGTAGAGCTGCAAGGCGCGATCGAAGAAGTGCCCGCGCGCCCTGTGCAATTCCCCAATTATCCGCAGTCAGGCCAGACGTATTTGTCGTTTTCCTCCGCGCATGGCTTTCAGGGTGTTGGCGACACCAAAGCAAGATCTATAATCCGGTCACCAAACAGCGCGGCGCGGATTTGCCTGCACGCCGCTTGACCTGGCACGCAAAACAATCGTGGCAAGGCTGTAGGGTGATCCATATCGGCTGGCATCTGCGCGACTGCCTTACCGGCTGGACAGATGCACTGCGCCTGGGGCATTCCAATTCGACAGAACCAAATATAAGTGTTGATGGCGCGAAAAGGCTTCAAGGTGACGCAGGTTTGCGTGATAAATGCGAATAATAATCTAACTTAGCGGAAACAAAGCCAAAGGCAGCCTAAAAAATGAGCGATGATCCACTTGTTATCTTTACCCCTTCTGGCAAGCGGGGCCGCTTTCCTGTGGGCACGCCTGTCCTGACCGCAGCGCGGCAATTGGGCGTCGACCTTGATTCAGTATGCGGCGGGCGTGGTATCTGCTCGAAATGCCAGATCACACCAAGCTACGGCGAGTTTTCCAAGCACGGCGTGACAGTCGAGGCCGACGCGCTGTCCGAATGGAACAGCGTTGAAGAACGCTATGACGATAAGCGCGGGCTGAAAAAAGGCCGCCGTCTGGGCTGTCAGGCAACCGTGCTCAAAGACGTGATCATCGACGTGCCTGCCGAAAGCCAGGTACACAAACAGGTCGTGCGCAAACGGGCCGAGGTACGGGACATCACGCTCAACCCCTCGACAAAGCTGTTTTATGTCGAGGTAGCAGAGCCTGACATGCACGATCCATCCGGCGACCTTGAGCGTCTGCGCTTGGCCCTGAACGAACAATGGCAGCTTGAAGAGGTCACCGCCGATCTGCACATCCTGCAAATCATGCAACCGATTTTGCGCAAAGGCGCATGGAAGGTTACAGTGGCCATCCATCTGGGCGACCATGAAAACAAGCCGCGCATCATGCACATCTGGCCCGGCTTTTATGAGGGCACGATTTACGGCGTTGCCGTTGATCTGGGGTCGACCACAATTGCGGCGCACCTGTGTGATCTGCAAACTGGCGAGGTCGTCGCATCATCGGGCGTGATGAATCCGCAAATCCGCTTTGGCGAAGACCTGATGAGCCGCGTCAGCTATTCCATGATGAATTCCAAGGGCGCCGAAGAAATGACCCTGGCTGTGCGCGAAGGGATGTGTGGTCTGTTCACACAACTTGCAACCGAGGCGGCGATCGACAAGCAGCTGATCGTGGATGCAGTGTTCGTATGTAATCCTGTGATGCACCACCTGTTCCTTGGTATTGATCCATTTGAGCTGGGTCAGGCCCCCTTTGCGCTGGCCACCTCCAACGCTTTGCGCATGCGGGGCCGTGATCTGGACCTCAACATCCATGAAAGCGCTCGCGTCTATCTGTTGCCTTGCATTGCAGGGCACGTAGGCGCGGATGCCGCCGCTGTCGCCTTGTCAGAAAGCCCGCAACTCTCAGATGATCTGGTGTTGATTGTCGACGTGGGCACAAATGCGGAAATCCTGCTGGGCAACCGTGAGAAAGTGTTGGCCTGTTCATCCCCCACCGGCCCCGCCTTCGAGGGTGCCCAGATCAGTTCAGGACAGCGCGCAGCCCCCGGCGCTATTGAGCGGGTGGAGATTGACGCTGTGACCAAGCTGCCCCGCTTCAAGGTCATCGGATCCGATCTGTGGTCAGACGAAGAAGGCTTTGATGCTGCCATCGCGCAGACCGGCGTGACCGGCATTTGCGGATCAGGTATCATTGAGATGGTCGCAGAGATGCGTATGCATGGCATCGTCGATGCACCGGGCCTGATTGGCACAGCAGAACAGACTGGATCGGCCGCCGTTTTTGCGGACGGCCGCACCAACAGCTATATGGTTTATGACGGCACCGAAAACGGGGGTCCTCTGATCACCGTGACAAACCGCGACATCCGCGAAATCCAGATGGCCAAGGCTGCGCTATATTCCGGCGCGCGTCTGCTGATGGACAAATTCGGCGTCGATAAAGTGGATCGTGTGGTGCTTGCGGGTGCTTTTGGTGCGCATATCTCAACCAAACACGCGATGGTTCTGGGCATGATCCCGGATGCACCGCTGGATAAAGTTACATCTGCGGGCAATGCCGCTGGCACTGGCGCCCGCATCGCCCTGCTGAACAGCGATGCGCGCGGCGAAATCGAGGAGATCGTGCGCAACATCCACAAGATCGAGACAGCAATCGAGCCGCGCTTTCAGGAGCATTTCGTGAACGCCTCCGCAATGCCGAACGCAGTCGAGCCTTTCCCGATCCTGAATTCCATTGTCACTTTGCCAACCCGCACCTTCAACACCGGTGGCGGCGGGGAAGGCAATGGCAGCGGTGGCAGCCGTAGACGGCGTCGCGGATGAGCAACAACGACGATCAGCGTGACTTCTGGACAGATCAGGCTGGCCCGCTTTGGGTCGATCAACGGGCTTCTTTGGATGCCGCGCTGGCCGAAGTTCTGGAAGGCACGTTGACGCGGGCAGATATTCAATCCGGTCACAGCGTGTTGGATATCGGCTGCGGCGCTGGTACCAGCACGTTTTCTGTGGCGCATATCATCGGCGACACCGGACATGTGACGGGGATCGACATCTCCTCCACGTTGCTGGAAGCGGCGCATAGCCGTGTTAAAGGGCAGCACAACATCGCCTTTCTTCAAGCAGATGCCCAAAACCATCCGTTCGTTCCCCAAAGCGCTGACAGGATCGTGTCGCGGTTTGGCGTTTTGTTCTTTGAAAATCCTGCGGCCGCATTTGCAAATATCGCCTCTGCGTTGCGCGATGACGGCTGTATCGCGTTTTCCGCATGGGGGGCCATTGAGGAAAACCCGTTCTTCACGCTGCCCGCGCAGGTCGCGCGTGAAGTCCTTGGTCCGGTTCCCAAATCTCCCCCTGACGGACCGGGACCCTTTTCGCTGCGCGATCCGGCCCGTATTGCGCAGATCATGCAAGACGCAGGCCTTGTCGCCGAAGTGGAAACCACCGAGGAAAGCCTGACCATTTCCGATGGCGCAGAAGCAATGGCACGCGTCATGTGCCAGATTGGCCCTGCCAATAAAGCGCTAGGTCACTACAACGCGGACGATGTGCAGCGCGCCCACCTGCTGGACGCTTTGACCAAGGCTCTTGAACCTTACGAGACCTCTAAAGGCGTCACCCTGCCCGCTCAAATCAACTATGTGATTGCACGCAAACCCTCTTGACGCATGAAGCACTGCGGCTTAGGTCAATGCCACTGGCGCGCGGGTATGGTGAAAAGGTATCACGGCAGCTTCCCAAGCTTTAGTTACGAGTTCGATTCTCGTTACCCGCTCCAGAAAAATTATCCATAAAATCCATAAAAATCAATTATTCGCCTAGAATATTGGGTGAAATATCTACACGTAGCGTATTGAAGACATGGGAGAATTCGGGAACGTCTGGAGCATTTTTGGTGTCCCCCCAGACTTTCCCCCAGAACTCACGCAAGGAAAACGAAACCCTTGAAGTCGGGATCGCCGCTCCATAAAAAATAATAATAACCAATATCTTAACTTACTTCCATGATTGGAGGTTATCGCAACCTCAATTTTACGGTCAGTCAATGAAACTGTTTGAGATTGCTTATTCACTGGCCAGCGCGGGTGCCCAGATCGAGTGCTTCCAATATTCATCTTCCCCCAAAGATATGCCCTTGTTGGTGGAGACCCCTGTTACCGTAAATTCATCGCTACAATTGATATCAATGTCAGCAAATTGATCGGTTAATACTCAACTTCAAGCGGGCTGTGATGAACCTGAGCCGTCTTGGTAATCCCTTGGCCCTCTTTAAGGTTGTACGAAAGAAAACAAGGCTTTGATAATAAGCGCATAGCCCCGAGCAACATCCGAGCCTGGAACCAGACCTTCCATAACCGCCTTGTCTGCTTCATCTGGTCCATCGCGAATGACTGCCTGCGTGACCTCTATGTCCGCGGTAAATACCGAGACGTAATCCCGCCGATTACAGACCCACCTGTTGCACGTTTCAGCGAGCATTGCTCACATTTTTCTGAACTCTTGGAGATTAACCAAAATGAACGGCTTCAGTTTCGAAAAATGTAGTTTGCAAGTGTAGGGGCGAGATCGGTGTTGGCTTTAACGATAGTTCGCTGCATCAAGGTTGCGTTTGGCATCGTAGATCAATTTGATGACGCGGTTGGCGTCACCGAACTCATGCGACAATAGCAATGCCAGCTTTATCAGAAACAACTCGGACTTTTCGGGTCCAACGCTGTCAATTTGTGCTGCAAGAGCATCATAGACGGCTTCGACATCTGTAGGGGTCATGGAAGAACCTCTCCGGCTGCAAATCTCAGCGCGTGTTGAATGGTGGCAGGTGTAGTGTCAAACAGCCGCGCGGCGATGTGAAGGTCGGGACGCACGAGGTATGCGCTGGATTGTCTTGCTCCGAATTGCTGGGCAACCTCGGACTCAGCATCAATTAGAATGACCGCGACACCCGCGATGTCCAAATCGTTGGCAAGGCGCTTATCGAAAACAAGAACAGAAAACCCAGCACCCAGTTTCCCGGTCAGATAACCGTCACCAATCCGCGCCTCTGGCAGCATCGCACCAACCTGCGGCCCGCTTTTAAATTCAGGATCATCAGCGCACACAACGGGACTATCACAATAGGTATAGGGTGTCATCTGGCGCGGATTAGCGAGCTGTCCCGCAAAGGAATGGCTGAGCGCGAGGTTTAGCGCTGCATCACGCATGACCTTCCAACCGCGCGTAGGTGGTGTCATGAAACGCGCGGATTTAGAGGCGTTTGCAAAGACATCCAACGTGGCCCCGCGACGCTCTGGTGTATAGCTGTCAAGCAAGGGAGGGGCGGCTTTGCCCTGCATCACATAGGCCAGCTTCCACGCGATGTTATGCGCGTCGGCCAAACCGTTGTTCAGGCCGCGTACACCGAATATGGGGACGATATGAGCTGAATCGCCGATGAAGAAGATACGCCCGTCGCGGTACTCATCCAGCGCCAGAGTGTTGGCTGAATAGATGCTCCACCATTCCAGTTGCCAATCGCCTTCATAGCCGATTTCGTCGAGCACCGCTGTCACAGAGGCCCGCACGGTTTCCTCTTTGATGGCATCGCCTTCATCCTCGTCCACGCCAAGCTGATAGTCGATCCGCCAAATGTTGTCGGGTTGCTTGTGGATCAGGATCGTCGCACCGCGTCTGCAATCAGGATCAAACAGCGCGCGGCGGATTGTGGGATAGTCATGCGGCATTTGAATATCCGCGATGACATAGCGCCCCTCGTAATTGTCGCCTTTCAAACGCAGCCCACGCATCTTACGCATCGGGCTGCGCGCCCCATCCGCGGCCAAAACCCAATCAGCGGTGAGAGTGTAGCGCCCGTGAGGATCCTCGATCTCAAGGTCTACTCCGTGATCCGTATCCGTCGCGCCCACGACCCTGCTCTGCCACCGTGCCATATTGCGCCATTGTCCTGTCGACGCGCTTAATCTCGGAGGCGCCAAAGCCTGCCGAGCCTTTCCAAGTACCATAGAACAGCCCGCCACCAAGGATCAGCATCAATATCCCCGCCACGAGCATCGGAAACACGAACGCTCTGGTCATGTCGGTCTCGCCCCTCGACCAAAAGAAAGGCTGGCCAAGACAACCATCACCCCGAAACAGCAGGAGAGGCTGTTTGACAGCAGTTCCGCCCGGGCCCCGTCGGACGATGCCTTGAGGATATCAATAGTGTCTCTTTTCTTTAGCGGGCTGTGTGTCTGCAGTGCGGAGTGCGCCCTTAGGTCAGGCGTTCGGGCACCTGAACCGCGTTGCTCCATTGCCGGGGCGACTGGCCGTACATCCGCTTGAACTCGCGGCTGAATTGAGAGGAGCTTTGGTAACCTACGTCCCAGGCCGCCTCCGAAACTGTCTTGCCTTCGGCAATCTTCATCGCGGCGCTGTTCAGGCGCATGGATTTCACAAACTGGATCGGGGACATTGTCGTGGCGTCTTTGAATCGCCGATGGAATACCGCGCGGCTCATACCCACATGGTCGGCCATATCTTCGATGGTGATCTGTTCGTTCAGGTGGTTCGAGAGATACTCGATGGTGCGCGCGATTTCGTTGCCGACACCAAAGGCACGTCTTGCGGCGGCCCCGGCTTCCCCCTTGAGCACCGCGTAACACAACTCGCGCATGCGCCCCGATCCTAACACCTCCAAGTCAACCGGATTGTCGAGCAGCGCTAGGAGCCGCAGTAAAGCCTGCGTAAACCCCGCATCCCAGGCTGCCAGTACCAAGGCTGATGGCGCTTCGCCCCGAAACTGTCTGTTGCCACCCGCGGCAGCCTCGATCTCCATGGTGAGTTCGCGCATCATTCGTGGATCCAAAGTGATCACTAGACCGAGCAGAGGATCCGCTTCGGAAGCCTGTGGCGTGCCAGCCTCTACCGGTAGGGTCATTGGGCAAAGCAGGTATTTGTCGTTGCCATAGACGTGATGCTCACCGTCCAGCACAGCTTCCTTGGTGCCGCTCAGGATGGCTACAACCGTGGGCTCGTATACGGCAGGCACGCAGGGCATGGCCTCGGTCACCCGGAAAAGCTGGACACCCTTCAACGCGATATCGACAAGGCCCGCCTCGGGCAGGCGGTTCTCAATAAGGGCTTTGATCTGTTCCTTGCTCATGCGCTGTAGCTTGCAGAGGATTTTCATCTTTGCAACGGGGTTGAGACGATTGGGCAAGTAATAGAGAGGATTTCGCCTGTTTGGAGGTGCTGGCTGCTACTATCTGTGCTTTCAGACAAATAACACCCAGAACCGCCAGCTTGGGCTGGCAGGAGACCGACAATGGCCGATACGACATTTGGACCTAAAGGTTGGACGCCCGAGCGCCTCGGTGACCAATCGGGCAAGACCTACATCATAACCGGCGCCAACGCGGGCGCAGGCTTTCAAGCGACGCGCATTCTTCTGAAGAAGAACGCCAAGGTGGTGTTGCTGAACCGGTCGGCCGAGAAGTCAGAGGCGGCAATCGCTGAGTTGAAGCAGGAATTCGGCGCGAAAGCTGACGTGAGCTTCATCCGCATGGACCTGTCCGTCCTGCACAGCGTGCGCGAGGCCGGCAAAGAAGTCCTGAAGACCGTGCCCCGCATCGACGCGCTGATCAATAACGCCGCCATCGCGCAGGTGCCGACGCGCAAGCTGACGGTCGACGGGTTCGAAAGCCAGCTTGCCACCAACCACTACGGACATTTTCTGCTGAATGGTCTGCTTTTCGATCGCATCGCGGAAAGCATGGGCCGGATCGTGATCGTCGCGAGCCTTGGCTACAACCTCGGTCTCAAGACCATCAAGTTCGATGATATGAACTGGGATGAAGGCTACGGCGCAAACACCGCTTATTCGCAAAGCAAGTTGGCGCAGATGATGTTTGCATACGAACTGCAGGACCGGCTGGCCGCTGCGGGGCGCAAAGATGTAGAGGTTTTCGTCTGCCATCCTGGCTCATCGGCGACGTCTCTGATCACAACAAGTGGCAGCCGCATGATGCGTTTCATCTGGTGGCTGATGACCAAGACGCCGATGGTACAGACTGCGCAACAAGGCTCATACCCCGAGGTCATGTGCGCGACCGAAGAGGCGTTGACCGAGCAACGCGCCCTCTACGGTCCGACGGGCCGCATGGAAGCGGTCGGCCCAGTCGGCAAGGGCACACTGAACGCTCACGCCCATGACAAGACTGTCATGTCGCGTCTCTGGGAGGTGTCCGAAAAAGCCGTTGGGTTCGAGTGGAAATTCTGACCAATTGATAGAAGTCGGCTGCCAACGCTCCAGTCCCGAATGCGGACACTGGCGCGCCTTGCAGCACGCCACAGCTATGGGCTCAACCCTGCCTTTCGCTTCCTCTTCGCCACTGGCAGCTTTCGTATGGATTGCGACCTAGCCTCGGATACTGCCAGAGGAAAAACACTCTTGAGCAGGAGGAACTAAACCCTAAGCGCGAAGGCCAAGATCAAAAGCCCGAGGATCACATTGACCGTCAACAGCGCAAGCCAGACCCTGCGGCGCTGAGACAGATGGCGGAATGGGTCAATCATAAGTGAACCTCTCTGACAGGATGTTGGATGAGGGTGTACCTTTGCTGAGCAGATGATCCTCAACTGCATCCATCATGGCAGGCGGCCCGCAGAGCACAAACAGCCAAGTTTGACAAATCTCGGGCGAGAAGTGTCTTTCTAGCAGCGCCGGATCGATACGGCCCGTCTCTCCGGCCCAGTCTTCTGGCGGCTCTGACAGAACATAAACCACATCCTCATGCGATAAATCCTCTGATGGAATGATCTGCTCTTGAAGCCGGTTGCCATAGATCAGCTTGACCGGGCGCTTGTCGCCCGTCGCACGCATCTGACGCAGAATACCCAGCATCGGTGCGATGCCAACGCCGCCGGCGATCAGGGCGACGCCCTGTGCGGTGCGCCCCTCAATGATCAAATTTCCGTAGGGACCATCAATATAGGCAAGTGTTCCGGGAGACACCTGATCAAGGGTTCTGGTGAAATCGCCAAGCTCTTTAATGATGAAGCTCAGTTCATTGCCATCCACGGATGCCGAACTGATCGAGAAAGGGTTCTCATAATGGCTGAAGGCGCTATGCCCGATGTTAAGCCATACAAACTGGCCAGCATCATAGGTGATGCCGTTGTGACCAGTGGGGGCAAGCTTAAGCTGCCATTGAAACGGCGTCAGACGTTTGATTACGGTCACCTTCCAAGGTCGCGTCGATTGTCGCAGTGGCTGAAACACGTAGATATTCAGTAGCGCAGCCACGGCGGTGCCCGTCATGGCGACCCAAAACCACATAATGGTTGGATCGGCACTGTAACGCCCGGCGCTGATCGTGTGGTCAAGCAGCAGAAATGCAATAAGCAATGAGCCGATGCCGTGCATCAATCGCCATGTCTCGTATTTGTAGTCCAGCTGAGTCCGGGCGATGGCGAGCAATACGAAGGTAGGAAAAAGCAGGTACGCCACTATGCCTGACGCGAGATCAGAAAACTCCGATGTCACAGTCAACGCACGCGTCGGATCCCATGGTCGATGCCCACCCGACGGCGTGCCTCCAAACATGAACGGGTGTAACAGAGCAAAAGCGAGAGCGGTTCGGGCGATAAGTTGGTGAAACCGCTGGATTACATCCATTCCGATGCGTTTTGAAAGACGTTTGAACCGACCTGACAAGACAAATTCGGTCAGGATGATCGCAAAAGCCACCATGCCAAGACCCGACGCAATGTCGTCAAGCAACGGACGCGGCGGCCAGTCCAATGCCCACGACAGACACAAGGGCATCAGGACAATGACAAGGTAGAAGAGGATAAGAATCACGGACTGCATACTGCAAATTAGATCCTTTGCGCATCTTCTGGATTGATGTCGCTCAAAGTTGCCGTTTAGGTCGTGAACCGATTGGATATAACCAGAACGAATGCGCAATACTGCCGCTTAACTGGGACCCGCGGAGCAAGGACGTCAAACGTTCGCCTCCCACTGGTGGCTGCGTGAACATCGGTAAGGCCCTGTCTGGCGGGCAGCATTCGACACAATGGGCTCGAAGCCGACCTTGGATGCAGCGCAGCATTTCATGATATGATGCAGTGTCAACGTCGGGTTGTCGATGTGGGATGGCATGGCGGGTTGGAGAAACTGTCATGCAAAAACCAAACTTACCGGTCATTCGCCACTTCGCACCGCTTGGAAAGAGGGTCGCCCCTTTGGCCAGAAACGGCCGCTGAAGCCCAAACATGTGTGTGCGATCCAAGGCAGACTGGAACTGGCAGAGAACCATTGCGATCGTGCTCTGTTCAATATGGTCATCGATTGCAAATTGCGCGGCTGTGACCTTGTGCGGACGAAAGTTGTCGATTTCATGGCATCCGGACAGTTCAAAGAACGGGCATCGGTGCTGCAAAGTAAGACCTAAAGACCGGTCCGGTTCGAAATTTTCGAGCGCACGCGCGGCTCCCTGGGGAAGTGGATGGAAGATCCACCAATGGATGGGTCCGAGTATCTCTGGCCTGGATGGTTTCACGAGCGCCTTCACATCTTAACGCGCCAGTCTGCCGGTATCGTGCGGGATTGGGTTTCGTCTATCGGGTTGGAGGGGACCGCTTATGGGACCCATTCAATGCAACGCACGAAGGTCACTCAGACATATATGAAACCGGGCAACCTGCGCGCCATTTAGCTTCTGTTGGGGCATACGAAGATGGACAGCACGGTTAGATACTTTGGCGTTGAACTTGAAGATGTGTTGGCAATTTCGGAAGCTATTGAAACCTAAATTTTTGGGCCTTCGCTCTGCCTTCCCATGCTGCAATCGCACGCCCCTTTGCGGACATTTGTACTTCCGGCAGCATCTTCAGAATTTCGATGATCTAATCGCGGACACTGCCAATTTAGTTTAAAGTTGCCGGATTGCGCACTTTGAGGCAGCAGCGAGAACGGACCATTCGTGAATGAGTTCTAAGTTATCCTCAAAAGAAAAAAGTACCCTTCGATCAAACCGCTTGCCCAAATGTAAAGATGGGCTGTTTCACGTCCTCTGCTTGGCTCAAGCGAGGACCGCCACAAACTGGTCGTCGAATTTTTGGCCGCGATTTCAAAGAAACCTATACCCAGAATATTGTCATGGGCTCTGTTCGCAGCATCGAAAGACCTTACGCCAAGCCGGGCGCAAACCACTGATCGGAAGTTACCTCCGAAATTGACGCCCCAGCATGGTCGCGCGGATCTGGCGATCACACCTGCAAATCAACTGGCACTGTTTGACGGGCTTCATGGTATTCCCACTATCCAGATATCGGGGCTGTTACCGAAGTAAATAAGATAAATCAGATAGCATGATGTCACCTTGCGAGATCAACCAAGGGCATTGTGGGTGGGAATAAGTACACAGAGTTCAACCAAGCATTTCCAATTTGCTGACCTTCTCGATAGGCGAATACATCAAACCGATCACGCGTTTTATCGTAACCGAAGTGGCATTGCTCTTCCGCCTGCCCTGCAAATTTGAGAAGGGTGTAGCCCGACTTCGATTTAAGCGCTGTATAATGACCCGTTGTCTTGTAGAGATTTACCAGCTCTTTTGTCACAATCCGGTCGCCGATTGTTGCCCCTTGCACAGCGTATCCAAGGTTTGCGCACAGCTGGTAAAACCCTACTTCCAAATCGAAATTCTGGGGCGCCCGAAGCTCCTCAGGAAAAATATCAATTCTCCATGAGAATGCATCGTGTAAGGTTTCAACATAGCGCATCTCATCTGGGGGCGTTCTAAGCATTTCCCGGAGCAAACCCAAAGGAATAAAGTCAGTTTCCGGATCACTGCTGATGGCACCATCGACAATCTGAGCAATAGTTTTCAAGGCCCCATCGTATGCGCTGTTGACCATAGCCATCGGCACCTCGGTGGTCATATCACTTGAAATAGGAAGTGATGGCGCATGAAAACCAAGCTTTCCATTTGGATGCAACATCCGAAAGGGTTTAAATTTGTCGTATATTCCTACGAAGCCATGCATGAATGCTATCGCGCAGGCAGATGAACATTCAGCGTTTTCGGGTACAAAGGTTCCAAAATAGTTTTCAAAAATGAGCTTGCCGATCAAGAACCCCTCGTTGAGATTTCCACCGCTGCTATTCATGCAAATTACGAAATTTTTATCATCGTGATCTTGTCCGGGAAGGCTCAGGATTGCTTCCTTTACCTTTTCAGCACTTCCACGCACGATAGTTCCACTCAATTCGTGTGTACAAATACCGGAATCGAGTTGGCTGAATTCTAAGGGTGTATCGCTGAGAGTTTTAATTTGGAACTCAGCAGCGGATGATCGCCCGGTTGTGATAGCTAAAAGCAAAAGCGCAATAACCACTAACGTTCCGAAACTCCATCTCATCCGATCACTTGCAGCCACCATTCGAGATCTCCTCTAAACCACGTGATAGGTTTTTTACGTTTGTTGCTCTTTCAATTTCCGTCACCACTCCCATAAAAACACATGAGAACTCTGAAGCCTCTTTGCCCATCAACGAATGAAGCAGTTCGCCATCACAAAGACCTGAGGCGGTACAATCAGCGGCTGCATTATAGAAACCCGTGATGGCGAGAACGTTTGGCATGACGGTGTTCAGGAGAGATTGATCCGCTCTGATCTTTTTCACCAAGAAAGTGTTCAAATCCAAAGAGCCCAAACGTGCCGGCGCAACTGTGGCCTGCGCGTTTGCTACCAACTCAAATAGTTCGCTTCTTGTTCGAACAAGCTCCGCTTGCTGATACTGGCTTGCAACCTGAAAGGTGAACTCCGCCTTCTTTGTTTCAAAATCACCTAGATAAGCAACAAGGGCCAGAACGGCAGTCATGGCAACAATGAGAGCCGAGCACACCTCCGCGATGTATGAAGCCCGCTCAATTCTCAAGACAGATGCCCTCTCGAGGTATTCGGATTTCTCCGCTCACAGCAACAAGGTCTTTCGATTCAATCAAACACTGAAACTCTTGCTTCGTCAGAATGATTACTGGGTCCCCATCCATAACTTCGAACGTACCGGAGTTCACCGCTGAAGCCGCCATGGCCTTTGATAAATCAGCCTCAGGGCAGCCCATTACCATTATGACGATAGGATCATCTCCATGTTCCATATAATTTCGAGAATTGTCGACTATGCAGGAAAACTGTTCTTGCGACACCCTCCAGAAAGATTCCTCGGCACTCGACGCAGCCGAAAAAATGCAAAACAGAACACAAAGACAGGTGAAAAGAACGGCTTGCATCTTTCGAAAAGCTTCAATGATCATCATGCAACTCTCTCGAACAAATTGGTCGCGCTATCGTCAACTGAGTGAAGACCCCAAAAAAAAACCAAAGTCGCACTGCCGGAACGAAGACATTTCAGAAACTACTGAGAGATCACTTACTTGTCTATATCGTCCGTCGTCAAAGTTCTCGGACCCGACGTTTGCCTGAGCCAATAGAGGGTTTGGGGCTCATCGCAGCCACCGAGGAGTGACTATTGAGAAAGTTGACTAAAACCACCGTGAGAGACGATCATCAAAGACATGAAACGTGCCAATCGTAGGTATTATTCATCTATGGAGAAGATCAGGATCGTCTCGGACGGGTGAGGAATGTGATTGCAAGTCAATTGATCGAATGGCCGCTCAGAATACTGGTTCAGTTGTCATTTGAACCCGTTACGAAGGTCTGGTTTCCGCCCTGAGTGTCGAGTGCCGCTTCCGGCCTATTCTGTTGAAAAAATCGGATATCTGGCGTTTGACCTGCTCCCCTGAGAGTCCGCTATTTTAGGTTGGCTCTGTTCAGGTTTTGGCCCTTCTTTGACCGGTTAAAATATTCCGCCGGTGTCATACCAGAGAGTCTGGAATGTGGGCGAAGGTGGTTAAAGTCATTGCGCCAAGCCACCACCAAATTGCGCGCATGGTGAAGGCTATCGAACAAATGCTCGTTCAGGCACTCGTCATGCATGCGACCGTTGATGCTTTCAACATTGCCGTTCTGCATTGGTTTACCCGGCGCGATGTAGTGCCAATCGACTTTGCGGTCTTCCTGCCACTTCAGGATCGCATTCGAAGTCAGTTCTGTTGCATTGTCGCTGACCACCATGCAGGGATAGCCACGTATCTCAGCGATCCTACCCAGTTCACTTGCCACACTTTCACTCTCGGGATCATGCTGCGCATAACCCTGCCGTGCAGTGCATCCCGCCATACTTGGACCGCCATTTGCAAAGCGTCGCATTGCTGACCCCATGCTTGCGGCGCAGTTCCGTCGCGCCAAGCCCCGCCTGATGCCCCTTCAATATCCCAATGATCTGTTCTTCGGTAAAACGGCTTCTCTTCATAGACTTTCTCCTTAGTTGGAGAACCGGCCAACCTTGAACGCCGGACTTTTCAGTGAGCACGTCATCAAGCATGCATCCAATCGGGGGTTTACACCTCATTTTACGGTTCGGAAGTACGGAGCCCGGTACACATTCTCCATACCCTGGTTCTGACAGTACCCCATGTCCATGTTGCTCGTGCCATCGATCATCCCTCTGGATTGGAAAGACACGCCCTGAATGCCATTAGCATTCGCAGAAAACTGGATATCACCAATGGCAAGGATTTGTCCGCCAAACGCGTTGAGTGAAGAGGCCGCCTTGAAACCTCCAAGGGTCATAAGAGTAGCGCCTCCGCCAGCTGCGCAATTATCATCACGTCCGATGCTCAGACCTGAGGGAGTACTAAAGGAGGTGACGCTGGAGTTAGTTGTCGCGATGACAACATCCTCAAGCATAACTCCATTTGAAAACTTGATCTCGCAATCACTCACAAACACAAAGTTTGAGTACACGCCGGCTTCGAAGGTGACTTTTCCAGACCCTGGGCAACTGTACCTGTTCACCGAATTGGGTTCAAAATGCTCCGGGGTCAGCCCCGTTCCCTTGTACCTCGTATTACCATTGGAATCGGGCACCGCGAGGGAAGACGACGATACAGTGTAGGGCGTACCAGCGTAGACATAAGGTGGCAGATGATCGGCCTCACCAGTCCAGAAGCTGTCGATAATGTCGGGCAGATCATTGAGCAGGCGCAGCCGATAGGCCCCTGATCGCAGGGCAGTTTGAAGACCGTCATTCTTCTCAAATCCAGATTTTGGCATATCGAGATCGTTCAGATTGGGCATCGAAACAATTGTACCAGGTTCAAAGTAGTTGTTCTGGTTCAGGCTGACATAATCATTGGAATGAATGCAAAACCCGTCAGTGAAACTGTTGTTAGATTGTATATCCACCACTAATTCAGCCACAAATCCCTCGGTGAAGCATGGAGGGTAATAGGTGCTGTAAACAGATTCGACATTGACGTTGAAGGTATCAAAACCAACGATCCTGAGTAGGAAGTTCCGCGAGGGATTGCCACGAATATCAGACATCTCAGCGGACACCCGAACTGCGTCATTAGATTCCATGTCAGCCGTAAATGTTGCTGACTGCCTATCCCAATTTCCAAACTCTATGTCAGCCCAAGTTATCGCAACTGATCCGAACGTCGATACCGGAAGTAAGCTGGATACGGTTGCCAAAGCCTGATCCTGTGAAGCCATAACATCATGCTTCGTTCTCGTATAAAGAGCAGCGTGCGCCGCGGTATCGGCGGCAATCTGCAATTGGGTCCGCTCGGCAATGACCTTGTTGAAGTCAATTGCGACTCCGCCCATCACAATCGCAATTAGCACAAAGAACAAAGCCAAAATTGTGATAGAGCCGTCTTCGCTTTTAGCTATCCGGCTCGTGCCAACCGCAAGACGTGATTTCATGGAATTATCCATATCAAAACTCAATCAGGTGTTGGGCCCGCACACCGATGTTTATGCCATCAAATGCTGAGAACATCATGTTAAACGGCATGAGGTTCGTTGCTGGCGTGGTAAGTACTGTAGAGATTTCACCGCCCGCTATCGTCGATTGAATTGACAGGTCCGCGCTGAGATATGCAAGTTTCTCGCCAATGTACGCTTCCACCGCTGCACCATCTTCAAGGCGGCCCAAGGAGAATGCGCGATTGCCGTCTTGGACGACACGAAGAATTTGAGATTCACTGAAAAACACCATCGACAGATTTATAATCATGGTCAGCAAAATGGTGAAAATCGGAAGCCATATGACCGTTTCAATCGTCGCGCTCCCCTCTTCATTGTTAAAGAAGTTCGACGATCCATTACGTAAAGTAAACTTGGTGCCGTGCATAGACGCATTAATGATGGTCATGTTGTGCTCACAATCCGTTGGTTCACTGCTGCTTTCGGGTCCAGCGCTCTGCCGGGCTTTCCGCTTCTTCACACTTGCTTCTAATGGAGGCGAGATTCTGTTCGAAAGATGATTTTACAAAGTTATACTTATAACCCAATAAAATCAGCAATTTAGAAAAATGCCCATATCACAAAGACTTAGAAATATCTCAGAACACAGAAATGATGCAAAGCCGCCTGATCAACCATTACAATTAACCAATCGTCCAAAATGCGTCGGCGCGAGCGAATCCCATATCCTTCCAGCTCGCTCTTTCCGGAGGTTTGTGTCGACGTAAATGACTATTGGTTTGGTATTCTTCAGATGTCGATTTCCCGCTGCAACGCGCAGATATAGGCAGCAATAAAAAAACCATCGGTCTGCGTAATATGTTGCGCAATTGGCATGTCGCCAAATTTCCAGCGGTGTGCTCGAATACAATTCTGTGCTGCCATAACGAACGCCATACCACCGTGGTGGTTGGACTTGTAAATCTGGTGAACCAGAAGCTGTGCAATAATAGCCTTGCCTGTGCATTTCTCCCATGGCGTGCAGAGCCAGAAAACCCATATGCTGTTTTCCTATCCGCTGTTGGCCGAATAAGGAGGCCGGCATGCGAAGGCTGGCGATAGCATCATCCGGTATTTCCTGGAGGGTATCTTCCTCCACCGATGTAATCACAGCTGCAGGTCGGGTGATGTGCCGAATTTCGGCTACTGCCGCGACCAGAACAATCGGCATTGCCAACCATTTCACCTATATTTCTCTTTAACAAACGACATGCCGATTGGATGTTTTGTCGGGAAACCTGTCTTTGTATTTGAATGACCGCTTGTGCGATCGGACCTATCGCATGTCAGGCACGCAGCGAACGGCAGCTCTCCGCCCTTCCCTAGCGCAGGAGATCCAGGATTTCATCAACGGTGATGTTGTTGATTGGCTTGTCACCGACAACGCTCACAAAATTCCGGACAGCCTTCTTTCGCGGGTTCTCCCAACGCCGCTTCTGATCCTCGCTTTTGCCAAAGGTCTTGTCTTTAACCAGCGCCCAATAGGTCTCCAGCGCCTGCGTGACAGTCAACGCAGGAGGCTGCTTTGTCCCCAGAACGGCTGCTGCCTCAACCGGGTCAGGCCTCTGGTCACGATTGGCGATAGTTTCAATCCGGTCCAGCAGGGTGTCGATCGGCAGTTGCACCACCTGATCCAGCGGCATGTACCGCACGCCCTTGGCCGACGCAAAATCCTGAACAGCCTCAAAATGTTTCACCGCGTCGTCATCATGACCAGACAAACGAGCTTTCCATGCCGCAACCTGTTCGTTCCAAACCGCCGGTGCTTTCTCGCATGCAAGACGTCGAGAATCCGTTCTCAAGCTGATCCAGACCTCCGAGCAGGATTCGACCTGCTGAAATTCCACAGGCACACGGCGGCGCAGGCACCACTGGTTTCCATGTTTGTGCACAGACATAACACACCCAGCGACGAACCTGCCGTGTAGCAATTTCGGGGTGTTCGATTGCCCCATACCGCACGCAAAACACCCTTTAGAGGGGTAAGTACGCGTAAAATATGAGGTTCCAAGTTTTCTTGAAAAATGGTCATGGCGGACAGACAGGGATTCGAACCCTGGAGACGGTCTCCCGCCTACACACTTTCCAGGCGTGCGCCTTCGACCACTCGGCCACCTGTCCGTGGGGGGTCTTTAGCAAGGTAGCACGCGTATATGCAAGCCCGAAAGTGGACCTAGTTGTCGTTAATATTCAGCTATCGAGGTGAAGGTAGATCCGGCGGTTCATCCGACCCTTCTTTTCGATCTTTCCAAGGCGCAGCGCCCCGATTTCACCGGTGCGTGCAACGTGGGTACCACCGCAGGGTTGCAGATCTATCCAGTCGGTTTCTTCGCCAATGCGCACCAACCGAATATCGCCTGACCCGCGCGGCGGCTTTACCGCCATTGTTTTCACCAACTGAGGCGCTGCCTCAAGTTCCGCCTCTGTGATCCATCCATCACTGACCCGCGCGTCGCGTTCGACAAATTCGTTCAGGGTTTCTTCGATCGCCTGCCGGTCTTCGGGCGCGTCGGGCATATCAAAATCAAGCCTTCCGTGCGTGGCAGAGATGGCGCCGCCAGTCACACCGAAAGGTACCGCAACAGACAGCAAATGCAGCGCTGTGTGCACCCGCATATGTTTGTGTCTGCGGTCCCAATCCATTTGCTGCAATACCTGAGCGCCTATCGGCGGCAGCGACAACGGCTCTGACGGAACAAGGATGATCTGGTCGCCCTCACCTTTCACGGCTGTCGCAATCGCCAGACGATTGCCCTGCCAACTCAGCACACCACTGTCACCGGGCTGACCGCCCCCTTTTGCGTAGAACACCGTAGCATCCAATACGATGCCCCCTTCGGCGGTATGAGCCACGACCAGGGCTTTTGCGTCCCTTTGGTACGGGTCTTCAAGGAACAGCTTTGTCGTCATTGGTCAGCATCTTTATCTTCGGCTTTGACGCCAATCGTCGCTTTTGGAGGCAATGTGTTCTCACCCTCTGACTTGGCTGGTCTAAGCGTCTCGGGATTGCGCAACCAAATATCCTGCTGCGGAAATGGTATCTCTATCCCTTCCTCTGCAAAGCGACGGGCGATTTCGTGGTTCACATCGTTCTTGACGACGTTGAGCCAAGTCACATCACGCAGGAAAATGCGGATTTCAAAATCCATGGAGGACGCACCAAAGTTCAGGAACAATACCTGCACTGCAGGATTTGAAAGAGCCATGGGTTGGGCGTTCGCGATCTCAAGCAGTATCTCCTCTACCTTTTTGGTATCGGTGCCATAAGCAACGCCAATCGGGATAATCACCCGGCCAAGCGTATTGCCACGCGTGTAATTGATGACTGTGCCGCTTACTAGATCAGCGTTCGGCACAATGACATCCGTCTTGTCGAAGGTCTCGATCCGGGTTGAGCGCACGGAGATATCGCGCACAAAACCCATCTCTCCTCCCGTAACCTCGATCCAGTCGCCTTCCGAAATCGGGCGCTCGATCAAAAGAATGATACCGGAGACAAAGTTCGAGACGATGTTTTGCAAACCGAAACCGATCCCGACCGACAGCGCACCAGCGACAATGGCAAGCGAGCTGAGATCGATACCGGCACCCGTAATCGCGGCCAGCGCTGCAAGGAAAATCCCCACATACCCAAGGCCGGAAACAATGGCGTTTTGGCCGCCCTTGTCGATCCGTGTCTTTGGCAAGACGTTGGTTTTCAGCGCTCCTTGGGCAAGCCTTGTAAGAAGATATCCAACGGTGAAAATGAGTGCAAATGTCAAAAAGTCCGTTGGCGATATGCGCGATTCACCGATGGAAAATCCGCGCCGGAAAGCGGCCCAGATCTCTGTCAGGTCCGATACCCGCGCTCCCCAAGCCAGCGCAAGGACAGGCAGCGCCATCAGCTGCAGAACCAGCCCGAAGAAGATCGGCATCAGCGCATCACGCGCTTGCACGCCCTGCCCTGTGATCATCCCGTATACGTCCGCACTGAACCTCTGGAGAGCAAGCACCAGACCAAGAATGACCAGCGTCAGGACAGTGGGATGAAGAACAAATGCACTGGCATTATAATAGCCTGCCGCCTGCAACAGTGGTGCCGCAATGGCCACACAAATAGACGCGGTCCCCAAGCTACGCACAATCCGTCCCAATGTGCTTGCGCGCGAAAGCTCATCGTCCTCCTGCTCGACCACTTCGGCACCGGAATGGCGCAACAAACGGCCAATCCGGTAGATGGCGTAAGAGATCATAACGGTGAACGGAAAGCTCACCACCGTTTTCGTCATGCTGTCCCCGTCATCTAGCGCGATGATCCGCAGCAACAGCATGTTGATGATAATCAGCAATGTGATGCCGCTTACCAGAAAGCGTGCCTCGCTCCGGTCTTTCTGGCTCAGCTCCAGCAGTGCTTCGTCATCCTCGCGGGAAAATATCTGCTCGGCCACCCAACGAAAACCCAGCATGAGACCGCCCAGAAACGGAATCAGAAGAACAAGCTGATCGCCGCGCTCTCCCAGATAGCCCGTTGTCAGCGCAGCAAAGGCCAGTAGAGACAGGCCAATCAGCGGGAATACGATCCGCAGCAGCGAAAACACAAAGCGCCAGACACTTAGGCTGCGCCCGCCCACCCTGCTAAAGCGTGTGACAATCTTTGTGGACCATCGACGGCCGCGGAAAATCAGGATCAATCCAGCCACTGTCGAAAACAGGATCACCGGCAGGTTGCGTATCAGCTCGGTTCGCCGTGCGCTTAGCGCGTCCTCCTCGGGCTGGCTCCATAGCTTGGACACGGCCGCATTCAGCGTCGCAAGAGCCACAGGCCAATGCGTTGGTACCAGAGGCGATTCGACAACCTCCAGCAGCGCCTCTGTCTGGCGGTTGCGCAGTATCGTATCGATTTCACCCACAAGGCCATCTGCACGCGCATAAGCGCTATCAGCGACCTGAACAGGTGCCATCAATTCGGCAAGCTGCCCTTCCAGTTCTTTGCGTTTGGAAACGACTTCTGCGGCTTCCGGCACGCCTTCGCCTTCCGGCGGCTCCGCACCCAAAAGCGCCAGCTGGTCGCGCAGGCTGGTAATACGTACCGCGTTAACATTGCGGGCCTCATTAAATTGCTCGCGGTAGTCAGCAATATCGCTTCGCAGGCTTTCCAGTGATTCATCTGACGTATCAGCCTGATCCACCAAGGTTTCGGCACGCTCCGCCAGATCAAGCCACTCCGACATATTTACGCCGGGCAAGTGCTGTGCATGTGCTGCACCAGCGCAAAGCAGCAGCAGCAGCCCCATGAGCGCGACGAACCGCATCAGGCCGCCTTTAAGAGTGCTGATCATACGTCTTCAAATACCGCTGGGATGTCGGCCGGTTCGCGGTCCAGCCACTCCGGTACGGGCAATCCTTTTTCCCGCAGGAACGAAGGATTGAAAAGCTTGGACTGATAGCGCGTGCCGTAGTCACACAAAATGGTAACAATTGTATGCCCTGGCCCCATTTCACGCGCCATTCGCATCGCACCCGCGACATTCACGCCAGAGGATGCCCCAAGGCATAGGCCTTCGTGCTCAAGCATATCAAATACGACCGGCAGCGCCTCTGCATCGGGGATGTTGTAGGCGAAATCGGGTTTGAACCCCTCAAGGTTCCGGGTGATCCGGACCTGTCCAATACCTTCGGCAATCGAACTTCCCTCCATCTCAAGCGCGCCGCGCGTGTAATAGCTGTAAAGCGCTGCACCATCCGGATCGGCAATCCCGATTTTCACGCCTTTGGGCTGCAAGGCCATCGCAGTCCCGACCAGCGTACCGCCAGAACCTACAGCGCAGATAAAACCATCTACTTTGCCATCTGTCTGGGCCCAGATCTCTGGGCCGGTCGTTTCGATATGGGATTGGCGGTTTGCCACATTATCAAACTGGTTGGCCCAGATCACACCTTCGTTGCTTGTGCGCGCCAGCTCCTTGGCCAGCCGTTCGGAATAGCGGACGAAGTTATTGGGGTTGCGGTAAGGGGCAGCAGGCACTTGAACCAGCTCTGCTCCGGCAAGGCGCAACATCTGTTTTTTCTCTTCGGACTGGGTTTCCGGAATGACGATCACGGACTTGAACCCCATAGAGGCCCCGACCAACGCCAAACCTATGCCCGTGTTGCCGGCAGTGCCTTCAACGATCGTGCCACCCGGTTTGAGATCTCCACGGGCTATGGCATCCCGAATGATGAACAGCGCTGCGCGGTCTTTTACAGACTGGCCCGGATTCATGAACTCGGCCTTGCCGTAAATCTCGCAGCCGGTTTCCGCGCTCGCACGGCGCAATTTGATCAAGGGCGTATTGCCCACAGCATGTTCCAGATCGCGCGCTACTTGCATCAGGGCACCTCGTTTATTATGCGCCCTACATCTAACCCTGCTGCGTCAAGACCTCAACCTGCTTCGGTGATGCGCCAACCAATAGGCAAGCAGCGCCAACGGCGTGTTTGCTATTGCCTGACGTTCAGCCATGCCGATGAAATCATTGTACGAAATTAGTCTGGAGCGGATATTTTCGTCTTCACTGTCCAGACCGCTGACAACCGCTGCATCATCCGGCAGATCGGCGAGGCCCACGAAAATGTGAAAATAGCAGGTCGACTCTCCGGGGCTGGCATAGCCCTGCGCAACCGTTTCGAGCACTCCGATCTCAAGTTCGGCTTCTTCAAGCGCTTCGCGACGGGCCGCCTGTTCGGGGCTTTCGCCCGGATCAACCCGACCAGCGATCGGCTCCAGTTGCCAGATATCACTGTCGCCCCGGCCCAAAGGACCTACGCGCATTTGCTCCACCACCAGCACGCGGTCGCGCTTTGGATCGTACGGCAGGAGCAAGGCGGCGTCGCTGGCGATAAAGTAGGACCGCTTAAGCTCGTTCGACATACTTCCGTCAAAGCGGCTGTGGCGCAGGTTCACTTCGTCCAAGGCAAAAAAGCCGACATAGGCGCGCTTCTGGCGCGTCACATCAACGGTACCGTCGAACACGTCCTTATCTGAACTATCGCGATCAGCTAAAACTCTTGACCATGCGCGCGCCCGAATCTGAGGGAACATGCCCGCAACCTGATCGCGACCATGTGAGGACAGATACCCCATCACCTCTTGCGCCGCATAGCATGACATTGCCCCCCACAGATCAACCCAAGCGTCGAAATCCCAAATGCCATCTGGTGGCCACTGATCTGGTGGGCACAGATAAACCTGCGCGGCCTCTCCGTTTTCTAGAACAATATCCACCAGATCATAGGCGAAACCGCCCTCGTAAAAGTTCAGGCGCGCCACATCCGACGCAGTAAGACCGCTGGCCAAAAGCCCTTCTGCGCGGCCACCGGCCTTGGACACCAACATCGGAAAAGGTTGATCTACAACTGCGTAAACAGCGTAATCGCACAATACGGCCGCCTGAAAGTTTTCTGGCGGCAAGGACCGGCCAAGCACGATTTCGAGAAGCGGCGCGTGCCGCAAGCTGCCGTAAAAAAAGAGCGCGGCCATGCCTTAGCGCCACCTCTTGGCAGCAGAGTCTGTCGCCAATCCGACAACCACAGCCCCGATGGCCGCTGTGATGATCACAGGCGCGGTAGCGATCATAAGACCAAATTCAGATGCAATCAGGAAAATCGCGGTGATCGCCTCCATCGGACTGTCATAGCGGTTGCGCAGCGCAAGGCGGAACATCTCGTAGCAGGAATGGACACCAAGCGCGTAGATGAACAGAACAGCGACACCAGTGACACCGTTGTTGATGCCCGGAACAATACCACGTCCTGCCCGGCTGCCCATCACGAACCAGCCAACAAGTAACCCCAAAAGGGCGTTCACATAGTTGAACCAGCCAAAATCTGTGCCTTCGGGCATCAGCGGACGAATGAGATCAGACAGGATCCAAGCCAAAATAGCGAGCAGAACTCCCGCGACAAGACGTGCAGCTGTGGGCATTGCGATCTTCCTCTAGTGCCTAAGACGGGATCACCCCGGCTTGCGCACCGTAATCTGCGTTACATCACAATTTCCACTATCAAATGTTGCTGCGCAGGAAGTGAGGTAAAAATTCCACATCCGCTTGAACCGCTCGTCAAAGCCCATATCAGCAATATCGTCCCACTTTTCGTTGAACGTTTCATGCCAGCGCCGCAGCGTGATGTCGTAGCTTTTGCCGAATTCGATCGACCTCTCAACCGCAAGTCCGGCCTTCTCTATCTGCTGGCGCAACGCTGAGGGGCTGGGCAGCATGCCACCCGGAAAGATATACTTCTGAATGAAATCAACGCCGCGTTTATAGACATCCCACCTACGATCCGCGACTGTTATGATCTGCAACGTAGCCGTTTTTCCGGGCTTGAGACGCTCACGCACAGTGTCAAAATACACCGGCCAGTATTTTTCACCCACCGCTTCGAACATCTCGATGCTAGCGATCCCGTCGTAAACACCTTTTTCATCTCGATAATCTTGCAGCTTGAACGAGACCCTATCGGATAATCCAGCATTTTCAATGCGTTCTACTGCGTACCTAAACTGCTCTTCACTGATTGTCAGGCAGGTGACCTTAAGGCCTCGTTCCGCCGCAGCATATTCCGCAAAGCCGCCCCAACCACAGCCGATTTCCAGCACATGGTCACCGGGCTGAACCCCCATTTCGTCCACCATGGACTTATATTTCTCGATTTGGGCTGCTTCCATGCTTTGCTGCGGATCGCGAAAAATCGCACTGGAATAGCTCATTGTTTCATCCAGCCACAAAGCGTAAAAGTCGTTCCCCAAATCATAGTGATAGGAGATGTTCTTCCGAGCTTGCTGTTTTGAATTGCGCTGCAGCCAAAAGCGAAGCTGTTCGAACTTCCGGACAAGACCCATGCCCGGAAAACCGTCATAAAGCTCTTCATTGTCGGCATGAATGAAGTCCATGAAAGCCTGCAAATCGGGCGTGCTCCACCAGCCATCAAGGTAGGCGTCGCAAAATCCCAGATCCCCTTCGCGGATCAGACGGGCAAAAAGATCGTCATTATGAACATGCAGTTCAGCAACAGGTCCGGGTTTTGTCCCCTCAGCGCGGAAATGACGGCCGTCTGGCAGAACAAAATCAATCCGACCGTGACGCAAAGAAGACGCCATGCCAAGCACGCGGCCAAAGTACCGCGGCAGATTTTTCTGTCCTTCGGCTGTTGTCAAAATCATGTCAGGTTCCTGTCTTCCGGTTTTATTACCATAGCGAATTTGTCAATTTCATCAATTGAATTCACTTAAAAATCCCTATTTTCATAGGCATGCAAGGCGCGCTTACGGCCGTCTCCGACATCGACAATCGGCTCTGGATAGGGATCATCGGGCGACATGTGCCACCGCTGTGGTATCGCGTCGAAATATGCCAGTGCGTCCTTACTCGGGGCGCTACGCCCTTCAGCGATCCAACGATCGGGATACGCGTGCTGCTTGTCGAACTTATCAAGTTGGCTGACCGGATTGAAAACACGAAAATACGGCGTGGCATCAGGGCCAGAGCCTGCCGACCATTGCCAACCCATCGCGTTTGATGCCGGGTCCCAATCGATCAAGCAGTCCTCAAACCACTTTTGCCCGATCTTCCAATGGCATAGCAGATGTTTTGTCAAATAGCTTGCCACGATCATCCGGCCACGGTTGTGCATCCGGCCCGTCACATACATTTCGCGCATAGCTGCATCCACAAAAGGAATACCGGTGCGGCCTTGTTTCCACGCTTTGACTTCGGCGTGTCGCTCGTCCTCGTTCCAGTTAAAGCCTGCCCATTCCTCGCGCCAGTTAGAGGTTAATATGCGCGGCGTGTGATGCATCAAGTGATAGGCAAACTCACGCCAGACCAGCTCTTTTAAAAACGTTTCCGCCCCCGATTTACCCTCATGCAGCGCACGCTGGCCGGCATGCCAGCACTGGTGCGGACTTATCTCGCCCAAGGCAAGATTCTCGCTCAGGTTCGATGTTCCATCAACCGAGGGCAAATCGCGGTTGGTGTTATAATCAGCCACTTTATGGGCAAGAAATGCGCCAAGCCGGGACTGTGCGGCCTTTTCACCCAATTGGAGAAAAGGACGAAGCACCTCGGCACCGCGATTCATCGCAGCATCCATCTGCCAGTCTTTCAGATCATCAGAAGCGGGCCAGCTTTCTGGCACGGGAATATCCGACGGGGCGGACAACGGTTCATCCACGTCGCGATCCTTTACCGAGCGCCAGAAAGGTGTGTAAACTTTATAGTAACCGCCGGTTTTGGTCTCAACTGTCCACGGCTCAAACATCAGATGCCCACCGAAAGACCGCGCGTCGATCCCGTCTTCCTTGAGCGCCGACTTCACACCGCGATCGCGTGCAACGGCGTCTGGATCATATTGGCGCGTCCAGTAAACCGCGCCCGCTCCCGTCTCTTTCAGCAACGCTTTCAGCGCGTCCAGGGCGCTATCCGAACGGCGAAGGATCAGTCTGCTGCCCTTTTCGGCCAACGTTTCCCCGAAGTGTTCCAACCCAAGACCCATCCGGTATTTTGGCGCGGCTCCTAAGCCCTCATAAAGAGGATCGAGGATGAAGACCGGAATAACCGGCCGCCCCGTGGAACACGCGGCATGGAACGCAGGGTGATCGCTCAACCGCAAATCGCGGCGGAGCCATATCAGGATGGGGGATGTGTCGCTCAACTCTACCAGACCTTATAATTCATTTTCTACGAATTAGGCCAACCACGATAGGATCAAGGCATAGGTTTCATAAAACATCATCCAAAGCGTTCAAAAGCTGATCTATTTCAGCTTGGGACGTATAATGCGTAAAACTGAGGCGCAGAACGCCCTTCTCCACATCAACGCCCATCGCCTTGAGGGCACGCACGGCATAGAAATCGCCGCCGCCTGTCATGATCCCCTTTTCTGCCAGATCACGCGCGACATCCAATCCAGCGCGGTTCAGCGCAAGCGCCACTGTCGGTGCCCGCTGCCCCGCTTCCTGTGGCCCAATCAGACGAACAGAATTGCGATCTTTGACCGCATCCAGCACTTGTTGAAGCAATGCGGTTTCGTGCCCCCGCATCAAATCATGCACGGCCACGCCACGCGCAGCAGCATCGGCATCACCGCCACCATGGTGCGCGTATAGCGCATCGACATAGTCCGCCATACCGGCGCAGGCAGCGACCTGCGCATGATCGGGACCAGCAGGGGTAAACCGCTTATACAGTGTATCAGCGTTAAAATAGTGCCCCTGATTAGGCAAAAGCTCTGCGAGCATGCGGCGGATAACCATTAAGCCTTGATGCGGCCCATAGGTTTTATACGCAGAAAACAGGTAAATATCAGGTCCAAGAGCGCCCACATCCACAAACCCGTGCGGCGCATAGGACACGCCATCTACGCACACAAACGCCCCAGCAGAATGCGCGAGCGCAGTGATTTCAGTGACTGGATTGATCTCTCCCACAACGTTCGAGCAGTGGGGGAAACACACAAGCCGCACCTTGTCATCCAGCAATTTTTCCAGATCAGCGGGGTCCAGATGGCCGGTTTCCGGGTCAATCGCCCACTCGCGCACCTCAATGCCGCGTTCCGCAAGCCTGCGCCAGGGGCCGGTATTGGCCTCATGGTCTTGGTTGGTAACGATAATCGCCTCTCCGGGCTGCATCATCTGCCCGAATGCCTGCGCCAACACATAGGTGTTTTGCGTAGTAGATGGACCAAAAGAAAGCTCGTCTGTATCCACCCCGAGGATCGCCGCCATGCGGCTGCGCGCCTCGTCCATTTCTTCGCCACCAAGGGTGCTTGCCGCATAGGGCGCGTAGGGCTGCACCTTGCGCTGCGTATAAAAACGGGTGAGCCGGTCTATCACGGCACCACATGTGTAAGAACCACCAGCGTTCTCGAAAAACGCCTGCCCCTGCAACACAGGTTCCGCAAAAGCTGGAAACTGGCTGCGCACGAATTCTATATCTAATTTCATAGCGGTAGGATGTTTGAACCGACCCCAGCCGTCAAACAAAAATCACAGGACTCACAAGAAACTTAACGCTTTGACGCGCGTGAAAGCCGCCGATGCGCCGCCCTGAGCAAAGCTTGCGCATAGGCACGATGGAACGGCATGGCCAACCGCGCGGCGAAGGGCAACCTTGGCTGCGATGGCGCCACAACAGCGGAGCCAAAGGACAGCCTTGTGCCTCCAGAGATGGCGTTTACCGAGAACCACGACCGCGTAGAGCCTAAGAGGTCACACAAGATGATCTGGTCATCACTGCGCGCTTCCACATACCATGCGGCAAACCGGTCTTGCGCTCCGATCACCATCTGCGAAAGTTCGTTGCTTGTGATCCGCCTGCGCAAGATCACCGTCAACACAGCACGTTCCGCCCGAAATAGCGGTGTGGTGTAGAAAGCCTCCAGATACTCCTCAAGCGTCACGCCCCGCCCGATGTCGGCCACAAAGCAATCGGTATAGGTGGCGCCCTGCCCCACGTATCGCGCCAGAAACGCGTCTTGCGGGACAGGGCATTCCGTAAGGGTCACGCGTTAACGTCAACCACAACGCGGCCTTTAACCTGACCTTTCAGGATGTCAGCCGTCAGCTTCGGCAGGTCCGACATCTTGGCCGGCACAACCATCGCTTCAAGCTTGTCCATCGGAAGGTCTGTCGCGATGCGTTTCCAAGCCCGCAGGCGGTTATCATAGGGCTGCATCACACTGTCGATGCCCAACAGGTTCACACCACGCAGAATGAACGGGATCACAGACGCAGGCAAACCCGCACCGCCCGCCAGACCAACGGCCGCAACAGAGGCACCGTATTCCATCTGTCCAAGCACGCGCGCCAGCATGGCGCCGCCCACGGCATCAACACAGCCGCCCCACGTTTCGCCTTCCAGCGGACGCTTCACCGTCTCGTTGATCTCTTCGCGCGCTACAATCTGCGTGGCACCAAGCGACATAAGGTAATCCGCTGTATCGGGGCGCCCTGTCACAGCCGCAACCTTATATCCAAGGTTCGCCAGTATCGCCACTGCGACCGAACCGACGCCGCCAGCAGCACCGGTCACCAGTACCGGACCCGCTTTAATCCCGTGATCCTCCAACGCCATAACCGACAGCATCGAGGTGAGGCCTGCGGTTCCCACAGCCATCGCCTGACGGGCGTCAACCCCGTCTGGCAGAGGCACAAGCCAATCTGCCTTCACGCGCGCCTTCTGGGCGTAGCCACCCCAGTGGGCTTCACCCACACGCCACCCCGTCAGAACGACTTTGTCACCGGCCTTGTATCGCGGATCAGAAGACTCCTCGACCGTACCGGAGAAATCGATACCCGGCACATGCGGGTACTTGCGCACAAGACCGCCGCCACCCGGGCTCATGCACAGCCCGTCTTTGTAGTTCACAGTCGTATACTCAACCGCCACCAGAACCTCACCGTGCGGCAACTGATCCTCGGAAATCTGCGTGATCTCTGCCGACGTATTTCCTTCGTCGTCCTTGTTTACGATCAATGCATCAAACATGTGACTCTCCCTCCGGGGGCTTTCCCCAATTTGTCCGGCCATTTCTTTTGGCCAAAAATATCCCGGGGTGTCCGAGGGGCTGGCCCCTCGGCCCCGAACTCTCAATCCGCCAAAGCCTGTCGGACTTGCTGATAGTCACCTGACAGAAAGGACAATCATAATGTTGTGCCAAACTGCCGTGACACAGCCGCACCCGACGACTCATGCGTTGCAAATTTAATGTCAGACAATTAGGCTTTTGCCAAATAGTAAATGTATGACATATGAAACTCGACCCTCAAAGCCCTGCCGACCTCCCTGCCCAGATTGCCACCGCCATCCGTGATGAAATCATCGCGGGCCGGTTGATTGTGGATGCGCGCCTACCATCCGAGACAGAACTTGCAGAACAGTTCAAAGTGTCCCGCCCCACGGTACGCGAGGCGCTAAAAAGACTGGCAGCCCAATCGCTTATCCGGACGCAGCGCGGTGCCACTGGCGGAGCATTTGTCAACCGCATCAGCTTTCCTGACGCCTATGCCCAGCAAATCACGACCTCCACCCTGCTGCTGTCAATGAACGAGGTGAGCTTCGAGACGGCCTGTGAGGCGCGGTTCGCGCTGGAGAGATCCTGTGCGGCACTGAGCGCTCAGCGTCGGACGGCAGACCATCTTGCGGACATGCGTGCGGAAATACATCGGCAATCCCAACCGGGCCTCACAGACGAAGCCTTCTGCGGCTCGGATGTGGCGTTTCACCGCGCATTGGTGGACGGGGCCTGCAATCCTGTTCTGTCTTACCAGCTTGCCGGTGCGGTCGAAGCAATGCAGCCGCTGATGAACATGATCACCTTCTCTGCCCGTGACCGCGCGCGGATCGTGGCTCTGCACAAGGCAATTGCGGACGCGGTAGAGGCACAGGATGCCGATGCGGTTTTGGGCGGCCTCACAGCGCTTGAGGAGGAAACCCAGACGCTAGGTGCAGGCGTGTTTGCAGCCCGCGCCGCGCAAGACTAGAGGAATTGGCTGGCCGCACACAGCTAGTCCTGAACAATTACCGTCATATTACGCAACCCGACCATTCGCGTCAGGGCAAAGAGCTTGGCCGCGTTATCCGGATGAAGACGAATGCACCCGGATGAGGCCGGCGTACCAAGTTTGCTAATCTCGTTCGTTCCATGGATCGCGTAATTTCCAGTGAAAAAGATCGAATAAGGCATCGGCGCATTGTTATAAAGGCTGGATTTATGATCCCGCGACAGCCATTGGGCGTGCCAAATACCCCGCGGCGTGGCCTTGCCTTCGCGACCGGTCGAGACTTGCCACAAATGAATTTCCTCTCCATCCAAATAGACACGCATTGCCTGCTCGGACAAATCCACATCTGCAACCACCTGCCCTGCAGTACCCTCGCTAGAAGCGAAACTCAGCAGCGACATTATTAGTAGAGTGACGGATAAAATCTTCATTTGAGGAGCACTTTCAACGCGAATCCCAGCCATCACAATATATCACGCAAATTATGTTAACCTTGAAAGGCTGAATGCCACCAGCTCAAGCAATCGCTTTCCCTCGTCCTTAACCGGATCGTTGTGGCAACCAATGTTGCGCCGGATGCGTTAGACTAAAAAATCGCAACCAAGTAGCGTTCAAGATAACATACCGGAGAGTTAAATGGACTTTGTGACCCTTATCAATTGGGCTTTGGCCCTTCTTAGCATCGGTTTTGGCGCGCTGGGGTGGCTGCGGCCAGAATACACGATGCGCACGCTTGATCTCCGAGACACCGGATCAACAATGGGTACATCAGAAATTCGCGCGGCCTCAGGTGCCTTGTTTGTTGTGGCTGGTTTTGGCGCGCTGCTTTTGGGCGCACCGTCCGCCTTTGCGATGCTCGGCTTCATTTGGGGCGGCGGCGCTTTGGGTCGGCTTACTTCGTTGCTTTTGGACGGAACTACACGGCTAAAGTGGATTTTTTTCACCAGCGAGGTCGCGATCGCAGCGATTGCCCTCGGCACGAACCTCTAGGGTCTTGAATTGCGCGCGCCACGCCTCTATCTATGGGATGTCCTTCGGGACTATGGATATAAACGCGCTCGTAATAAGCGGTTCGGACCCGGGGGCGGTACCCGGCGACTCCACCAATAATCCGTCATTTGCGGATCATGGGGTCGAAACAGGATCGACGAACGTCTAAAGGGGTTATGCTTTATCTCGGCTGTCTGCCACCGTTATCGGCGAAAACTGTACAATTGCAAATGACAATCGTGCTCCAATGGCGATGGCCGCGTAAGCGACCGGAACTATTGAAACCTAAGTCCTTACGTTTAGCGACCTAAGGCGGGGCCCGCCGGAGCCTGGCAACAGAATCCGGCACCTTTCCAACATTCTTATCAACTGCCCCGCATAGCAGCTTGTGCACCCCGTCTGGCACATGGACCGTTCCATGTCAGGCGCAGGGCCACGATGCGTCGAAGCTGGTGTACTTAGGTCCGCGGGTTTTATTGCCGAGAGACATGACGCCAATTGCCAGCAGTGCTCCTGTCGAGATCATGCTCACCCTATCCTGGATTTCCATTCCAGTCCCACCGTCGACCAATCGTTTTCTTTACATTTATTCCTTTTGTAGTGGCCTTTCGAACGCCGACGCAAAATCTGGCAGGAATTATCAACAACCGGTCAGAGAATTAACCCTAAACGGACAGAAGCAGAGCGAAAGGTGCGCTGCTTTCATCTGCATGCACCAATCGCAGCTGCTTGACCGATCCGCCCGTGCATGGCATGTCATACCGCAAGGGGATATCTGCGAACGCCCCGTGAGGCGCCAGCCAGAGGTTCGCATTTTTCCAAATACGGAAGGATGCATGCCATGGCTGCCCCAAATGAAATAACTTCCTCTCAATTGATCCGCCTTATCGGCCTGCCAGACGCGCCCGCAATTGTCGACGTGTCGACTGATGATGATTTTGCATTGGATCCTTTTTTGATCCCTGGCGCCTTTCGGCACGCCCACACTGATCTTGCAGGCCTAAAAGAACTCCTTAAGGGCCGCGCATGCGTGATCGTCTGCCAAAAGGGGCTAAAGCTTAGTCAGGGTGTGGCTGCACATTTGCGCTGTGACGGGATCACCGCAGAGTATCTTCAGAACGGAAATACCGGCTGGAGCGCGCACCCTGATGCACCGCGCGTGCCTGCTGCCGCTGTACCGCCATCGGTGTGTGGATCGACTTTATGGGTTACGCGCCACCGCCCCAAGATCGACCGCATTGCATGTCCGTGGCTCATCCGCCGTTTTGTCGATAGCAAGGCGCGATTTCTTTTTGTCTCACCTTCTGAAGTCGCCAGCGTGGCGGAGCGGTTCGGTGCGCAGCCCTTTGATATCGAAGGGGTGCATTGGTCGCATCGGGGTGATCACTGCACCTTTGACACGATGCTGGATGAATTCGGATTGAACATGCCCGCATTGGCACGTTTGGCAACGGTGGTTCGCGCTGCAGACACCAACAATCACGATCTTGCGCCTCAAGCGGCTGGTTTACTTGCCATCTCAGTCGGCCTGTCACGCCAGTACCGCGATGATACCGCGCAGATGGAAGCAGGTATGGCTATCTATGATGCGATGTATCGCTGGGCACGTGACGGAACCAACGAAGGTCACGACTGGCCTGCGGGACACCGGCAATGAACGCGCCGGACTGGCGGGAGATGACCCGCGTTTTCGGACGGATTGGCCTGCTTTCCTTTGGTGGACCAGCGGCGCAGATCGCGTTGATGCACGAAGAGCTGGTCAGCAAACGTGCATGGTTGACTGAGCAAACCTACCTGCGCGCACTCAGCCTCTGCATGCTTTTGCCCGGCCCCGAAGCGATGCAGCTGGCGACCTATGCTGGTTGGCGTATGCGTGGCACATCAGGCGGGCTGCTGGCCGGACTGCTGTTTGTGATCCCCGGTGCGCTGGTCATTGCCGTGCTTGCGCTGCTCTATGCGGTTTATGGTCAATTGCCACTGGTTCAAGCCGCGTTTCTAGGCATCAAAGCAGCCGTTATCGTTGTCGTGTTTCAGGCCCTGCGAAAAGTGGCTGGCAAAGCGCTGATCGGCTTACAGGGCTGGATGCTTGCTGTGTTGTCGTTCATTGCCCTATTCGTCTTTGGCCTGCCGTTTCCCGTGATTATCATTGCAGCGGGGCTTTGGGGCCTCGCGCAGCCCACCCCTGCCCCGCAGATCGCTCCCCCCCATGATGTTCGGGCCGATCCCATCCGTATCCTCATCCTGTGGGGTGCGCTTTGGGCGGCGCCGCTTCTGGCGCTATGGATCTTGGATCAGCAATTCCTGCTTGAACTGGGATTGTTCTTTTCCAAACTCGCTGTGGTGACGTTTGGCGGCGCCTATGCGGTCTTGGGCTACATGACCCAAACTGTCGTCACCGATTTGGGGTGGATCACGCCCGAGGCCATGATCGATGCCTTGGGCCTCGCCGAAACCACGCCCGGACCGCTGATATTAGTCACTGAATTCGTGGCATTGCTGGCTGGATACGCGCAATCAGGGACAAGCGGTGCCATCGCGGCCGGCTTATTGGCACTTTGGGTGACATTCACGCCCTGTTTCTTATGGATATTTCTGGCTGGTCCATTTCTTGAACGGCTCAGCGCGCAACCACGACTGACCGCGGCGTTGCAGGCGATCACCGCAGCGGTGGTGGGCGTGATTGCAAACCTCACGGTTTGGTTCGCCCTGCACGTCCTGTTCAGCCGCGTTGGCACAGTGGGTTCCTTGCCGCTTCCCCTGCCCGACTGGACCAGTTTCGATCCTGAGGCTGCTGGACTGACGGCGCTTGCTGCCATCCTGATGCTTGGCCTGCGGATGGGATTTTTACCTGCGATGGCGCTTCTGGCGGTTTGCGCACTCGGGCTGGGACTGATCTGAGAGCAGGCCCTTTCATCCCGCCCGGAATCACCTATGATGGAGGCGAATTAACACACCTGAGGGACATGACATGAGCCGCACCATCGACTACGGCAATCTCATGCACGATGCCATGCGCAGCTTGATCCGCAACGTCCTGCTGGATGTGGCTGACAACGGGCTGCCGGGCGCGCACCATTTCTTTATCACGTTCGACACATCCCACCCCGATGCAGAGCTGGCCGATTGGCTGTCAGACCGCTATCCCGATGAGATGACAGTTGTGATGCAGCATTGGTATGACAACCTCGAAGTGACCAATGAAGGCTTCTCTATCACGCTGAACTTTGGCGATGCGCCCGAGCCTCTGTATATTCCTTATGACGCCATCCGGACGTTCGTTGACCCTTCTGTGGAATTCGGCCTGCGGTTCGAACAGCAAGAAGATGAGGAAGCAAAGACAAAACCATCGTCCAAGCCCACCGATCTGCCCCAAACCGACGAATCCGAGCTTGAGGTGGAGGAAACACCGGCAAAGGCCGCTGAAATCGTGTCTCTGGACAGTTTTCGCAAAACATAGGTTTGCGCGGAACAGCGGCAGCCGCTAAACAGCGCCTGAACATATCAGATCAGGAGCCTGCCCCATGGCCGATACACGCACAGAAACCGACAGCTTTGGCCCATTGGAAGTACCGTCCGACAAGTACTGGGGCGCACAGACGCAACGCTCTATCATGAACTTCCCCATCGGTTGGGAAAAGCAGCCGATTGCCATCGTGCGCGCATTAGGCGTCATCAAACAAGCCTGTGCCGAAGCGAACATGGCGCAAGGCTCTCTTGACGACGCGCGCGGCAAGGCGATTGTGCAGGCAGCCTCCGAAGTGGTTGCAGGCAAATTCGACGACAACTTTCCACTGGTGGTCTGGCAGACGGGCTCTGGCACGCAATCCAACATGAACGCCAACGAAGTCATCGCCAACCGCGCGATCGAAATCATGGGCGGCGTGATCGGCTCCAAAGATCCGGTGCACCCGAATGATCACTGCAACATGGGTCAGTCATCCAACGACACATTCCCGACAGCTATGCACATCGCCGCGGCGACAACAGCGCATCACGTTCTGCTGCCCGGCCTGAAAAAGCTGCACGCAGCCCTGCAAGCCAAGGTCGAAGAGTTTGACGGCATCATCAAGATTGGCCGCACCCACACGCAGGATGCAACACCTCTGACGCTGTCGCAGGAATTCTCTGGCTACACCCATCAGGTTGCCATGGGCATTCGCCGCGTCGAAGAAGGCCTTGGCCGTATTTATGAACTGGCGCAGGGCGGCACAGCCGTTGGCACAGGTCTGAATACCCGCAAAGGCTGGGCCGAAACAGTAGCCGCCAACATGGCGCGCATTTCTGGCCTGCCCTTCATCACAGCACCAAACAAATTTGAAGCACTGGCAGCGCATGACGCGATGGTCGAAATCTCGGGACACCTGAAAACCGTTGCGGCTTCGCTGTTCAAAATTGCCAACGACATCCGCCTGCTTGGCTCCGGCCCGCGTTGCGGTCTGGGGGAACTGATCCTGCCCGAAAACGAACCTGGTAGCTCAATCATGCCCGGCAAAGTGAACCCGACACAGTGCGAAGCGCTGACACAAGTTTGCGCCCATGTCTTCGGCAACGACGCCGCCGTTGGTTTTGCCGGTTCTCAGGGACATTTCGAACTGAACGTCTACAAGCCGATGATGGCCTATAACGTCCTGCAATCCATGCAGCTTTTGGGCGATGCGGCATCTGCGTTCACCGATAACCTTGTTGTTGGCCTGAAAGCTGACGCCGACCGGATCGAGAAACTGATGCGTGAATCGCTGATGTTGGTCACTGCACTGGCCCCCGAAATCGGCTACGATAACGCAACTAAAGTTGCGAAAACGGCGCATAAGAACGGCACGACCCTCAAAGAAGAGGCAATCGCGCTTGGCTTTGTCGATGCCGAAACATTCGACCGCGTGGTGCGGCCGGAGAATATGATTGGACCGAAATGACCACGCCCCTGAACCTCAATAAAATCCGCAAAGAGCGCGGCCGTACGTCTCGTAAGGCGCGCGCGGATGAAAACGCTGTCGCTTTCGGCCAATCCAAGGCGCAGAAAGAGGCGTTGAAGGCGCGCGCGGAACAGATTGCACGCAATCTCGAAGGTCATAAGCGAGAAACATGAGCGCGCGGCCCGTCAAACACTCCGTCACGTTGCACGGGCACCGCACCTCTATCTCACTTGAGGCTCCATTCTGGGCAGAGCTACGCGCAATTGCGCGATTAAAATCCATGCCAATCAACGCACTAGTTGCCGAAATTGATGCAAAGCGTGGAATGGACAGCGGATTGGCCTCGGCCATCCGCGTCTATGTTTTGGCAAGTTTGAAGGATCGTTTGCCGCGATCCGATTAGTATAATCTTTATGAAAATTTTCGCAGAGTGATCTGTTGCAATCTACGTTCTAGAAAACGCTGATCAAATCATCCCGTTTCCAAAAAACTATTACATCTGCATGACCCTCTAGGAGATTTCCTAGAGGTGTCCGTTTGATATTTGAAATCTCAGCGCCTTAGGCAACCGATGCCGCAAAGATCTGGTCGATGTTCCGGCCAAGCGCTGCGTCAAACTCTGCATCGCTCATCTTGACGCTCAACCCTTCGGCCAAGGCACGGCTAAAGCTCGCGATCATCTTGTGGTTTTGGCTCAGAAGATCACATGCTTTGTTGGTAGAGTAACCGCCCGACAATGCGACCACGCGCAAGACGCGCGGGTGATCCGCGGCAGCGTCGTACAGACCCGCCTTTGTCGGAATCGTCAGCTTAAGAATAACATCAACACCATCTGGCAAGTCATTCAGATGCTTTATTATTTCGGCTTCCAGCATACCCTCTGCCTCTGCCTTGGTAGCGCTGTCGATGTGAACTTCGGGCTCGACAATCGGCACCAGCCCGGCGGCAGCCACTTGCTTTGCCACCTCGAACTGCTGGGCAACCACATCCGCGATGCCTTGCGCGTTGGCCTCAAGAATAAGCGAGCGTTCCTTCGTGCCAAAGATGCCCTTCTCATTGGCCTTAGCCAACAAAGCATCCAGATCAGGCATCGGTTTGAGCAGCTGAACACCGTTTGCCTCATCCGCGAGACCTTTATCGATTTTCAGAAATGGGACCACGCCGCGCTCTTCCCACAATATCTGTGCTGTGGGTTTGCCATTGATATCGCTGTCCATCGTCCGCTCAAACAGGATGGCGCCCAGAACTTTTTCAGAGGTGAAAGGGTCCGACAGAATAATGCGGCTGCGCATGGCGTGCACGGCGGCGTACATCTCGGCATCTCCAGAATAGTCTGACGGCTCAACACCGTATTGTTGCAATGCTTTAGGCGTCGACCCACCAGATTGGTCCAGCGCGGCAATAAAACCGGGTGCTGTTGCGATGCGGGTGCGTTGTGCGTCTTTTGCGGACATGAATATTGCCTTTGTAAGCTGGAAACCAATTGTCGCCTCTTCTAAAGCGTTCGCTCCAACAGCGCTAGTCGCTTTGACCCTGTTAGCGCTCACGGCGTCTGATTTTGAGGCGTATGCCATTTTTGGCCCGGACGGTCAGATGTGCGACAGGCACAGGCACTGGCCCCGCCTCGACCTGATAGTCGCGCAAAATCCGGCTTAGGATCAACGGCCCTTCGATCATCGCAAAACCTGCACCGGGACAGACCCGCGCACCTGCGCTGAAAGGAATGAACGCGTCACGCTGGCAGGCCTTTCCGTTCTCGGTCTGCCAGCGGTCCGGATCAAATCCATCGGGATTGTCCCATAAACGCGTATGCCGATGCAGATGCCACGGGCTGATCACAAGCTGAGAGCCTGTGCTAATCTCACGGCTGCGCATATTTTCCGGGCAGCTGTTTTCGCGCACCATCATCGGGACCGGCGGATAGAGCCTTAGGGTTTCACGAAACACATCGCGACTCAGGCGCAGCTTTCCCATAACGCTAAAGTTGCAGGTATCCAGCGCTGAGGCCTCTTGCGCTAGCCTGTTCTGCCATTCGGGATAAAGCGCCATAAGATATAGCGCCCAGGCCAGCGTTGAGGCGCTTGTCTCATGACCGGCAAGAAAAAAGATCGCCACCTGATCCACCATTTCATCGGTGGTGAAAGTTTCGCCTGTTTCAGGATCTGGGGTCATCATGATCTTGGTCGCCAAATCCGCAGGCGCTGTCCCGGCCGCGATGTCATCGGCACGTTGTTGGGTAAGTTGGGTGATGAGCGCGCGAATACGGGCAGCACTGCGTTTGGTATCGCGGCGAAATAGCCGCGGCATCCAGCGCGGTAGCGGCACAAGAGCTGCAAGGTTCAGAATGGGTTGGCTCCGTTGATAGGCACGGAATTCTTCAAAAACATCGCGCGCCAGATGGTGGTCAATCGGCAACGAAAACAGTGTCCGGAAAATCACATCCGCTGCTGCATGGCTTGTCTCTTCTTCGATCTCTATCGTCTGGCCATCCTGAACAGCAAGCCGGGCCGCAGCCGCCTCTGCTGCGTCCCACATGGCGGGGAAAGTCTCGCGCAGGCGGCCTCCTTCGAATGCGGGATCAATAATACGCCTCTGCCGCTTCCATGTCTCGCCATTGGTGACAAACACCGAATTCCCCAAAAGCGGGCGCAGCCCTTCGTTGACGCGGTCGGATTTCGGAAAGTCATCTGGCCGCTCTTTCAGTACGCGCTGCACCAGATCAGGTTGATTGATCAGATAGCTCCGAAAAAACGGCGTGCGAAACTCAGCCATCCACGCGCGGTATAACCGTGCGGGCTGGGCTGACAAAATATCTGACCGGAACAATCTGGCATAACGCCAGAGCGATACTTTATCCGGCCTACTCTGCGGTTTGGGTGGCAGGATCATGCGGCCATGCTCGTGAATTTGTTCACAGGTTCCTCAATCCGCGATTTGGACGCTGGACGCCCTGCATAACGGTCGGCAAGGGTCATAGGGCCAGCCGTAATTTGGAAGTAATCATAATCGCGGGGCATATCGAAGGCGCACATATACTGAAAGTGCAACCGGAAGAACCGCCAGCGCAGTGCCTTCCAACGCTCGGGGCTAAGAGATTGGGTAAAGGCCGCAGAGAACACCAGTGGCCAGCGTTTGCCCTCTGGCGCAACGCCACTCACGCTGACCGGATCGCATAGCGCAAAGGCACACCCGTCACCGGGGGCAGTTACATCTATCCAGGTAAGCGCGTCAGTGACGCTGAGATAGGCCAGATCAGCGCGCAGGCGGTGGGCATCGGGCAAAAAAGAGACCATCGGGACCACTTGCCCCAAGCTCAGAAACCCAAGCGCGGGACCATCCGGTGGCACGCGGCCTGCGCGGATCAGATCGGCCAACACAGAAACGCCTAGATGCGCGCCAGAGGAATGGCCAACGACCAAAACCTCATCCACGTCATCTGCCAACGCTTCGGCAATGGCATCGGCAAATTCCCCAATACGGCGTTCCAATTCGGGCATATTGGCACCACGCGTCGATGCGCCATAGGCGTAATCATGCATCAGGTAGTAGGCAAAGAACTTACCATCTTTGGCCTTGAACCAGTTCAAAAGCCAGATCGCAACAGCAACGGATGCGCCTACCGCTATTGCCTGCCCCCAGGGACCCATCAGCGGCACCAGCAGATGTTTTCCTGTCCAGTTAACGGCAAAGGCCGCCGCCACGGCGACAAGCAGCTGGATCAGCAACATGCCCACCGGGTAAAGCGCGGCGATGACGGGCCCTTTGCGTAACCGCATCAGGCGGCCCAATGCTCCGGTGCTGATATAGACCCATGCGGTGCGCAAAAGTTGCCAGTAAGTGGCAAGGATTGAGGTATCCATACTGTCGCGCACGATGTCGGACCAAACCAACACATCCACCGAAGCATCCACATCCACGCCATCGATCAAGCCTTTGACATCCCAGCCATATCGCACGCCGCCCTGCCGCGCGGACAATGAAATACCATAGCCGGAAATACCTGCCTGCAAGGCGGATTCCTTTCGGTAAAGCTCGCGGTAGCGGCGGGGATGGATCGGGTCATAACCGGGGATGTAGAACACCCGCCGACGGGACACGGTTGTGCGGGGGGCAGCCATGGGTCTGCTCGGGCCTCATATTTGTTTGACCCATGCTAACGCGGGTTATCGGCCAAAGTAAGACCCTTGGCGTTAGCCCAGACTTCCAAGCGCTGGAAAGGTCTCTAGCAACCAGAAGCTAAAGGTCGAGAAGGCGCCAGTGAGCATGGCAATACCGACGATCAACAACAGCAATCCCATGACCCGTTCAATCGCTTTCATGTGGCGTTTGAGCTTGTTCATCACCCCTACGGCGCGGGTCATGAACATAGCCGCCAACAGAAAGGGAATCCCGAGGCCAAGCGCATATACGCCCAGCAAAAGCGTGCCACGCGAGACCGAACCTTCGGACGCAGCCAAGGACAGGATAGCGCCAAGTTGCGGACCGATACAGGGCGTCCAGCCAAACGCAAAAGCCAGCCCCAAAAGATAGGCGCCAAATGAGGAGCCTCCTTTATCGCCTGCATCCATCCGCGCTTCGCGGTCGAGGAAAGGAATACGGAAGATACCAAGAAAATGGATACCAAAAATGATCACCACAACGCCAGAAATCTGGCTAAAGAGTATCTGGTTTTGAAGAAAGAACGCCCCGAAGGCCGACGCCGTGAATCCGAGGATCAAGAAAACCGTACTGAGCCCCATGACAAAGAACAGCGCAGCCACAATCGCACGGCGCCGCGCGGCGCTGACCGAGCTCATGTCATTCAGGCTCACCCCGCTCATGTAGGCCAGGTAAGGCGGCACAATCGGCAGCACACAAGGCGACAAAAAGCTGATCACACCGGCCAGCAGGGCCACGATGATCGCGGGCAAAAGACTTGCGTCAATAAGGTCGATTCCAAACATGGTTCACAGGTATACTCTGTTGGGCCTGTCGTCACCTGTCACGTTGTCACAAGGCTGTGGACAGGCTGTAACATGCGGCCTACATCTTGGCGCATGATACATGATCTTGATGCCACAGGGCTTTTGTGCCCCCTGCCCGTACTTAAAGCACGCAAGCGACTGCAGTCGCTGAATTCGGGTGACAGGCTGCGTATGCGTGCCGATGATCCTGCTGCAGTGATCGATGTACCGCACTTCTGTACAGAGGCCGGTCACACGCTGGTGGAAAGCAGTGCAGATGGCGATACGCAAATCTATGTGATTGAAAAAGCAGGCTGAACCGCCCGCCCCGTCAAACGAAAAAGGCAGGCCCGAAAGCCTGCCTTTTTGTTGTTTCAGATCATCCAGCGTTTAGCGACTGCCAAGTGACCACCAGCCCTTGCGCCGCGGCTTTGCCGGTTCTTCTTCGGCCTTCACCTCAGGCTCTGCTACCGGTTCTGGTGCTTGAACCTTTTCGGCAACCGGCTCAGGTGCCGCAACGGGCGCGGGTTCTGGCGCGGCAACCGGTACCGCCACGGGTGCCTCGACGGGAGCAACGGCCTCAGCCGGTTCTTCGGCCTTCTTCGGCGCTGTCTTTTTCGTGGTGGTGCGCGGCTTGCGCGTCGCCTTTGGCTTAGGTTCGGCCTTTGCCACTGGATCAGCAGGCGCATCCAAAACTGCGGCGCCCTCAGACGCAGGAGTTTCTTCCGCTTCAGCTACAGGCGCCGCTTTTGGCTTGCGCGGCGCACGGGTCCGCTTGGGCTTGGGCTTTTCCTCAACTGCTGGTGCTTCCTCGGCAGCTGCTTCTGCAGGCGCTTCGGAGGTTTCCTGCGGTGCGTCTACAGCAACAGGCTCTGCCTTCGGCTTGCGGCTACGAGAACGGCTGCGTGGCTTCGGCTTGGCCGCTTCTTCGGCAGTCGCATCGACAGTTTCCGGAGCAGGTTGATCTGAGTCGGTCTTGGCAGTGTCGTCTCCCTCAGACTTGCTTTCACCGGACTGGCTTTCACCAGACTGGTTCTCGTCCGACTGCTGATCATCCGACGTAGAGCGGCCACCACGGCTGCGCCGTCTCCGGCGACGTTTGCGCTTTGGCTTGTCCTCACCATCCTCTTGGGCGGGGGTGGCTGCATCCGGACGTGTTTCGCTGACGTTCTCTGCTTCGGCCGCCGCTTCTGCGGCTTCTGCCTCGGCTGCATCCGCTTCGTCGATCTCGTCCATCAAAGACGTATCAACCGACACGACATGCGAGAGCTGTTGTACAACACGCGTAGCAGTCTTGAATTTCTCGATAGAGAAATCAGGGCTTACCAAATGCGGGTCCCCTTCGATCCGCACGCTAAGACCATAGCGCATTTCGATGTTGGCGATGTGTTCGCGCTTTTGGTTCATCAGGAAATTGGCAATGCCGACAGGCGCCTTAATCAGCACCTCGCGTGAACGGCGGCGTGTACCTTCCTCTTCGATGGTCCGCAGGATCGCCAGGGCAAGGTTGTCATCCGACCGGATGAGGCCAGTGCCGTGGCAGGCAGTACAAGGCTGTGTTGTCGCCTCGATCATGCCGGGACGCAGACGCTGGCGGGACATTTCCATCAGGCCAAAGCCCGAAATGCGGCCAATCTGTATGCGCGCACGATCAGTCTTGAGCTTATCCTTCATCATTTTTTCGACGGCAGCGTTATTCTTACGCTCGTCCATGTCGATGAAGTCGATCACGATCAGTCCTGCAAGGTCGCGCAGGCGCAGCTGACGCGCAACTTCGGCTGCGGCCTCAAGGTTGGTCTTGAGCGCGGTCTGCTCAATGCTGCCTTCCTTGGTGGCACGGCCCGAGTTTACGTCGACGGCGACAAGCGCCTCAGTCACGCCAATCACGATATAACCACCAGAGGGCAGCTGAACCGTAGGATTAAACATGCCTGACAGGTAGGATTCGACCTGATACCGCGCGAACAGCGGCAGGTTTTCCTCATAGCGTTTTACGTTCTTCGCATGGGACGGCATGATCATCTTCATGAAGTCCTTGGCGATGCGGTAGCCGCGCTCACCTTCTACGAACACCTCGTCAATGTCGCGGTTATAGAGGTCACGGATCGACCGTTTGATCAGATCGCCTTCTTCGTAGATTTTCGCAGGTGCTATGGATTTCAGCGTCAGCTCGCGGATTTGCTCCCACATGCGTTGCAGATATTCATAGTCCCGCTTGATTTCAGCTTTGGTCCGCTTGGCGCCGGCAGTACGCACAATCAGTCCAGCACCCTGAGGCACTTCGATCTCTTGCGCGATCTCTTTCAGCTTTTTGCGGTCAACAGCGTTCGTGATCTTGCGCGAGATACCACCACCACGCGCGGTGTTTGGCATCAGAACGCAGTAACGGCCAGCCAGTGAAAGATAAGTGGTCAGGGCAGCGCCTTTGTTGCCGCGCTCTTCCTTGACGACCTGAACCAGCAGGATCTGGCGTACTTTAATCACTTCCTGGATTTTGTAACGGCGTGGACGGGGTTTGCGCACCGGACGGATATCTTCGCTGTCGTCCTCGTCGGCGACAGATTCGATATTCTCGTCCTTGTCAGAGGCATCAGCAGTTGCATCGCCTTCCGCATCGTCCTGATCGTCAGAGCCCTCTTCATCGGCATCAGCTGTTTCTGCTGGCGTCTCTACCGGTGTTTCTTTGACCCGCTCCATCGGAGAAGAAGCTTCGCCTTCTGCGACTTCTACTTCATCCGCGTCCAGATCAACGGTCTCCATGCCATCAATGTCTGTTGATGTCTTGGCGTCATCCGTTGCCGCCTCGGCAGCCTTAGGCTTGCGAGACCGCGACCGCGTCCGGCGCTTGGGCTTTTCGTCTTCTTCATCCTTGGCGGCTTGCGCTTCAGCATACGCACGTTCTTCCGCCAGCAGCGCCTCACGGTCTGCAACGGGAATCTGGTAATAGTCCGGATGAATTTCCGAAAACGCGAGGAAGCCGTGGCGGTTCCCACCGTAGTCCACAAAAGCCGCCTGCAATGACGGCTCAACGCGCGTCACCTTGGCGAGATAGATATTACCGGCTAGCTGGCGTCTGTTTTCAGATTCGAAATCGAATTCTTCGACCTTGTTTCCGTCCACCACAACAACGCGGGTTTCTTCCGCGTGGGTGGCATCGATAAGCATTTTCTTAGGCATTTTACTCTTTTGCACGGGCGCGCACGCGCAGGCCTCCCGGGGGGGGCTGCTCGCAGGGCCGAGTGTCTTGTCAGGGCGATGTGGGACGGCGCAGCGGTGCGGCCCAAGGGGCCACCTCCGAAACTGTTATCAGCGTTTGCGCGCGTCATCGCGGTTCTTCTCCGATGCGGGATCACTGCCTTGTTGTGCAAGGTGCGCCGCGCATCCATTAAAAACTGTGTCATTTCAGGCGTTAAACCCTAGATGTCCATCAGCGTCTCTTCGCCGTTTCCGGCCAATCGGTCTGCTGCACTCAGGCGGTGTGCCAAAAGGCAGCAGCGAAACTCTTCATCGGGCTCTAAGTGCTGTGTTTATCCACAGCAGCCCATCCCCCTAGATAAAAGGACGAGCGCGGCAAACACAATGGGCAATCATGCCTCAGACCACCTAAATTACACTTCACGGTGAATTCCGGCAAAGGATTGGCCCCGAAAACCACCCCGAGGCATGTTGCCGTTCGTATAATTTGCCCTTACGGTTTTCTGCAACAATCAGGGCGCATTCGCGCGCGCCGCTAACATCTAGGAGACAATATGCGATTTCTTGCACGCCCTGCCCTTTTCGCGAGCATGGCAACTTTGGCCCTCGCGGCCTGTGATCCAGCCGAATTTGATCCCGATCCCGATGTACGCCGTGATGCACGCGCCAACCGCAAATGTGTGGCGGTGATCAAAGAGCAGACAGGCGATGCAACCGCACAGCTCAACACCACATTGCCGATTGTCGAAATCAACCAGTTCATCGTCGACGTACCCGCACTTCAGGAGCGCTGGATGTGCCGCACAGATGATGAAGGCAATCCGACCCAGATGTACAAACTTGGAGGCGGCTGATTTTCCGAACAGTCCCCGAAAGACCAAATAGCAAAAGGGGCACCGTTCTGGCGCCCCTTTTTCTTTGATTTAATCCTTCGCTCAGAGATAATCCGACCGCTGGAGTTGGTATTTGGCCATCTTCTCATTCAGCGTGCGGCGTGGCAGGCACAGCTCATCCATCACGGATGAGATAGAGCCTTTGTGACGGCGCATCGTGTTGTCGATCAGCATCCGCTCGAACGCTTCTACATATTCCTTAAGAGGCTTGCCCTCTGTCGTCATCACCGGCTGCATTTCATCATGGTCCGACATCAGCAGCGATGCGATCGTGCCAGAGCCGCGGCGCGACTGGAGGACGGCACGCTCTGCCACGTTGATGAGTTGACGCACATTGCCCGGCCACGGGGCCTGCAACAGCTGCGCGGCCTCTTGCGCGGTGACCTGTGGCGCATCACATCCGTACTCCTCGGCGAACTGGTCGCTCAGGCGGGTGAAAAGGGTCAGAATGTCTTCGCCGCGCTGGCGCAACGGCGGCACCGTGATCCGCAATGCCGCCAGCCGGTAAAAAAGATCTGAACGCAGAACATCTTCAGACGTACGGCCCGCTTCTTGCAGGTTTGAGATGGCCACGATCCGCGTCTCCGCCGGCGTGCCCTGTTCGTTAATAACCGACAACAGACGTGCTTGAAGTGTCTCGCTTAGCGCCTCGACATCTTCCAGCACCAAGGTTCCGCCGCGCGCCTCTTCGATGGCCGGCAGTTGCGCGTCTTCGGGCTGCATCGGACCAAACAGACGCTTGCTCAGAGCGTCTTCTTCATAGGCAGATGCACTTACCAGCACGAATTTCTTGCCAGCACGGCTACCGACAGCGTGCAGCGCGTGCGCCACCAATGTTTTGCCTGTACCTGTTTCACCGTCAATCAGGACATGTCCATCCGCCTGCCCAAGATCGAGAATATCCTCGCGCAAACGCTCCATCACCGGGCTTTGACCAATGAGCTTTTTCATCAGCTGGCCGCCATCGCTTAGTTCTCGACGCAGCAAACGGTTATCCATCACCAGACGGCGCGTTGCTGTCGCTTTTTTGGCCAGCTCGCTCATCCGGTCCGGATTGAACGGCTTTTCCAAGAAATCAAAGGCGCCAACACGCATTGCTTCAACGGCCATTGGAACATCACCGTGACCTGTGATCATAATCACAGGCAACGCGCTGTCACTGCCCATCAGCTTCTTTAAAAACTGCATCCCGTCCATGCCCGGCATCTTGATGTCCGAAATCACGATACCCGGATAATCAGGGCCCAATACCTTGAGCGCGTCTTCCGCGCTGGCAAACGTTTCTGTGTCGTATCCCGACAAAGCCAGCCATTGGCTGATTGACTGGCGCATATCTTTTTCATCGTCGACAATCGCAATCTTCATCGCCTGTGCCATAATTTATTCCGCCGCCTTTGTTTCCTGTGTGCCGTCATAGAACGGCAATTGCATCTCGAATACTGCGCCGCCGCCCTGCCCGTTCCGGGCTGTCAACCGACCACCCAGATCGCTTACAATCCCCGAAGAGATCGCAAGGCCAAGACCGACCCCGTCGCCGGGCTGCTTGGTTGTATAAAACGGCTCGAACAGCGCATCCAAGTCCTCAATACCGGGGCCGTTGTCACGCACCGTCAATGTTACCGTTTCCCCCGCACTCAAGATGATCTCAACTTTCGGGTGTCTTTCTGATTTGGTGGCATCCAGTGCGTTCCGCAAGAGGTTAACCAAAACCTGTTCGATCCGCATCCTGTCACCAAGAGTATATACGGGTTCATCCGGCAGTATCCGTACAATCTGTACCTGCCGCTGCCGCAACTGCGGTTCCATCATCGACAATGCCGATGCCAGCGCGTCAGCCATGTTGACAGGTGAAAACACCTCCTGGCCCTTGCGGGCATAGGATTTGAGCTGTCTGGTGATCGCGCCCATACGCTCGATCAGATCATCAATCCGCCCGAATGAGCTTAGCGCTTCCTCGGGTCGGTTGCGCTGCAACAGCAGCCGTGCGCCCGCCAGATATGTCTTCATCGCGGCCAGTGGCTGGTTCAGCTCATGGCTTACCGCCGCCGACATCTCGCCTAGCGCGGCCAATTTACTAGACTGTTCAAGCGTTTGTTCTGCCACTGCAAGCGTCTCTTGCACACGCTTACGCTCAGCAATTTCCCGCTGTAGTGCTGCGTTCAATGCGCGAAGCTCTGCCGATTCACGTTGAAAAATAGCAGCGCGACCCGCGGTTCGGCGGCTCAGAAAATAGAAAGTCAGCGCCAGAAGAATCGCAAAGCCCATGACTTCGAGGGCCAGAACGCCATTCACCCGTTCGCGCACGCTGGCATAGGTGGTGTAGCTGACCATCCGCCATCCGCGAAAATTCACCCGCGCATCCAGCCGCATCACAGCTTCGCCGCGCAGGTAGGCATCGGGGGGCAATGCGGTCCAATCAGCGGTGGCCTGAATGGCACGTTCGATCGCGCTTTGCGGAGTTTGATTTTCCAGTGCTTCCGCTTCTGTCTTGCCGCGCCAGCGCGGTTCGGTGGCCAGCAGGATTTCTTCGTTGCTGTCCAGCACAATAACCGCATCCGAGATCCCCGCCCACGCGCGCTCGAACTTCTTGAGATCGACCTCGACGGCGATAACGCCCACCGTCGTGCCGCCATTCTGGATGCGGCGAGAGTAGAAAAAGCCGTAGCCGCCCGTTTCATCACGGGTTACGCTGAAAATGGTCGTATTAGACCGGATTGCATCGACGAAATAGGGCTGGGACCGATGCGCTGCCCCGATCCGGTTGCGGTCTGTAGCGGCAACCGTCCGGCCGTCCGTGTCGAGCAGCATCAAGGACGCCGCACCGATCTCTTCAACGAAGGAGATCAGCCGCTGTGTCGAAAGCGTGTAATCCGCGCTTTCAAGTGCTGAAATCAACGTCGGGTCACGGCCCAACAGCTGCGGCACGATCGCGTTCTGGCGTAGTTCGGCCAAGAGGTTGCCGCCGTAGAGCGCGATACGCAATTCAGCACGGTTACGGGTACTTTCGGTAAAACGGTCTGTCAGCAAACGGTTGGTCACCGAAATGACGGCAACGGCAAAAACAAGCATCACCGCCAAACCGATGCGAACCCGCCAGCTAAACGCAGCGGGTTGCCAGGGCGGTGTTGTGGCGATGTTATCAGTGCTCATTGTGACACACTACCACAGGGCAGCGCGCGCTCAAGTCAAGCAGTCGTCAGCGCCCCTGCCAATGCGCGGAAGAGCGCCACCCCGTCAGTGCCACCGTGGCCAGCATCGGCCGCACGCTCGGGGTGTGGCATCATGCCAAGGACACGGCGGTTTTCCGACAGGATACCGGCAATGTCCGCCTGCGCCCCGTTTGGATTGTCCGTGTAGGTAAAGGCGATACGATCCTCGCCTTTCAGCGTGGCAATCGTTTCTGCATCAGCGAAATAATTGCCATCGTGATGTGCAATCGGAATGTCGATCACATCGCCAGCGTTGTAACCAGCGGTAAAGTCAGAGGCAGAGGTAACAACCTTCAAGCCAACCGTCTTGCAGATGTATTTCAGACCGGCATTGCGCAAAAGCGCGCCGGGCAGAAGGCCTGTTTCAGTAAGCACCTGAAAGCCGTTGCAAATCCCCATGACATAGCCGCCGCGCCCTGCATGTGCTGCGACAGATTTACAGATGGGAGAGTTTGCAGCAATCGCACCGCAGCGCAGGTAATCGCCATAGGAAAAGCCGCCGGGTATACCAACAACATCAATGCCCTGCGGCAGTTCACTATCCTTGTGCCAAACCATCGTGACATCGGCGCCCGCCTGTTCAAAGGCGACCGCGAGATCGCGATCACAGTTGGAGCCGGGAAATACAACTACCGCTGCGCGCATCAGACCATCTCCACCGTGTAGCTTTCGATGACCGTGTTGGCCAAAAGTTTTTCACACATCTGTTCAACGTCAGCCTGTGTAGAACCTTCGGCCAGATCCAGTTCAATCACTTTGCCCTGGCGCACACCCTGCACGCCATCAAAGCCCATCGCACCCAGAGCATGGCGCACGGCCTCACCCTGTGGGTCCAGAACCCCGTTCTTCAACATCACATGCACCCGTGCTTTCATGGCGCGTCCCTCTTCTTCGTTTTGCCAAATAACTTCAACCGACCCGGTGTCAGTTGATCAATGTAGGCTTTGTTACCGGACCGGAGTTCTTAGGCATCACGCCCAAGCGCTGCGCGACTTCCGTATAGGCATCGGTCAGCGAACCAAGATCGCGGCGGAACACGTCTTTGTCGAGCTTGCGACCGGATTCGATATCCCACAACCGGCAGCTGTCCGGCGAAATCTCATCTGCGATGATCAACCGCTGGAAGTCACCGTCGTAAACGCGACCAATCTCAATCTTGAAATCTACCAGGCGGATGCCGACAGCCATCATTATACCGGACATAAAGTCGTTAACCCGCAGCGCGAGGCTGAGAATATCGTCCATGTCCTGCTGCGTGGCCCAGCCGAACGCAGCAATATGTTCTTCGGTAACCAGAGGATCACCAAGGGAATCATCTTTGTAGCAATATTCGACGATCGGCCGCGGCAGCTGCGTGCCTTCTTCGATGCCCAAACGCTTGGACATAGTGCCTGCCGCGTAGTTGCGCACAATCACTTCCAGCGGAATGATCTCGACCTGACGGACCAGTTGTTCACGCATGTTGAGACGTTTGATAAAGTGCGTCGGCACGCCAATCTGGTTCAGACCGGTCATAAAAAACTCGGACAAACGGTTATTTAGCACACCTTTGCCGTCAATGACGTCTTTCTTTTGCGCATTGAAAGCAGTGGCATCATCTTTGAAGTACTGAACAATCGTTCCCGGCTCTGGGCCTTCATAGAGAATCTTTGCTTTGCCTTCGTAGATTTTCTTGCGGCGGGCCATGGGCGTCCCCTGTCTGTTTAGGCGCGGGGGAGTCCCGCCGCCCTGTCGCCCCCTCTTAGGGCAGTCGAAGCCTTGCTGCAAGCACACCGCATTGCATCCCGCCAACATGCGACCCGCGCATTATAAAGTTGCAAACAAAGTCAGCGAAACCCCGCCCCCCCAGCGAGACGCCAAGACAGGACAGCGAGATGAAGGAATACTGTACAATGTCGGCATCAAACAATCTGCCGCCTGACGGCACAAACTGTAGCAGGCAATAATCCCAGCTTTGGCGACAATAAATGCCCTCTGCACCCGCCTATGTCTGTTGCGCTTCGCTCAAACGCTTTTTTTCACGTAGAGCCTGTTTGTTGATTAATGACTGTTCACGACAGGGTGGGTATTGCATGCTCCCGCACTGTTGGCTGTCAAGTTGGCTCATAAACAAGATGAGAAATATGAGCTTGCCTTGAATTCCACTGCGTGAAATGACCCGATACGCCCATTTAAGGATGCTAAAACATGTCCAATCCCCTGTCCGATCTTCTTGCCGAAAAAGGTTACCTGTTGGCCGATGGTGCAACCGGCACCAACCTGTTCAATATGGGACTGATGTCAGGGGAACCACCGGAGTTCTGGAATACAGACAAGCCGGAGAACATCCTGACCCTGTATCGCGGGGCCGTGAATGCAGGTTCGGACGTGTTTTTGACCAACAGCTTTGGTGCAAACGCTTCGCGACTGAAACTCCACAACGCGCAGAACCGCGCCCATGAGCTAAGCCGTGTCGCTGCCGAACTTGCACGCGAAGTCGCAGATACAGCTGGACGCAAGGTGATCGTCGGAGGCTCCGTCGGGCCAACGGGCGAAATTATGGAGCCGGTTGGCACACTCAGCCACGCTAATGCCGTCGAGATGTTCCACGAAACCGCTGATGGCCTAAAAGCCGGCGGTGCAGACGTTGGCTGGCTTGAGACGATTTCCGCCCCTGAGGAATACCGCGCCGCCGCGGAAGGCTTTGCGTTGGCGGGCCTGCCTTGGGTCGGCACGATGAGCTTTGACACAGCCGGGCGGACAATGATGGGCATGACTTCCGCCGGCATGGTGGACATGGTTGAAGAAATCGAAAATGCACCGGCGGCCTATGGCGCGAACTGCGGTACTGGCGCGTCAGACCTGCTGCGCACAGTGCTTGGGTTTGCGGCAAAGGACGGCAAACTGCCCATCATTGCAAAAGGCAATGCGGGTATCCCTAAATATCACGAAGGGCACATCCACTATGACGGCACGCCTGAGCTGATGGCGACATATGCCGTTATGGCACGCAACTGCGGCGCTCAGATCATCGGTGGCTGCTGTGGCACGATGCCATCCCACCTCGAAGCCATGCGCGAAGCATTGGACACGACACCCAAAGGGTCGGCACCCGAACTGGAAGAAATCACCGCGGCCTTGGGCGGCTTTTCATCAGAAAGCGACGGCACTGACGGCGCTGGACCAACGCGCGCGCCACGTCGCGGTAGACGCCGCAGCTGATCCGGCACAAGAAATTGCGCTTTGATCGCAGAAAAGCGTGGCATGATCCGCGGCAACAAGTCGCGGCTTGCGCCTGTCAGGTCGCAAATGCTTTAGTATTTTCACCACGGTCTGACAAAAGAGATTTATGCAAGGCCCAGCGGCCCGCCAAGAAAAGGGAAAGCCATGTCTGACGAAGACGAAATCATCCTGTCTGAACTCGACGACGACGAACTTGTCCAACAGATGTTCGACGATCTTTACGACGGTCTCAAAGAAGAGATCGAAGAAGGCGTCAACATCCTGATCGCCCGCGGCTGGGCCCCATATGATGTGCTGACCAAAGCGCTTGTTGGCGGCATGACAATCGTTGGGGCGGACTTCCGTGATGGCATCCTTTTTGTGCCAGAAGTACTTCTGGCCGCCAACGCGATGAAGGGCGGCATGTTTATCCTCAAGCCGCTGCTGGCCGAAACCGGCGCCCCGCGCGTGGGCAAAATGGTCATTGGAACGGTGAAAGGCGATATCCACGACATCGGCAAAAATCTTGTCGGCATGATGATGGAAGGTGCAGGATTTGAAGTGGTTGATCTTGGGATCAACAACTCGGTCGAGGCCTATCTGGAAGCCATGGAAACAGAAGGCCCCGATATTCTGGGCATGTCTGCCCTGCTTACAACCACAATGCCTTACATGAAGGTCGTGATCGACACGATGGTAGAGCAAGGCATTCGCGATGATTACATCGTTCTGGTTGGCGGCGCACCGCTGAATGAAGAATTCGGGAAAGCCATTGGCGCGGACGCATACTGCCGCGATGCCGCCGTGGCTGTCGAGACCGCCAAGGAATGGGTCGGTCGCAAGCATAACAGCCAGAACGCATGACGCTGGCAAAGTGATCAATTGAAGGCCCTGCACCTGCGGGGCCTTTTTTCATGACCACCGGCCCCCTATCTTTGATTATAGAATGGAGATGCCTGTGCCCTTGATGCCCTTCCTCACAATGCTGATTGCGGTCATCGCCGCCGCGGGAGTAACCATCTGGCTCCTGACTCTGGGCGGCCCCGCAGTCTTTGCCGCTGCCCTACCGGCCAGCCTGATCGCAGCACTCGGATTGCGAAAGCTTTACAAATGAACATCAGCGATAGCGATCTCACAGAAACCGGCCTGCCGCTGGACACACCGCGGGGCAAGATACTGATCATTGCCTGTGGTGCATTGGCCCGCGAGATTATTGATCTGAAGAATGCCAACGGCTGGACCCATCTGGACCTCACCTGCCTGCCCGCAAACTATCACCTTTACCCCGATAAGATTACAGATGCCGTGCGCAACTGCGTTGCCAAACACCGCGACACATATGACGATATCTTCATAGCCTACGCCGATTGCGGCACCGGAGGCCTCTTGGAAGCCGCCTGTAAAGAGCTGGGTGTGCAGATGATCGCAGGGCCACATTGCTACAGCTTTTTTGAGGGCAACGATCGCTTCTCGGAGACCAGCAAGGAAGAGATCACAACCTTTTACCTCACTGACTTTTTAGTCAGACAGTTTGATGCTTTTATCATTAAACCCATGGGGTTGGACCGGCATCCTCAATTACGAGACATGTACTTCGGGAATTACGAAAAGCTGGTCTATCAGGCCCAGACAGATGACCCTGCCCTTACGCAAAAAGCGCAACTCTGCGCCGACCGCCTTGGTCTGAAATTTGAACGGCGCTTCACTGGTTACGGTGATCTGGAAACAGCCCTGAAAACCCTCTGAGCGCGACAGCCTAAGCCGAACGCGCAGCTGTTTCGCGCACCCGCTCGATCATGGCTGTAAGCCCGTTGGATCGCTGCGCCGACAAATGCTCGTTCAGCCCTAACCGCCCCAATTCGGCACGCGCATCAACCGCCAACACTTCTTGAGGCGTAAGACCGTTATAAAGCGTCCGCAGTACGGCAATCAGCCCTGAGACGATCATGGCATCAGACGCGCCATCGAAATGCAGCTTGCCGCCGGTCATTTCCGCATGCAGCCAGACCTGACTGGCACAACCATCCACCTTGGTCGCAGGCACACGCAGTGCTTCTGGCAAGGCCTCCATTGATTTTCCCTGGTCAATCACATGGCGATACCGGTCTTCCCAATCCTCAAGAAATTCAAAATCTTCGACCAGTTCTTCAAATTGCGCGGTAGCCATCATGCGCTCCTGTCATTTGCATTTGGGCCTGAGGTAGGGCTTACTTACCCAAACGTCCAGCCCTGCCTCTTCCCATGCGCGCGGGGATGGGTTAGGTCACTAGTCAACGGCAGTATCACACGGCAGGTTCTATGCGTATTTCCATTTCGGTTCTTCTGGTTGCATCCCTGTCTGTAGGAGCATGCGGCTTTGTGCGCGACAGTGCGATCAATCCAGCAAACTGGTTCGGCCGCAGCGCGTCCGAAACCATCGCGGTCGCGGATGACAAGCCAGTCAATCCGCTCATTCCGCAAAGAAGCGGCCTGTTTGCCAGCCGCGGTGACAAAGCAGAAACATATGCCGGTAAGCCGTTCGACGAGATCACCGATCTTACGGTTGAACGCATCCCGGGCGGCGCCATCATCCGCGCCAGCGGCCTTGCAGCACGTCAGGGTATTTACGCGGTCCGTCTGACACCTGAAAACGCGGAAGAGCTTCCTATCGATGGTGTGTTGACTTACCGTCTTGAAGGGATCGAGCCCGACCGTGCAACCGCAATCGGGACACCGCCAACACGCGTAGTTACGGCTGCGCGCAAGATCACCAATCAGGATCTCGCAGGCGTCCGCACCATCCGCGTTGAAGGTTTGCGCAACGCGCAGGTGGCGCGCCGCTAAACCGGCACAACCTTTACATCATTCCCCACTGCGGTCAGGGCAATCTTGCCCCCGCACAGGGCCATGGCGTCGGTGCCAAAGACTTCCAAACGCCATCCGCTCAGCGCCTGAACGTCACGCTCGCCTGCAGCTATTGCATCAAGATCGGCCGCTGTCGCAATAAGCTTCGCGGCAACGCCTGAGCTTTCGGTTTTGGCTTTCAGCAGAACCCGTAGCAGATCGGCAAGTGCTGGATTAACCTGCATCTTTTCGCGGCTGCGGTCGGGCTGTGGCACATCAGAATTGGGGCAAGCGATCCCTGCGGCTACGGCCTTCAGGATGCCTTCGGCAATCTCACCCTTGCGGGCGTCACGCAGCAGCAGCCGTGCGCGGCCAAGCTCTTCGTGGTTTTTCGGCTTGTTCGACGCCAGTTCAACAAGCGCATCATCTTTATAGACACGGCTACGCGGGATATTGCGCGTCTGGGCGTATTCTTCTCTGAACGCCGCCAGTTCACGCACGATAGCCAGAAACCGTCCAGAGTTCGTGCGGGTTTTTACGCGCTTCCACGCATCCTGAGGCGCTGTGACATAGGTGCCGGGGTTTGTTAGCACTTCGAGTTCTTCTGCCACCCATTTGTGGCGGCCCGATTCTTCCAGTTTGGCAGCCAGAAATTCGTAGATCTGACGCAAGTGCGTCACATCTGCCAAAGCATAGGTTTTTTGCGCTTCTGTCAGCGGACGACGGGACCAATCGGTGAAGCGCGAGGTTTTATCGACACCTTCCTTGGTTATCTTGCGCACCAGTGTCTCATAACCGACCTGTTCACCGAAACCACAGACCATCGCAGCAACCTGCGTGTCGAACAGCGGTTCGGGAAAGACTTCTGCATCCACAAAGAATATTTCCAGATCCTGCCGTGCGGCATGAAAAACTTTTACAACCGATGTGTCGCGAAACAATTCGTAGAGGGGCTCAAGCGACAGGCCATCGGACAATGGATCAACCAGTACAGCACCACTGTCATCCGTTCCTGGCATTGCCAGCTGGATCAAACACAGTTTTGAATAATAAGTCCGCTCGCGCAGAAATTCTGTATCGACTGTAACAAAAGGGTGTTGGGCGGCTTCCTGACAATAGGAGGCCAGTTCTTCAGTAGTGGTGATAGTGCGCATAAACGAAAAATTCCTTCGACTGTCCTAGCGGTACAGAATACGCATCAGTTTGACCAGTCAGCTTTGCAAAATCAATGGGCTACGGTCGCCGGCAACAAATCGGCGTAGCACGGCAGGGTAAAGCCTGTGTTCCTGTTCCAACACCCGTGCGGCCAGCGTCTCGGGGGTATCGTCGGCCAATACAGGGACCTGCGCCTGCCCCAATATGGGACCATCATCAAGCGCTGCCGTTACTTCGTGCACAGTGCAACCGTGAACAGCGTCACCCGCCTCCAACGCGCGGGCATGGGTATGCAGGCCCTTATATTTGGGTAACAATGACGGATGGATGTTAAGCATCTTGCCCGCCCATTGTTCCATGAAACCTTCGGTTAGGACCCGCATAAAACCGGCAAGGCAGATCATGTCGGGTGCAAATGGCTCCAACGCGGCGTTGATCGCAGCTTCAAAAGCTGCGCGGTCACCTTTGAACGGACGATGGTCCACAACAACCGTTGGCACGCCGCGTTCTTCAGCGCGAGCCAGCCCGCCAGCATCGGCACTATTTGCCAGCACGACACAAGGCGTGCCTGCGTGACCTTCGCGCGCCATATCTTCAAGCAGCGACACCATGTTGGAGCCGCCACCCGAAATAAACACCGCAACGCGAACCATCAGACGAGGTTGCCCTCATAAACAACGCCTTCTCCCTCGACCACTTTACCAAGGTGAAAGACAGTCTCGCCAGCGTCGCGCAACAGTTTGGCTGCTTCATCTGCTTTATCGGCAGGCACGACAACGATCATTCCGATGCCAGCGTTAAAGGTTTTGAGCAGCTCGGGCTCATCCATGCCGCCATGCGCTGTGAGCCAGCGGAATACCGGTGGTAGCTCCCATGCGCTGAGGTTGATTTCAGCGCCCAATCCCTCGGGCAGGACACGCGGCAGGTTTTCGGTCAAGCCGCCACCAGTGATGTGGGCCAGCGCATGCACCATACCGGCGCGCGCCGCAGCGAGTGCGGATTTCACATAAAGCCGTGTTGGTTTCAGCAGAACCTCACCCAAGGTGCCACCATCCCACGGGCATGGGTCATCCCACTGAAGGCCCGAATGCTCAACAATCACCCTCACAAGGCTGTAACCGTTGGAGTGTACACCATCGCTGGCCAGACCCAGCAACACGTCGCCCTCGGCCACGTCGAGCGGCAAGGTACCGCCGCGTTCCATTGCGCCGACGCTAAAGCCTGCAAGGTCGAAATCACCTTCGGGGTACATCCCCGGCATCTCTGCCGTTTCTCCGCCGATCAGCGCACAGCCTGACAGCTCACATCCCAGGGCAATACCTTCGATGATACGGGTTGCTGTATCCAGCTCAAGTTTGCCGGTCGCAAAGTAATCAAGGAAGAACAGCGGCTCCGCACCCTGGCAGACCAGATCGTTCACACACATTGCCACCAAATCAATGCCAACACCGTCGACATTACCGGTATCAATGGCAATCCGCAGCTTGGTGCCGACGCCATCTGTCGCAGCAACAAGCACCGGATCGTTATAGCCTGCGGCCTTGAGATCAAACAGCGCGCCGAAGCCACCCAAGCCTGACATAACCCCGGAACGTTTGGTCCGCTTTGCTGCCGGCTTGATCCGTTCCACCAATGCGTTACCCGCATCAATATCCACACCCGCGTCTGCGTAGGTGATCCCGTTCTGTCGCTCGTTCATTCTCAAAAGCCTCTGGCTGAAAACCCCGTTGCCCTGCGATCTAAATCATTCAGGCAAAAGTCGCAACGCCAACCCTTGACGAAACCGCCGCCGCACAATACCCAAACCCACGGCGGGCCTGTAGCTCAATTGGTTAGAGCAGAGCGCTCATAACGCTTTGGTTGCGGGTTCAAGTCCTGCCGGGCCTACCAAATCCGCCATTTTGAAAGTCTGACACAGCCGGTTTCGAACCGTTTTTGTGGGAAACGCTACTTTTCTGATAATGTGGCTGTTATTTCCGCAGCGCGCTCATGTCAGGGGCATGTGCTGGCCCCATCAAGAGAATCAGCTACGACTGTTCGTTGGCTTAGCGCGCGATAACAATATCAGCACGCAAACCGCCCAAAGCTTCGGATGAGCCCAGACGCAACACGCCGCCGTGGCTGCGCGCCACATCGACCGCAATCGCAAGGCCCAACCCCACGCCACCACCCTTGTCCTGATTCCGGGACGGATCCAGACGGGTGAACGGGCGCGTGGCCTGTTCGTGCTGGTCTTCAGGGATGCCCGGGCCATCGTCCTCTACGCGGATGCGCAGGGTTTTGTCCGTCAGCATGACTGACACCTCTGCCCGTGTGCCGTATCGCACCGCGTTCGAGATAAGGTTGTCCACAGCACGCCGCATGGCGACCTCGCGCAGCTGAACCGTCCCCTGCCCTGCACCGTCACGCGCCATAAGGGTCACATCACGCCCTGCCCGCTGTGCGCCCTCCACAATATCAGCGACCATCGCAATCGGATCGACTTCTGTCGGCTCCCCCTCTGCGGCACCTTTGGCGAAGCTCAGGAATTCATCCAGCATACCTTGCATATCATCCACGTCGCGGAGCAGCGGCGCTGCCTCATCTTCATCCAGCATCGCAAGGCCCAGACGCAGACGCGTTAGTGGCGTGCGTAAATCATGACTAACCCCTGACAACATCAGGGTCCGCTGTTCTATGTGACGCTCGATCCGGTTACGCATGTTGACAAATGCATTACCCGCAGCACGCAATTCGACAGCGCCGGCAGGGGAATAAGGTATGTGGCGCCCTCGCCCGAATGCCTCGGCAGCGCGCGCCAACCGTTTGATCGGGCGGAGCTGGTTGCGCAGATAAATGATCGCGATCAGCGTCATCACGATGCCGAAAGCAATCGTATAAACAAAAAGCTGGTGCGGGTTGGAAGCCGAGATACGTCTGCGATCAAAATCAACCCGCAAAAGCCCATGCGGGCTATCGACATATAGCTTGACCACCCCGCTCTCGACCAGATCAACCGCCCTAAAACCATCAAGCCTTTCCGAAAGCCGCTTCGTCAGCACCCTGCCTGAATAATCATACCACAGCAGGTCATTTCGCGGGGAAATTAACGTCGCAGGCGCAATCTCGAAATCAAGCAGCCCAAGTCGGGTCTGGACATCGTTTACCGCGTCATCCGCGCTTGGCGCTTCGTCGACAACCCGAAGAACCAACGCAAGTTCACGCAAAACGGTGTCACTCATCTGGTGAGTGACACCCTCGAAATGCCGCTGCGCGAATATCACAGTCACAACAAGCTGCAAGAAAACCACCGGCAGCAGTAGGATCAAGGCTGCACGCCCGTAAATGCCGCGCGGCACATAGTGTTTGAGCAAGTCGAAAGACATAGGTTAAACCTAAGCGGTCAATGCCCTGAGCGAAAGGCCAAACCATGCTGCCACCTGATGACTTCGACCCGCCCGTGGGCGTGGCCCAAACGCTTGCCACCGGCCTGCGCCGCATCGTTGCCCCGAACCCGTCACCTATGACGTATCGCGGAACGAATACCTATCTGCTTGGCGACACCGCGATTGCCGTGATTGATCCGGGCCCCGACAGCCCGCCCCATCTATCCGCGATTCTAAAAGCCATAGAACCTGAGCAACATGTCAGCCACATCATTGTAACCCATACACATCTGGACCACTCCCCGCTGGCAAGGGGCCTATCGCAAGCAACTGGTGCGCCTGTCATCGCATTTGGAACGGCGGATGCCGGACGCTCGACCGTCATGCAGCAATTGGCGGACGCTGGCACTGTGGGTGGCGGTGAAGGCATTGATGCAGCTTTTTCTCCGGACCAGATAGTTGCCGACGGCGACACCATTACCGGTGCCGGTTGGGAGCTGGATGTGATTCACACACCGGGCCACATAGGTAATCACATCAGCCTTGGCTGGGGTGATGCCTGCTTTACGGCAGATCACGTCATGGGTTGGGCTTCTTCGCTGGTATCTCCACCTGATGGTGATCTGACAGACTTCATGCGGTCCTGCGCGCGCCTGCAAGCCCGCGATTGGCACGTGTTTTACCCGGGCCACGGCGCGCCGGTTGAAGAACCGACCGCACGCCTCGACTGGCTAGTGACACACCGCCGCGCTCGGGAAAAAGCGATACTGGAATTGCTCTCCCAAAGCCCCTCATCCGCACCCGCCCTTGCCCGCACCATCTATACAGAGACACCCTCGGCCCTGCTCGGTGCGGCCATCCGCAACGTGCTGGCACACTTAATCGACCTCCACGGACGGGACCTTGTGACCCACACAGGCGCACTCCACGAAAGCGCAACATTCTCCTTGAAGTAGCCGATGTAAATTTTTTCAAAATTCTCCCCCAAACCCTCTGGACGCGCCAAAATACCGCCGCTATACGGTGCAGACCGTTCCGACGTAGCTCAGCGGTAGAGCAGTTGACTGTTAATCAATTGGTCGTAGGTTCGATCCCTACCGTCGGAGCCATTTCACCTTAAGTGGTTGAACTGGCAAATAAATACCGCTTCGGCGGCGTTTGTCACACGGAACTGTCATACATATGACTCCTCATTTGTTATTTCTGATCTCTTTGGCGTCCTGTTTAGGAGCCTTAAATCATGGGACTACAAACCCACCTCATTCGACGCAATGCGAGCTATGCTTGGCGCAGACGCCTGCCCGCGCAGATCGGCGGTGGCCTGATGCAAATCAGCTTACGCACCAACGATCCTGACATCGCCAAACGCATCGCATTGGTTGTTTCTGCAGAAAGTACGCGTACATTTGATCTTATGATGACACATGGCCTTTCAAAAACTGACGCCCGCCGCCTCCTCACTTCGGTCATTGAGCGTGAGTTGGCGCGGATTTCTCATGCACAGATGGTACGTGCAGATGACCCCAACCCTTCCGCGTGGCAAGACGACCAGTCCCATGACTGGGCAATGGGGCAAGCCCTGCAACTCCTGGCGCAGCGTGGCGCGTCTGGAGTGGACCTCACAGATCGGGACCGTGTTGCATTCCGGAACGACGGTCGAACAGATTCGGACATCGATCGCTTGGAATTGGCTCTTGAGATTGAATCTCAGGCGTTCAGACATCCGCCCATGAGCGGCCCCAACACTCGGGTTAAGCAAGCGATGGAACGTGCGCTGGACCGGAATGACTTTACCAACATGGAATATCTTGAGGGCCGTAAGATTTACATGAATGGGCGTGGCGCGGGTCTACTCGCCGCATATAAGGGCGACAGTAGTTCGGCAGATGCAACGGATTTGGCGGAACGCCTCATGCGATCTGATCAAGCACCTGTTGAGCAGATCGAAGTTGAGCCACCAGAACATACCCAACCCGACCCCGTTAAGGCTTCACAGGCAAAGCCCGTTGGTAATAGCTATGACCCAAAGATCACATCCCTGATTGAACGCCTGATGGATCAAAAGCGACGCCTTGAGAATTCAACACAAATGATTGATCAAATGGAGAAAACACTCCTGATGTTCATTGAAGCCACTGGGGTCGAAGACATCAATAATCTGCAACAAGTCCATGTCGCTCAATATGTCGATATGTTGCATGAGCTGCCCAAGTACTACCGTCGCTCATCAAAGACGCGCCATATGTCATTGAAACAAATTCTGAAAGCTGCCAAATCCAGTGCGCAAAAGCCTGAAGGCCTGTCAGTCACAACAATCAATCGTAACATTGATTATCTCGGGCAGCTTCTCAAGAAGGCCCGCTCGGAGGGCTTCATTTCTCCCAATCACATTGATCTGGATGCCCTGCGCCTGCGTAAACCAGGCCGCGAGCGCGATGAATGCCCGCCGTTCACGCTCAAAGATGCACAAGATATCTTTGCACACGCGGTCTGGCATGGCGCTGCCTCGAAACGAGACTGGCAGGTTCCCGGACAACAAATTGTTCGCGATGGCCTCTTCTGGATTCCGGCGTTCGCCGCCCTGTCAGGTGCGAGACGCGCAGAGATCGCGGGATTACAACTTGATGACATCAAGGAGATGGAAGGTATTCCGTGCTTCCGTATTCGCGAGAACACCAATCGGAGCATCAAGACTTTTGGTTCAGAACGCGACCTGCCCATCCATCCGCAACTTCTGGAACTGGGGTTTATGGACTATGCCAACCGCCTTCGTGACGACGGACAGACCGACCTGTTCCCTGATATGAAACCCGGAACAGGGACAAAGGATAAATGGGGCGGTAAAATCGACTATCGCTTCCGGCAGGTACTGGATAATCGCCTGACCGAAGGCCGAAACGGCAAAAGCTTCAAGTCTTTTCGTCACTATGTGATTACCCAGCTCGGACGCAGCAAAACGGTTGCAGAAAACGTCCGTAAAGACATCGTCGGGCACGTCGGAGGCAGCATGACCGCTGAACGGTACACCGAAACCGCGAGTCTGGCCGAAAAGCTTGATGCGATCAGCACCCTCCCGCGCCTGCCAATCGCGGACCCACGTGACGCCTCTTGAGATCATCATTGCAGAAAAGTACATTCCGGACATGAACAAGAGACATTCTAACCAAGGGCGTATTCAATACATGGGCCAACCCAGAGCTTTGGCCTCGGGGCTCAGGTAAAAGCGAACACCAGAGCTGGTTCGTCGCATTTCAACATCCGCAAGGCCTGCAATGCGGACTTTGCTGCCTTTCGCTGCTGCTGCGAATTTTCCGGTATTTTGACAAGCCCCCGGACACGAAGAGTGGATTCCAGCCCTTCTCCGCATTTTACATTGAGGTCTGCTGTGCGGACCAAGCCGACCTTAACCCCTTCGAAGCCAACGGCCGCTTGAACACGAATGCGAACGCAGCGAAAAGCAAGAAGGGCGGATTGCGGGCTTTCGCTGCGCGCCGCACCAACGGCAGCTATGCGCAGAAAGCGTACTTTGCAAAGTCGCGCGAACGGCCCAAAATTACCGCACGTGTTGGCCTCGCACGCTGCGACGCAGCTTCCCCGAAGCAGACATTGATACGTTGCTGCAGCATTATTGAGGTTTTAAGGTCTGCTACGCGGACATGCTGCGCTTGCCCTTGCAGATGCGAACGGCAGCTTAAGCTGATATGTGCTTTGGACACACGGTACGAAGCATGAGGCGACTCGATGGATCTTGGAATGGAAGACAGAAACACGCTTATGGCACTTGAAGAGAGCCTGTGGCTTGCCAATACCCGCTTCGATCCTGACTTGATGGACAAAACCTTTGCGGAAAGTTTCGTGGAATTCGGGCGCTCGGGCCGACGTTATGAACGGGCCGAGATGATTTTCGAAAGCACCCCCCATGCCGTGATTGACGCTGAACTTCCTCTTCAGCACTATGCCTTAGAGCTCATCGCACCTGATGTGGCCTTGGCAACCTACACGAGCATAGTGAGATATGGCGAGAGGGTCGAACGGGGCCGCCGCTCATCCATCTGGGTCAAAGTTGAAGGCCGCTGGAAGTTACGCTTCCATCAGGGAACCCCATATTAACTGAGGGCCCTGTCTAAGTCGAACTTTCAGGGCGTCTGCACAACAAAAGCTGACATTGGCGCTAACTGCAGCATCCGTAACTATGGGCTCCTTGCTGCCGTTCGCTGCGGTTGCAAACGAAATCACCGCCAAATCGGAAGGCGAGAGGCGGCAATGCGAACAAAGCCCCATTTCGCTGCGGTTGCGCCAAGTTCCGCAATTGGTGACTACCTCAATCGCCAGACGTAAAATAGTCTTCGAGGCGAGGTGGTAATTCCATCAGTCCCATACCATGGCGATAGTATAAATGCGGTTGCGGTGAATTTCCGGGAAATGCTCTAAACAGATCCTTAGGAACGCTCCATGCCTCCCGGCCGAGCGTATCCCTCGCCTTTTCGCGTTGTTTGAGAAAGGCTGCTTCACAAGCTTTGAAATTCCAGTTTGTGAGATCCAGAGTTGCTGTCTCATAAAGCCCGTCATTCCAACGTTGAATAACGGCTGCAAACGCATCGGCAAACTGGGAACTGTTTTTCTTGCTCTCCCTTGCAACCCGCGAAGCTGCGTATCCTTGCTCTATGTATTTTTGCACGAAAGCCGCAACGGTTGCATGATCACAGGAAGGTTGGGATAACGCCCAGAAAAGTGCATCTTCATCCACCTTAACGCCACGTTCTATTTCACAAGCAACCACGTGCCAAAGATCCCGATCAAGGGTATCAGCGTCTTGAAGCAATCCTATAAAGTCATCTTCTTCGTGATAACGCGCGATGTTTCCTTGATGTTCCCAGTCCATCATGGCTTTCTGATAGGCTCTTTTCTGAGCTTCAAATGTGTCAACCTTTCCCTTAAGCATATCAACACGAGATCGAAGTGCGCGAGCTGCATCCTTGTCCTTGAACAGGGCGATGACATTCTCAACATCTGTCATTGGCGATAAGATCAGACGATAAATTGTTGCACGCTCGGCCAATTGATCAATGCTCATACCTTTGCCTTTGGTAATCGGCTGAACAAGTCTGATTTCTTCGGATACTTCACTGAGAAATTCCTCAATACTGGGCCCACGTGGTATCCGGGAACCGGCTTTCTTGCGACCACTTTCAGCGTAAGCCCATGAAGACACGAGAGCGGAGCCTTTACTTATCGTGTTTCGAAGCTCTTCAATCGACGGGAGTTGCTTACGCCGGATCATTTTCTGCGCCGGTGCCCGAAGGGCAAGATACGGACGATGATTTGATTTTCCCAACAAATTCATAAGCATTTTGACTGCCTTTCGCTATCAAGATCAGTCAAATATCAACACAATATAGTGGCGAATTTTTGACCTCTGGCGAAACAGCAGTCGTTCAAACACTCCGCAGCATTGGGCACTCTTGGGCTCCTTGCTGCCGTTCGCTGCGGTGCACATCGAAAAAGCTGGGTCAGAGCCCTGAGCGTCCGCTTTCTTCAAATTGCCCAGTTTAGTTAGCGGGCGCAGCGAAGGTACGCAATCCGCCCAAGGTTTCGTTTGGCCATGTCCGCTTTGGGCTGGGAGCCGCCGTTAGACGTCTTCAGCACCAAGGGCAGCTATGCGCAGAAAGCGTAATTTGCAAAGTTACGCGAACGGCCCTTTGCGACACGAACAAAGCCTCGCTAATGCTGCGGCGCGGCGCGCTGAAGCGGCCGTACAGGGCTGACGTAACGCTCTGTCAATTTGGTAAATATGTAGCCGTCAGATCAGTGCCATTTCTGGCAATAGCCAAGGCGATCTGGCAGTCGAGCCGAAGCAGGTGCAAACAAGATTTTTGATAGGCAGACCGTCGTCCCCCATGTCCAAATGGCTCAATACAGCAGCACCTAATATCAGCGCAGGGATGCGACTGCCTGGCAAGCATCGTCTGAGCCAAGCTGACAGCCGTATTCATACAACGCCCGTTGCATGTCGCGGGGAATACGCTTGTCGTATTTGGCGTAGTAGCCAGCCAGATAGCATCCGGTTCCTTCGCCGCCGAGGCATCGGAGGACCTTTTGATCATACTCAGCAACAGAATCGCCACGGAGGATACCCGCCAACAGATAACAGTCCAACCGACCGTCCAGCCAGCAGGCTTTTTCAGTGAAACGTAGTTCCATGGCGGGGTCGGGCGTTTGCGAAAGTTTGCCCCAATGATCCCCAGCCTGATAACATGCGCGCGCTGAGCCATGCTCGCAGCCGAGCTTGTTAAGCGCGTATTCTCTCAAGGGGTCGGAGGCGAGATTTCCTCGCGCCCAATTTGCCAGTTCTGCGCAGCCATCGCCCAGCCCCAAATCGCAGGCCTGTCGTTGAACAGCATTTGAAAGTTGCCAATGTTGCATCTGGAAGCGCATCGCAGGCAGGCTCGAGCTTTGAAAGTTATACAGTGCAGCAAGGTCCATGCAATCCGCAGCTGTCCCGGACGCACACCCCCGTTGCAGGCGGCGCAAAGTTCCTGACGAGTGGGGCAATTCCAACCCAAGGTCGGGCATCAATGCAACAGCAAGCGCGCCGTGTTGCGAGATCAGGTTCGACAGTGTGCGTCGTATGCCTGCAAATAAGACGCCGTCGCAGCCAACGATCGTGTCGCCAAGACGGCAGGCTTGCAGGCTCAAGCGGAAGGTCTGGTCCGGATCATCGGACAGGCCTGCGGCATACGAGCAGGCTTCGGGGTCTTCCAACTGGCACCCCTTGGCATAATCGTCGAACACCTCCTGCGGCGTGCCCTGAAGGCTGCGTTCGGCGCGGGTCGGATTTCTCTTGGGCTTGGCGATGTCGGCCAGACCGCGGCAGGATCGCCCGTCGTCCAGATCACATCCCATGCGGTAGAAATCAGCGGCAAGATGCAAATCCCTATCCGGAGACCACGCCTTTGTGCTGCCATCAATCAGTATCTGATCCGAATACAGCCGGCCGATAAGTCCGCAGGCTGCCCCGTTGCCCGCAGCACAGCGCGACAGCAGTTCGGACATGCGGTCTTGTGGTGGGCGCATTTTCTCGGCTGCGATGGCTTCGGCACAGGATTGGTCGTCGTTGCTGGCGCAGGCCGTGTCGGGTGGCGGAGGGCTGGCATATCTCGATGTTGCTTCGGTTTGCCCGCAGGCATCCGTAACCCCGAGGTCGCAGGCGCGCGCTCGCAGGCTTTGGACCGCAACAGTCATGAATGGTGCCCCCCGATTGGCAAGGGCGATGGTGGCGAGGTCGTAGCAACTGTTACCGTCACCTGCGGCACAGCCCTCACGCGCCTGGGTCACAAGGGGCTGGAGGGCGGGCAAAAACACTGCATCAAAAGTTACCGAGAGCACGTCGAAATCCTCGCTTTCGGTCAGCAGGCAGTCGTCGCTGAATTCCCCATGCGACCAATCGCGTTTGTCGCAGGTTTGTCGCAACCAATAGCGGGCTTTGACCGGGTCACGAATGTCCTCTGGGCCTTCGCGGTGCAACTCCGCCAGCGCGTGACAATCAGGCTGCGAGCCTTCACCGCACATCAGTTCGTGCATCTCAATCAGCAGTGGTAGATACTCTGGCCGTGCTCTAACCTTCAACAATGCGTAGGCAGCGTTGCCGCAATCGTCATGCCCCCCCAACCGGCACGAAAGGGCGTAGAGGGAAAATGCGCGCCCCGGATCATGCGCCTCAAGAGCCATCGCCAGATCGAGGCAATCCACCACGATGCCCTTGGCACAGCCTGCTTCCAGTGCGTCCATGGCCGATGTTGAGGGCTCGGGGAGATTCCTGAGAACGTCACTATACGAGCTGCACTCAAAAGGTGTTGTCGAGGCACGTGTCACAAGCATGCAGGCGCGGCTCAAAAGTCCATTGGCATGATCCAGGCGTACTCTGGGATATTGAACGGTATTCAACTGATCACGGCTGTACGTGTAGAGTTTAGACAAATCCACGCAGGCTTTGGCGTCGCCCTGCGCACAGCGGTCCTCGCGCCAGGGTATGCCGGGAAGAAGCCCACTGTGGCGAAGGGGGGTCGACACTTCGTGGATCCTGTCGAGCGACCGGCAGGACGCATCGTGCCCTTCGTCGCAGCCCAGCCAATAGATCGCCTCGGCCAACGGCACATCGCGCGGCACGACCCGTCCGGCGGCAAAGACCTGCGCGACCCCAATGCAGGCATCCAGATCGCCGCTGCGGCAGCCGTTTTTCAGAGTATCGACATGGGCGCGGTGCGCGGGTGCCACATCTAAGGCAGCCTCCGGCATCAACGCCATGTCGCGAACATGCCGGTACCGCGCGCGTTGGTTGTCGAACCGCTGGGCAATCTGTGCCTCTTGCGCGACGATGGCCGCTTGCCGTCCGGAATGCAGTTCTTCAACTGTACGGTATAGCTGAGCGTGAGCGGTGCCACCCAAGAGCATAAAGACTACAAGAACCAAACCGCGCATAAAGAAACCCTGTGCTTTCATGGCCAGAGCGTGGCCCTGCTTCTTGGCAGAGTTGTGTCCCAGTTGGGACAAAATGGTGAAACTGTAATGCCGTTGACCTTTCCGCGCAGCCGCCGCAGGCCCGGTGCTGCATCAGTTCTTGGAGTGATATTGCTCTGCCAGCGCGTCGCCGGTCTCGCGCAGCATTTTCGCAAGGCTTCGGTCCTTGCGAAAGCTGTCCCGGCCACGGTCGTATTCCTGCGCCAGGATCCAGCAGCCATTCGGCTCCCCTTCCAAACAAGCGCGCAGGTTCGCGGGACCATACAAAAGTGGATCACGGCTCAAGTATCCTGCGAGGTTGGAGCATCCATCGTGGTTGTCGAGATCGCACGCGTGCCGAGCATATTTCACCTGCATTTCGGCCTCGAGGACTTTATCACTTCTTGAGTGTCTAAGCTCATAGTGAAACGCCAACTTGGCGCAGCTGTTACCTTGGCCCATGTTGCAGGCCAGTTGGAAAACTTCCACGTAAGGCGGTGCTAACACTCCGGAGTCATGTTGGTCGGAGTATAGAGCATATCCATATTTCCAGCATCCAACCGGATCAGCCGCGTTGCATAGATGCTCAAAAATCTCGCGCTGTGTTTGTCGGTCCATGATCCCGTCCCATGACGCCCACTCCAGCCCGCGTCCGGCAAGTGACGCATAAGCATCTGCCAAATCCCTGCAAGCCAAGTTCTTGCCCATCGCACAAACACGGGCACTTCTGCGGATATGCCCATGATCCTGCGGGTGGAACAAGAAATATTCCGGCTCAAGCACCGCTTCAAAAACGGAGCGGCCCGAACGATGACGGGCCTTCAGCCGCTGCGCCTCATCCCAATCTGCTGCGACATATTCGTGCGGCAAAGGCATTGCCGACTGGCAGTCTGCTACAGAACCGTCCGCTGCGCACAATATGCCGGCTGCGTTGGGGGGCATCGGCGCGTTGCGCTTTACACAGGCACGGTAACTGCCCAACGCGCAGGCCTTGTCATAAAGACGGTTTGACTTTGCGACATCTTTGGCCGGCACTCGCGTGCCAAGATATCGACTGGCGAGAATTTCGCAGCTGCTTGAGTTCGCGGCCGCGCAGCCAGCTTCCAGTATCTGCGTCAGCCGCGCTTCGGTTTCCTTGGACTGCTTTTTCCAGTGATTCAGAGAGAAGAACTGCAAGTAACAGCTGTCACCATGCCCCTTTGCGCAAGCCACCTCCGCATATCTGCGCGCCAGATCATCCATCGCCGCGGCCAGCGCCGTGTCGCGTTCCACACCATTTACGCCTAAAGAGTAGATTGAACTCAATCGTTGACAGGCTTTGGCCGACTTCTCAATGCAACCCTTCGTAAGAATAGGGATGATAGGCGCGTAATCGTCAAAGTTCACGTCTGATGTGCAGGCGCTCAACTCACCACGGCGACACCACAACCTTAGCATCGTGTCGCCCAGATCGCGATCAATCCATACGAAGCCCCCTTGGCGATAAAGTTGAGCCAATTCGATGCAAGCCTTGGCGTTGCCTGAGGCGCATGCGGTGCGGTATTCTCGCGCGTGCGGGGCGACATCAGGATCGAAATCAGCGTCGACTTCGGGTATCAGGGCCTGCGCCTGCACAGCTTCCAAGGCTTCAATTTCAGCAGCAGTTTCTCGCGCCTTGCGCAGCGCGAGCCGTGCGCGGGCCTCGTCGGTCAACCTTTCCACGATTGGGGCTGTCAGGTTTCTGACGTCTACCCGGTCCACTTCTGGCCAAGCATTGATCGGTGCAGTGTCCTGCGCTCCGGCACATGTCGCAGCAAAGATGAACACAAAAGCAATCTTATGAAACAGTTTCATAAGCCCTTTTTAGCCCATACGGCCCGGCGGTCAATTACGCGGTGACCGTCACCGGACAAGCCAGACCCATTGATACGCCGCAAATGCGATAGGAACGACACCAGTCTCAGCACTGCTTGATTTTTTTGGTTTGACCTTTTCCGCCTTGTTGCAGCACGAACGAGCACCCGCAGCGAACTTTTGCTAACTGGCATCCCTGTAGGTCATCCGGGGTTCCGCGGCGTGATCCTGCGGAGTGTCCGCTTCCATGATCTGGCAAGGTTGAGTTCGCACGTGCAGAGAAGGTCCGGAGTCCGCCAAGGTGTCGTTGGGGCGTGTCCACTTTGGGCTGGGAGCTGCCATTAGACGCGTTTCACACGAACGGCAGCAAAGGGCCGGAAGCGGCAGTCGACTTGAAGGGCGGAAACCGGACCTTCGCTGCGCTTTGCTCCAAGGGCAGCTATGCGCAGAAAGCGATCTTTGCAAAGTCGCGCGAACGGCCCAAAATTACCGCTCGCGTTGGCCCCGCACGCTGCGACGCAGCTTCCGCGAAGCAGACATTGATACGTTGCCGCAGCATTATTGAGGTATTAAGGCCTGCTCAGCGGACAAACCGGACTTCCGCTGCGCGTGGTTCAATGTCCGGTTTGGCGAGCCGTTCAGCAAACGGTCGTTTTTGGGAGGGTGTTACTGTTCGCTCGGAGTTCTCGCAGACCGATTTGTGCATAGCGTAACATTACATTACGAAACTACGTGAAAGGGGATAAATCTGGATGTTCATCTTATCGCTTCGAGGCAAGTTTGGGATCTCTATTGCCTTATGGATTCATGGTTTGACCGCTCTAATGACCATTGTTCTTTTGGGTTCGACCACACTTGGCCTTCAGTTGACCGTCTTTCTGATTTTTATAGTCGGTTCAGTGTTTATTCTGCGCTACATGAACCAGAATAAGGAACGCCTTATCTTCAACAGCCCCGCAAACAGACAGGTTGCATTTCCATCGTCACCCAAGATTGAGAAAGCTACAGCTTACTTCCAAGGCGCAATTGTCATCTTTTTCTTCTTCCCCGTGGTAGTCATTCACTTGCTCGGCAAAGGTCTATCAGACGTTCCCAATGGGGTTATCTTTCCGGTGTTCTACCTTGCCTCCCTCGCCTTCATCGGAATCCTACAAAATGTAGTCCGCAGTCAAACGCAGTAATTCACTGCGGTTTTTTTATGATCTTCGACGCGCGATTAACACGGTCATTTGTTTAGATGCCTGTTCCAAAAACGCTCCTTTTTGGCACAGCCTCAGATCACCTAAATTTACGCTGCCAAAAACCTCGTTCAAAACCTAAGCAGTTTTTGAAGGTTTTTGGCTCTCTGATGATAGCGGACATCCATACTTTGTGCAGCATCGGTCAAAATGGGCTCACTGCCGCCATTCGCTGCGGTTGCATACGAAATTAACGTCAAATCATTGGGCGAGCGGCTGCAATGCGGACTTTTAAGACATTGGTTACCGTCGCTTGAAGGTCAGCTATCGGACTTTATTACCCAACCTTGAGCTTTGATTTCGAGGGTTTCATCTTTCAAGTAGAAATGAAAATGCCTTGCCCCTGCGCCTTCCACCTTGATCCAAGGCGTAGAGTTCATGCTGTCTCGGGTGTTGCCTGAAATTTCGTAGAACTCGCCCCATTTTGGTGCAAGCCCGCTGAAACGGCACTGGCCCGAGTACCAACCTTCGTCGTTTACTGACGTCACGCGATAATTGGAGCAGTTTATAAAGCTGACAGCAATTTCGGGGACGTTTTCGTATTGGCGATAGGCGTACGGATTTGGTTTCATACGGGCAATCAACTCATCTCCGCTCTTTTCAAGCCTGAGACCCACATCATTCGGGTGAGCGTTCCAGTCTTCATTTAGTCGGATGAACATGGGAAGGTCGTCTGTCTTGAAATGCCATGGTAAATCCGCTTTTGGTCTCCACGTCACCCAAAGACGGTTTGGATGCTTTGCTAAGGGTTTCAATTCTTCAATTGGCTCGCTCACCAATACGGCGATACTACCACGACCAATAAGCGGCCAGCCCGTCAGGCAGCTTCGCATCCGCTGTCTATCAACGTGTGCAATCAACAAGTTACGATTTGCTACCCGAAGCACATCCCCAACCTCAGGTACGTGTGTAAGTTGATCAAGCATGAGTATGGACTGAGGTTGCCCAGAACCATCGGTAGGCAGGCTAAATATGTCCGTCAGACGGCCCTTCGGTTCGTGCATCTTTGGCCCCTCAGAAATTACTACTGCCAACCACGAAGAAAGACAGTTTGTCGATTTTTCATCATAGCAGACCTTTGTGCGTATCGCAGCATCGGTCAACAAGGGCTCGAAGCCGAAATTCGCTGCGATTGCACATCGAAAAAACTGGATTACAGCCCTGAGCGTCCGCTTTCTTCAAATGGCCCAATTTAGTTTGCGGCCGCGGCGAAGGTAGGCAATCCGTCTAACGTGTTAGACAGCCATGTCCGCTTTGGGCTGGGAGCTGCCATTAGACGCGCTTCACACTAACGGCGGCTTTGGGCCGTCCCTGTTCAGGCTGGCAAGGTGTGCAATCACCGAGCCAGCCCTAACTGACACCTGAGCAGCATACCCAGGAATGGCTATGGCCGGGCTAACATGCGGTGTGCGGGTTGTGCAACTTCGCATAGAGAGCCGCTTGTGGATGGGAAAATTAGAGGACCAGCTAATATCTGCTTCCGGGAAAATGCAGCGCGGCATGCGATGGCCGGTCAAAGTCCGGAAAGGGCCGTCTTCACCGGGATAGCGCGCGCCAGATGTGAGTACGGTGCGAGCGAGCTAAAGGCGGCAGTGAGCCATATGCGTGCGGTGAACTGGATCATGACGGCCAACACGATTGATCGCATGCCGCAAGCGTTTTTGGACCGCTGCACGCTCGTAGAGCTGACGGAACCAAGCGTGTCCCAGCTCGCCGCAAAGGGGCGTGAGCTGCTTGGCGCAGCAATGCCTGACGCAGACGTAAAGGGGACGTCGCATGTGCTGGCCCGCCCGTTGAGCACAGCAAACAATCACGGAAAATCCTTGTCGTTACGCGGGTTAAAGCGATTGGGCGACAAGCTGGTGGAAATGCAAGACAGACCCAGATTGCATTGAGGCAGACGGTCACCGTTATTGTTTAACGATCATGCAAGAGACGCAGTCTCGCGCAGTTGTTTTGGGACAAAACGACGGAGCGCCTCCCCGGCGCAAGGGGCAGACAGGTAGCTCGTAGAGCTACCTATAGTCTGTCACTATAGGTAGAGCTTCGCGCTGCAATAACCTGTTTATCCACACAAAATGAATATCAGACAGGAGCTTTATGGGAAAGAGTTCTTGGTTTTAAAAAACCATGCGCCTACCTCCTCATAAATAAGATCAGGAGCATCCGCCGTGTCATACCAGTTCATACATATCGAAACGTATTCAGAAGCCGCCAAAAAGGTGAGCGGCACAGACGGGCATTTCAATTCCGCCGCACAGGTTTTGGGAGAAGCGTTACGCGAGCCGGAATATTCTAAACATGTGGAAGAGCCCGGCTCGGTGTATAAAGTCGGTGGCACCATGTCTGTCCGGCAACTTCAGGAAAGGCGCAGTGATATTCTGGATGGTCTGCGCGAAACCGTCACCCGCAAAGATGGCACGACATACACACGCAAACTCCGCAATGATGCCGCGACGCTGTATACAGAAATCCATTCGCACCCCCTGCCCGCTACCGACCTTCTGTCAGACAAGAAAACGCATGGCTCCGAGATAAGAGAATGGATCTACCATGCGCTGGCTGATTTTACGGCTCGCATGCCAGATGACATTGATTGGTCTGCGGTGATGCATTTGGATGAGGGCTTTGTCCATTTCCACGTCATTGCCATCAATACACACGACCTCAAACTGGACGCGAACAAACTACATGCTGGCAAGGTGGCTGCAGCAATGCTGCGTGATGAGTTGGATACCCCTACGGCCATCCCATCACTCCCCAAGCCCGCATTAGAAAAGCGCCCCAACAAGCCCAAGCAACCCCGCCCCTCCAAAAACCGCGAGACCCAGAAGAAGAACAAGATTAAACGGGAAGCGCAATTATCAGCATGGGAGAAAGCATGCCAAAAGGTTGCAGCACGCAACGCTGACCTGATGGCTCAATGGGAGGCCGAGAACGGTGAGCACCTCCAAGTCGCACGCAAAACGCGTGGTCCGATCCCAGAAAAGGAAGCCTACTCTGCCGCGTTAAAACAGCTTCAGGACCGATATTACGAGAAGGTCGGCAAGCCCTGTGGCCTGTTGCGCGATGGTCCACGTAAGCAACGCCTGTCCACTCAACAACACGCAGCGCAAAAAGCTGCAGCCAAGGATATGAAAAACAGCCTGAAGGAGGTCAAAAGTAGCTTGGCGCGAGCCGAGGACAATGCTGATCACGCGTTAGACATAAAAGAACGCTATTTGCAAAAAGAAGCCGAACTGGACGCTGGCATCGCCGCAATGGATGAACTGGTGACCCAGATCGCGTCGGGAGACGCAGAAGTAATTGAGGGCGACATTACGATGAGAGACATGCCCTCATTCATTGAACGCCTGTTTGGACCCAAGCCATCCAAGACCAAAATCGGTAACTTGTTTAAGAAACTGATCAATCTCATCGGGCGCGTGAGCGAAAGCGAACAACGCGGGCCAGACCAGTCACCAAAGCCATGACCGCTCTATGGAAAGGGCATCATATTCCCAATGACACGAACGGCCCTTAGCTGCCGTTCACGCAAGCCCTCGCCGCCGAAGTGCAACTTCCCCGAAGCGGACATTGGCTTGCAAATGCAGCTTTATGCGTGGATGGACGGCCGCAATGCGGGACGAAGCCGACATTACACCAACAGTTACCAAAGGTGTTCCTCACGCTCGACACTTATGAGCGAGGAAACACGCCAAACAACAGCAAGCCGCTGGAAAGTATCACTGCAAATACCAAAAGCACCTTCCGGTTAAACCTGTAGCTTACGTGAGTTGGATCACGAAGCTCCCAGTGGTTAAACGGTTGAACGAAAAAATGCCTGTAGAAAGTGAAAACCATAAAGCTGAAAAAGGCGATCATCCAGATGCCTTCCGCAACCACCATTGCGTATTCAATAACGTCTTGACTTACCATTCTCAGTGTCTCCTGTCCTCACGATATTTCTGCATGTACACCAATGTCATGCAAGGGCTCAAACCGGACTTGCGGCGATGCGGCACGCAAATCTTGACCTTGCAGGCTTCGCCGCGCCCAACCGGATGACCGGTCCCAGCCCAAAGCGGACATGGCTGTCTAACACGTTAGACGGATTGCCTACCTTCGCCGCGGCCGCAAACTAAATTGGGCCATTTGAAGAAAGCTGACGCTCAGGGCTGTAATCCAGTTTTTTCGATGTGCAATCGCAGCGAATTTCGGCTTCGAGCCCAAAGTGCAGAATACTGCGCTCTGCGCCGACGGCTGCTTCGGTGATTGATTGAAAATGTTTAGTCTTTACCTTGAACAGGTCAGAAAGCATTCTTTGAATTCGAGACCGTTGGCGATCGATCAACTGAGGACGAATAATGCGAAAAAGTGAAATCGACTCGATGGGCTTCGAAGATGGACGGATCACTGGGTTTATGCCGCGATTTCGTTCCATCGATGATGATTGGGAACGATACACAGACGCTTTGGTAGAACTCGTCGACCGCGGTGTTGTGGCACATGAAAAAGGTCGATCGCTTTACGATCTGTATTTACAAGATCTAAACGAATGGCTGACCGAATTCTATTTCGAGGAAAAACGGTTTGACCAGATCGAAGCACACTACACCCCTTCAGGTGAAGTCTCTTTCGGTCCGATCAGTGACGGACATCTGACCGTGTTAGACCGGTTGCAAGCGATGGGCGAGGGCGCGCGCGTGCGGCGGATTTGGCGCTCACATATGGGGCTCATCAAGGGGGAGTTTTGGTGGTATATCAGTGAACGAAATGCGGGCTTCCGTATCGCCAAATATTATCAGGCGTCGGAGCAAAAACAAAGCCGCGATTACGAAAAACTGATTAGCCGCATTCCGACGATGAAGCAGGAGTTATTGGCTATAATGGCCGACTATCGCAAAACAGCAGAAATGACTGGTGCAAGCGAAACGGAACTGACCCGCATCCACGCCGACATTGCAGCAATTGACGCCGAAAAAAGACCGCGTCCCAAAGGCAAACCCGATCCGCGTAGAATGGACGAAAATTTATTTTGGGACCTGATCGATGAAGGTCTGACGGATCAGCCAATCGGCGAACGGATCGACACGCTTCCCGAAAGACTGGCTGCATTCAAAGCGACAGCAATTCGCGACTTTGAAAAGATCCAACGCAGCCTTGATGCGCGTGCCTATCGTTGGGACGTGTGGGCCTTGGCCTATCTGTTGCAAGGTGGATGTTCAGATGACGCCTTCGAGGACTTTCGTGGCTGGTTGATCTTGCAGGGACGAGAAGTCTTTGAAGGTGCGATTGCGGATCCAGACAGCTTTGATGTGACCTTACATAGCGGCACGGCCAGTGGGATAAATGGATTGCGTGACGCGGCACCCGTGGCCTACGAAATGCGGCAAGGCAAAGCTATGAAGCCAGTGAAGATGCCCCTAATGGATGTTGCCGGAACCGAGATTGCTGAAGAAAATTTCGCGTCTGCCTTACCGCGCGTCGCGGCCTTGGTCGGTCGCTGATGCGTTCACAACAGCATGGCTACGGAAAACTAATAAGAGCCCGGTCGGAAAGAATATCATAAGCGATCTCTTTTTCCGAAGTCTGCAGCGCTGCAAATGGGCTTTCGCAAGGGAGAGGAATTTCTCCCAAGAGCCGACATTGGTGCAAATGCAGCGAAATGGGGCTCTGTCCGCATAGCGGACCTCTGTGCAAAGCGCAGCGAATGAACAGCATCCCAACTTTGTTGGATGAAGTGGTCGGGCAAATCTGGACAACGTGCTAAGATGCATCCAACCTTGATCAAAAATGCACATAATCTCCCAAATTGCCCCAGTTCCTGTCCAAAAACCGGGGCGTAACTCATAGTAAGACCAAGCGGGGCGATCAATTTTGAGATGGGCGTGCGGGAGGTAAATATTGTGAGTAACGCTGCCGTTGATGCCTTGATCATAGCGATGAAGACTGGTGCTTTGACACCGGCCTTATTTAGCGAAGTGTCAGACGGAAGGAGACGTGCCCCCAAGCTGAAACACTTCTTCTGAATATGATGCTCTGGGCCGGTGCGGCAGTGGTTCAGCCATTGGTTCCGCTTCTTTTCCTCGGCCAGATACTGAAAAAAATCGCGTGATCTCATGATATCTGATCCGCGTGTCTTCCAGTGTTTGATAGTATCGGAAAAGCTCTTTCAGTGGTGCGGAAAAATCCTTGTGTGCTGCCAGCACTGCGACAAGCGCCCCGAGGCTGATGCGGCCCTCGATTACAAAATAGCCCCCCAGCGAATAGAACAGGAATGGCGTGAGTGCGGTCAGAAAGTTGTTCAGCGCCTTGATGAAAAACTTCAAAATATAGATACGTCTCCGGACCTCTTCCAGCTCTCGAAAGCTGGTGAGTGTTGGGGCAAACCGTGACGCACTACCCACATCTCGAAGTTGATCGCTGAGGTGTCTGCCCAGATACCGGACCTCCTTGATCCTTGTCCGAGAATATCCGTTCACACGGCGTTGTAGCTTGGGAAGGAGGATCAATTGGATAGGTAAAACGGTCAGCGCTGCAGCACCCAGAACGGGGTCCTGCAAAAACATAAACAATAATATCGTGGCGAGTGTGCCACCTTGAAGAACCGGTAACGTCAGCACATCTGCCGCAAATCCGCCGATGGGTTCAACCTCTTGAGCGAGGATAGGGACAATTTCGCTCTGGTCTCCCGCATTCGGGTCGCGGCGCCATTGCCGATACACCAGTAAGCGAAACCTGCGCAAAAACCGCTCTGCAACATATCCTTTAAAGACATTCAAAACATATTTGTTCAGACCGCTTGCACTTATCGCCAGCAGGTAAAGTCCCGACAACGTCATGAGCAACTTCACCTGTTCGAATTCATACCCCAAGAAGGTGAGCGGGAAGCGGTCTGCCTCCAATGCACTGTTTACGATCTGTTTCGGCAGCTCCAGCGTGAGATACAGAATCGGCATTGCGAAAAGGCTAAGGATGATCATCAATAGTTGTTGCTTGCGGGAGTATTTCAGAACAGCCTTGAAAAGGCTGGGATCAAGACCTCTTACGGTGGAAGCTTGTGGTTCGTCAGCCGGTTGCCTCCGCGATCGTTCAATCAGCCAACGTATCAGGAAAGAAAGCAAGACAGCCCACAGCAGTGCAGGTGCCAGAACGAAAATCAGATGGATGATCGGGTGAATCCAGTCCGGCACAGTATCGTCGTATGGATAGCCGAAAAACAGCACCAGATCATGAACAACGACGTAATATTTATCCCAGAACCCTATCACCTCTGAATGGTTCATTGCTTTGGCGCGAGGTGGTCATGCACCATAATGACGCCAAACATCCCTGCCTCGCGGTGCCCCGGGACCAAGCAGACGAACTCGAGGTTGGTTTTGCTCAAAAAATTCCAATCCAGCGTTTTACTCGATCCGCTTGGAATGAATACGGCGTTTGGATCATCATGCTTCATCTCAGGGTGCTTAAGCATCCATTGCTGATGCTTTTTTATCTCTTCAAAAGATCCCAGGAAAAATTCATGGTCCAGATTACCCAAATTGTTGATCACAAACCGAACAACCGATCCTTTATTGATATGGATCGCGTCAGGGTCGAAAAGCATATAACCGCTTTGCGTTTCCTCAATATTGATCTCGATCGTGCGGGTGATCTCTTTTCCCGATGCCGGCTCTCCGATGGGAACATGTCCAGGGTGGTCGTATGCGCGAGCATGAGGCTGCTCGCCTACTCCCGTGCTTGCCTGCGCGCTCACCACCGCAATATTCAAGCCACTCAGGATGAGTAGGGTCATAAATATAGTCTTCATTTCATGCTCCATTAGACGAGTGCTTTTGAGGGGGGCGTTGACACAAACATGGGATCGTTTGATCGGATGGTAGGAGGCGATGAAACACATCGCCTCCTGATCGTTTTACTTAAGTTGTGTAACGGTCAGCTTGCCTTTGACCGGCTCGGCGACGAATTCGATCTCCTGCCCTTCGGACAGTTTGGAAATCATCGCCTCGTCTGCACGAAACACCATCTTCATAGCAGGCATATCAAGGTTCAGGAGAGGGCCATGATCAATCGTGACCTTCCCGCCTTTTGCATCAACTTTTGTCACCTTGCCCTTGGTGTATTCAACATCAGCCTGCGCCACTTGCACTTCCGCTGCGGCCATTTTCATATCCGCCTTCATTGCGTGTTCGCCCACAGCAACCGCGCGATACATACCGGACTCGTAGTGACCCGGAATGAGGCACGCAGCCTCGAACACACCGTCATTTGCAAAGGTCCAAATCACCTCACCAGACGCTCCCGCATCAAGAGTGATGCGGTTTGGATCGTCATGCTCCATCATCATCTTGGCCATTTCGATTTTGTGCTCGGCGTTGCGCTCCATCGTGTCCAGCACGAACTCATGCTCCAGGTCGCCTTTGTTCTCGATGACAAACCGGATCGTTTCGCCTGATTTGAAGGTCATCTCGTCACCCTCAAGGAGCATCTTGCCATCGTCCGTTTCAACCATGGTCACGTTAATTGTCCGGTCCACCTTTGCGGCGTCACCTGGCTTCCCGATCATCATCATTTCAGCGTGGGCATCACCGTGTCCCGCACCATGGTTGCCGTGGCCTTCGGCCTCTTCAACCTTTACCTCAGAGTGCTTTGTATCGTGGTCGCCACTTGCGAATGCAGGTGCTCCGAAAGAGAGGGCAATCGCGGTTGTTAAAAGTAGGTTTTTCATCAGTTTATCCTATAGATTTAAATTGTAGATCGATTGAACGGCTGTTTCAGCCCTTCTGCGTTGGTCTGGGTGTGAGAATGGTTTTCGGACTGTCGTTGGAGGCAAACTCCGGCAACTCGCCAGTCCATTCATAGGCTTGCTCACCGGGAGGGTTGTCGTACCAACCTGGGTCCTCGTAATCGTCTGCCTCGATGCCTTCGCGGACTTTCACAACAGAGAACATGCCGCCCATCTCGATAGGTCCGTGCGGCCCCCAGCCGTTCATCATCGGAATGGTGTTATCCGGCAACTCCATCGTCATCTTGCCCATGTCGCCCATGCCAGCGGTGCCCATCGGCATATAGTCAGGCTGGAACGAGCGGATTTTTTTGGTCAACTGCTCTTTGTTGACGCCGATGAACGTTGGCACGTCATGACCCATGGCATTCATCGTGTGATGCGACTTGTGACAGTGGATAGCCCAGTCGCCCAAGTGATCGGCGGTGAACTCATACGCCCGCATTGCACCCACCGGAATATCAATACTGACTTCAGGCCATTGCGCAGACTCCGGCACCCAGCCGCCATCGGTACAGGTCACCTTGAAGTCATAACCGTGCATGTGGATCGGGTGGTTGGTCATCGTGAGGTTCCCGACCCGAACGCGCACCTTGTCGCCTCGGTTCACAACCAGCGGATCAATGTCGGGAAAAATCCGGCTATTCCATGTCCAAAGGTTGAAGTCAGACATGGTCATGATGCGCGGGACATAAGTGCCGGGATCAATGTCGAAAGCATTGAGCATGATCAGGAAATCGCGATCGACTGGCATGAAGGTCGGGTCTTTGGGGTGGACCACAAACATGCCCATCATCCCCATGGCCATCTGCACCATCTCGTCCGCGTGAGGGTGATACATGAAGGTGCCGGATTTGATCAGGTCAAACTCATAGACAAAGGTTTTGCCCGGTTTGATCCCCGGATGGCTGAGGCCCACCACACCGTCCATGCCTGAGGGCAGGATCAGTCCGTGCCAATGCACGGAGGTATTCTCAGGTAATTTGTTGGTGACATATATCCGCACACGGTCACCCTCGACGGCCTCGATCGTGGGGCCGGTCGACTGGCCGTTATAGCCCCAGAGATGGGCGATCATACCATCGGCCAGTTCGCGCTCCACCGGCTCGGCGACAAGATGGAATTCCTTGACCCCGTTGTTCATGCGGTGCGGCAGGGTCCATCCATTCAGGGTCACAACAGGATTGTAATCCACACCCGAAGAGGGGCGCGGCGTGATTGCCGTTGCCGCACTGTCCATTTGTGCAGCTTCCGGCAAGCCCATGTTCAATGTCTTGCCCCAAGCTTGGGAAGAGACAAGCGTTGCACCAGCAGCACCTGCTCCGAGTAATTGACGTCTGTTCAACATTTCAAATTTCCTTTTCAGTGTCCTGCGCCGCCACCGGCAGCCAATGTTGCACCTTCTCCACCAGCACCACCGCTGCCCGCGCCACCGCCGTAGATGGCAGCGGTCAGATCAGCTTGCGCCATGAAGAATTCGCGTTTCGCATTTGCAGCTTCCAGCGACGCGCTGAGCTTTTCGCGCACGTCCGTCAGGAGCTCGAATGTGTTGGTGATCATGCCGTTGTAAGACAGCAGACCTTCGTCCTCGACTGTCTTGCGCAAAGGCACCAGAACATCGCGGTAATGGCGCGCGATCTTGTAAGAGGAGTGGTAGGATTTCTCGGCTCCACGCGCCTCGGATCGCACAATCACTGCACGTTCCGCCAAAACGTTGGCGGCTTGCAGATACGTCAACTCTGCCTTGCGCATCCGCGCTTTGCCCGTGTCATAGATCGGGATCGCAAACTCGAGTTCGATCTGTGGGGTTACCTCAGTTTCTATATCACCGTCTTCGGCTTCACGCTCCAACTCGGCTCCCGCGATGATCTCAAGGTCCGTGACCAGCCGAGTTTGATCCGTCAGACCAAACGCCGCTGCTTGTGCTTCAAGACCCAGCTTCGCCACGCGCAGATCAACACGGTTTCGCAGTGCCTTTGCCTCGACATTGTGAACCTGCCCAACCGACTTTGGGAGTGAAGGCAACGCATCGGGAACGTAGTAGTCCACATCTGTACCCCAGAGACCCATCAGCCTCGTCAGTTCCTCCTTCGCACGATCCGCGTTCAGTCGTGCTTGTGCCAACTGACCCGCAAGTTCTGCATTGAACGCTTGTTCGCGGGCCTGACCTGCCTTGTTGAGTGCCCCGGTTTCTCCCAGCTTGCGCGCCAGCTCTGATCCAGCGTCGGATGTTGCTTTAGCACGCTTGAGATAGCTCGCGGCCTCGAAAGCAGCCACGGCGTTAATCCATGCCTGACGGGCCTGATTGGCAAGCGTCAGGGTATCGTTCACCGCCTCCAATTGAGCCGCGCGGAAATTCACGTCTGCCAGCGCCCTGCGCTGCTTGCGCGTCTGGGCATCGAGAATATTGACCGCAATCATGCTCTCAATTGCGCGGTACAATCCCAACTCGGCAGCTCCGATACCAAGGATCCCAACAGATACGACGGGATTTTCAGGCGTCGATTGCTGCCATGCTTCAGCAGCAGATAGGCCCACATTTGCATATGATGCCTGCAAGCCTTTGTTATTGAGTAATGCTACTTGTACCGCAGTATCAGCAGAGATCGTCTTTCGATGTACCATCCCGTGCACTTGTTTCTTCAAGGCTTCGTTTTCAGCCTGGGTTTCGGCAAACACAGTTCGCTTTCCTATTGCAGGAGTCACCTGGCTTGCAACGTTGGCAAAGCCTGCTTTGGGCTCGGTATAAGAGCCAGGCACTGCCACAGCGCACGCCCCCAAAAACAGCGGGAAACCTGCAATCAGCGGTAATTTAGAAATACGCATCAATTTCCCTCCGACTGTTCTTCGTTGACGGTGCGCCAATCGCGAGGGCCGGTCGGGCCGCGGTATGTGTATCCGGCAAGGGGATCTTGATACCTTACAGGCGACACAACGGCTGTGTTCGTAACGGCTTGTTGCGCCGCGACGACGGGCAATGGCGTCGCCGTATAAGGCAAAGGCTTGAGTTCTTGCGCGCATGCGCCAAGAGCAAGGGCCGAAGCCCCCAAAAGTATTTGAATTTTCATGGATCGTGCCTGACTGATGAACTTCGGAACCGCGTGTAAAAGCACGCGAGACGAAGGCCCTGTTAAGAGCCTATGATCAGATCAGAAATTGGGGAGGGCGTAGAAAGCCTGAAGGCTCGGCCGAGCGCGCCTGAGCTTGAAGGGGAATATAACGGTCAGCAACGGTATGGACCACAAACACAGGGGCCGTCTCATTAAGCACTACAGAACTGCAAATACCGCTACAGCATTTACCCGCCCCGTGGTCTTGCCCTTCCGCACTGTCCACAGACCTACATTTCCCAGCTACTTGATCAACCTGCGAAATATCATGAGTTTGGTGATCAGCGCCAACTGTCAAAGTCTCGGCAGCAGAATGGTGGCCACCATGCATGGATGCAGATGCATGGGCAGCAGAGGGCGGAAGGAGCACCAAAGCAAGGACAAACGCAGCGCAAGCCAACGTTTTCATCATTGCATATATGGTTTCAAGCATGCTCATCCCTCTCGTGTGGGCAACTGGGCCCCTTCTGTCAATCCGTCCAGCGCAGGAAGGTTTCCAACTTTTTCATGAAACAAGCGTTGATGCGCCGACCGCAAGCCACTTAGACCAACATGCTTCAAAGCATCCGTGCCAACATCCATCCACCCATTCCCAGCATCATCAGATTTTCGGTCAGCGAGATAAAACCGAGCGGCACATTGCTACTGCCGCCTACGCAGGCGCATTTCAGCTCGCGTTTGTCGATATAGACTGCCTTGATGACCGAAACTGCCCCGATACCACCGATGATAATTGCTACAGGGGCCGCCAGCCACAACAGCGCGCCTGCAGTCATGGCGATACCGGCAAATGCCTCACCGAAGGGATAGACCTTGCCATAAGACACCCAGCGCTGCGCCAGCAGGTCATAGTTGAGAAACATCGTCGAGAAACTCTCGACATCTTGCAGCTTTTGAAGGGCCAGAAAGCACATGGAGATCGAGATGAACCATTCAAACGCGCGCAAGGTGAAGATATTCTCAAAACTATACCATGACAGACCAAGCGCCATCAGACCCGCCACCGCGAAGATCGCAATGACCGGTTGATAGGAGGTGTCAGATTGTTCCTCTTTAGGTTTGTCCAGATCGAAGTAAATGCGCAGATCCTCATATCCGCCAACGCGTTCCCCCTCGACAAACGTCTGGGGCGTCGTCTCAACTCCATGCTTTTCCATAAACGCATCAGTTTGTTCGCGGGTTTCCAAGGGGTGATCCACGACTTCCAACCCCTGCCGCTCCAACAGATCCTTGGATTTCAGGCCGTAGGGGCATGTGTGGTCAGGGGTGGCCATGCGGTAGAGTTTGGCGGTTCTGGTATCTTTATTGCTTGGCATATCCATCTCCTTCATTTCCCGTCCATTTCTGGTGTTGCAGCGGGGCCGCCTTCCAGATCGATGATCAGCGCTTTCATCTCGGAAATCTCCAAACGCTGCGCCTCAATAATGTCATCGGCCAGCTTGCGCACACGCGGGTCCGTAATATTTGCCCGCTCCGAGGTGAGAATTGCGATGGAGTGATGTGGGATCATCGCGCGCATCCAAGATGTGTCATCGACCGTGGTCTGACTGCGCACCGCAAACAGCGCGAGACCAAAGACCAGCGCGCTGCCCGCAAATATCGCCATGTTCGCGGCGCGGTTGGTATACATTCCCAGCATAAATGCCAGCATGATCACTGCCATCACTGCGCCCATATAGAGAGCCATATAGCTGCGGGTTTCGCTGAAAAAGACATGGTCCAGCGCGTAGGTGTTGAGATACATCAAACCGAACATGACCACCGTTGATGTGATAATCATTGCAAAAAAACGCATGTAAGACATGGAAACTCTCCCTGATTAATTTCGTTCTCAGGGGGGAAACAAACTTCCAGCGCTGGAGGGTTCCATAATTATGTTGGAAATTTTTCAAGCTTCGCAAGGATCGGGCAGTCAGGACGGCCATCACCGGCGCATGTCTGCACCAAATGAGAAAGCGTATCGCGAATAGCTATGAGGTCCGCGATCTTACGCTCGATTTGCTCCAGATGCTCTGACGCGATGGCACGCACATCAGCGCTGGCACGGTCCTGATCATCCCAAAGCGCCAGCAGGTTGCGGCAATCTTCAATCGTAAATCCCAACGCACGGGACCGACCCAGAAATGCCAGCTTGTGCATGTCGCTCTCGCGGAAACTGCGGTAGCCGTTTGTGTCACGCAATGGTGTGATCAGCCCGATGTCCTCATAATACCGTATGGTTTTAGCAGGTAGGTTGGATTTCTTTGCAACTTCGCCGATGTTCATCATCGCTCCCCTATTCTGCTGCTGTGGGCACAAATTTCCCAGTATCAATGCGTGTCGTTTGCACTTCCGCAGCAACAGGGGCGATCCACCGCAGCCGCAGCGCATTTGACAGCACGAACACACTCGACAACGCCATCGCACCTGCAGCGAGTGCGGGTGAAAGCATCAGACCCGAGAGCGGATAGAACACCCCCGCCGCCACCGGGATCAGCAAGGCATTATAGCCGAAGGCCCAGAACAGGTTCTGGCGGATGTTGCGCATTGTGCGTTTGCTCACATGCAGCGCGTTCACGACCCCGTTCAGGTCACCAGACATCAGCACAACATCCGCCGCCTCGATCGCCACATCGGTGCCAGTGCCGATGGCCACCCCTATATCCGCATGGGCCAAAGCAGGTGCATCATTAATACCATCCCCGACAAACGCTATCTTTCGCCCGACCGCTTGCAGCTGTTGTAGTGCTGCGACCTTACCCTCTGGCAGGACCTCGGCAACGACCGTATCAATGCCCAACTGTGAAGCAATTGCTTCCGCCGTGGCCTGATTATCACCCGTGATCATCGCAACCTTAAGTCCCAGCGCGTGCAGTGCTTCGATTGCCTGTGCCGTGCTGGGTTTGATGGGGTCAGATACTGCAATGATAGCGGCCAAACGCCCGTCAATTGCAGCATAGAGCGGGGTCTTGCCCGCCTGCCCAAGCGCTCTTCCCAATTCTTGCACGGCATCAAGCGAGATACCTTCACGCACCATCAGGCGGTCGGCTCCGACGAGAATCTCATGCCCGTCAACTACGGCGCTGACACCGTACCCTGTGATCGACTGGAACGCGTCGACAACGCCGAGGGCCAGCCCCTCCTGTTCCGCACGCCGCACAATCGCAGCGGCGATAGGATGCTCGGACGTCGCCTCAACCGAGGCCACCAGCCGCAGCACATCACTCTCTTGGAACCCTTCTATCACCTGCAGATCGGTCAACTCCGGACGCCCTTGCGTCAGTGTGCCGGTCTTATCAAACGCAACAATTTCGATATCGCCCAGCGACTGCAAGGCATCGCCACGCCGGAACAAAACGCCGAGCTCCGCAGCACGGCCCGTGCCCACCATGATCGACGTGGGCGTCGCCAGCCCCATCGCACAGGGGCAAGCAATGATCAGGACAGCAACTGCGGCTACCACCGCAAGGCCGAGGGCGGGAGACGGCCCCAGCACCAACCATGCGACAAAAGTCAGCGCCGCAACTCCCATCACTGCAGGCACAAACCAAAGCGTGATCCGGTTGACCAAGTCCTGAATAGGCAGTTTGGCGCCCTGCGCCTCTTCCACCATGCGGATAATCTGCGCCAGCATTGTATCAGCGCCCACTTTCGTGGCGCGGAATGTCAGCGCGCCAGTGCCGTTTACCGTGCCACCGACAACCTCTGTGCCTTCCGATTTCTCAGCGGGAACAGGCTCTCCGGTCATCATGCTCTCATCGACATAAGACACGCCACGTACCACGACCCCGTCGAGGGCGATTTTTTCTCCTGGCCGCACCTGCACCAGATCACCAACCACAATTTCATCGACAGACAGCTCCACAATCTCGCCGCTCCGCTCCACATGGGCCGTCTTTGCCTTGAGCCCAACAAGTCGTTCAATCGCCTGCCCCGTGCGCCCTTTGGCGCGGGCCTCGAGGAAGCGGCCCAGCAGAATTAGGGTGACAATGACCGCCGCCGCCTCAAAGTAAACTGCGCGCGTGCCCTCTGGCAAAAGCATCGGCACAAACAAGGCGACAGTGGAAAACCCCCATGCCGCAGACGTGCCAAGAGCAACAAGGGAATTCATATCCGGCGCACCCTTGAACAGCGCAGGAAACCCTTTGAGATAGAACTGCCGCCCGGGGATCGCGAGAACAAGAGTCGTCAGGACAAACTGGATCCCCCAGTTAAGCCCCATGCCCATCGTGTCCATGATCCACATGTGCAGCGCAGGGATCAGGTGACTGCCCATCTCAAGGACGAACACAGGTAGGGTCAACGCTGCGGCCAGCAGTGTCATCGTCTTGAGATGTGCAGCCTCAGATGCCTTGCGGTCGCGGGTATCGTCCGTGTCGCCCTCATCCATGATCAGCCGCGCCGGATAACCGGCAGCGCCCGCCACCTGTGAAATCTGTGCCGCAGAGACACCAAGTGCCTGAACTCTTGCGCTCTCTTGCGCCAGATTGACCGAAGCCGTCACAACACCGGGCACTGCGCCAAGGGCACGTTCGACCCGCCCTACACATGATGCACAAGACATATTTTCGATTGAAAACCTGTATGTTTGAAGCTCCGCAGGGTAGCCCGCGTCTTTGAGCGCAGTGACGATAGGCTCCATATCGGACCCTTCCGCCATCGCGACTGTCGCCGTCTCTGCCGCAAGGTTTACCGATGCCGACTGCACCCCCGGCACGGCCAGCAACGCTTTTTCTACCCGCCCGACACAAGAGGCGCAGGACATCTCGCGGACATGGAATGTGGTCGAATTTTCGCTGCTCATGTTGAGGCTCCTATTCTATCTCAGATAACAGATAGGGCTTCCAGTAGCTGGAGGGTCAAGGGCTGATGTGGATTTAATCTTCGTGCTGTTTAATACGGCGGGTTTCGACCGGCCTGAACATCACGCTCCCGCTCGGGCCAGATGGAGCGGATATAGGCGAGGATATCGTTCCTAAGTACAGTGAGTTCAGAAGCTTCAGTAATCGCCGCATCTGCACAAGGCGGCTTTGTCCGCGGAGCGGACCTTAATACCTCAATAATGCTGCATCAACGTATCAATGTCTGCTTCGGGGAAGCTGCGTCGCAGCGTGCGGGGCCAACTCGAGCGTATTTTTTGGCCGTTCGCGTGACTTTGCAAAGTACGCTTTCTGCGCATAGCGGACCTTGGTGCGCAGCGCAGCATGGGGGCTTTGGTCTACTACGGCTTGAACGGCCGCTTTTGCAATTCTGGCACAGGACCTTCGCAGACGCAGCTAAGGTCCGGTTTCCGCCCTTATTGTCGAGTGCTGCCTGTTAAAGGTAATAGAGTTTGCAACCGCAGCGAATGGCAGAAAGGTCCCTCATAGGCGACGAGGTACGCCTAATACCCGCCTTCTGATCAAAAATTATCGTTCGGTCAAAAGACATTTCTAATGAATCACAAAAATTCGATTATTCAACCTTCTTCAGGTTCTCTTCAGCATGCCGGTCCAACCAATCATCAATCATCCTGCGGATCATCTCCGGCCTGCTGGGCAGATCATCCTCTGATCTGCGCGCTGCATCTATGGCTTCAATAGTATTGACCAGCAGTCTCACAGTGACCTGCTCGGTGTTTTTTGATGGGCGCCCAATTTTTTTCATATCACCGATTGACTTTTTAAATTTATAAAGTTAATTATAGCGTGTGAGAGACGGAGGTGCAACTCCCTCTCCCACACTTGTCACAACGATCCTTAGGAGATCCTCATGCCTATCAACACGATTACCACGCGCGCCGCGCATTCCGCCACCCCCTCCCCGTTTTCTCTCAAGGCTTTTGAGGAGGTGCTGCATCATATGGAGCGCACCATCGCGCTGGACCAGGATGTGAAGCACATGCCGCATCTCGACTACTCCGCCGTCGAGAGTGCGGGTGAAGCGACGGCCGATGCCTGGGTCGCGACCGAAGCGTCCGCTTTTGCGTTTCTGCGCGCGCATGCAGGTGCCACTGCTGTTCCCCTGCTTATCGAGACGGTGAAGGAGTTGGTGTCACTGCTCGATATCGAGACGGGCGATCACCCCACGCTGAGTGAGACGATGGAAGCGGCAATCGCTCGTCGCGCATCTGCGCCGCGCGGCACAGACCTGCGCAACCTGTTGGACCGGGCGCTTCCTCTGTTGTTCGGGATCGCGTCTATGCAAGCCGCGTTTTTCGAGCGGGATCACACCCTGCACGCTGCCTGATCTCAAGCACACGGACCGCGTCTGACGCGGTCCTGACCCTCCCTTTTCAAATCACATATAGGAGCGCCTCATCATGATGCTGCCCCCCGTCACCCCTATGCCTGCCGAGCACACATCCACCCATGCCGCACTGTTTCCCGACTATGTCCGGCTTTCTCGCTCCGCCACCCCGACTTACGCCCCTTTCGACGGAAAGGTCCCAGCAAAATGGCGGAAGGCCGCGCGCAAAAAGGGCTTCACCATCGTTGATCGCGTCAAAGACCGACTGCATGTTGCACTGCTCTGTCATGACTGCGGCTGCACACATGCAAAACGCGTGAGTGTCGTTCTCGGGCATAGCCCCGAATGCCCCCATTGCATCAAGCACCAGCGCATTGAGCATGCACGGACAGTAGGTGCAGTGCTCTTGGGGCGTGCCCCCAAACGCCGCCACTATGGGTTTTACCAGCTCTCCTGTGGGCATCAGGTGCGGCGCCAGTTCCACCGGGTAGCACTCGCGGCTGACGGAGGGCACGGTCTCGGCTGCAAGACATGCCGCGAAGAGCGCTATCGCGCGCAAGCACGCAAATTCGGCTGGGACCTCGTTGGTCCCGCCTCCAGCGGCAAACCGAGCTATCGCAGCTATCGTCACACCTGCGGACAGACGCAGGACATTATGGTCGGCAACATGGTCTGGGGCGATTGCGCCTGTTCGGGCTGTAGTCTTGGCAGAACGGCTCGGCCTTCCCACATCTACATTTTTCGGATTGATCTTCCTGGACGACCCGTTCTCAAGCTCGGCTACAGCGCACGTCCGGCAAAGCGCCTCCGGCACCAGCTGGGCATCGACAAAGGCATCACCACGGAGGTGCTGCGTGTCGTGAACCTGCCGACCGGACACGACGCCCGGGCAGAGGAGGAACGCGCGCACAGGACGCTCACCGCGCAGTTTCCGGACATGGTTGTGGCCAAGGCCGAGTATGGCGATGCCATCAACGTCACCCGCGAGATCTACCGCCCCGAGGCAGCCCCCTTCATCCACCGCCTCCTCGACGAGATCGAAACGCGCTTTCCCGATACCAACAGTCAGGTTCCAGACATCGCCGCCTGACCTCTCTTCTCTCCCCTTATTCACTGAACAAAAGGAGGCATGCCAATGCCCCACCATTCCATCGTGCGCGACAGCGCAACTCCCGCCTTCACTCTCGACCTGATGCAGAGTCTCCTCCGGCACGTCTATGTCGAGAACCACCGGCGGACCAATACCCCTGCCCGGTTTGCTCCTTCCAAGCACCCCTTCGATGACGACAATGACGACGACTTGATGGATTTTCCGGATACGCCCGAAGACGTCCCCACCCTGCCCTCATACCAGACCACGGCCGCTGACAATCTCGGACCCGAAGAGATTGCGGAGTGGCAGTCGCGCGGCATTGACCCCTATGCCACCGCAGCCGATGGCACTAACCGCCTCCAGCAGCCAAAGCTGCCGCTGACCCGTTTGATCTTTGCCGCACGCTTTGCGGCCATCTTCAATACGCCAGAGATGGCGCGGTCTCTTGTGTCACCACAAGCTGTTACGCTGCTGTCTATTCCCGACGATGCAGAACGCGAGCTCTTCTTCGAAATGTTCCCTGACATCTTGGAACAGACCGCACAGGCCCTTGATGAGGCAGGCATCCACTTACATGGCATCGCTGTTGCGGAGCTTCCGAATGTTCAGGCCGCATCAAGCCATCGCGGCCGCAAGGAGTTCAACGACAAGGTTGACCGGCTGATCGCTAAAGGGAACAACGTGATCGTTGTCGCCAGAACCCGCGATGATCTGCCGCGCAGCGGGCAGCTGCTATGCACGCGGACTGCTACCTTGCCCCCAGTCACGGGCGATATGGTCATCGAGATTTTGCGGCAGACCCATTCCATCACCGGAAAGCTGTCAGACGTCGCGATCCGCGGTCGCTTCCCCAACGACGCTGCCTTTCAAGAATTGCCCATGCCGCTGGTCAAGAGCGCGTTTGCAGAGCAGACCACGCTTGAGGTTGCAGATCGCCTCCTCGCACTGACCCGCCGCCTCGGCACAGGCAAAGTGGCGCGCGGCCCCTCTCTTGATGCCATCTATCTTCCGCCCCAAGCGCAACAGGACATGAAGCATCTCCTCAGTGACCTCGGCCAGTGGCAGGCAGGCAATCTGCCTTGGTCGGAGGTCACGTCATCGGTGCTCCTCTACGGCCCTCCCGGAACCGGTAAAACGCTTCTCGCCCAGGCCCTCGCCGGCTCTGCCGGTATCCCGCTAATCGCCACCAGCTACGGTATCTGTCAAAAAGCGGGCCATCAGGGAGATTTTCTGCGGACCCTGTCCGAGAGCGTGGAAAACGCTATCGCTTGCGCCCCCTGCGTTTTCTTCATTGATGAGCTGGATTCTTTTTCCAAGCGATCTGTCTCACACCGCAATTCTGGCTATGTCGCCGCAATCGTCAACGCCCTGCTCGAGCACCTCACAAAGCTCAATGACACTGCTGGTGTAATCGTTCTGGGCGCAACAAATCTGCCAGAGAACGTGGACCCTGCAATCATCCGCCCCGGGCGTTTTGATCGGCATACGGCGTTGGAGAACCCCAACCGCGCAGGGATCAAACGGATCTGCGAGATTGAGCTGGGCGCAAGTGCTCAGGATCTCGATCTTGCAACTGTCGCCGACCGTCTTCTTGGTATGTCAGGCGCGCAGGTCGCGGCCGTCGTCCGCGACGCACGGGGCAACGCCCGTCATAGCAACACGACGCTCTGCAACCAGCACCTCCACGCAGCTGTCGACCATGTTGCGCCCGAGGGACGCCAGGAGGATTTGCATCGCATCGCTATCCATGAAGCGGGCCATGCCGTTGTAGCACATATTCTCGGCCTACCCTTGCCCGACATGGTGCGCATCACGGCCCGCGGTGGGGCCTATCTCGGCAAGATCCCCTTTGCCGCGACAAAGAAAAACGTCTGTGACCAGATCGCCGTCACCCTGGGGGGCCGTGCCGCAGAAGCCGTCCTTCTCGGATCGGTGTCGAACGGCGCAGAGAGCGACTTGGAGCAGGCCACGGAAATTGCGTTCAAAGCAAGATATTCATGGGGGCTCTATCCAAACAACCTGCTCTCCCTCAGTTCCGTGAAGCTGACCCACCTCGATCCCCTCGCCCCCCTCGGATCGGTCGTGAACTCGGATATCAGAGGACACTATCTGCGCGCGAAAGAAATCGTTGAGGACAACGTAAAACTGGTGGAGCGGGTGGCAGCAGCCCTCTTGGAGCAGCGGGAGATCGACGGGGACGCGTTGGCCGAGGTACTGGCCGCGCACAACATCACGAACTCTGATCGACCAACGGAGGCGTTGATTGGCTAACCTTCAGGGCCGTCTTTACCAGTGCGGCGAGCAAACACGGACAAGGTATGTTCTCCACGAGTGAAGCCGATTGGTCGACAAGCTGGTCGAAGTGTAAAACAGGCAGAGACTGCAATAAGCAGAACGATCACCGTGATTGTTTAACGATCAAGCAAGAGACGCAGTCTCGCGCAGTTGTTTTGGTACAAAACGACGGAGCGCCTCCCCGGCGCAAGGGGCAGACAGGTAGCTCTTAGAGCTACCTATAGTCTGTCACTATAGGTAGAGCTTCGCGCTGCAATAATCTGTTTATCCACATAAAATCTATATCAGACAGGCGCTTTGTGGGAAAGAGTTCTTGGTTTTGAAAAACCAAGCGCCTACCTCCTCATAAATAAGATCAGGAGCAACCGCCGTGTCATACCAGTTCATACATATCGAAACGTATTCAGAAGCCGCCAAAAAGGTGAGCGGCACAGACGGGCATTTCAATTCCGCCGCGCAGGTTTTGGGAGAAGCGTTACGCGAGCCGGAATATTCTAAACATGTGGAAGAGCCCGGCTCGGTGTATAAAGTCGGTGGCACCATGTCTGTCCGGCAACTTCAGGAAAAGCGCAGTGATATTCTGGATGGCCTGCGCGAAACCGTCACCCGCAAAGATGGCACGACATACACACGCAAACTGCGCAATGATGCCGCGACGCTGTATACAGAAATCCATTCGTACCCCCTGCCCGCTGCCGACCTTCTGTCAGACAAGAAAACGCATGGCTCCGAGGTAAGAGAATGGATCAACCATGCGCTGGCTGATTTTACGGATCGCATGCCAGATGACATTGATTGGTCTGCTGTGATGCATTTGGATGAGGGCTTTGTCCATTTCCACATCATTGCCATCAATACACACGACCCCAAGCTCGACGCGAATAAAATCCATGCTGGTAAGGTGGCAGCAACAGCGTTGCGTGATGAGCTGGGTACCCCAACGGCCATCCCATCACTCCCCAAGCCCGCATTAGAAAAGCGCCCCAACAAGCCTAAACAACCCCGACCCTCCAAGAACCGCGAGACCCAGAAGAAGAACAAGCTTAAACGGGAAGCGCAATTAATAGCATGGGAGAAAGCATGCCAAAAGGTTGCAGCACGCAACGCTGACCTGATGGCGCAATGGGAGGCCGAGAACGGTGAGCACCTCCAAGTCGCACGCAAAACGCGTGGTCCGATCCCAGAAAAGGAAGCCTACTCTGCCGCGTTAAAACAGCTCCAGGACCGATATTACGAGAAGGTCGGCAAGCCCTGTGGCCTGTTGCGCGATGGTCCACGTAAGCAACGCCTGTCCACTCAACAACACGCAGCGCAAAAAGCTGCAGCCAAGGATATGAAAAACAGCCTGAAGGAGGTCAAAAGTAGCTTGGCGCAAGCCGAGGACAATGCTGATCACGCGTTAGACATAAAAGAACGCTATTTGCAAAAAGAAGCCGAACTGGACGCTGGCATCGCCGCAATGGATGAACTGGTGACCCAGATCGCGTCGGGAGACGCAGAAGTAATTGAGGGCGACATTACGATGAGAGACATGCCCTCATTCATTGAACGCCTGTTTGGACCCAAGCCATCCAAGACCAAAATCGGTAACTTGTTTAAGAAACTGATCAATCTCATCGGGCGCGTGAGCGAAAGCGAACAACGCGGGCCAGACCAGTCACCAAAGCCATGACCGCTCTATGGAAAGGGCATCATATTCCCAATGACACGAACGGCCCTAACCGGACATTGGCAGTTCCACCCAGCGCTGCAGTGCAGCTTCCCCAAAGCGGACCTTGACGCACTGTACAGTACTGGAACGCGCGAAAGCCTTGGCGAGAAGATCGTCAACGATATCAAACGCGCCATCCGCAGACAGGCTGAGATGGCGGTCTCGAAAACATCAAAGGCTTCTATAATCCAAGTCGCCGCCATTCATCATTGGTGTGGAAAAGTCCCGCCGCATTCGATCGGAAGGTGGCTTAAACGAACACTTGGGCGGCACGAAAAGGCGACAGGTCCATTTCGCCTATGCCTATGCCTATGATCTTCTGTCGTCGAACTTCCCAGAGTCGTTAGCCTGGGCAGATCCGATGATAGTGCGGACCTTTGTAAACCAGATCGGGCAAATCCCATCGCCCTTAGCCGATGGCAACGGGTACACTCTGCTGCGATCAAGCGGGATAGAGGCGTTCTCCGAGCGCAATCGGTTGAAAATCGTCATCTGCCACATCGAAGGTGGTAAAAGCTTTGGTCAGTCGCCTGACGCGGTCCCGAGCCTGCCGCTTGGCTGCGTGCAATTACGAAGATCGCCAAAGAGGTAGCTGCACTGATCGTGTGACTTTGAAAGTCAAACGATCAGTGCCTTAAACGTGCGCCCTACATAGCCTATTCAGAAAACTCTATTTCCACGGTGTGACGAGGTACTTTTCGCCCGTCTTCATTGCGCGATAATCAGTCACAGCTTCCTTGGTTAGCATTTCTTCGAGATCGACCCGTTTCTTGTAGTGGCTGGCAAAGGTCGTTGTCAGATTCTCGAGCACGCGTTTACGCATCCGCCCCACGGTTTCCGTTCCGGCAGACTGAAGGAAAGGGAACAGGAGCCAGCCAGACAGAGTCCAGCCAAAGCCGTAGCTTGGTGAAAGTACCGTCGCACCCGTGTCCAGACGTCCGTAGATAAACATACGCTTTTGCTGGTTGGAGCCGTAGCGCGAATACTCAGACATCTTGGTCACCGCGACCTGCTCCATCGCCTTGAAAACGCTGTCGACGGACTTGCCACCACCGATCGGATCGAAACCGTAGAAGGCATCGGTATCGTCGATGGCGCTCCGCAGCTGCTTCATGAAGTCATCATCCGACGAATTGACAACATGGGTCGAGCCAAGCTCGTTGAGCAATGCAACTTGGTCCTCCTTCCGCACAATATTGACCAGCCCAATGCCATCGTCGTTACAGATGCGGGTCAGCATCTGGCCAAGGTTGGAGGCCCCTACCGTGTGCAGGATCGCATTCTGCCCGTCAGTCTTAGCATTTTCAACAAACCCCAGCGCGGTCATCGGATTGACAAAACCGCTCGCGCCATCCTCGGCCGAATAATCGCCCAGCGGCAGGCACATGGCGGCGTCGGCGATACAATACTGGCTGTAGGCATTGCCCGGCACACAGGCGACGCGCTGCCCAATCAGCGCCTTTGCCTTATCACCCTCACCCGCAGCAACCACGGTGCCCGCGCCTTCATTACCGGCGGGAAGTTTAAGCCCGTGCCGCGCTTTGGACCCCGCATTGAAAGGCTCGGGCATCTTGGCGACATATTTCCCAGGCGAATACTCAGCGTTCTCCAGATCGGCCGCACCGGCAAGAATGGCCAGATCTGACGGATTGATCGGTGCCGCCTCCATTTTCACAAGGACCTGATTGCCGGTAGGATCGGGAAAGCTTACATCCTCAATCGCGACGGTGAGCGTGCCATTGCTTTCTAACGTCGTGAATAGCTGCTTGCCGGTAGTGCTCATGTTAATATCTCCAGGTTTCGGATTTAGATATCAAGGTCCATTCGGGTCTGAGACCCAGCGTGGTGGACTGAAAGACACCTCGGCCCAACGGCTCTATATCGAACAGTTGCAGCGCCGAAGCGGTACCGGTACTGAACACACCTCCTACTGCTGTTGCAACCAAGATAATGGGATGGCTGCCCCTTGCTTCGAAGAGTTGACATCGATCACAGAATTGCTGCGTTCACTCGCCAATGTCCGCTTCGGGAACTCCGTCCCTAATGTCGATCCAAGGACACCCAGAGCGAACGGCCCAGAGCCGCCGTTCACGCACTAAATTCAATGCTGCAGCGCGGCCCGTCAAACCAGACTTTCGCAGCGCACGCATTATGAAAAGAATGTTGGAGGTCCGCTATGCGGGACATTAGCAGACATTAGCTGCATTGCGGAAATTCGGAAAAGAGGGCTCGAAGCCGACTTCGAATGCGTTGCAGCATCTTATGATATGGTTTCTGGGTCAACGTCGGGTTGTCGATGTGGGAGGGATTGGCGGACCGCAGGATCAGCCATGGAAAAACCAAAATTACCTGCTATTCGCGCACTACGTCCAGCTTGGAACAAGGGGCGCATTGTGGGTCAGAAACGCCCTTTGAAACCCAAGCACGTGTGGGCAATCAGGGTTAGACTTGAGCTTGCCGCAAACCATCGTGATCTCGCGCTGTTTAACCTTGGCGTCGACAGCAAGCTGCGCGGCTGCGATCCGGTGAAGATGAAAGTGGTCGATGTCATGGCGTCAGGCCAAATCAAAGAACGGGCATCGGTTTTGCAGAGGAAGACTCAGAAACCCGGACGCTTCGAATTTTCTGAAGGCACCCGAGCATCGCTGGCAAGGTGGATGCGGGAGCCGCTAATGATGGAATCCGAACACCTCTGGCCTGGGCGTTTTCACGACCGGCTTCATATCTCGACCCGCCAGTACGCGCGGATTGTCCGTGAGTGGGTGAAGTCCAACGGTCTGGAGGCCAGCACATATGGCACGCAATCAATGCGGCGCAAGAAGGTCACGTAGATTTAGCAGAAAACCGGCAACCTGCGAGCCGTCCAACTTCTGTTGGGACACACCAAGATTGGACAGCACGGTCAGATATCTCGGCGTTGAGCTTGAAGATGCCCTCGCTATCGCCGAAGCTATCGAATTCTAAACCATTGGGCCGTCTTCACGGACGGTCCAATGCGGTCATTCACCTACAGATCGGTATGCTGCGGTACGGTCCAGCTTTCAGGATGGTCGAGACGAGAAAAAAGTACGAAAATCGGCACATTTGAAGACTACGAGGCTTTTGACATCAGGCCGTGTCCGATGACTGTTCTCTACATAGGGTGCGATCGCCTGCACAACTTAATTCATTCGTGTTAACGTTCGGTGGTCGTCCCGCGCCAAGTCGTTCGCTCGAAGCACTTCAAATTCATTCGCTTCAAGATAAGCGAGCAGTAGCGATCGATCATGGTCAGCCTCCTATCCGAGAAAATGGGTAGCGTAGTCGCTTACCAAAAGCCGCGCTGGCTCTGCATCCTCTGCAATCTGGGAAAAGCGTGTAATGGGGTTATGAAATATATAATCGCTCTCGTCATCGTTGACGGTGCTGACTTCGCCGATCAAGACATCTGCCCCGTCAGCCCAGAACGCATGCCAGTCGCCGGGGCGCAACGTGATGCTCTCGCCCGGCGCAAGCTTCAGCTTTTCACCTGCTTTGAAGGGAACCCAAATGCCGTCACACATTACGTTGCCACCGCCGTGCTGGTCCAAGTGTCCTTTTGCATCCGAGCCAAAGAGCTCTACCACCAAAGTACCCCCTCCCCGATTGATGATATCTTCGGCTTTGATAATGTGAGTGTGCATTGGAGAAAGTTGGTCCTGCCGCGATATCAGCAGTTTCTCGGCATAGCACATGCCACGACCGGTATTCAGATCACTTAAAACACCATTGCGTAATGTAAACAGAACCAAACCCATTTCGTCAAATCGCCCAGCACCGTAATCTGTTACATCCCAGCCGCAGCGTGAATGTATCAGATGCGCGGCGCTACTTTGATGCGCGACAAAATCGGTTGGGCTCCAATGCGCAAAGGGCGGTAGGCTAAAACCGTGCCGCTCAAACATCTCGCCTGCGTCTTCGAGTAGCCTGTTTATTTCAGACCGCTTCATACCGGATATTCCCCGCCAGTCAGGCGAATTAAGCTGTTGTGAAAAACTGATTGTAGATCGGATCGCAGGCAGCGCCAAGCGCGCGCGCTCCGCCGCCGATGACGCCCTCGGCTACGTCTGGTATGAGCAATCCGCGGCTGTCTTCCTTCAAAAGCTTTGCCCGCACGACTTCAACCAGCCTGTTACGCACATCTCTCGGAAGCGCGCCATCAATAATTACAGCTTCAAAGTCGATGACAGCGCAGGCTGACATGCAGGCTTGTGCGATCGCGTGTGCTGCCCCGTCGATCCAGTCTTTGACCTCATCCTCAAAACCTGACCAGTCCTGCGGCTGTTTCCAAAGGTCGCGGTAATCCTTTCCTGCTTTGGCAAGAGCGGTTTCAAGAACATGAACAGATGCCACGTCGAGCAGTTGTTGCGTTCGGCCGGCGCGGTCCCCGACCCGTAGCGGTCCGAACGCCCCGGCATTTCCTCTGGTGCCTTCGTACACGGACTGGTTCAGGACGATACCGCCTCCGATAAAGGTCGAGACGAAGAAATAGGCATAATCATTGAATTGCCGTCCCCCGCCATAAAGCTGTTCGGCCCAGCACGCACTTGTCGCGTCGTTCAGCATGAAGACCGGCAGATCGGTGAACCGCGCAATCTCACGCTCGAATGACAAATCCTTCCAAGAGAGGAACTCTTCGGGCGTATTGCCGTCCGAGGCCCCCCATTTCCAGATTTCAAAAGGTGCTGCGATGCCAAAACCGCATAGCCGTTCCGAAGCTTTGGTGCCGATTTCTTCACGAGCGTCCGCATAGCTTTCTTCGAGAAAGGTGAAGACGGTCTGTGGAATCGCGATATCATAGGTTAGGTTGCGCTCGAACAGCGTCTTGCCGCAAAAATCCATTACGATCAGATCACAGCTACGGCGGCCCAGCTTACATCCGACAGAGAGCGCCCCAAAAGGATTAAGCGTGATAGGAACCGACGGTTTGCCGACTTTCCCGCGCACCGGCTTGCCTTGTTGCGTCAAACCGCTGCTTTTCAGCTTTCGCAGTATGACCGAAATCGTCTGGGCGGACAGGCCGGTCTGCCGCGCCAGATCGCTGCCTGGCATCGCACCGTTGCGTTGCAAAAGGGAGAGAATAGCGCGCTCGTTCGGGTTGAGATGCGGTGCATGTTGTGGGCGATCCCCCGCGCCTATGGCGTTTATCTGGTTCATCAACTGCGCTCATGCCTTCTAACTACATAAGGAAACTTTCCTCTGATCGAATTAATAAGTCAAGTTGATTTAATAATTGACAGGCTTCGCGTTTTTGTAAATTTTGACACCATGGCAACGCTGCGATTCGTGACGTTGGTAAAATCTTTCTGGGAGGAAAATCATGAAGAAACTTATCGCAGGGACCGCACTTGGTCTGATCGCAATGGCAGGTACGGCATCGGCAGATGCGCATTCTGTATCGGCATGCTTGATTACGAAAACCGACACCAACCCCTTCTTTGTCAAGATGCGCGAAGGGGCTCAGGCCAAGGCAGAAGAGCTTGGGATGGAGCTGAACACATATGCTGGCAAAATTGACGGTGACCACGAGACACAGGTGGCCGCGATTGAAACGTGCATCGCCAATGGCGCGAAAGGCATCCTTTTGACGCCATCCGACACCTCCTCGATCGTACCCGCCGTGCAGCAGGCCCGCGATGCAGGTATCCTTGTGATTGCACTTGATACACCGCTTGATCCAATTGACGCCGCCGACATGACCTTTGCAACCGACAACTTCCTTGCGGGTGAGCTGATTGGTCAATGGGCTGCCGCAGCTTTGGGCGATGAAGCCGCGAACGCGAAAATTGCTATGCTTGACCTTGCCGTCAGCCAGCCGACCGTTGGCGTTCTGCGCGATCAGGGTTTCTTGCAAGGCTTCGGCATCGACCTTGGCGATGCAAGCAAATGGGGCGACGAGACCGACCCTCGCATTGTGGGCAACGACGTAACAGCCGGTAACGAAGAAGGTGGCCGTAAGGCGATGGAAAACCTTCTGGCACAGGATCAGGGCATAAACGTCGTTTACACGATCAACGAACCTGCCGCAGCGGGTGCCTATGAAGCGCTGAAAGACATCGGTCGTGAGAACGATGTGCTGATCGTTTCCGTCGATGGCGGTTGCCCCGGCGTCCAGAACATTGAGGATGGCGTGATCGGTGCCACATCGCAGCAGTATCCGCTGTTGATGGCATCCAAAGGGATCGAGGCGATTGCCGCGTTTGCCAAAGACGGCACGAAGCCTCAGGCAACCGAAGGCAAGGATTTCTTTGACACCGGCGTGGCGCTTGTGACCGACAAAGCAGTCGACGGTGTAGAGAGCATCAGCGTCGCTGAAGGTAAGGAGCTGTGCTGGGGTTAACCCTCTGCAAGCCAATTAGAAAGGTTCGCCGGGCGGTTGAAATCGCCCGGCAGCCACCTCGCGTGCGAGGCGCCAGATTACACTGAAAATGTTTGGAGCGGGCAATGTCCACAGGAGATAATTACGAGGCCGCGGCCTCGAAAGGCGCGACAGATGTCGTGCGTTTCGATGAAACATCTGAAGGGTTTGTCAAAAAGATCCACCACGCCCTGCATGTGACACCGGCCCTTGTGCCACTGATCGTCCTTGTGGCGTCCATCATCGTTTTCGGCTTATTGTTGGGGTCGCGGTTCTTCTCCCCCTTCGCTCTGACTCTGATCCTGCAGCAAGTGCAGATCGTCGGAATTGTTGCCGCAGCGCAAAGCCTCGTGATCCTGACCGCCGGCATTGATCTAAGCGTCGGTGCCATCGCCGTTATCTCCTCGGTGGTCATGGGACAGTTCACCTTCCGCTACGGTCTGCCCCCCGAAGTCGCCGTCGCTTGCGGCCTTGCCTTCGGTACAGTGATCGGGGCGATCAATGGCTGGCTCGTCGCCGTGATGAAGCTGCCGCCGTTTATCGTCACACTCGGCATGTGGCAGATCGTTCTCGCGGCCAACTTCCTGTACTCCGCAAACGAAACGATCCGAAGCCAAGAGATCGCCGCCGAAGCGCCACTGCTCCAGCTTCTGGGTACAAAATTCAACGTAGGCGGCGCGATCTTCACACTCGGCGTGGTGTTTCTTTTGGCGCTGGTGGTCCTGCTCGCCTATGTGCTTAAGCACACCGCGTGGGGCAGACATGTCTATGCCGTAGGCGACGATCCCGACGCAGCCGAATTGTCCGGCGTCAATGTGAGGAAAACGATCATTTCGGTGTACGCCATTGCGGGCCTGATCTGCGCATTTGCGGGATGGGCCTTGATCGGACGGATCGGTTCGGTCTCTCCCACCTCCGGCCAGCTGCTTAATATCGAGAGCATCACGGCGGTAGTGATCGGCGGTATATCCCTATTCGGGGGACGCGGCTCGATCCTCGGGACATTCTTCGGTGCATTGATCGTCGGGGTCTTTACGCTGGGGCTTCGTTTAGCAGGCGCTGACGCACAATGGACGTATCTTTTGATCGGCGTGCTGATCATTGCCGCGGTCGCGGTCGACCAATGGATTAGAAAGGTAGCAGCCTGATGGAACCGATGTTGAAAGCCCGTGGACTGGTCAAACGCTACGGCAAGGTTACCGCACTCGATCATTGTGACTTCGATCTAATGCCAGGTGAGATTGTTGCTATAATCGGCGACAACGGTGCGGGCAAAAGCTCGTTGATCAAGGCGATTTCCGGTGCCGTCACGCCCGATGCGGGGACAGTGACGCTGGAAGGTAAGGAGATTCAGTTCCGCTCTCCGATCGACGCGCGAAACGCTGGCATCGAAACGGTTTACCAAACACTTGCCATGTCGCCCGCACTGTCCATTGCAGACAACATGTTCATGGGGCGAGAACTGCGCAAACCCGGGTTTCGGGGATCGGTCCTGCGCCAGCTTGACCGCAAGCGAATGGAAGACGTCGCCCGCGAAAAGCTGTCCGAACTTGGCCTGATGACGATCCAAAATATCAATCAGGCCGTAGAAACACTCTCAGGCGGCCAGCGCCAGGGCGTGGCCGTCGCACGGGCGGCGGCTTTTGGCTCCAAGGTCATTATTCTTGATGAACCGACAGCCGCCCTCGGGGTGAAGGAAAGCCGCAAGGTTCTGGAGCTCATCCTCGAAGTCAAAAGCCGCGGTATTCCGATCATCCTGATCAGTCACAACATGCCGCACGTCTTTGAAGTAGCAGACCGCATCCACGTTCACCGCCTTGGCAAGCGGCTTTGCCTGATTGACCCGAAAGATCATTCGATGTCAGACGCTGTGGCCTATATGACAGGTGCCGCCGTGCCAGAGGCGGCATAGAGAAAGTGGTCCAGCCCAAAGATCTATTCGAGATGATCAAAGCCGCGCCGTTAAACGGAAGGCGGCGCTTGGTCGCCTTAGTCGGCCCGCCCGCAAGCGGGAAATCAACGCTGGCACAGGCTCTTGCCGAGATCGACCAGCACACACAGGTCGTCCCGATGGATGGTTTTCATCTGGACAACTCCGTTCTGTCCGATCGCGGCGTGCTGCACCGCAAAGGTGCGCCTGAAACCTTTGATGTTGCTGGTTTTTTGCACCTGGTAGAGAGGCTCAGAACAGAGGATGCCGTCATTTTTCCCGTCTTCGACCGATCCCGTGATCTATCCATTGCAGGTGTGGGGGTGATATTGCCCAGCACCGAGACTGTGATTGTTGAAGGCAATTATTTAATGCTGGACCGACCCCACTGGCGGGATCTTGCCCGCCTGTGGGATTTTTCCGTCAGGATCGATGTCCCGTTTCAAGTCTTGCGGCAGCGCTTGCTGCAACGGTGGCTGGATCACGACTACAGTCAGGCGGAAGCAGCAGAAAAAGCGCGCAGCAACGATCTACCAAATGCCAAATTAGTGCATGAAACCAGCCTGCAATGTGATGTTGTCATCGCTGGTGATCAGATCACAATCGCATCGTCTCCTGCACCATCGACCACGAAGAACAGCGAATGATCCTATGATTTTATGCTGCGGTGAAGCTTTGATCGACATGATCCCCGCCCCAACCATGACGGGGTCGCGGGGGTTTGTTCCGCACACGGGTGGCGCCATATTCAACACTGCAATCGCATTGGGTCGGCTCGGGATTGCGACCGGAATGCTGACCGGCCTGTCGACAGATATGTTTGGCCAGCAACTTGCCTCAGCGCTGAATGCCAGCTTGGTCAATACGTCCCACATTATGACGTCCAATCGGCGGACAACATTGGCCTTTGTGCATCTTGTAGAAGGGCAGGCCACCTACACCTTCTTCGACGAGAACTCTGCGGGGCGAATGTTGAAACCAGAAGACATGCCAAATCTTGATGCAGACGTTTCAGCACTTTATCTTGGCGGAATAAGCTTGGCTTGCGAACCGGGTGCTGATGCTTATGTCGCGCTTCTTAAAAAAGAAGCCCCCCGCCGCCCGGTCATGATCGATCCGAATATACGGCCAGGATTTATCGATGATGTTGCAGCTTATCGGTCGCGCCTTACGACCGCCATGGCCCTTGCGGACATCATCAAGGTCTCTGATGATGACCTCGAATGGTTGTTTCCAGAACCTTCAACGTTGAAAAGCAAAGCCAGCGCCGTGCTTGAAATGGGACCTGCTGTGGTGATCGTTACGTGCGGCGCAGAGGGTGCGATCGGCTATCTCAGGACAGGAACTGAAGTTCATGTATCTGCAACCCGCGCGGAGGTTGTGGACACTGTAGGTGCGGGTGATACCTTCAACGCGGGTGTTCTTGCAGACCTTTACGGGACCGGAAATCTGACTAAAGCAGGTATTTTGAACATGTCGGCCGACACGCTGCAGCGCGCGATCAGGTTTGGCGTGAAAGTAGCGGGGATAACGGTATCCCGCGCGGGAGCAAATCCACCTTGGAGTAGTGAAGTCGACTGAGAGTGCCTTTTGACATGTACTGCTGCAGGTGATCTCGACCAAAGCGATCCTTTTAGAAGACATTCAATTTTGGGAGGAGTCCATCGATAAGGCCCAGCGGTTGCTGAAATGGTTCAATTGCCACCGTTGGCCAAAGTGCGCCATCGGTTCTGACGGCCCGATTTCTACTGAATCGACGGTGAGCTTTGCGCCCGCAGCGAACGTCCGCTCCCCGCCCATGGTGTCGATTTGTCTAACTTGCCTTAATACTGAATGTGTCATACTGGATAGTCATATATTCACTTTTACGACGCCGAAGAGATCAGAAATAACAAAACAAGATCATATACTTAAGACATATTAGCTTCGATCCCTACCGTCGGAGCCATAATTTTCAAGGGCTTAGCAATTAGTTGCTGAGCCCTTTTTATTTCTGGGGAGCGCCGGGGGGAACAAACTTCTTTGAGTAAATTTCTTTAACTTGCCCCCTAACATGCTCACATGCTGACATAGGAGTTTTAGAGTTTTCTGAAACTACAACTTGGCAGAAAATACTTTGCCTATTTTAAATTTGATCGCATATATTTGTTGGGCGACAGTGGGCCTTTGCGTTTTGTTGGCTTTAACTGTTTTAAAAACTCTTCCATTCTCTTTAGGATAGCAGCCTCTTCAGCCTTAGTAGGCACTTTCTTCTTTGCTTTTGGCCAAGCCATATCTTTTCTAAGCAAAATCTTAGAGGCTATAAGAAGATTGCAACCACAAATCGAAGATCAGCAAGTTAATGAAACCAAAGCCTTCCCAAGCGAGAAGGTTCGTCCAGCGCCAATATTGCACTCATACGCGGCAGAGCCCGCTTGCAAAGTTCTGACGCGAAGCGAGATTGGAGACCTAGTTTACCGGGGTGCGATCTGAAACACTCGCCGCGACAAGCCAGACAGAACTTCTGGCCCGTCAGGTCCAAGATGCACGATGTCCTCAAGCCTGATCCCGAATGCGTCGGGCAGATAAATTCCCGGTTCAATCGAAAAGACGTTTCCTACTGTCAGGGTCTGATCATTGGTCGCTGTGATATAGGGCGGTTCGTGCACATCAATGCCTAGGCCATGCCCCGTCCGGTGTAGAAACGCCTCGCCATAGCCTGCGTTCTTGATCACGCCACGTGCGGCCATATCAATCGCACTGCACGCGGCACCGAGTTTGGACGCAGACAAGGCCCCCTGCACCGCTTCTTCAACAACTCCCGCGATCTGTGTAAACTTGGGATCAGGCTCATCTCCGTACCACGCGCAGCGCGTCATATCGGACGGATAGCCGTTCAACCGACATCCGGCGTCGATCAGCACGGCCATTTCGGGACGCAACACATCTGGCCCTGTATGGTGATGCGGAAAGGCGCTGTTTGCTCCAAAACCCACGATACAGAACGCAGGCTCAGCCCCGTGGGCGCGGTAGTGGTCGACGATGATGGTTTTAACGTCATTTTCCGACATGCCCGTGCGCAACGATGCAAACGCCAGCTCGAACGCGGTGTCATTCAGCCGGGCGCAGTCGCGCAGCAGCTTGTGTTCATCGGCGTCCTTTTCAGCCCGCAACTGGCCCACTGTATCTTGGGTAAACCGGCGGGTTGGCGCATCAAGCTGGTCCAGCAGCAAAAACGCAAAATCAGTCCGCATTGTTTCGTCAAGAACGACATTGAGGCCGGGGCGTTTGACATCAAGCTTGGTCAGCAATGCGGTCAGCGCATCAAGCGGCCCTTCTGTATCGCTCCACTCATAAAACGGGACGTTTTTGCATTGGGCACGGGCGGCATCCGCATTCAACTGGGGCATCAGGACACCCACCTGATCGGCAGTCACCAGGGCCATCACCGGGCGTTCGTCGCCATGAGGGTTCAGCCCCAACAACCACTGCATATGACTGCTTGGGCCAACGGCGAGCAGATCGGTGCCTGTGTCGGTCATGCGCTGGCGCAACCGCGCTAATCTGTTGTTTGTGATGTCCGTCATGCGACCCTCCAGATGCGTCAAATGCCTTAGCCGTCTTGGCCGGGCAGCCAATTTTTCGCGGGACCTTGCAGCACCACCAACGTGCCCGTCCACATCATGCGTGCCGGAGAATCGCCTAGCGTTTTCCACGCGTGCGGTGTCATGCCGTTGTAATGAAGACTATCACCTTCGCGCAGGGTAAAGGCCTCTCCATCCAGCGTTTTCTCGATAGAGCCGCTAAGGATATAGATGAACTCCTCACCCTCGTGCTGGAATGTCTCGGACACAAACCCGGGGGGGCAGTTCATGATGTAGGCAGACAATTCATGGCCCGGAAATTCGGAACTGAGCGCCTCATAAGTTACGCCGGACTCCGAGATTGAAAACTTCGGCCTTTTAGCCGCATACGACACCGCATCACCCGGTTTCGGGCGAGCAACGAAGTAATCAAGCCCCAAATCCAACGCATGTGAAATCTGCGCGAGCGTGCCCAGTGACGGCGTCGCATTGCCGCGCTCAACCTGCGATAGATATCCCACTGACATGCCTGCCTTGTCGCATAATTCCTTAAGCGTCAGCTTGCGCTGCTGCCGGCATTTGCGGATCAGCTGACCCAGCTTGGCCGGTTCAATGGTCGCACCCTTGGTCATCGCCTACCCTGACAACTGTGCCAGCCGTGGCATTAGCTCAAGCAATTTCTTTGTGTAATCTTGCTGTGGGCTGGCAAACAGCGTTTCGGTGTCCTGCACTTCAATTAACTGGCCCTGCTTCATCACCCCAACACGGTCACACATTTGGCGCACAACCGGCAGATCGTGGCTGATAAACAGCATGGTCAGGCCCAGATGTTCTTGCAAATCCTTGAGAATGTTCAAGATTTGCGCCTGAATAGAGACATCCAACGCGCTGGTCGGTTCATCGCATATCAAGAACCGTGGCTGCGTCGCCAAGGCCCGCGCGATTGAAATCCGTTGACGCTGCCCGCCCGAGAACTCATGCGGATATTTCGCAGCCGCCGCGCGTGTCAGACCAACGCGATCAAGCAATTCCTGGACCCGTCCACTGATCTGGTCACGAGGCAGGATTTTGTGATGCAAAAGCGGTTCGGCAATGATGCTTTCGACCTTCATCCGCGGATTGAGGCTTGAGAACGGATCTTGAAAGATCATCTGGATTTGACGGCGATATCCGGCGATCTCAGCGGGCGTCATCGCAGTCACCTCGTCGCCATCAAACCGGATATGGCCAACGTCCACATCAAGCAGCGTGCCGATCATTCGCGCCACGGTTGATTTGCCAGAGCCGCTTTCGCCAACAAGACCAAACACCTCACCGTCCTTGATATCGAATGATACGTCGTCTACGGCCGTGAAATAGGTCCGCCACGATGGCAGGATCGCCGATTTTTCGAGGAATTTCTTCGTGATCCCCTGAACCTCAAGCAACTTGCCAGACTTCGACGGTTCCGTTTTGGTCCAGTTCCGTGCAAGGTCCTCGATCTTGAACTTAGTCTCGCGGCCACCATAGCTGACCTGCGGGAAGCGATGCAGTTTGACCTGTGGACGTGGTACGGCAGAAATCAGCGACTTGGTGTATTCATGCTTCGGTGCGCTGAGGACTTGATCGGTGGACCCGTTTTCCACAACCTGACCGTTGTACATCACAGTCACTTGTTCGGTGGTATCCGCGATCACGCCCATGTCGTGTGTTACAAGGATCACGCCCACTTGGGTCTCGCGGGCAAGCTCCTTGATCAGATCAAGCACTTGGGCCTGTATCGACACATCGAGCGCGGTCGTAGGTTCATCGGCGATAATGACCGAGGGCTCAGAACACAGCGCCAATGCGATCACCACACGCTGCCGCATCCCGCCAGAGAACTGGTGTGGATATTGGTCAAATCGGGTCTTCGGGTCAGGTATCGACACACGATCAAGGAGCGCCAAGGCACGTTCTTTGGCTTCTTTGGGTGAGACCTTCAGGTGTAGCTGGATCGTCTCAACAAGTTGTTCGCCAATGGTAAACAGCGGGTTGAGTGATGTCAGCGGATCCTGAAAGATCATCCCGATCTCACTGCCCCGAATGGCGCGTTGTTCTTCGACACTCAGGTTGTCGATACGACGCCCCTTTAACCAAATTTCACCGGACGCGATACGGGCCGGGTCATCCAGCAGGCCAATCACGGCATTACCCGTCATCGACTTACCCGCCCCGCTTTCACCCACCACACCGCGGATTTCACCGGGACGAATATCGTAGGTGACGTTCTGCACAGGCTTGAACAGGCCATGGCGGGTCGGAATTTCGACGGTCAGGTCACGAATGGAAAGGACGGGTTCGGTCATTTTAACCTCGGGTTCAATGCATCACGCAGCCAGTCGCCCAGCATGTTCACGCTGAGTGCCAGAGCAAGCAATGTGCAGGCAGGAAAGAACAGGATCCACCATTCGCCTGAGAACAAGAAGCCCTGGCCCACCCGGATCAATGTGCCCAAAGAAGGCTGTGTGGCGGGGGCGCCGACGCCAAGAAAGCTCAGCGTGGCCTCTGCGATAATTGCGAGTGCGAGCGAGATCGTGGCGATCACCAAGACAGGCGACAGGATGTTCGGCAGGATGTGCCGCAACATAATGGCATAGGGCCGCCGACCGATCAGACGCGCCGCCGATACGTAGTCTTTGCCTTTTTCCACCAACGTGGCCCCGCGCACGACGCGGGCAAACTGCACCCAGTCGGACAGGCCAATCGCAAGGATCAAAACCCAGATTGCCATTTGGTCGTGGTTCTCGATAGGCGTGATGCCTTTGGCGATGCCAAAGATCAGCATCGCCACCAAGATCGACGGGAACGTCAACTGTACGTCAGCGGCACGCATGATAAGACTGTCTGCCCAGCCGCCGAAATAGCCCGCTACCAGGCCCAAAAATATGCCCAGCACAACGGCAAACAACACAGCTGCAAACCCCACAAATAACGAAATCCGCATCCCGTACAGGATAGTCGAAAACACGTCGCGGCCCTGATCGTCAGTGCCCAACAAGAACGTATCACCGGTGAACGCATTCGGGGCCATGGGCGCAGTAAAGCCGTTCATCAAGTTTAATGAGGCCGGATCAAACGGGTTTGTTGGCGCGATCAGAGGCGCAAAGACCGCCGAGAGGATCAACACAGCGGCCACCACCGCAGACACGATCGCAACCGGCGACCGTTTGAAGGCGTAGAACAAGTCACTGTCAAGCGCACGGCGCATACGTGACGGGACGACCTCGGTTGTGGGATTAGGGTGATCAGTCATTTCGCGGCCACCCTGAGACGAGGATCAATGAAGGCATATAAGATATCCACCAGCAGGTTGATGACAACGAACATTACCGAAATCATCATCAGATACGCGGCCATTACCGGAATATCGACAAACTGGATTGCGTTGATGAACAACAGCCCCAAACCGGGCCACTGAAACACGGTTTCGGTAATGATCGCAAAGGCGATGATCGCACCAAGCTGAAGCCCGATCACCGTAATCACGGGCACCATCGTGTTTTTTAGCGCATGGCGAAAGTTGATGACCCGGTCGCTTAGCCCACGCGCGCGGGCAAACCTGATATAGTCTTGACGCAATACCTCAAGCATCTCGGACCGGACAAGCCGCATGATCAGCGTCATCTGGTACAAGCCCAGTGTGATTGACGGCAGGATCAATGCTTTCAAACCGGATTCAGTCAAGAAGCCCGTGCTCCACCAGCCAACCTGCACCACCTCACCGCGGCCGAAGCTCGGCAGCCAACCAAGTTCGACCGAAAACAGATAGATCAGCAAAATACCGATCAGAAACGTTGGCAACGACACCCCGATGAGCGAGGCGGACATGATCAAATTCGCGACAAACCCATCGCGGCGGATCGCAGTAAACACACCCAGCGCGATCCCTCCGACGATAGCAAAAAGAGCGGATAGCGCGGCCAGCTCTAGCGTGGCGGGGGCGCGTTCCATGATAATTTCCGACACTTCGCGGCCTTGTCTGTAGCTGACCCCGAAATTGCCCTGTACGGCCTCGCCCAGAAATTTCACATATTGTACGGGGATCGGTTTATCGAGCCCAAGCTGCGCGCGCAGGCGTTCCACGTCTTGCATCGTACGCTCTTGACCCAACATGTTGTCAACGGGATCGCCCACAAAGGTGAACATCGAAAACGCAATGGCCCCGGTGATGATCAACACCAAAAGGGACTGGAAAATGCGTTTGAGAATAAACGGCAACATCGCAAAGGCCTTGCTTTGCCGGCAGAACCTTAAGGGACCGCTGGACAAGTTGGGAATGAGTTGGAAACCGGACCCGAGGCAGCCTGCCCCACATATCCAGCAGAAAAGGCGCGCCCAACTCAAGCGGGCGCGCCGTCATGCGGTATTACTTCATGGTGAAGTATTTGACGCGTGGCTGATCCTCTGGATCGACCTCGATGCCAACGTTTTCAGCCATACCCCAGTTCAGCACTTGGTGGTGGATCGGAATATAAAGCTGCTCGTCCTGAACCACACGCCAGATGTCGGCGATATCCGCGTTGCGGGCGTCCAGATCTGTGTTGGATGCAAGCGACTTGATTTTGGCGTCGAGCTCATCGTTGTCGTATCCGGTGCCGTTCCATGTACCGATGTCGCTTTCACGACCGTGCACGAGGAAGTTGAACACATACTCGGAGTCGTAGGTCGGAACGCCCCAACCCAGCATATAGAAGTCCGTCGTACCATCGGTGATTTTCGGGAAGTGCTGCGCCTTCGGGATCGCATCAAGGTTCACGGTCACTCCGATTTGACCCAACATCCCGACAGCGGCCTGACAGATGGCTTCATCGTTGATATAACGATCATTCGGGCAATCCAGACGGATCGAGAAACCGTCTTCATAACCGGCTTCAGCCATCAGAGCCTTCGCGCCCTCGATGTCAGTGACGCTTTCACCATCCATCTCGGCAGTCCAGCCGTTGACGAATGGAGGGGCGATCATGCCTGCTGGTTGGGACTGCCCCCGCATAACGACCTGCTGGATCGCATCGCGGTTGATTGCCATGGACATCGCCTTGCGAACGCGGACGTCAGCCAATGGGTTTGCGCCATCAACGTTATCGGCTTCGATGTCATCAGCCCCTTGGTTCATACCAAAAAAGATCACGCGGTTTTGCGGCGCCTGCTTCACCACCAGACCGTCAGCATCACCCACACGGGCCAAATCCTGAACCGGCATATCCTGCAAGAAATCCACTTCGCCTGACAACAACGCAGCTACACGGGTCGCGGCATTCTGGATCGGCGTGTAGACGATTTCGCTGACTTCCATCGGGAATTCATCGCGACCCCAATAGCTTTCGTTGCGGGCCATAACGGTTTTTACATCTGGCTCACGGCTGACAAGCGTATACGCACCGGTGCCATTGACGTTTGTCGTAGCGAACGTGATCTCGCCGCCTTCAAAGTCCTGAACGTTGACGGTGTTGTTCGCCTCTGTCCAACCTTTGTCCATCATGAACAGGTTTGTCAGGTTGGAGGGCAGGATCGGGTTCGGACCCGCTGTTTCGATTTCAACCACGTAATCGCTGACAGCGCGGACTTCGGTGATAGAGCCGATCAGCTCTTTCATGTCAGAGTTTGGCTGCTTTGCACGTTCAAAGCTGAAGACCACGTCTTCTGCCGTAAAGTCGGCACCGTCGTGGAATTTCACACCTTCGCGCAGGTTGAACACCCATACATTCGGGTTGTCAGCGCTTGGAGCCCAGTCGGTGGCCAGTGTCGGAACAAAGTTTCCGTCAGTGTCACGGATGATCAGCGGCTCATACATCTGGTGACGCATGGTGTGGCTGGGGCCTTCGTTTTGTGAATGCGGATCCAGAGTCAGCGCGTCGCCAGCACGAGCCCAGCGAAGCGTTTCCGCGTTGACCATAGCAGACGTTGATAGCAGCGCCGCAACGGTAAAAATGGCTGTTGTTTTTTTCATAGTAACCTCTCTGTTCGCTTGAGTTTTATGCAGGCAGTGTTGTTATTTTTAGGGTCGCCTGCACGTTGGGCAAAATGACATAGCTGATCAATTTCGCTCATCTTCATGTGTTAGGTATCTGATTTAATTATTATTTCGATTTTTTGTTGTTCAGACCCGAACGGGCATGCGCAGACGTTAGAAAGAAAATTTAAGACATACAATAATTATTTTTGTGTCGCGCGGCGCTACCGAGCAGCGCAGCAACCCGCAAATCCTGCCAGAGCGTTGCCAATGTGGCAAGCAAGATCAGTGGTGTAAAAATATGCAAGTCTCCACACAATGAGAAGGCTAATCGTATGCGTTGCATCAACCTGTCCAGTTCCACAGTGGTGGCTATCGATATCTCTCTGTTTATGACCGTCCACGATGATCATCGCGAAGGGCAACACGTCCCTGCCGCCTGTCTGCATCCGTTTTCATAAATGCAGTCAGATGTGCGCGACTAACTTCTTCAATAGAAGCAATTTTTGTGAAGGCAGCAATGTGAACTGCGACCGCCGCGTTTAAAAACCTTATTCAAGGTTCGCTGAGGGCCGAAACGACTTTAGCAATGTCGCGACCTAGTCCGAAGCGGACATTTGTTCACCGCGCAGCACTGGACAGCTTCGGTTTCTGAGACCTCCGCTGTGGTGAACCAACCTCAGGTATTCTACGGTTATGATAGACCTGTCGATATGCTTTGAATTTCGTTTCAGTCTTCAAGATTGCTGCTAACGGACGTGATGCGCCTCTGAGCACGCACTCCAGAAAAACTGACGCGCTTCGCGACCTTTCGGCAGTGATAGATAGCCTACCGGTCGTTTCGGAAGCGCCCTCACTAAGTTGATTAAGCCAGTGTTGGCCATGCCGCGCTCCCCGATTACTTTCCCCCCCTCGGAAATGACTATGGCTCCGCGAGGCATAGAAATTCGAAAAACTTCATTCTGGAAAGGCGGGCAGACTTAGCTGCTGGCGAAGCCCGTTGATGTCCTCGCCCTGTTCCGTCAAGCCGCGATGCATCCTGTTCAACGACGTCATCACGCTTGTTGTCGGCACCAAAGCCTCCATCGCCTCAGTATCGCGCTCCATCAAGCCTTTGATCTCGCCCGGACCCGCCATCATCTCCGCGATCCGCACGTCGATATGATGTTGATACGAGCAACACGGCAAATTGCAGGCAAAACTTCCAAATTGTCCTTGAACGACGCTGTAGGCTCAATCATCAAAACATCTTTCTTGAGAACTATCGCGATGTTGATTTACGACTTTCATTCACTGCCGCCGCGCCTTGGCGCATGATCCTACACGATAAACGAAGCGACCTCATCGACCAATAAAACACCTCATCCATAGCAGCTGCATCCCACAGAATTTGCGGACTAGAATTCCGCTGTGCGGAATTTTTCTTCCTAATTTGGGAGTTAAATATTGATTTCCAGATGAAGGAGGATCAGTGTTCGGTTACCTGCAACGGCTCGGATATGTCTAAGCCGTATGCTCGCAGCGCAACAAAAACCGGCGCTGAATGATAGATAATTGGGAGGAATACATGACTAATTCACTTATCAACCGGCGATCCGTCTTGCGCGGCGCAACCGTTGCTGCTGTTGCCTCACCGGCTTTGGTTGGAAAGGCCATCGCAGCGGGGCAAGTTACCTGGCGCGTGCAGGCCCATTGGCCCAAAGCATCAAGTTCGTTCACCGACAGCCTCGGTGTTATCGCGACCTTGTTGGAGGAGAAAACAGAAGGTGCATTCAAACTGGATCTTCTGGGCGCAGGTGAGTTTGCCAAAGGCCCCGACATCTACAACATCGTGCGCAAAGGTGTTGTACCCATGGGCACAATCAGCCCCTCCTACATCAGCGACAACGCACAGGCGGCAACATTCGTCTACGGCATACCCGGAACTCTACGCCAAGCGTGGGAGATGGAGCACGCGATGAAAAATCTTGGCGTCGAGGCTTTGGTGAACGAAGATCTCAACGCAGATGGCGTGCATCTGATGTGTGAGAAAGTACTTCCCACAGAAATGACCGTTTCGAAAAAGATTGAATCAGCCGCCGATTTCCAAGGGCTCAAAATCCGGTCATCGGGTTCCATGCTGGACTATCTGGCAGCGGCTGGTGCAGCCCCGCAATATGTCCCCGGATCGGAACTCTATCAGGCTCTCAGCTCTGGTGTTGTTGACGGGGCGCATTGGGGTGCCGCGATTGGGGCACAATCCATGTCACTATGGGAGGTTTGCAAGTACCACTACAAACCCGTTCTGGCACAGACCACGGATGCTTTCATCATGAACATCGACGCCCTTGAGGAGCTGCCAGAAGATCTGCGTGGCGCTCTGGAAGAAATCATCACTACCCGTTTCTTCCTCCGGTCTGCAGAGTACCAGCACAAAGAAGCGATCGCTTTGGCGGAAGGTATCAAGAATGACGGGATAGAGGTTATGCAACTGCCGGATGACGTTTTGGAAATGCTTGCGAATGCTTCAACGACGATCCTTGAGGCAGAGGGCCAAAAGGGCGAACGGGCTGCCAAAGCGGCGGACATCTATCGCACTTTGATGGCTGATATGGGCTACGCTTAAGCCAGCGGAACAACCAGCGGGTGACCCACATCGGGTGACCCGCCTTCCCCCCTCCCCCTTAACCTAGCAAGGAGCAGCAAGGTATGTGGCAGCTTGCCCGCGCAATTACGCGCATAAATCGCTTTATCGGACGGTGGGTATCGCTGGCCGTACTTTTGATCTTTGCGCTTTTACTTGCGGATGTCGTCATGAGATATCTGGTCGGTACTCCCACAATCTGGACGGCTGAACTCGCCACCTTAATATTCGGGGGATATGCCATCATCGGTGGAGGGTATCTTCTGGCAGAGCGCGGACATGTGAATGTCGATATCTTTTATGGAAGCATGTCCAGCAAGCGGCGGTCGTTATTGGACGTTTTGACATGGCCGTTATTTTTGCTCTTTGTCGGCGTCCTTTTGTGGCAAGGCTATGACATCGCCTACGATGCGATTGAAGATCTAGAGCGTTCAAACTCGGTTTGGAAAGCCCCGTTATGGCCGACCAAAGCGCTCATCCCCCTCGCAGCAATCTTGCTTCTTTTACAGGGTGTTGTGCGGCTTTGGGCCGACATCCGGGTTCTGCGTGGTTTGCCCGTCCCCGATGACGTGTTCGGCAAACCGGGTGCGCCTGACCAAAATGGTGAACACGCGCAGGAGACCCGGTCATGAGTGTCGAACTTCTAACGGTACTGTTCTTCGGTTGCCTTCTATTCTTCCTCATGGTGGGCACCCCGTTAGCCTTTGTTCTAGGCGGCGTATCTGTGGTTTTTCTTTATTTCGAGATGGGCCCCATCGGCTTCTACCTGCTCGCCTCCAAAATGTGGGAGACGATGCAATCGCCAACGCTAATGGCCATTCCACTTTTTGTTTTTATGGCAATATTATTGGAAAAATCAGGAGTCGCTAACGACCTCTATGACATGATGCACCAATGGTGGGGTGGTCTGCGTGGTGGTCTGGCAATCGGTACAGTTCTGATCTGTGTAATTTTCGCTGCAATGTCGGGCATTTCAGGCGCCGCTGTGGTGACGATGGGAACGATCGCCCTGCCCAAAATGCTGGAGCGAGGCTACGACAAGAAGCTTGCTCTTGGGGCCATCAATGCGGGGGGCGGATGGGGTATTCTCATTCCGCCGTCAATCCTCATGGTGCTTTATGCTCTGCTGACCGAAGTGTCGGTGGGTCGTCTTTTTGCCGCTGGTGTCGGGCCGGGTCTGACGTTGTTTGCGCTTGTGTCGATCTACATCGGCGGCCGCTGCTGGCTTCAGCCAGAGCTGGGACCGGCGCTCCCCCTTGATGAACGGGCAAGTTGGAGCCAGAAGTTCCGCTCTCTCAAAGCTGTTATTCTGCCGATATTGATTGTCACAATCGTTCTCGGTGCGATTTTTGGCGGTTTCGCGACCCCAACCGAAGCCGCAGCGATCGGTGTGTTTGGCGCACTATTTGCCACTGGCGTTAACGGTCAACTGAACCGGGACGTTATCCATCGCGCCTCTATCGAGACGCTGAAACTCACCGCGCTGGTGATGTGGATTTTGTTCGCCGCACATGCCTTTTCCACAGCCTATACTGCTTTGGGTGCTCAAAGCCTGATATCCAATGTCATGAATATGATACCCGGAGGACGCTGGGGCGCATTATTTTTCATGCTTATGGTTCTGTTCTTCTTGGGAATGGTTCTGGATCCTGTCGGCATCATGCTGATCACCCTGCCCGTCTTCCTGCCGGTGGTCCGTGACGCGGGTTTCGATCCGATTTGGTTTGGGATCTTGTTCATCATCATGATGGAGGTCGGGTATATGACACCGCCATTCGGGTTCAACTTGTTCTACCTCAAAGGGGTTGCTCCACCAGATGTGACAATGGGTGACATCTACGCGTCCGTATTTCCTTACGTGATAGTGACGTTGATTGGTGTTGTTCTAATCATCCTGTTTCCAGCGATCGCTTTGTTTCTGCCGCAGTACTTTTATGGCTAGAAACAACAAAGGAAGACGGCATAGACGTTTGGGAAAGCTACCAACTGACTGGCCCTGTTTGGTGAACGATTCAGCAGGTTTTACCGGCTCAGGATGGATTAGATGATCTTGACCTTGATCAACCATGCACGGCACATTCCTCTGCACAGATTGGGCATTCGTAAAGCTGATGCCTAAATTCACCTTTTAGGTTCAACGCCGTGCAAAACGGCTCCGATTTTTATAGTCGGAGCCAATTCTCTAACATTGCATTGAATGGGCATCATAAACCCCAGCCGTTCGGCGAAGGCGTCTGGATTTTCCAGAAACCACAGCCATTTCGTACGGCGTTTTGCGGATGGTCAGGCCCGTAGGTGGCGATCAGCAATACCCATCTCGACCTTACACCTTCGCCCAAGCGCCCGACCTATTTTGCATCATTCACGCATCCTTTTGCGGCTAATCGAAGATCACGGAGCAACGACACTGTTTCATCGCCACAAAATGCCGCTGGAATGCGTGGTCGTTCCCGTCAGTCTTCTATAAAGCTGCAACTCAAAACGGAACCGAGAACAGGAGAAAGCAATGCCACGTATCATCTACCCTGCACTGGTCAGCTTAATGTTGGGTGCCATGCTAAGCGCTGAGCCTGCTGCAGCTGGTTCGCTTGGACGTTTCGAAGTTATAGGCGTCGAAGCTGATGACATGCTGAAGATGCGCACCGGGCCCGGCATCGGGTACAAGGTGATCCTTGGTCTTCCGAACGGCACGGTCCTGCGCGTAAAAAGCTGTCAGCAAACCGGAGGAACACGGTGGTGCAGTGTCACGTTGGATCAGGCGCGCCGGATAAAGGGCCATGTGTCTTGGGCGTACTTGCGTAAACTGTGACGTAGCAGCCGAACCGCGATATGCGGCAAGGTGAGGACATACTGGTCTATCAATTGAACAAGCCCCGACAGCACGGCGACACCGACCATCTTTGGAAGGACTGATCCCTGTATCACAAAACGAGTTGCCGCAAAGATGGACGGTCTCTGACGATCGTATGTTTTATCGCTTTTTAACCGCGTCCGCTGCGCTGCTTTCTAGGGCTTTCGATGAAAGCCAGTCTGCAATCGAAATGATCCTGTAGCAGATGCCTTTGCGGGACAATATCTGAAGGCTTTTGAGGTGTTCCCTACCCAACCAAACCCACGGGACCAAGCATCGCTTAAATTAGCCTCTGGCGTCATTGCCCTATCGGCAAAACACCGATCCATTTCCTGATCCCCGATCATATCATTATGGCAACCGTATTACACCGCCACCAGATGGCCGTCTCCCATGGAGCGGTAGCTGAAAAGTTCCGGGTCCTTACCGACGGGCATTACAGGGCTTTTCAGCTCGGTGTTGATCACAGGTCGGGTCGGAACCGCGCGTGTTGGATCGGGATAAGGCGCTGCGGCAATCAGGCGACGCGTATACTCATGCTGCGGGTTCCCGAAGACCTGCGCACTTGATCCGATTTCAACAATCTGCCCCAGATACATGACCGCCACACGATCCGCGATATTTTCGACGACAGCCATGTCATGCGATATGAACAGATAGGACATCCCGAATTCGGCCTTTAGTTCGTTCAGCAGGTCCAGCACAGTCGCCTGCACAGAAACATCCAGCGCAGACACGCTTTCGTCTGCGATGATTAATTTGGGCTTCAACGCCAAGGCCCTAGCAATACAAATGCGCTGGCGCTGCCCGCCGGAGAACTCGTGCGGATACCGGTCAAGCGCATCAGGCTCCAGCCCCACACGCGCAAAAAGCTCTGCTGCGCGGTCTGTTCGGCTGTGCGTCGTGCCAATATCGTGAATGACCAGCGGCTCGCGGACCAGATCCCCGACAGTCATCCGCCCGTTAAGGGCCGCCATCGGGTCCTGAAACACCATCTGCATGGCACGGGTATTTTTGAACTGCGAGACGCGGTCGCGCAACAAAGGCGCGCCTTCGAACCTTATCACACCTTGATGCGGCACAAGGCCGGTCAGCGCGCGTGCGACAGTCGATTTGCCACAGCCGCTTTCTCCGACGACCGCAAACGTTTCACCCGCGAAGATGTCAAAATTGATCTTTTCGACGGCATGGACCCGCGCCTGCACACGGTCCAATATTCCGCCGCGCAGATCATACGTGACGCGCAAATCCCGAACTGACACCAAAGGACGGGCTGATGTATCAACATTGCTTTCCCGGCCCTGCCCCATACGCGGCACGCTTGAAAGCAGCTGTTGCGTATAGGCCTGCTGAGGCGCGCTGAAAAGCTTGCGCACGGGCGCCTCTTCGACAAGCTTACCTTTCTGCATGACAAGCACGCGGTCGGCCATTTCTGCCACAACACCCATGTCATGGGTGATCAGGATCAAAGCCATCCCCATATCGCGCGCCAGATCACGCAGCAAATCCAGCACATCGCGCTGTACCGTCACATCCAGGGCAGTTGTCGGTTCGTCCGCAATCATCACATCGGGTCGCAGGGCAATCGCAATGGCAATGACCACGCGCTGACGCATACCACCCGACAGCTCATGCGGGTATTGCTTCAACCGGCGTTCCGGCTCTGTCAGACGCACGGCCTGCAAGGCCTCAAGCGCGCGCGCGCGGGCTGCGCGTTTGGACATCGGTTCATGTGCGCGAATGGCTTCTGTCAGCTGATCACCGATCCGCATCACAGGATTCAAAGCAGTCATCGGTTCCTGAAATATCATAGCGATGCGGTCGCCGCGCAGGCGCTGCATCTTTGTCTCGGGCAATTCGGTCAGGTCTTGGCCGTCAAAGATAATTTTTCCACCTGCTACATGCACAGCAGGCGGTGGTAGCAGCCCCATAATCGCAAGCGAGGTAAGCGATTTTCCTGATCCGCTTTCTCCAGCAATCGCAAGGGTTTCGCCGCGTTTCAGCTCAAAGCTGAGATCTGCAACAAGCGGCTGGATACCTGCCTCTGTACGCACAGAGATATCAAGCTGCTGCACAGACAGAACCGTGGGACGGTCATCAGTGGCCACTGGGGCCACCGATGTTGTTTTATCAGCCGCGCTCATTCGAACACGCAGCGTGGAAAGTAAAAAGACACGATCCAGTTCGGCATATCCACAATCTCGGATATGCGCAGATCGCCACAGGTAGACACCAGCATATAGGCATCCTCTGCGGACAGACCTTGGGTCTTGCACAGAAGGTCAACCATTTGGCTCACCGCCTCTTTTGCGCCAGTCATCAGGTCGGGACCAATGCCGGTCGTGACCTCGTATCCTTTGGCATCCAAGTGGTTGGTGACCGGACCCGGTGTTGTGAAGCGCGGCATTTTCAGCTGCGCATCCTTGATCAGGTCCAAAGTTACGGTGGCGTCCATCGGGCTTTCAATCGCTGTCCCGCAGACCTCACCATCGCCTTGGGCGGCATGGGTGTCCCCGATTGAGAACAATGCCCCCGCGACTTCGACAGGCAGGTACAGAGTGGTTCCCGCTGCCAGATCGCGGATATCAAGGTTTCCGCCCACGCGCCGTGGCGGCACAACCGAATGCAACCCCGGCTCCGCGAGGGCGCAGCCAATGGTTCCCGCAAACGGCTTGAGCGGCACGCGCCCGTTTCTACCGAATAGCGCAGGCTCCAACGTATCAGGATCGTATTTCCAGATCGTCAGCGCGGGATCTTCGAACTGATCGGCCAACAGACCAAAGCCCGGGATATTCGCCGTCCAGCCAAAGCCAGACGGCGCAAAGCCCTCGATTGTGATTTTCAGCGCATCGCCGGGTTCGGCCCCCTCGACATAGACGGGACCGGACACCGGATTGATTTTGCCGAAATCCATGGCTGCCACGTCGGCAACTGTGCTGTCAGCGGTAAGCTGTCCGGCAGAGCTGTCGTGGCATTTGAACTCGATTGTATCCCCCGGTGCGACCGTGATGGCCGGGACAAACGAGTTGTCCCAGCCAAAATGGTGGCTTGCGCCGTGGATCGTGTAGTCAGGACATTTATTGCACATCGTTTACATACACATAGTCATAGTTAACAGGGATGGAGACCGGATCGACGTAAAGCTTGTCATCGCCGCCCATACGCTCGGACTTCATGGTGTAGCGTTGTTCATTGAACACCGGCACCCAAGGCGCGTCTTCCATGACTTTCATGTAGACATCGGACCACATTTTCAGACGCTCTTCCACTTTTGCGGGGTCGGTCATGCTGTCGGCCTCAATTGCCATCGCATCCGCATCCGCGTTGCAATACCATGACCAGTTCCAACCGCCCTGCACGGCACCGTCACAGCCCAAAATCGGGCCGTAGAAGTTTGACGCATCCGGGAAATCCGCGATCCACGCCATGCCGCCCGACCAGATCATCGGCGCTTGATCCGCCTCGCCGCCTGCCGCGATCACGCTGGCCTGAGCAAGCGACTGGATCGACGCCTTGATCCCGATCTTTGACAAATCCTGCTGGATTGCCTGGGCAATGCGGGGATTGGGGTCTGTGTTCATCACGAACAACTCTGTCTCGAACCCGTCTGCAAACCCTGCCTCGGCCAAAAGCTCTTTGGCTGCGTCAGGATCATAGGCATAACCTTCGTAGCCCTCGGTATAACCCGGCATCGACGGTGGCAGTGGTTGCGTCGCTGGTACGGCGCGGCCATTGATCACTTGGGTAATGCGTTCCTTGTTGATCGCCATGTTCACGGCTTTGCGCACATCCACATTGTCAAACGGGGCCATTTTCACGTTCAGCGTGATATAGCCTGTGTGCAACTGTCCGCCTTCGATCACACGCGCAGCCTGTTCGGGGTCACCCATGACCTCTTGGAACTTGGCAGGCGGAATGCCGTCACCGGGCACATCGACTTCGCCGTTCTGCAAGCGTAGCAAGGCCACGATAGGCTCCTGCCCCACTTCAAACGTCACACTGTCCAAATAGGGCAGACCCGCGCGCCAGTAATCTTCGTTCTTGGCGAACACCAGCTTTTGACCAATAGTCCAATCGGCCAGCTTGAACGCGCCTGTGCCCATGGCTGTTTTGCCAAAATCGGCGCCCGCCGCCTCAACTGCTTCCTTGGCCACAACAGAAGCAAAGTTCAGGCCCATAACGTGCAGGAACGTCGCATCGGGGCGTGACAGCGTAATCTCGACCGTTTGGTCATCCAGTACTTTGACGCCTGACAGTTCCTCGGCCTCGCCAGAAGACATCGCATCATATCCGGCAATGGAGCCAAAGAAACCGGCACCCGGGCTTTGGGTCTTGGGATTGGTCACACGGTCAAGCGAGTATTTGACATCATCTGCTGTCATCACGCGGCCATTGTGGAATTTGACCCCCTCGCGCAGCTTGAAAGTGAATACCATGCCGTCATCAGAAATCTCATAGCTTTCGGCCAGCCCTGGGCGCAGTTCGGTTGTACCTGGTTCATAGTCCATCAGACCGTCATAGAGTGACTTGATCATGGACCAGTTCTGCCAGTCATACCCGATTGCAGGGTCCAGCGTGGCCACGTCATCCTTGTAAGTCACAGTGATATTGCCACCGGATTTCGCATTCGGATCAAGACTGGAGTGGCTTTCGGCAACCGCCAGCTGAGGCAGGCCAAGGGCGGCCACAAGGGCCGAAGTTGTAAGCAGCTTCTTCATTCTGATTTACTCCTGTTGGGTTGGTATTATTAGCGGACCTTGATCCGCGGGTCGGCAAACAGAGACGCGATATCCGCGACCAGATTGCCAATGACGATGGCGCAAGCTGAAACCAGCGTGACGCCCATGATGATCGGAATATCGACTCGCTGGATCGCCTGCCACGCAAGCTGTCCGATGCCGGGCCAGCCAAAGACGGATTCAACAACAACGATGCCACCCATAAAGATGCCTACATCGATCCCAATCATCGCAATGATCGGCAGGATCGCGTTGGGCAGCGCATGGCGCAACAAAACCCGCATGCGGCTCAGCCCCTTTGCCCGTGCAGTCCGGATGAAATCCTGACGCAGCACGTCAATCATGGATGAACGCATCATGCGGCTGTACCAGCCCGACCCGAGAATACCCAAAGTGATCGACGGCAAAACCAGATGCGCAAACGTTCCGTAACCGCCGATCGGAAACCAGTGCAACTGAACTGCAAAGACATAGAGCATGAGCAAGCCGACCACAAACTGTGGCGCCGATACACCGATAAAGCTGGCCATCATCAGGGCGTTATCGGTAGACGTCCCGCGACGCAGGGCGGCGACCACGCCCATTGTGATACCCAGCACCAGTTCACAAACGATCGCGCCCAACATCAGCAGCAAGGACGCCGGCAAGCGCGATGCGATCAGCGTGCTTACTTCGGTCTTTTGCAGATAAGAGCGCCCAAGATCACCCTGAACCAGATTTCCCAGATAGCGTGCGTATTGCACCACAAAGGGCTTATCCAACCCCAGTTGAGTACGGATATTCGCCACAGTTTCAGGCGTGGCTGATCTACCGGCAAGCTGGCGTACAGGGTCAGCCGGAAGCAGGTAAAGCAGCGCGAACGTGATGAAGGATACGCCCAGCAGAATAAGCGCTGACTGGATCAGACGTTTTACAATGAATGCCAGCATCACGCACGGCCCCGCTGTGTCGGGTCAAGCACATCGCGCAACGCATCACCTACAAGGTTGAAGGCCAACGCCAGCGTCACAATTGCCAACCCGGGGAAGAACACCAGCCAAGGTGCTGCCTGAAAATAGGTCTGGTTCTCAAATATAATGTTGCCCCAGCTTGGCGTTGGCGGCTGGACGCCGACCCCCAGAAAGCTCAGCGTTGCCTCCAACAAGACGGTCGTGGAGATACCCAAAGTGCCCCAAACGATGATCGTTGGTGTGAGATGGGGTAAAATGTGCCGAAACAGGATACGCATGTTACCTGCCCCCAAAGTACGCTCTGCTGCGATGAATTCGCGCTGCGACAGGCTGGCAGTTTCTGCGTACAGAACCCGCGCGGTTTGCACCCAGTTCACCGTCGCGATCACCATTGCCACGATCCACAGCGACGGCTGGAATATTGCTGCCAGACAAATCGCCAACAGCAACGCAGGAAAGGCCATCATCAGATCCGTAAAGCGCATAAGGATGCCGCCCCAAATGCCGCCAAAATACCCCGCTGTGACACCCACAAATGTCCCGATGATCAGCGCGACACCGTTCGCCACCAGCCCGATGATCAATGAAGTCCGCGCGCCGTACAAAATACGCGTCAACAAGTCCCGCCCCAGCAAATCAGTCCCCAGCGCGAACTGTGCGCCGGGCGCCATCGGAGCCCCCTGCATCGTGAGCCCGTCAAACATCTGGTCGTTCGGCTCATAAGGGGTCAGGTACGGGGCAAAAATTGCACCGGACAACGTGAGAAAGATCAGCGCCATGCCAAACAAGGCAAGTTTACGTTTCTTCAAGCGTTGCCAGACAGTTGGCGGCAACAGCGCGGTATTGGTCTCAGCTAATGCCACAGTTTTCTCCTGTCGGTTCGTGATGCTTCACAATCACAACGGCCGCGTCTTCCATGGTCATTTGCCAAGCCATCGCAAGTTGGCGCAGATCATCATATGCCGTCTCGTCAGAGCCGGTCTTCTTCGCCAGAAGCGTTACCGCCTGCACGATTGTCTGACGCGCTGAAAGCCGTTCTCGTAGCGCATCGACCTCTGCCAGCAACGCTTTCCGGCGCTCAAAGGATTGTCGCGCCATCAGCAGGGAAGCAAAAACGCCGCTGGCCGCCAATGGTTTGACCAGCAATGCGTCCGCTCCGGTTCTCGAAGCCCACTCGATCCGGCCCGGCGCCTCTGATCCGACAAGGGCGATCATCGGCATTGGCGCATTGCCTGCAGGCCAGGGAAATTGTTCGTCGTGGCCGGCATCGGTGTCATATAAGGTAAAATCAGCCGTGATCGCAGAGGCAGGCAACTTTGGCCACGCCACTTCGACCTCCAGCCCGATCGCACGTAACTGGCGAAGCAAAACCGGTAACCTGTCGTGTTCAGGATGCAGGACAATAGCCCGCGCGCCCTCCAAACCGGCGATATCGATCTGCTTTTTCATGCCTCAACCACAGTCAACATTGGTTCGCTGAATTGCGGATGGCGCGACGGCCGCGTCAGGTAAGGATCAGGCGCAATATCTTTCCAGCTGTGCAGGATTTCAAATGCGCCGCCACGGACCTGCGCGATATGCACGTCGAGCGTTTTGTGTTGGGTCGCAGGGTCAATGCCGTATCGCGCGCCGTGCTCTGCCAGATAGCTATCAAAAGACCCGCTTACCCCTTGGGCAAGCACTGCAGCCAAGGTCAGGACCGACTGATAGGCTGTGCGCTCCAGCGAAGAACCCTGCCCGTCAGCAGCCTGAGTCTCACAGAAGGATGGCCCGACAGAAATTAGCCCCTCTGCCGCGTCACCCAGCACAGGCAGTTCGGCTTCGGTTAGGTTGCAGGATAGCAGTGGGCAATTTCCGGGGGCAAAATACGGATCGCGGCGCCCCAATTCGGCATAGGCCTTGATAAAAGCATAGGAAGACGCGCCGACCAGCGAGTTGAGAATGAACTTTGGTCGACTGCGCTCGATCTCGGTGATCAGCCCGTCAATGGCCGTGTCGCCCAAGGGCAGATATCGTTCGCCCAGCACCGCGCCACCGGACGCTTCAAGCCGTGTACGCGCTACCCTGCAGGTTTCCCAACCCCAAATATAGTTGGAGCCAACAAGAAAAGCGGACATGCCGTAATGGCGCATGGCCCATCCAAGTATCGGCACAATATTCTGGTTCGTTGCCGCGTGGGAATAAACAACCCGCGCGGATGTCTCGAACCCTTCATACGGTACGTTGTACCACAGCGTCGCTTGGGTGCGGTCCAGTTCGGGAATGACTTCTTTCCGGCTCGACGATGTCACACAGCCCACGATGTGTTTGGCGTTCGAACTGCTTAAAATATCGGCACACATTGGCGCATAGTTGGTCAGCTCACCCGCAGGGTCCCGCACGATTGGCGAAAAAGATACCGGCAAAGCGCGGTCCATATTCACATCATCTATCGCAGACATAGCCCCGACAAAGAGAGGTTCGGAAAGCAGCTGATACGTGCCCGAACGGGAGTATAAAATACCAATATCAAAGTTCTCGGACATGGATTCCCCATAAAAAAAGCCCCGACGCAGCAACAAACTGTTGCTTGTGTCGAGGCCCGAATGCCAAAGCGTGACCTGATTTAAGATCACCGTTACAAACTGGGTGAAAAATTCAGGTTACGCAAATTAATAAACCGGATTTTTTACAAAAATTTCACCCCTGAAAATGAGTGTCTATTTTTTGTGCAGGATGGCCGAGCGACAGACAGGCGGCACATCCTGTCAGGCGTCAGGTGCTTTGCGCACGGCCTGAATGATCACCTCTTTGAGTGCATGGGTTAGGATAGTGTCTGTCTGTCCCGAGCTTAAAAGCATTCCAATCGGACGTGTGACCAACGGGCCGGTCAAGGGCCGTCAATGCGCAACCTCCCCCTTCTTCGCCGTTAGCGCCGTGGCGGGCAAAGGCGCGACGCAGATACCGTGACGGACAAGATCTATCGCTGTACTGATGCGGCCAACCTCATAGTTTCTCTGGACCTGCGTGCTGCTTTTGGCCAGCGCTTCATCAATAAGCAAACGGTTTCACCCGCCACGCGCCGCCACAATCAGCGGCTCTGACGTCAAATCCTGCCAGGTCAGGCTTTCCTACGCACAAAGGTGATGATGCCCTGACAAGGTAAGGACCATCTGCACCGCCACCGGACACATCGCTGGCAAGGAGGCCGCGGCCCATACAAAACTATCCTCTCAATAAAGCGCTCCATCAGGCCAAAACCTGAAACGCCTGCCGCTTCTGCGAAAGCAACTGTTGGGTCTTTCCCGAATTGCACCACAAACGAGCATTCCTTGACTGTGAACTGACGCAGCGGGCCATCCTGTGCCACAACTGCCGTGGATTTTACTATGCGTGCCAATACACTGCCCAGCATGAATCTGACTTTAACCTTTCCAAAGCGTTGGCAGCGGTCGAGCAGGAAAGCTGGAAAGACCACGCGCAGCTTATGGATCGCAGCGGCGTGTTGATGTCTGCCGGTCTGATGTTGGGTTTTGCGATTATTTTGCCTTAGCCCAAGCCATGCAGGCCGAAACCGGTGATGGTTTCTAAGCCCACGTCTCTCTTGGGTTAATGGTCGCGATCGTTGCGCCGATCTTTTTGCGCCCCCTGCTTGCCCGCGCGTGGTCTCTGCGCGGCAGTTGGCGGCCATGACGATGGCAGCAATTTCAAAGAAGCAGCGCACCGGTCCGCAGTCGGACCCTCCCACCCGCCGGATACAGAAACGCCTGCCCCCGAAGCAACGGGGACAGGCGCAATAATCAGGATATGCTCTGACGTTAGTTCCCGACCATCGCCGGCAGAAACAGCACAATGTCCGGAAAGGCGATCATCGCCGCGACGATCACAAGGTCAATCACCACAAACCAGAACACGCCTTTGAAGATCATCGACAACGATGCGATGTTGCCAACGACCCCTTTGATCACAAAGACGTTCATACCCATCGGTGGCGTGATCATTCCGATCTCAAGAAGTTTGACCAGAACCACCCCGAACCAAAGCAGGCTATAACCCGTCTCGTCCACAATCGGCATCACAATAGGCAGCGTCAGCAGCATGGCGCCAACCGGTTCCAGCATCATGCCAAGCACAAGATAGACGACGACGATCCCGACCATGATCATCAGCGGCGAGACACCAAAGCCCAAAATCGCGTCAGACAGTGCATCACCGATACCAGACAGAGCCAGAAAACGCGTCAGCAGGCTCGCGCCGACAGCAATAATCAGCAATGCCGCCGTGGTTGTCAGCGTTTCGGTAAAGGCCATCCGTAGCGCTTTGAAAGTCAACGTCCGGTACAGGAATGCGACGATAGTCGATAGAACGGCCCCGATCGCGCCCGCTTCGGTCGGGGTGAAGACACCACCAAACAAACCGGCAAAAACGCCGATCACGATCAGCAGAACAGGCCATGTCTGACCAAGCGCTTTGATCTTCTCGGCAGGCGTCGCCTTGATATCCACAGGGGGAGCCAGTTCGGGGTTAAGCTTTACCCGCACCATGATCAGCACAATGTAGGCAACCAGCGTGATTACCCCAACGACCAATCCCCCCAGAAACAGGGCACTGACGGACTGGCGTGAGATGATGCCGTAAAGGATCATCAGAATCGACGGAGGAATAAGCGCACCGATGGTCCCTGCGGCTGCGACCGTCCCGGTTGCAAGCTCCGCGCTGTAGCGGTGGCGCATCATTTCAGGCACGGCAATTTTACCCATGGCCGCCGAACAGGCGACAGATGACCCAGTCACGGCGGCAAAACCCGCACATCCGAAAACAGAAGCAATCGCCAGCCCGCCCGGCAGTCCCGATAGCCAGATTTGCGCCGCGTTGAACAAGCCCTGCGTTAATCGGGTATGATAACAGATGAACCCCATAAACAAGAATGCCGGAATAGAACTGAGCACCCAAGAGTTGGCAAAGCTATAGGGCACAATACCCAGACTGCCCCACGCGATGTTCCAATTGAACATCGACCACAGCCCGCAAAACGAAACCGCAATCAAAGAGATACCAATCGGGATCCGCATCAGGATCATGATCAGCAGAACGACGATAAAGATGCCCGCGATCTGTAATTCGGTCATTGGCTATCTCCGCCGGACAAATAGGGGTCTTCGATCTTCAAGGCATTCAGCCCGTGCGGGCGCCCCATGATCATGCAAACAAGCTTCCAGCCGGCCACTATCGACATGAGGCCAAAGCCGATGGGCAAAGACAGATAGGTGGGCCAGGTGATGACCTTACCCCCCGCTTCGATGGAGTATGCGCCACCAAGATATTTGGCCAATGCCTCGTCACCCGTGCGTACGGCCACGGTTGCCGTCACGATAAAGGTCAGCAGCAGTGCAAGACCGGCAATGAAGTTTTGCAGCTTTTGCGGAAACTTCTCGACCAGCAGCTCAACCGCGATGTGGCCGTCTTTTTGTTCGACAGCAGCAAGCGGCAGAAAGGCAATTCCAACCATGTAGAAAGCGGAAACATAAAGAATGGTAGAGTTCAGCGGTGTCTCAAAGACAAACCGCATGATGACATCAAGGGTGACATGCACAACCAGCAGCAACACCAGCAAGCCGGCGATTGATGCCGACCCCGCAATCAGCCGCGAGATGACGGACGAAATAAAGTTCATGAGAGCTATCCCCTATGGAGAAGGAAACGAAGGGTGTCGCCAGATACAAGCGACACCCCGTCAGATCGAAAAGCCGGTTGGCTTACTTGCCGTATGTGGCCGGATCGACTTTTGACGTTACCTCATCCCAGAGCAATTGCTGAAGCGCTTCCTGGCTGTCGATGTCTTTCACCAGATCGTTCCATTTGGTCAAAAGCGGCTCAAACTCGGCAGCGATTTCATCCGCACGGGCAACGCCGTACGTGTCTTTGAACAGGCCCGCGACTGTCTTCAGGTCTTTGCGCGAGAAGTCTTTGACCGCAGCCAGAAGCTCTGGCTCGGCAGCATGGATTTTGATGCCTTTTTCGCGCGCATGCTCAATCGCAGAAGCGTCATCGCTATAGAAGTTCCACGTGGTTGCGGCTGTCATGTGGCTACCACCCCACAGAAGTGCTTCGCGGCTTTTGTCGTCCATTGCGTTCCAACGGTCAGCATTCACGTTGGCAGACGACACGCCGGCAAATGCACCACCCGGGACAGCCAGCGTGATGTCGGTAACAACTTCATGCAGGTTGTAGTTGGTCAATTCAGGCGCTGACAGCATGGCGCAGTCAATAATGCCCTGATCCAGCGCTTCATAGACTTCGGACACGGGCAAACGCACACCTTGCGCACCGAACTCATCCGCGAACCGAACAAAACCAGCACCGCCCGCGCGCAGACGCAGGCCTTTGAGGTCTGCAATGGACGTCACGCTCACGTCTTTGCACAGCAGGTTGTACAGCGGCGTCACGCCACCGCCCGTGTAAACCTGATTTTGCGTTTTATTCTCAGCAAGACACTCAGGGCAATTGTTGAACGTGTATTCCATCATCGCGCCAGTGTAGGCCAACGGCTCTTTGCCAGTGGGGTTTTCCACAAGATTGATCAACAGGTTCAATTCATGCAGGAACAGGGTCGTTGGGTACTCAGCCGGATAATATGGCGGCAGTACAAAGCCCACATCGGCCAGACCGTCGCGGACACCGGGGGATGTTTCCGGCAGGCTCAGCAGTGACATCGCAAAGCCGGTCGTATCAATTTCACCGCCCGAACGCTCGGAAACCGCGGCGACATAATCTTCTACACCTTTGCCAATCGCAGAGGTGTTCGGGTAGCCGTAAGCAAAGTTCAGGCGTTCCTTGGCGGCGGCCTGACCTGCGATGGCTGTAGCGGCAAGTGTCGCAGCGAGTGCGATGGATTTATTAAAAGTCATAAGTGTCCTCCCGAACGTGTGTGGCCAGTACGGAGCGCCAAAGCACCCGACGGGCCGTTCATTTATGGTTACTTTATCCGCCCCTCCGTCGGCGAATAGACTGTTGTCAGTTTCACTTCCAAAGCGACAACATTCTCAGTAGTATGTTAGTGTCAGCCCACAAGGCACGGGTGTCAATAGCCCACGTTCGTTCCTTTGGCGCCAACACGAAAAATAGAAAGTTTTGCACGAAAAGCAGAGTTGACGTATGAAGATGGATATTGCGTCCGTAAGGTAACTTTAGCGCGCAAAACCAACACCAACGAAGAAACGCGGGCGCTTAAAGAATGGTCGAGATGATGCAAACTCAAACCTTAGAAACCCAGCCGCCGATGACGGATAGCCGCCAACAAATCGTAGAAGCCGCCGCGCAATGCTTCATGCTGAAGGGCCTTGAGAAAGCAACAATTGACGATATCGCCGATGTTCTCGGGGCGACCAAGGGGCGCGTCTATCACCACTTCCGGTCCAAGAGTTCGATCTATTTCGCGGTGCACCGTCAGGCGATGCAATATTGCTTTGATGCGGTTGATCCCGTTCTCGCGCAGACCATCCCGCATGACGAAAAGCTTGAGGCAATGGCCGCTGCCCATGCACGCGTCATGATGGACACCCTGCCCTATCAGCGCAGCATCCGTCTTGGGGTCGAGATATATTTGCGTGGCTCGACCACCGAGGCGGAGCGCAAAATGCTTGAAGAGCTGATCACACAACGCAACAATTACGAAGAACTTTACAGAGACGTTCTGCGCAACGGCATCAGCGATGGAACGCTCAGCGTTCCTGATGTCAAAATCGCTGGTCGGGTGATCATGGGCGCGCTGAACAGTCTGGTCGATTGGTACCGGATCAGGCCCGACCAGACAGATGCTGACCGGAAACTGATTGCAGAGGCCCTTGCGCAAACCGTTGTAAACGGTATGCGCGCCTGACCCCTATGCCTGTTCTCTGAGGACTGCTTTGACGATCTTGCCATTCGCATTGCGCGGCAGCGGCTGATCGCTAAGCGTCACAAAGTCCGGCACTTTGTAATCTGCCAGCAGCGCGCGAATGTGTGCTTTGACCGCGTCCACATCAAGACCGGCGTCAGAGCTTTGAATGAACACATGCAGTTTTTCGCCCAGCACCGGATCAGGACGCCCGATGGCGGCACATTCGATGATGGCTGGATGGGCCGTCAGCGCGTTCTCGATCTCGGCTGAGTAGATGTTATAGCCGCCGCGAATGATCATATCCTTGCGCCGGTCGTGCAACCGGATGAACCCTTCGTCATCCCGTGATCCCACATCACCGCTTTTCCAGAAACCTTGGTGGAATTCCGAGGCTGTCTTTTCGGGATTGTTCCAGTATCCCGGCACAACCATCGGCCCCTTGATCCACAGCTCTCCATGTTCTCCGGGCGCGACTTCTGCACCCTTTTCATCAACAATCCGGATTTCTCCGCACGGCACCGCGATACCAACACTATCTGATCGCTCTGTCCCTAGACCTAACGGCAATATGGTGGCAGGAGACGTCAGCTCGGTCGCGCCATAGGCATTCACCAACAGCAAATTCGGCAATTTTTCCGAAAGCTCCTTAATTGTGGATTCCGCCATCGGAGCCCCCCCGTACCCTCCGATACGCCAGTGTGACAGATCATAGTCTTCAATCGTGCAGCGCAGCAGGAAAAGATTGTACATCGCAGGCACCATCAACGTCTGAGTGACCTTCTCCGCCGCAGCAAGCTCCAGAAATGCGGGCGCATTGAAGCTGCGCATAATGACACTGCACCCAGCCGTCCGCAGCATGGTGAACAGTGTCGCGACAAGCCCCGTCACATGGGATGCAGGGACCGCAAGCAACGAACGCTCGCCCGCTCCCAGCTCCATACACATCTCAAAATGCATGGCAGAGTGAATGATGTTGAGATGGGTCAGCATCGCACCCTTTGGCTGGCCTGTTGTGCCAGATGTATAAAGAATGACCGCAACGCTTTCCTCAAAGACTACGGGACCGTCAAGTTCCCCGCCTGACGCGATCAGCGCATTAAAACCGCGCGATCCATCACAAGCCCCACCAACACTAAAGCGGTGTTCAAGTGTTGGCACGTCCCGGCCTAGCGGCAGCTTTTCCGCATAGGTCGCATCATGAACCAGAACCGAAGCACCGCAATCGTTCAGGATATGCGCAAGCTCTGGCGTCTGCTCCCTCACGTTGATCGGCACAGCAATTGCCCCAAGCCGCAAACTGGCCAACAGCACAAGCAGAAATTCGGAACTATTGTCCAACAACAAAGCGACCCTGCTTTCCGCGCCCACACCCAGATTCTTGAGGCCGAGGGCAACCATATGGACCTGCGTGTCAAGCTCGGCATAGGTGAGACGGAGATCATCGCAAACCACCGCCTCCCCATCGGGATTTCGCGCGACAGACTGCTGCACCATCACATTCAGATTGCTGGGGCGATCGACAAAGCACTTGATGTTCTCACGCCCGAAGTGTGTCTCGGGGGAAATCAGGTCAGTGATCTGAGCGGGCCAATTTTGCATCGTAGTTCTTTCCATATTGTTCAGCAATTTCGACAAATAGCAGTGGTCCGACTGGCGGTTTGAATCCGCAAAGGACATGGCATCGGCATCTATCAAACACGATCAAGGTTCCGTATCGTCAAGTCCGCGACAAGATGGAATGTAACGTCACAATTAAAAAATTTTGCCTCTATTAAATAAGATCAGGCCACAACCTTAGCCAAAGGTGGCAACCAGAAATGGTCTAATAAGGGGGCATAACAGACAGGTTTTATAAAAACGCGGTTTGCGGCAACAGGATCAAGCAGCGTGCATCTCTGTCAGCAAGCCGGGATCGGCAAGAAACTCTTTGTCGGAACAGTCGCGGATGCCCTGACACTTCGGGCTGATATAGAGTAGCTTTGGCTTGTACAAATCCGTCATGTCAAATTCTAGGATCGCTCCAGTCAGCTTTTCTGCAATCACAGCAAGAAGGCTGTGCGGACTTTTGTGCTGCCTTTAGACTTCATTAACGTCGGTCAGAACCAAGCTCATCCCCGTCACGCGCTTCGCGAAACCGTAGGCATCCGTCTCTGCCGCTCAGATTGTCCGACTGAAATGCCTCCGTCGGGACGCAAGGCACGAAAATCTGAGTATCCTTGATAGATACCTTTCGACCAAACTGCTCCATCTATTCGCGCACCCGCTGCAAATCATCAGGATTCAAATAGGGTCAGGTCGGGCATAGAAATGCTAGCGGGCTCTCGGTTCAGCCCGAATAACGCAAGCATAGTTGCTTCATAGAACGGTCCCGAAGCGCCGACATCCTGTACAAACATTCCGATGGCAGAGGCAGTTCGGGTCAGCTCCAACCATCGCGCCTACTTTGCGGCCGAATTGGCGTCATTGGCATAGCGGAATGCGTAACGGCCCGATGGTCAGGATGAAAAACGCCGCAACACAGATCAATTTTCGCCGTGCTGGATCAAGCCATCTTTTCGCCCGCCTTTTGATCCACGCAAATCAGTCCCACCTGCCTTAACCGGCCAAAGTCCGCATAAGCGACATATTTGGCACTTGCAAAGAAACCAATAACATCCATATACCATCCAGACAGATGGAGAAACGCATGAGCAACGTACGACAGCTACGGGACAAGGTTCCTGACAGTGAAAAAATCACGATCAATCTAGGATATGTGGATTTGGGCCGGATCGACCTGCTTGTGCAGGAAGGTTTCTACTCTAACCGCAGTGATTTTATCCGCACCGCAATTCGCAAACAGCTTGATAGTCACGTGGATACCGTCACGAAATCCATTGAACGTCACACGATGGAGCTGGGACTGAGAGACTACTCGCGTGCAGATCTTGAAGCCGTTCAAGCCGCAGGAGAGATCCTGCATGTCAAGGTCGTCGGCCTTGCGCGGATTGATCCAGACGTGACCCCCGAACTTGCGCTTGCCACGATCGGTTCGATTTCGGTTCTGGGCGCACTTCAGGCAAGCTCTGCCATCAAAAAAGCCCTCGCCGACCGCATCAGCTAAGCCCCCTTCCCCCAGATCAAGGATGATCCAAATGAACATTTTCAACGTCGGCGCATGGCGTCCGCCGAGCCATAAATTGCGCGCTGCACGTCTTGGTGCTGCGAACGCTCTTGTTGCCCGTACGCTGGCCGCACATGGTCTGCGCCCGACCTCAGGCCCCAAGCGTAGATCGGGCCAGTCAACAATGACAACCATGCCGGAATCCCTCAACCCGACACCACAGCCGGAAAACGCCTCTGTCTCTCCGATCTCCTCCGGTGCGGTTTTCCGCCAAGAGCAGTATTCCTGCAAAGCCGGAAGCCGCAAATATCGTGTCTACGTGCCCTCAACCGCGGCACAGGGCGTGACAGGGATTGTCGTCATGTTGCACGGGTGCAAGCAGACACCCGAAGATTTCGCCACGGGCACCGGTATGAATGCCCTCGCGGAACAGCACGGGTTTGTCGTGATCTATCCCGGTCAATCTCGTGGGGACAATGCCCAGTCTTGTTGGAACTGGTTCAGTCGGGGCGACCAGCGCCGCGAACGCGGAGAACCGGCCATCCTTGCCGGATTGACGCGGCAGGTTATGGCAGAGTTCAACACGCCTCCCCGGCGGACCTTCGTTGCCGGCTTGTCTGCAGGTGCCGCGATGGCTGTCATCCTTGGGCAAACCCACCCCGACATCTTTGCCGCGGTTGGCGCCCATTCGGGCCTTCCATTCGGCGCAGCAAATAGCGTCCCGTCAGCATTTGCCGCCATGGCTGGCAACGCGATGACTGCTCCGGCTGCGAACGACAACGGGAAAGCCGCCCGCGCCATCGTATTTCATGGCAGCGCCGACAGCGTGGTGCATCCCTCCAACGGTGACCGCATCCATCAAGACGCGCATTCCCGCACCACAGGACAGACCATTGAAACCGAAGAAGAAAACACAGTCTGCGGCCGCCGCGTTAACCGCAGCACAGTTTTGTGTCCAAACGGCGAAAGCTTGGTGGAACACTGGCGTATCGACGGGCTTGGGCATGCGTGGTCGGGCGGCAATCCCAAAGGCTCCTACACGGATGCCAACGGCCCCGATGCCAGCGCGGAAATGATCCGCTTTTTCTTTGAGCCAAGCCACAAGGATACTTGAGATGACAAACATGACGCTAACGTTCGATGCTGTGAGCGAACCGACACCAGGACCAAAATGGCAATCCCGCTGGGACAGGTCCTGGCCTGCTTATGAAGCTTGGTTCATCGGGCGCGGCGGTGATAACGGCCCCACAAAACAGCAGTGCCGCGCGGCCATGCAGCGATATATGCCGGAACTTCTGCCTGTTTATGACAGGCTGGTGATGGTCGCTGGCGGGTCTGATCGGGCTGCGCGATTTTTGTCAACATGGTGTCCGCCCACTTATCTTGGCGGTTGCTCGCTTGCCGCAATTGCTGATGAGACGGACGTGCGGCTTGTGCGGAACTACGATCTGTCACCGGACCTGAACGAAGGGCTGTTGTTGCGCAGTGAATGGCTGGGCCGACCTGTGATGGGGATGGTGGAGTTTATCTGGGGTCTGTCGGACGGCATCAACGATGCAGGCCTCAGCATCGCCTTGGCCTATGGCGGGCGGTCTGAATCCGGCGAAGGGTTCGGGATCACGACCATTCTGCGCTATGTGCTGGAGACCTGTGACACAGTTGAGCAAGCGCTCGACGCGCTGAAACGAGTACCCTCTCACATGGCCTATAATGTCGTCATCGCGGACAAAGCCCGCGCCACCGCCAGCGTCGAACTTTATCCGGGCGGCGGGATAAAGATCATGCCCAAAGCTATCGCAACAAACCACCAAAGTGGCAAAACGGCGGCTGACCGCCCCGCCTTCACCCGCAGCTTCGAGCGGCACGAACACCTTGCGCAAATACGCACCGGGCCGCGTAACCTGAACCGCCAGTTCCTAGAAGCACCACTGCTTCAGGACCGCTATAGCGAGGGTTTCGGCACGCTGTTCACCGCCGAATATGATCCCGAAAAACGTTCCGTGGGCCTGACCCTGCAAGGCGTCCGCTGGGACCAGTCGCTAGAGCAATTCGAAGAAGGTCAGCGCGTTGTGACTTACACCTCCGCGACGGCAATCGCGCCTGCTACGGGTATGGCCGACTGGTCGCAGGCCGCCGGAATTGATTGGGCAGCGGTTGGCCGCGACTATGCCGAAGGGAAAGGGAAACCGATCGAAACATACCTTGCTCAGGCCGAAGCGCGGCATCAAGACGCCGCCTGAATGTGTAACAAGACCGTTGCTGTCATGACGGCAACGGTCGCCTCTATACTCAGCAACCATTATATGGACGACTGGCCAGCAACCATAAGGCAGAGGTTGCTCCATTCGACCGCGCCGGAGCGTCCCCCCCCCCACGACCGGCATCCAAAGGTCCTGTGTTTGATCATCAAAGACGGCAATGTTTCGTTTACGCCGCTGCCTTCCTGACACTGATACATGCTGTCAGTCGTGCCTGTCATCAAAGTTATCTTGCACATGTGTGTGTGTGTCCTAGCGTGTCCAACGCACTATGGCTGGTCTACCCGAAGATAAACGTGCTTTCGCCAAAGCTGCGTGTGTTCATCGACCATCTGCTCGACCGATTGGGCAAGACACCGGTTTGGAACGCCGCTTGAAACAATAATATCCGTAGATGCACGCAGGGTACCGACCGGCCCCTGCGTGCATTTCGCCTTCTATTCGTCTGCCACACAATCCGCGAAATACTGGATGTGGCCATTTTCATCTTCTTCTTGCACAAGCCCGTGAATGTCAGTCTCGAACCCCGGACATTCACGCGCAAAAGCGCGGTTGAACTTGAGATATTCGACGATCTTTGTGTTAAACACCTCACCCGGGATCAGCAGCGGGATACCGGGCGGATAAGGTGTTACGAGACTGGTTGTGATACGTCCCTCAAGATCATCAATCGACACGCGCTGTGTGGTGCGCGCAGCAATACAAGAGAATGCGGCACTTGGCGTCATCTCTGGCGTGTGATCGCTCAGGTACATATCCGTTGACAGACGCGCCACGTCGTACTTGGCATAAAGCGTGTGTACGTGCTGACACATATCGCGCAGGCCCATCTTTTCGTAGCGCGGATGTTTGGCGCAGAATTCGGGCATGCAGCGCCACATGCGCCGGTTCTTGTCATAGTCATCCTTGAACTGCTGCAATTCGGTCAGCAGCGAATTCCAGCGTCCCTTCGTGATGCCGATGGTGAACATGATGAAAAAGCTGTAAAGCCCTGTTTTCTCTACAACAACGCCATGCTCCGCCAGATACTTTGTGACAATCGAGGCCGGAATACCAGTATCTTCAAAGCGGCCGTCAAGGTTGAGGCCGGGCGTAACCAGTGTCGCCTTGATCGGGTCCAGCATGTTAAATCCGGGGGCCATATCGCCAAAGGCGTGCCACGACTCTTCGCCGTCAGCGGGTTGCACCCCTTCGGCGTCGGTTTTCTTGAGCACCCAGTTTTCCGGCGCGTCCACGCCATCTTCGCCCAGCTCTTCCGGTCCCCAGACCTGAAACCACCAGTCTTCATCCCCGTACTCTGCATCCACCTTGCGCATGGCACGACGGAAATCCAAAGACTCAAGAATGCTTTCTTCGACCAGCGCGGTCCCCCCGGGAGGTTCCATCATCGCCGCCGCCACATCGCAGCTGGCGATGATGCTGTATTGCGGGCTGGTGGAGCTGTGCATCAGGTAGGCTTCGTTAAACAGATGGCGGTCCAGCTTGGTGTCCTGACTGTCCTGCACCAAGACCTGGCTGGCCTGACTGATACCGGCCAGCAGTTTGTGAATAGACTGTGTCGCATAGGTGATCGAATGGCCTGGGCGCGCGCGCTTGCGACCCATCGCGTGGAAGTGACCATAAAACGGGTGGAACGCGGCGTGTGGCAGCCATGCCTCATCGAAATGCAGGTTGTCGATATACCCGTCCAACATCTCCTTGATCATTTCGGTGTTATACAAAACGCCGTCATAGGTGGACTGGGTCAGCGTGATGATGCGCGGCTTGACCGTATCGGCATCTACATGCGCCAGCAGAGGGTTGGCGCGGATCTTCTCCCGGATCGCCTCTATGCTGAATTCCGTTTTATGGATCGGGCCGATAATCCCGTAATGGTTGCGCGTCGGCTTCATAAAGACAGGGATCGCGCCCGTCATGATAATGCTGTGCAGTATGGATTTGTGGCAGTTACGGTCCACAACCACCACATCACCGGGGGCGACGGTATGGTGCCAGACCATCTTGTTCGATGTGCTGGTGCCGTTGGTCACGAAAAAGCAATGATCCGCGTTGAAAATCCGCGCCGCGTTGCGCTCGGACGCGCCAATTGCACCGTTGTGATCCAGCAACTGGCCCAGCTCCTCAACCGAGTTGCAGACGTCCGCGCGCAGCATGTTTTCACCGTAAAATTGGTGGTACATCTGGCCGATCGGGCTTTTCAGAAAGGCGACACCACCGGAGTGTCCGGGGCAGTGCCACGAATACGAACCGTCTTCGGCGTAATCCAGCAGCGCCTTGAAGAACGGCGGCTGGATGCCTTCGAGGTATTTCTTTGCGTCCCGAATAATATGGCGGGCGACGAACTCAGGCGTATCCTCGAACATATGGATAAAGCCGTGCAGCTCTCGCAGGATGTCGTTGGGCAAATGCCGCGACGTCTTGGTCTCGCCGTAAATATAAATTGGTACATCCGCGTTTTTCCAGCGGACTTCTTCGATGAAGGTACGCAGGTTCAGCACCGCAGGATCAAGATCCGGACCGGGCGTGAACTCTTCATCGTCGATCGAGAGCACGAAAGCACTGGCGCGCGATTGCTGCTGGGCGAATTGGGACAGATCACCATAGGTGGTGGCCCCCAACACCTCGAACCCTTCGTTCTCGATGGCTTCGGCTATGGCACGAATACCCAGACCGGATGAGTTATCTGAACGGAAGTCCTCGTCGATGATGACGATCGGGAAACGAAATTTCATCAAGCACTCCTGATGCAATAGCAGATGACGGGCAAGGCGCCCTGCCACATCTTATCCCGTCGACACGCGGACTGTTAGGGGCAATTGCAGGCTTACCCTCACGTTTTGCAGCTGCAATCGCATCCGTCATGCCCTTTGCTGATCGCACGTAAGTTTCGCGTAAGGTTGGAATGGTCAAAGGGCCCAAATCAATCGCCAAGGCCTTTACATGACTTCTTTCGCCTCGCTTAAAACCCGCCTGTCCACACTGCGCAATGCATGGCCCCTGTCGCCCCTATCCATCATGGCGCTGACGATCGCCTTCACCTTTATCGCGGATAACAGCACATTCTGGCGCATCGGCAGCGAGATATTCTTGGGTCACTCCATCAGCTTTTTCGCCTATGTCTGCGCCGTCTTCTTTCTGATGCTGGCCTTCTTCAGCTTCTTCAGCTTTCCATGGCTGGTAAAGCCCTTCGGGATGGTCATGCTGCTGACAAGTGCGGTGACATCATACTACATGGACACGCTGGGCGTTATCATTGATCGCGATATGATCCAGAACGTTATGGTGACCACTCTTACCGAATCCAAGCATCTGATCACCTTCGGCTTTATCTCTCAGATCGTCATCTACGGTGTCCTGCCTTCGCTTGTTATCGCCTTCATCAAGGTCAAGCGGACGACGATGATACGCTCCGTCGCGATGCCGGCGCTTAGCCTTGTGATGAGCCTTGCGTTGGCTTCCGGACTTCTGATGAGCGACATGAAATCCTATTCCTCAATCTTGCGCGAACGCAAGGATTTCATGAGCAGTTTCCAGCCCGGTGCGCCGGTGGTCGGTGCCATCCGCTATGCTAAAATGATGCTAGGCACAGCCAACGTCACCGTTGCGGCCATCGGCGAAGACGCTGCCAAGGGGTCGTCATACGACACGACCACGCGACCTCTTTTGACCATTATTGTGGCAGGTGAAACCGCACGTACGCAAAACTTCAGCCTCAACGGCTATGAAGTACCCACCAATACCAAGCTGGAAAAGCTGCCTGTTGTAAGCTTCGCCAATGTGTCCTCGTGCGGGACGGCCACGGCAGTTTCATTGCCCTGCATGTTCTCGAGCTTCAATCGCAGCGGCTATTCCTACGCCAAAGGTGTGTCCAACGAAAACGTGCTTGATGTGCTGACCCGCGCAGGACTGCATGTGGAATGGTGGGACAACAACACAGGCGATAAGGCCATCGCAGACCGCATTCCCACACGGTCGCTGACTCATTCCGAAAACGCCGAGTTCTGCGCAGCAGGGGAATGCATAGACGGCATATTCATGCAGCAACTTGAAGACTATGCGCAGAGCATCACACAAGACACGGTGCTTGTGCTGCACCAGATCGGCAGCCACGGACCAACCTATTATCTGCGCTATCCCGAAGAGTTCGAAAAGTTTTCTCCTGCGTGCCGCACGGCGGAATTCAAGGACTGCACACCGCAAGAGATCACTAACGCCTATGACAACACCATCGCGTACACCGACGAAATTCTGGCCCAGACAATCGCTTTTTTGCAAGCTCAAAAAGACATGGATACGGCACTGCTCTATGTCTCTGATCACGGCGAATCCTTGGGCGAAGGCGGCCTTTACCTACATGGCTCTCCCTACTTCATGGCGCCCGAGTATCAGAACAAAGTACCGATGATCCTATGGATGTCGGACGCGTTCCAGACTCGCGTCGGCCTTAACAAAGCCTGCATGGCCGCACAAAAAGACGCAGCGCTGAGCCATGACAATTTGTTCCACTCATTGCTGGGGATGATGGATATCAAAACCTCGGAACGGAACCCCAAGCTCGACATCTTTGCAACCTGTAAGGATCAAGTGAAAGTATCTTCGAAATGAACGCCCCTCAGACCGCCCCCCGCCAAAAGCCCGAACGGATCACCGGCGTTGCGCATCTATTTGCTGCGGCAGGATATTCCATCGGCGGGCTGCGCAGGCTTTGGCAAGAAACAGCGTTTCGCCACATCAGCCTTGCATTGCCGCTTTGCCTGATCCTGTTCGCCGCTCTGGGCGTAGGAATGTTGGAATACGCTATTTTGCTTGTGCTGTTCTTTGGCCTCATCGCAGTAGAGGCGCTGAATACTGCGATTGAATGTATCGTTGACCATCTTGCTCCACAGTGGGAAGAGTTCGCACGCGATGCCAAAGACCTTGGGTCGCTTGCCACCATGTGTTTGCTCTGCGCCAATGGCGTTTTTCTGGGAACGGTAGTATTCCGATCCCTAGCCTTGAACTGACTGGAAGATACACCATGAATATGCTCAAAATCGTCGCCGTTCCCATGCATAAAGAAGGCCGCAAATTCGTCGCGATCTTCGCCGCGGTGACGCTGCTGCTCGGACTGATCTGGGAGCCGCTTTTCTGGCTGGGCGTCGGGGCGACTGTCTGGTGCTATTACTTCTTTCGTGATCCAGTGCGGGTGATCCCGCAACAGGATGGATTGGTGATCTCTCCTGCCGATGGCGTTGTTTCCCTGATCGAGGAAGTGACCCCCGCCGCTGATCTGGGCCTTGGTGACGCGCCGCTGACGCGGGTCTCTGTTTTCATGAATGTGTTTAACTGCCACGTGAACCGTGCCCCAGTGGCAGGGACTGTGACGAATGTGGTCTACCACCACGGCAAATTCCTGAACGCGTCGCTGGACAAAGCAAGCGAGCATAACGAACGCAACAGCGTCACCATCGAAACCGGCCACGGCGTCCGCATTGGCGTCGTACAGATCGCCGGGCTGGTCGCACGGCGCATCGTGTGTTTCGTAAAGGAAGGTGACACGCTGGGCGCCGGTCACCGCTTTGGCTTGATCCGCTTTGGCAGCCGATTGGATATCTACTTGCCGCTTGGCGTCTCTCCGCTGGTGAGCGTTGGCCAGACAGCCGTCGCAGGCGAGACCATCCTTGCCGATCTTCTGACCCCGAACCTGTCACGGCCAGGCCTACCCGAATGAACACATCATCCCGCATCAAGCTGCGCCATATCGTCCCCAGCGTGGTCACTGTCTTTGCTATCTGTGCAGGCATGACCTCTGTCAGGATGAGCCTGGACGGGCGCATCGAGATGGCATTGTACTTTGTTCTGCTGGCCGTGTTTCTTGATGCTGCCGATGGCAAACTGGCGCGTTTTCTGGACAGTGCCAGCCCCTTCGGCGCAGAGCTCGACACGCTTGCCGATTTCTTCAACTTTGGCATCGTGCCGGGCATGCTGCTTTATAATACGCTCTATATAAACACTGATTTCGCCAGCCTTGGCTGGCTTGCGACACTGGTGCTGGCTGTGTGCTGTGCATTGCGGCTGGCGCGGTTCAACCTGTCCATGCGCGGCGATACTGTGGCGTTGAAGAAAGATGACTACTTTGTCGGCGTCCCGGCCCCCGCGCTGGCCTGTCTGGCGCTCATGCCGATCTTTATGCATCTCAACGGCTTCGAGAACACCGATTTTCCGGTGCTGCGCGCAATCTATATCATCGGTGTGGGGCTTTTGGCGGTTAGCACGATCCCGACAGTTTCGATCAAACACGCCAGCATCAAACGCTCCCACCTGCCCTTTGCCATTGTCACGGCTGTTGTTCTGGTGGTTTGCCTGATGGTCTATCCGTGGTCCACCCTGATCGCCGTCAACGTGATCTATCTGGCTTCACTTCCCCTGTCCTACCGCACGCAGCAAAAGTCGGCCAAGGCCGAGCTGGAGAGCCATGCGCATTCTGCTGATTGAGGACGAAGCCGCATTGGCACGTCCGCTGGCCGAGCATCTGGAGGCCGACCATCACATCGTTGAATGGTTCACGACATTAGATGAAGCAGACAGCGCCCTGCGCGCGCTTGAATACGATGTAGTTCTGCTGGATCTGCAATTGCCAGATGGGGATGGCCTGACCTTTCTCAGCGCGCTGCGGGACCGCCACCTGCGCACTCCGGTGATCATCCTCACCGCGCGCGACAAAATATCGGACCGGATTGACGGGCTGAACCGCGGTGCCGATGACTATGTCATCAAGCCCTTTGATCTGGACGAGGTAAAAGCACGCATCCACACCGTCTGCCGACGCAGCGTCGATCAGATATCCCAAACAGTACAGCTGCGCGACCTCAGCATCAGCCTTACTGACCAAAGCGTACACCGCGCGGGCCAGCCCCTGCGCCTTACCGCCAAAGAATGGTGTATCCTTGAGGCTCTATTGCGCCGGAAATCTAAAATCGTGCCAAAAGAAAGCCTCGAGGCTGCGATTTATGCGTATGGCGAAGAGGTCGAAAGCAACGCCCTTGAGGCCCACATCAGTCGATTGCGCGCGAAACTGGGCAAGGATCTGATCGTCACGCACCGCGGCATGGGCTACAAACTGGATCCATGACGCATAAACCGACCAGCCTGTTTCGCACATTGCTGAAATCTTTGGTCCTTCCGGGTGTGATTGCCATGGGGATCGGTGTGGTGATCGTGCACAACCTCGTCGAAGAAGAATACGACGAACTGCAAGACATCAACCTGATCGGCAAGGCGCAATTGCTGCTGGAAATATTTGAACGTTCGCCCGCAAATGCAGACTTGGACACCTTGATGGCGTTCGAGACGCAACTGCTCGATGCGGAAGAGCAGACACAGTACTGGTTCATGGATTTGGCAGGCCAGACCCTTGCCAAATCTGACGGCGCAACACCGGCCCTGCAACTGGGTAACGTCACCGAGGGTTTAATCACCGCCAACAGCCACCGTTATGCGGTGGTCAGAAGCGACTCCTCCACCGTGATAGTTGCCACCCCCATGGTTGAACGCAATGAGGCGATCCGTGATGTGATCATAGGTACAATCGTCGGGTTTCTCGTGTTGGGTATGTTTTTTGCCGTTGCCGCCTACCGCGCTGCCCGTAAATCGGCCGGCGTGATCGCCCGCCTTAGCGCCAATATCGCGCAAAAAGACGAACACAACCTCACGCCCATCGATCGCCAGAATGCGTTTACCGAGATCGAGCCCGCAATAGATACCCTGGATACGCTGATGATGCGGCTGGATGCCGCCCTCAGCGCCGAGCGTGCTTTTGCCACCAATGCGGCGCATGAATTGCGCACCCCGGTCGCGATCAGTCTTGCTCATGTCCAGCGCCTTAAGGCGCGGTTGCAAGATCAGGCCCTGACAGGCAGCGCCGTCGAGATCGAACTGGGCCTCAAACGCCTTATCCGCCTGATTGAAAGACTGCTGCAAATGTCGCGCGCCCAGTCAGGGCTGGGGATCAATACCGTTCGCGCCGATATCACCCCTGTGATCCGCCTGATGCTGAAAGAACTCCGCGCCCGCGAACCTGACAATTCCAAGCTTGAGATCATACCGCCAACTTCCCCGTGGCAAAGTCGCGTTGATCCCGATGCCATGGGCATTATCCTGAGCAACCTTTTCGATAACGCGCTCAAATACGGCTCTGGCACGCTTCCGGTGGTTGTGGACGCGGGCACGCCCGGGCAGATCATCATCTCGAATGATTGCGAACCACTGACCGCGAGCGATCTGGCTGCGATCAGCGAACGCTACATTCGCAAAACGCCCGGCTCCGAAGGCTTCGGGCTGGGTCTTTCTATCGTTCAGGAGCTTTGCAACCAGTCGGGCTGCCGAGTTGATATCAGCTCTCCTTGCGATGGGGCTGCGCGTGGCTTTATGGCCAAGCTGACAGTTCCGGAAGATATTGGCGCCTGACCGCCAAACCTGCTGCGGCAGCAATTCGCTGATTTCCCGAAAAGAAACCAAACTACCCGATGTTATTGCGATCCCGCAGTGCTATATTTTTAACTGAACACATGAGGATCACTCCATGCGCTTTGCCTCACAACTGGCAGATATCCGATTTGGTTGCGGCTTGTCGCCCGTACACGCCCCCCCTGCTTCGCCAGAGGAAATGCTGGCTGGCCTTCAAAGACCGGACGCTATCGCGCAACAGTTTCCCATTGAGACATTTGAAGTATTTCAAACCCGTATCGCCGAAAGCCAGCGCCTGCTCAAACTGCGCCGTACAAACCGTGGCTCGCCAGAGGCGCTTGCTTCGATCAAGGAGCGGCGATTGTTGAACAAGGATGCAAGGATCGCGCAGGCGGCCTGGCTGGGCCAGCACCTGAACCGCTGGGTCTGGACAGACACCCCGCTGCGTGAACGTCTAAGCCATTTTTGGGCCGATCATTTCACGACCAAAGGCAAAGCAGGGATCATGCGGCGTGCGCCCTCTCCCTATCTCGAAACAGCGATCCGGCCGCGGATCAACGGGCTTTTTGAAGATATGCTTCTGGCCACGGTGCTGCACCCCCTGATGATCCACTATCTGGACCAGCAAAAGTCGATTGGCCCGAATTCACCTCGCGCCCTGAAGGGAGGCAAGGCCAACGGCCTGAACGAAAACCTCGCTCGTGAAGTGTTGGAACTGCATACGCTGGGGGTGAACGGCCCCTACACCCAAAACGACGTACGCGAACTGGCGGAACTGCTGACAGGCGTGACGAGTAGCAAAACCTTGGATCTCAAATTCCGCAAAGACTTCGCCGAGCCGGGCAGTGAAACTGTCCTGAACAAAACCTATGGCGGCGGTCAGGCCCATATCAGGGATGTGCAGGCTGTGTTGCGGGATTTGGCCCGCCATCCAGCGACAGCGCGACATCTGGCGTGGAAGATGGCTGTGCATTTTGTCGGTGATACGCCAGACACCGCGTTGGTTGATGCTTTGGCGGCGCGCTATATGGACACGGGCGGTGATCTGGGCGCTGTATCAACCGCGCTACTGGAGCATCCTGCCGCATGGGATGCCCCGCGCACAAATGTGAAGCCGCCGTTGCATTTCGTAGGGTCGGCTTTGCGCGCACTTGCAGTGCCATCCGAAAGCATTTCAGCGCTAGAAGAGAAGACGGTCCGCAAAAATTTGATCAGGCCGATGGCGCAAATGGGCCATTTTTGGGAAAAGCCGATTGGCCCCGATGGCCTGCCTGAGGAGGATACCGCATGGATTGCCCCTCAAGGGGTCGCGGCCCGCCTGCAATGGGCAATCACTGTCCCCCAGTCATTGATGCCGGACCTGCCTGATCCTCGTGACTTTGTGCACACCGCACTTGGTGAATTCTCGACACCGGCTGTCGTTTTCGCAGCAAATGCCGCCGAAAGCCGGTGGGACGGCGTTGGCCTTGTGCTGGCTTCTCCTGCCTTTCAAAGGACATGACACGATGACGCATAGCCTTAACCGACGCACGTTTCTTACCCGCTCAGCGCTGATTGGCTGCTCTTTGGCCGCCAGTCCGCTGATGACGCCTGTCAGCCTTGCTGCTGCCCCCGGAGATAACAGACTTGTCGTTATCTTGCTGCGCGGCGGCATGGACGGGCTGGACGTTGTGCGCCCCTACGGTGATCCCGCCTATGCCGCCCTGCGCGGAGATGTCGGGTTGAGCGATCCGGAAGGTGCTGTTGATCTGGACGGCTACTTTGCCCTTCACCCTGCCCTGCGCCCGCTTATGCCGCTTTGGCAGAACGGCCAGCTTGGTTTTGCGAATGCTGTCTCGACCCCGTACCGTGACAAGCGCAGCCATTTCGACGGTCAGGACCTTCTGGAGGCTGGATTGAATGATCTTGATCACGGCACAGCCCGCGACGGCTGGCTCAACCGGGTGCTCCAGCACTTGCCGGGCAGCTCTGCCGAGACGGCCTATGCCGTCGGGCAGGACCCGTTGTTGGTGCTGGACGGTCCTGCCAAGATCCAGCGTTGGTCACCCGAAGCGGATCTGGCCCTAAGTCCGCAGGCCATCGAACTGGCGCGACTGATCATGGCCGATGACCCGCAATTTAGCGCCGCGCTGACGCAAGCACTGGAAATTTCGGACGGTGACGGCGACCGTGTCGCGACGTTGGGTACACCGGACGATATGATGGCGATGGCCGATAACACGCCTAAGAAGGGCAAAAAAACCTCGACCGAGAAAAGCATAGCGGAGTTCATTGGAAAGCGGCTGCGCGAAGATACACGCATCGCCAGCTTTTCCATCAACGGCTGGGATACCCACTCTAAACAGTCACGGACTTTACCAAATGCGCTGAGCCGCCTGTCCGAAGCGATTCTGACGCTGCAAAGCACGATGGCTGGTCCGGTCTGGAACAAGACCACAGTCGTGGCCGTGACCGAATTTGGCCGAACCGCAAGGATCAACGGCACAGGCGGATCGGATCATGGAACTGGCGGGCTGATGGTAATGGCCGGCGGCGCGTTGCGCGGCGGCAAGGTCATGGGTGATTGGCCCGGTCTGGACGAGGCCCAGCTGTACGCACGCCGCGATCTGATGCCGACACGCGATGTGCGTGCCTATCTGGGATGGTTGCTGCACAGTCAATTCGGCCTACCCGCCTCAACACTGGAGACAACCATTTTCCCCGGTCTTGATCTGGGCGATAATCCCGGCCTGCTACGCTAAGAAGCCAGTACAAACAAAAAAGGGGCCGCCCGAAGGCGACCCCTTTGTCAATCTCAAAGCAGTTGGGCCTAGCCCACCAGTTCCAGACCGGAGAAGAAATACGCGATTTCGATCTCGGCTGTTTCTGGCGCGTCGGAACCGTGAACAGAGTTTTCGCCAACAGATTCTGCGAACTCGGCGCGGATGGTGCCTGCTTCGGCATCTGCCGGGTTTGTTGCGCCCATAACTTCGCGGTTTTTCGCGATGGCGTTTTCGCCTTCCAGAACCTGGCAAACGATTGGCGCGGAGGCCATGAATTCGCACAGTTCGTCATAGAAAGGACGCTCTGCGTGTACTTTGTAGAACTCGCCAGCTTGTGCTTTTGTCAGGTGAATACGCTTGGATGCGACGATGCGCAGACCTGCGTCTTCGAATTTCTTGGCAATCGCGCCTGTCAGGTTGCGGCGTGTTGCGTCTGGTTTGATGATCGAGAATGTGCGCTCAAGAGCCATGGGTCGTCTCCTATAGGGTGTTGAATTTGCCGCTCCCTAGCATGGCCCCTGCCACATGAAAAGCGGCGATTGACGCCGCGCCCTACATCGGTCACACCGCGCGCATGCTACGTATATCAGAGATCAATTATTCCGTCGAAGGTCGCCCCCTCTTTGAAGAGGCCAGCGCCGTCATCCCAGAGGGCCATAAAGTGGGTCTCGTGGGCCGCAATGGTGCGGGTAAAACAACGCTGTTCCGCATCATCCGCGGAGAGCTAGGTCTTGACGCGGGCGAGATCAGCCTGCCCAGCCGCGCCAAGATCGGCGGCGTGGCCCAAGAGGTCCCCTCCTCTGATGTCTCGCTGATTGACACGGTGCTGGCCGCCGATGTCGAACGCGCCAGCCTGATGACCGAGGCAGAAAGCGCAAAAGACCCCGGCCGCATCGCCGACATTCAGGCTCGTCTGGCCGATATCGACGCATGGTCTGCCGAAGGCCGTGCCGCGAGCATCCTCAAAGGTCTGGGTTTTGACGACGATGACCAGCAACAGCCCTGTTCCGCATATTCAGGTGGTTGGCGCATGCGCGTGGCCCTTGCCGGCGTTCTGTTCGCCCAGCCCGACCTGCTGCTGCTCGACGAGCCGACGAACTACCTTGATCTTGAGGGCGCTCTCTGGCTTGAGAATTATCTGTCCAAATACCCCCACACGGTCATCATCATCAGCCACGATCGTGGCCTGCTGAACCGCGCTGTGGGTGGCATCCTGCACCTTGAGGACAAAAAGCTCACGTATTATCAAGGCAACTACGACCAGTTCGCCAAGATGCGCGCAGAGAAACGGGCGCAGCTGACCGCGCAGGCCAAAAAACAACAGGCCCACAAGGCACACATGCAAGCCTTTGTTGACCGTTTCAAAGCCAAAGCTTCGAAAGCCAAGCAGGCGCAGTCGCGGATGAAAGCCATTGAAAAGATGGTGACAATCACTCCGCCAGAAGAGGCCGCCCGCAAGGTATTCACCTTCCCGCAACCTGATGAGCTGTCACCGCCGATTATCAGCATCGAAGGCGGCTCGACCGGTTATACCGAAGGTCAGCCCGTCTTGTCGCGCCTGAACCTGCGCATCGACCAAGACGACCGCATCGCCCTGCTGGGCAAAAACGGTCAGGGTAAATCGACCCTGTCCAAGCTGCTGTCGAACCGTCTGGTGTTGTTCGAAGGCAAAGCGGTAAATTCCAACAAGCTGCGCATCGGCTTTTTCGCGCAGCATCAGGTGGATGAGTTGATCATCGACGAAACGCCGCTGCAACACATGATCACAGCGCGCCCCGGCGTGCTGCAATCCAAACTGCGCGCGCAACTGGCCGGCTTTGGCCTTGGACCGGATCAGGCGGATACCGCTGTGGGCCGCCTGTCAGGTGGGCAGAAGGCGCGTCTATCGTTGCTGCTGGCCACACTGGACGCCCCGCACCTGCTGATCCTCGATGAGCCGACCAACCACCTTGATATCGAAAGCCGCGAAGCGCTGGTTGAGGCGCTTACGCGCTATTCGGGCGCTGTGATTCTTGTCAGCCACGACATGCACCTGTTGTCGATGGTGGCGGACCGACTGTGGCTTGTGTCGGACGGCACCGTAAAACCTTACGAAGACGATCTGGAAGCCTACCGTAAAATGCTGCTGACGGTGGAAAAGCCGATCCGCAAAAACATGGCCCCCAAGGAAGCCCCTAAGCCCAAGCGCGCCAGCCGCGAAGACGTGTTGGCCCTGCGCGGCGAAGTGCGCACATCCGAAGCACGCGTCGCCAAGATCAACGAGATGCGCGACAAGCTGGCCAAGAAACTTGCCGATCCGGCCCTTTACGAAAAGGACAAAGTCGGCGAACTTGAAGTCTGGAACAAGAAGTACGCCGAAGTGATGCAAGCGCTGGAACGCGCCGAAAGCATCTGGATGGGTGCCCTTGAAAAGCTGGAGAAAGCCGAAGCATGATGATCGATACCGCCTATATGATCACCGCGTTTGTGACATTGTTGGTGGTAATCGATCCTGTTGCTATTGCGCCTATCTTTCTTGCGCTGACTCCGAACATGACGCCCAAACAGCGCTCCAACATCGCGCTGCGGGCGGTGCTGGTGGCTGGCTTGGTGCTGGCGCTTTTTGCATTTTTCGGGAAGGCCGTTCTGGATTTCATCGGTATCTCCATGGCCGCCTTCCGTGTTGCCGGTGGGATTTTGCTGTTTCTCACCGCTATGGACATGCTGTTTGAACGGCGCACGAAACGGCGCGAAGACAGCTCGGAAGCCGACGAGACAGAGCATCACGATCCGTCCGTCTTTCCCATCGCAATCCCGCTTGTGGCAGGCCCCGGCGCCATCGCCTCTGTGATCCTGCTGGTGGGCGAAAAGCCAGGTGGTGAAGGGTTGGTTACCATCCTTGGTATCACCACCGTCATCCTGATGATCATGTATGTGATGTTGCGTCTGTCCAGCAGGCTGGAGAAAGCCATGGGCAAGGTCGTCATCAATGTCATCACACGCGTACTGGGCATGCTGCTTGCTGCGCTGTCGGTTCAGTTTGTTCTTGATGGTCTTGCCGAATACGGATTTGTCACCGCGCTTGGATAACCGCGCGCTGCCCCTATATTGAGCGTAAGCGATAGGAGCCTTCTTATGACATCGGACGATACTGCCAGCCTGATCTATTTGGTGTTGCTCGCCTGTGCTGTTGGCGGGTGGTTCATTGTGCAGAACCGTGATGGCATGGCCAAGATGCTGCAACAAGCGATGATCTGGGGCTTTCTGTTTCTGGGTGTGATCGCAGCCTACGGGCTGTGGAACGACGTACAGCGGCAGACCATGAACAACCAAATGCTACAACTGGGCAACGGCCAAATCGCCGTCCCGCGGCAAGCTGACGGGCATTATTACCTCTCGCTTGCGATCAACGGTGAAAATATCCGTTTTGTGGTGGATACTGGCGCGACTAACATGGTGTTGACCCGCGATGATGCCCGCCGCGCGGGTCTGGAGGTTGAGACGCTTAATTTTATCGGCACAGCCAACACCGCCAACGGAACCGTGCGCACGGCGCCCGTGCGTTTGAATACGGTGCGTTTGGGTGACATCACCGACACGGACGTGTACGCCTCTGTGAACGGCGGCGCGATGGATGGATCGCTTCTGGGTATGGGATACCTCGAAAAATGGGGCCGTATCGAAATATCTGGCGGTGAACTGCGATTGACGCGTTGATGAGGCCACTAGGATTTAAGGAGCAGTACGTTTGCTAGACTGGTTATTTGGACCGGCGTTTGCCATGGCTATCGTTTTTCAAGGCGACAGCGATATCAGCGCGACCAGTCTATCCTTTGCGGAGGATGCAAACGTATGTTTGCGCGGACCCTATGAGAACTGCCAAACCGCAAGCTGTAAAGGCGTCAACGAGGGGCAGCTGGCCTTGGATGTCGAAACAGACTCCGCTGCGCAAAGCATAATCTTTTCGGGACAAGTCATTGTGTCAGCAGCAAGGACCGAAAAATCCGTGCAGATGTTTCCACAATGCGTATCGCTGGCGAAGGGATCTATTATCCGGTTTCGTAAATCAGACGAACGTCGCCACAGTGTGATGCTTGGTCTGATAATGGACGACGCAAGCTAGCTAGATCAGCGCCATGCGCTCTGCGCGCTCCGCATCGGGAAAAGGACGATACAGGGCGATGTCAACTTCGCCTACCATCTGGTGTACAGTGGTATAAAGCCGCTCCACCTGTTCGCCGCCATTCGCGGTAAAGCGAAATGCCTGATCCAGTTGTGTCAGGTTTTCAACCTCGACCTCCAGAAGAAAATCCCGCGCACGTGGCGCGCCAAAGCCCAATTTCCGGCGGCACAGTCGCCACGAAACGATCACACCGCCGGACTTTAGATGCTCCATCCAGACCTCTACCGCCGCAGCAAAGGCCAACGCCTTTGAATCGTCGCGAAGATCAATTGAACACTGATAGAAATTCATACACGCCCCCGAAAAGCTGATGGGTCATGTGTTGCAGAGGAAGGCTACCAAACCGTTAAGGCGCGAAATCCTTATGCTTCTGCCTTTTTCTGCCAACGTCCGTCTTCTTCGGCCCAATACTGCGCCTTCACGCCTGCCGCTGTCAGGGCCTTCCATTGGCTGCGTGCGTGGCCCAATTGCACGTCATCATAGCCATCAAACAGAATGCAAACCCGTTCCATCGCGGCGACATCATCCGCGCTTACATCAGCGGCATGAACCGCCATCAGACATTGCGGAGCATTGACCGGAGCGGTGCCGGTGCCCAAAAGCACCGGCTGCAGCGCGTCATGCGTGCCCCCCTCCAAACCATGCGGCAGAAAGCTGTCCTCTGGCCCAAGCCAGAGCGCAGCATCAAGCGCTTCCAGCCCGTTGCGCTGGGTGCCGCGCACCGCAACACGCCAGCCCGCAGACAGGGATTTGTCCACCAACATGCGCAGCGTATCCACCAGTGTTTTCTCTCGGAGCTGATAGAACATTGCCACGCTCATTACTTTCACTCCGCCTCGTAATTATCTGCAATCAAACGATTAAGAGACGCAACACCCCATCCGGTCGCACCAACTGGCGCAAGCGCTGTCTCAGACTTGACCGATGCGACACCAGCAATATCAAGGTGGATCCATGGACAGTCTTCTTTCACAAACCGCTGCAGGAACTGGGCTGCCGTGATGCTGCCTGCGGGACGTCCGCCTACGTTTTTCATGTCCGCGATCCGGCTCTTCAGCAGATCATCATAGGCTTGGCCCAGTGGCATCCGCCATGCGCCTTCGCCCTCGGCTTCTGCCGCCTTAAGGAAGTCGTTACAGAATGAAGTGTTGTTAGAGAAAACGCCCGCGTTTTCATGACCAAGACCAACGATGATCGCGCCTGTCAGCGTTGCGAGATCAATCATCGCAGCTGGTTTGTACTTTTCCTGCGCGTACCACATCACATCGCATAGCACCAAACGCCCCTCGGCATCGGTGTTGATGTTTTCAACCGTGTCACCCTTCATGGTCTTAATCACATCACCGGGGCGCGTGGCCTTGCCGGAAGGCATGTTTTCGACAATCCCGATGATGCCAACAACATTGGCCTTTGCACCACGTAGGGCCAGCGTACGCATCACACCGGCCACCACCGCAGAGCCGCCCATATCCATGGTCATTTCTTCCATACCGGCGCTGGGTTTGAGCGAAATCCCGCCAGTATCGAACACCACGCCCTTACCGACCAGCGCCAAAGGTGCATCACCTTTCTTGCCACCGTCCCAATGCATCGCCACGACATAGGATGGGCTGTCAGAGCCTTGCCCAACAGACAAAAGCGTTCTCATTCCGAGCTTTGCCAGCGCTTTTTCATCCAGAACCTCAACCTTGAGACCAAGGCTCTCCATCTCTTTGAGACGTTCAGCGTAGTTCGTTGTGGTCAAGACGTTGGCAGGTTCATTCGTCAGATCACGGGTAAGATGCGCCCCCTGCGCCACCGCCATCAAAGGCGCCGCAGCGGCCTCAAGCTCATCCGGTTTGCCGTGCATCACCTTCAGGCCACCGCTCCGCTTGTCGTCGGCCGTTTTGTGATCCGTAAAGACGTAATCGCGCATGGCAAAACCGAAGATGACTTCTTCTGCGCGGCGCAACGAGGCACAGAGCATGAGCGTGTCAGCCTTGCCGCCGCGTGTTTTGGCCAGCATAGCGCCGGCTTTCCGCGCAACCTTACCTTTCGCGTTGCGCGCCAGCCGCACCACATCAACTGCGTCCGCTTTCATGCCCGCAGGAAAGCCAATGCTCCCCGCCTCGCCGTCTTTCATCTTTTCCCAACGCGCGCTTTCCACCAGCCGCGCAACCGCCCCCTTTGTCAGGCGATTCACGCGACGTGCAGCCAAATCCATCTTACCCTCGGCATCCACAAAGACGGCAACGCGTCCCTCATGTGCTGCAATGGCGTCCAGGTCGGTTTCGGCAAAAGATATGGCGGTCAGATTGTTCATGGGATGTCCCTTTGGATTTCTGCTTTCCCAAGACCTAGCGTGCCGGACAGCCCAAGACCAGATATGAGTTTTCTGCCCCTCCGGTTTGGGCTAAGATCAGCGAAATCGCCGTCAGAGCAAGACACAGGAGGGAATCGGGTGGCCAAGTTCGACCGCTATATGCTGTCGCAGCTGCTGGTTCTGTTTGGATTTTTCGCGCTGGTTCTTGTTGCGATTTTCTGGATCAACCGCGCCGTGGTACTGTTTGACCGTCTTATCGGAGACGGGCAAAACGCCATTGTTTTTCTTGAATTTACAGCTTTGGGTCTGCCCAGCCTGATCGCCACGGTTTTGCCGATCGCCACCTTTGCCGCTGCGGTCTATGTCACCAACCGCATGACGTCCGACAGCGAGCTGACAGTGCTTCAGGCCACTGGCAGCAGCCCGTGGCGTCTGGCACGTCCGGTTCTGGTTTTCGGGCTTTGCATCGCCATCGCACTGACAGTGCTGAGCCATTTTCTGGTCCCTATGGCGCAGGCGCAATTAAAAGAACGCGAGCAGGAAATCGCTCAGAACGTCACTGCACGCCTGCTGACTGAGGGAACATTCCTGCACCCAACCAGACACCTGACATTCTATACCCGCGTCATCGACACGGATGGCGTCTTGCGCGATGTGTTTATCTCTGACCGGCGCAATCCGGATCAAGGGATCATCTACACTGCCGCAGAAGCCTATCTGTTGCGCAACGACGAGGGCACAACGTTGATTATGGTGGACGGCCTGGCACAGCGGCTTGAACAAGACGGGCAGCTTCTGGCTACGGCGAAGTTTGCAGATTTTTCCTTTGATATTTCGTCGCTTGTCCGGAGCGAAGCAATCGAGACACTGAACATTCGCAACACCACCACGCCAGCGCTTCTGGCGAACCGGGATAGCATCATCACCCAATCGGACAGCAGCGCGGGTGAGCTTGCAGAAGAGCTTCATTCACGTATCGCAGGGCCGTTATTCTGCATCATTGCAGCGCTTGTGGGATTTAGCACGCTGCTGATCGGCGGCTTTTCCCGCTTTGGTGTCTGGCGTGAAATTGTTCTGTCCTTTGGTCTTCTTATTTTGCTGGACGGCACGCGCGGTACATTGGCAGGTCAGGTAACCGACAATGCCGCCCTTTGGCCGGTCCTCTATCTGCCCACCATTGTTGGCGCGATCATAATTTCTGCGATGCTTTGGCATGCGTCGAACCCGGGATGGCGCAGCCGCCTGATCCGGCGAAAGGCGGCAGCATGATCCTGCATTTGTACTTCGCACGCCGCTTCGCGATGAGCTTTCTTCTTATCACGTTGATCCTGTTTATCCTCGTGGCACTGATTGGCCTTCTTGAGGAATCGCGGCGCAGCTTTGCCGATACTGTCAGCTTTGGCGATCTGATCACTCTGACGCTTCTGGATGCGCCCCAAAAGATCAATCTGATCTTGCCGCTCAATATGGTTCTGGCGACGGTTGTGCTGTTTCTGAGTATGGCCCGGTCGTCTGAAATGGTGATCACACGCGCATCGGGGCGATCTGCACTGGGCACGTTGAAATCTCCGGTTATCGTTGCATTTCTGATCGGGCTCATGGTGGTCGGCTTGTTCAACCCTATCGTCGCTGCGACCTCAAAGCGGTATGAGCAATTGTCCGATACATTCCGCAGCGGCGGCGCTTCGGCGCTGTCGATCTCGGACGAAGGGTTATGGCTGCGGCAAGGAAGCGATCAGGGGCAAACTGTCATCCGCGCGTGGCGCTCTAACAACGATGGCTCCATTTTGTATGACGTTACCTTTGTTTCTTACGCGGCGCAGGGCGGCCCGATCCGCCGGATTGAGGCGCAAAGCGCAGCCTTGGGCCCCAATGGCTGGGAGCTGCGCATAGCAAAATCATGGCCCCTTGAAACAGGCGTCAATGCCGAAGGCAACGCCGAGACGTTCGAGACGCTGGAACTGCCATCGACCCTGACGCTCGACAGTATTCGCGACAGCTTTGGCAAAGCCGGGGCAATCTCTATCTACGACCTGCCCGCATTCATCCGCCAGCTTGAATATTCCGGCTTTTCGCCGCGCCGCCACAAGGTCTGGCTTCAATCGGAACTGGCGCGCCCGCTGTTCCTGATTGCGATGGTTCTGGTTGCGAGCGCGTTCACCATGCGCCATACCAGATCCGGAGGGACCGGTGTTGCCGTACTCTCTGCAGTTTTGTTGGGGTTCGGTTTGTATTTCATCCGCAGTTTCGCGCAAATCCTTGGGGAGAACGGCCAGATACCGGTACTGTTGGCCGCATGGGCCCCACCGGTCGCGGCGATCATGCTGGCGATAGGCATGTTGCTCCACCGCGAGGATGGCTGAATGCTGCGCCTTTTCATCCTTATCACTGCGATACTGCTGCCACTGCGTGCCATGGCACAGGATGCCGCATTGCTGGTTGCGGACCAACTCTACATCACCCGCGACCGCGAACTGGTTGCACAGGGCAACGTTGAGGCGTTTCAGAACGGTATCCGCCTGCGTGCACGTGAAATCCGCTATAATCAGGGCACCGGTGCATTAAGCATCGAGGGGCCGATCACCCTGACCGAAGAAGACGGCACCATCATTCAGGCCAGCGCGGCCGAACTGGATGCAGGTTTGCGAAACGGCATACTTTTGGGTGCCCGACTAGTCCTGAACCAGCAACTTCAGCTGGCAGCCGTCCAGATCGACCGCGTCGATGGCCGCTATAACCAGCTATACAAAACAGCTGTAACATCGTGCCGCGTTTGCGATGACGGCCGCCCGCCGCTGTGGCAAATTCGCGCCAAGCGGGTCATTCACGACGAAGTCGAACAACAGCTCTATTTTGACGAGGCACAATTCCGCATTGGCAATATGCCCGTTTTCTGGCTGCCTCGGCTGCGCCTGCCCGGCCCGAAGGTCAAGCGCGCCAGCGGCTTTTTGTTACCCTCCATCCGCTCGACCTCTTCCTTGGGTGTCGGTCTGAAAATCCCCTATTTCATCAAGTTAAGCGACAAGCGCGACGTCACACTGACGCCCTATTTTTCCACCTCCACCAAAACACTGGCGCTGCGCTACCGGCAGGCCTATCGCAACGGGCGCATACAGTTTGATGCCGCGGTAACCCGCGACGATCTGGAACCCGACAAGACACGCGGTTATCTCTTCGGCCGTGGTCTGTTTGCGCTGCCGAAGGATTTCGTGCTGAGCTTCGCGATCGAAACGGTGACTGATGACGGCTATCTGGATGCTTACGGATACTCTGATGCCGACCGGCTTAAGTCCGAGCTGACCGTGAGCCGTGCGCGGCGCGATGAATATATCCGGGGCAGCTTTTATAACTTCAAATCCCTGCGCGATGATGAAGACAATGACACAGTGCCGACCCTTGTGCTGGATGGCGAATACGAACGCCGCTATTTCCCGAAAGCGTTTGGTGGCGAACTGCGCGCAAAGGTTGTTGCCCATAGCCACTACCGCATCTCAGACCTGTCTGTGGACAGCGATGACGCCGATGACATTGTGGACGGTCGCGATGTCGCGCGTCTAAACGTGCAGGTTGACTGGCTGCGCAGCTATAACACCCAAGGCGGCTTACGCGTTGATACCCGCCTGGGCGCTGCCATCAATGCCTTCAACATCATGCAGGACGACACCAGCCTTTCTGATCCAAGCGAGCTGACTCCCCATGCTGCCATCACGCTGCGCTACCCAATGGCAAAAACCAATACCGCAGGCGTAAGCCATGTGCTGGAACCCGTCGTACAGCTCAGCTGGACCGGTGGCAGCCGTCTGGACATCCCCAACGAAGAAAGCACACGGGTAGAGTTCGATCAGGGCAACCTTCTGAGCATGTCACGTTTTCCACGCGCTGACCGCCGTGAACGCGGGGCGATGGCGGCCATTGGTCTTGGCTGGTCCCGCTTCAACCCCAACGGCTGGGACGCCCAGCTAAGTGTGGGTCAGGTATTCCGCGAAGATGATGACACGTCGTTTTCAACCACGTCCGGCCTAAACGGCCTGTCGTCTGACATTCTTCTTGCAGGGCAGATCAGCTCTGGCAAAGGCATCTATCTGACCGGACGCAGCCTGTTTGAAGACGACCTGTCCCTTTCCAAGGCAGAGCTGCGCGGCGATTACGCCTTTGAACGCGGAACCATCGGCGGGTCTTACGTCTGGCTGCAAGATGACGCCGACGAAAACCGCGACCGCGAAGTCTCAGAACTGACAGTAGATGGCAGTTACAAGATCAGCCAATTCTGGACCGCTTCGGCAAACTGGCGCTACGATGTCGACTCCGACCGCGCCGCCAAGGCGGGACTTGGCTTGCGCTACGAAAACGAGTGTGTGACCCTCGAACTTCAAGTCGAACGCAGCTATACATCTTCAACAAGCGTTGAACCCTCGACCGATTTTGGATTTAATGTCGGTCTGCGGGGTTTTTCCGCCAATTCCGGAACAGAAAGATACGTCCGCTCATGTTCAAACTAACGCCCGCTCTCGCCGCCTTTGGTCTGATTGCATCCCTTGCAGCCCCTGTTGCTGCACAAAATATGTTCGCCCCTGTGGCCACGATTAATGACAGCGTGGTGACAGAGTTCGAAGTGCAGCAGCGCGTGCGTTTTCTGCAAATCCTCAATGCACGCGGCGCGACCCGCAAGGCCGCCATCGAAAGCCTTATCGACGAGCGTTTGCGCGGCGAAGCGATCCGCGAAGCCGGCATGGTCCTAAGCGACGAAGGCATGAATGAAGCGCTGGAAGAATTCGCCGGCCGCGCCAACCTGAGCCGTGCAGAATTCACCGAGGCCCTTTCCCGCGCAGGCGTTGCACCCGAAACCTTTCGTGACTTTGTTCTGAGCGGTGTGGCATGGCGCGATCTGATCCGCGCGCGCTACGGCTCAAGAGTGAGCGTCTCGGAAGCCGAGATTGACCGCGCATTGGCATCGCAAGGCTCCGGCGGGTCCAACATTCGCGTGTTGGTGTCAGAAATCATTATCCCTGCTCCGCCCCCACAGGCTGCGCGCGTTGCGGGCATCGCAGAAGAAATCGCTCAGACCAAATCCCCGACAGAGTTCTCCAATTATGCCCGCCGCTATTCTGCCACAGCCAGCCGCGGTGCCGGTGGACGCCTGCCTTGGCAGGACCTCAGCAATCTCCCGCCGGTGTTGCAGCCACTGCTTCTGGCGCTTGCGCCGGGTGAAGTCACCCAGCCGCTGAACATCCCCAATGCTGTGGCACTGTTCCAGTTGCGCGACATCGAAGAAACTAGCGCGCCGGTCCAAAGCTATTCCGCCATTGAATACGCGGCCTACTACATGGCAGGTGGCCGTTCAGAGCAGACCCTGCAGCAAGCGGCCAACCTGAAGGCGCAAGTGGACGTTTGTGATGACCTCTATGCGTTTGCCAAGGGCCAGCCTGAATCAGTGTTGGACCGTGAAACGCGCACGCCTGCCGAAGTGCCAAAAGATTTCGCCATCGAACTGAGCAAGCTGGATCCGGGTGAAGTTTCCACCACACTCACCCGTTCTGACGGACAGGCGCTGGTGTTTCTCATGCTCTGCGGCCGCACAGCCGAGCAGAACGCCGAAGTCAGCCGTGAGGACGTCGCGGGATCAATCCGCCAACGCCGTCTATCAAGCTTTGCCGACAGTCTGCTGGCAGAGCTGCGCGCCGAAGCCCGCATCAGCGTGAAATGAAACCCGTTGTATTGACCTGCGGAGAGCCTGCAGGCATCGGGCCGGAAATTGCAGCGCGTGCATGGGCAACCCTTGCCGCGCGCATTCCCATGATGTGGCTGGGTGATCCGCGCCATCTGCCCGCTGGCACCCCGCATGAGGTTATCAGCGCAGCCTCGGAGGCCGCAAAGGTCAGCGGCCGCGCCCTGCCCGTGTTGCCCCATGCCTTTGCCGCCCCCGGCACCGCAGGTACACCTGATCCAGCCAACGCAATCGGCGTTATCGAGGTGATTGCCCGTGCCGTTGATCTGGTTCAATCGGGCGAAGCCAGCGCAATCTGCACCGCGCCAATCCACAAAAAGGCGCTCAAAGACGGGGCCGATTTTGCCTATCCCGGCCATACAGAATACCTTGCCGCTTTGGCGGGTGGCTGTGATGTGGTCATGATGCTTGCCTCGGAGCAGCTGCGCGTGGTCCCCGCGACCATCCATATTGCCCTCTCCGAGGTGCCAAAAGCGCTGACACCCGCCCTGCTTCGTCGCACCATCGAGATCACCCAGACCGGCCTGATCCGTCAGTTCGGCATCGCGCAGCCACGTATCGCCATCAGTGGACTGAACCCGCACGCCGGTGAAGGTGGCGCCATGGGCCACGAAGAGCTTGACTGGATCGCGCCCTTGATCGCGCAGATGAACACCGAAGGCTACACTTTGCGCGGTCCGTTACCTGCGGACACGATGTTCCATGCCGCAGCCCGCGAAGGCTATGATGCGGCGATTGCCATGTACCATGATCAGGCGCTGATCCCGATCAAGACCCTTGATTTTGACCGCGGTGTGAACGTGACGCTGGGGCTTCCCTTTATCCGCACATCCCCCGATCACGGCACCGCCTTTGACATCGCAGGCAAAGGCGTCGCCAACCCTTCAAGCATGGTAGAGGCGATCCGCATGGCACACCGAATGGCAACAGCATGAGCGCGATTGACCAACTTCCGCCCCTGCGGCAGGTCATCACCGATCACGGGCTTCAGGCCCGCAAATCGCTTGGGCAGAACTTCCTTCTGGATCTGAACCTCACCGCGAAAATTGCCCGTCAGGCGGGCGATCTGACCCAGTGCGATGTGCTAGAGATCGGACCCGGTCCGGGCGGGCTGACACGCGGATTGCTGTCCGAGGGCGCACGCCGCGTGCTGGCAATCGAAAAAGACAGGCGTTGCATACCGGCCCTGAACGAAATCGCCGCCGTTTATGAAGGGCGCTTGCAGATCATCGAAGGCGACGCGCTTGAGGTTAACCCGCTGGCCTATCTGACGCCGCCCATCCGCGTCGCAGCCAACTTGCCCTACAACATCGGCACCGAGTTGCTGGTGCGCTGGCTTACCCCGCCGGAATGGCCCCCTTTTTGGCAAAGCCTGACGTTGATGTTCCAGCGTGAAGTGGCTGAGCGGATTGTGGCCACCCCGGGTTCAAAGGCTTACGGGCGACTGGCGCTGCTTGCGCAGTGGCGCACGGAAGCAAAAATCGTGCTGCACCTGCCGCCAGAGGCTTTCACTCCGCCTCCGAAAGTCTCTAGCGCTGTTGTGCACCTGACAGCCCTGCCAGAGCCGCGCTTTCCTGCCGATGCTGCAATTCTGTCGCGCACTGTGGCTGCCGCCTTTAACCAGCGCCGCAAGATGCTGCGTGCCGCGCTGAAAGGTACGGCACCCGACATCGAAGACCGCCTGATCGCTGCCGGTATCAAACCGACCGATCGCGCGGAACAGATCCCCCTTGAAGGGTTTTGTGCGCTGGCCCGCGAGATCGCCAAACCCTGATCAAATTGGCAGTCAAAACGCAGAGCTAAGCCCGCCCCCACGATTGGAAAAGGCCCCGCTTTTGCGAGGCCTTTCAAATTATTCTGCCACTTCGGGCTGATCACCGCTATCACCCTTCGGGGCTTCTGTAGCCTCCTCTTTGGGCTTTGGTTTACGCCGGGGGGCGCGGCGTGTCTTTGGCTTTGGCTCAGGCTTGGTTTCTGGCGTGTCCACCAGATTACTGGCCTCTTCGGTCTCATGCTGGGGGGCTTGAGGTTGCTGCTGCTCCGAAGGGTCTGTTTCGGTAGGCTGCTGGTGTTGTTGCTGCTGTTGTTGCTGTTGCTGAGCCGCTTCACGTTCCTGACGTTCGCGGTCGCGCTCTGCTTGGCGTTCGCGGTTCTGGCGTTCCTGCTCTTCGCGTTTGGCGTCAGCTTCTTTCTGCGCCTCGCTCAACAGTCGCAGGTAATGCTCTGCGTGCTGCTGGAAGTTTTCCATCGCAACGCGGTCGTTGCTAAGCTGCGCATCGCGGGCCAACTGGTTATATTTCTCGATCACCTGACTGGGAGTGCCGCGCACTTTCCCCTCGGGGCCAGAACTGTCGAACACACGGTTGACTACGTTGCCACCCTGATTCCCGGAGTTCCGGTTGCGGTTCTTGTTGTTACGCGAGCGCGATCTTTGAGGTTTCATAGGGGAAGTCAGCCTTTGGTGCTGTTATTCGGTCAAACCGTTGGCGCGCAAAGCGCACCCTGTCGGTACGGAGAGATGTTGGGCTTAACGCCGCGCGGGACTGCAAGGAGCATTCACCGCTGCAACAATCAACCCATACCCTTCTCTGGCCCCTAGGAGCAAGAGTGAAAAAGCACCAAATACGGTACTATGCAGGGTTTTGGGCGCAAACAACACGGTCCCGCCCATCCAGATCAGGAAGAATCACCACATCGGCCCAACCTGCCGCGATAAAGATTGCCTTCACGTCGGCCCCCTGTAGCCAGCCAATTTCCACCATAACCCGGCCCTGAGAGGTTAAATATCCCTGCGCGCGCTCGGCGATCAGGCGGTAAACGCTCAGCCCGTCCGCGCCATCCGTCAGGGCCATCGCCGGTTCATAGAGCGCAAGTTCAGGAGCGATATCGCGCATCTCTGCCTGTGCAAGGTATGGTGGATTGCTAACGATCAGATCGTAGCGCCCCTCAACTGCGGAAAACCAATCCGATTGCAGGACCTCGGCGCGACCGGCAACACCGTGCAACACAGCATTGGCACTGGCCTGAAGGCAGGCATTTTCTGACAGATCAACGCCGACCCCTGTGGCGGTTTGCCGTTCGGCAAGCAGCGTAACAAGAATACAGCCCGATCCTGTACCAAGGTCCAACACCCGCTCAAACGGGGCCGCCAAGGCCGCCTCGATCAAGCTTTCGGTTTCGGGGCGCGGGTCCAGCACCTCGCGGCTGATCTTGAAGCGGCGCCCGTAAAAGGCCCGCTCTCCTATCAGGTGGGATACCGGCACACGCACAACACGCAAAGAAATGAGCTGCTCATAGCGCTCAGATATTTCAGGCGCGATTTCTTCGGGGGCAATCAGCGTAATTCGCGTGGCATCCACCGATGCAGCGTGGGCCAACAGCAGCCGCGCATCGCGCGCGGGATCAGGCACACCAGCCGCCCGCAGCCGCGCCGTGGCTGTGGCCATTGCCACAGCAGCTGTGGTCACTGCCCCATCTCCGCCAGCATTTTGGCCTGCGCATCCGCTGTCAGCGCATCCACGATTTCGTCCAGATCGCCCTGCATCACGGTATCTAGTTTATATAGCGTCAGGTTGATGCGGTGATCCGTCATCCGCCCCTGCGGAAAGTTGTAGGTTCTGATCCGTTCTGAACGGTCACCGCTGCCTACTTGCGCCGCGCGACTGTCGGAGCGTTCGCTATCTATCCGCTGCCGTTCTGCATCATAGAGCCGCGTCTTTAGCACTTGCATCGCGATCTCGCGGTTGCGGTGCTGGGATTTCTCTGAGCTGGTGACGACAATGCCAGTGGGAATGTGGGTGATACGCACGGCGGAATCCGTGGTATTGACGTGCTGCCCACCCGCGCCCGAACTGCGGTAGGTATCAATGCGGATGTCATTGGGCGCGATCTGGATATCGACATCCTCGGCCTCTGGCAAAACCGCGACTGTCGCGGCGGATGTATGCACGCGGCCTTGGCTCTCGGTGCTGGGCACGCGCTGCACACGGTGCACGCCGCTTTCGTATTTCAGGCGGGCAAAGACGTTTTCGCCGGTGATATGCGCCACGACTTCCTTGATGCCGCCAAGTTCAGTGGTCTGTTGTTCGATGATCTCAAGCTTCCAGCCGCGCGCCTCGGCATAGCGGTGGTACATGCGCAGCAGGTCACCGGCAAACAACGCAGCCTCGTCGCCGCCTGTGCCTGGACGGATTTCCAACATCGCCGGCCGCGCATCGGCTGCATCCTTGGGCAAAAGCGCCAATTGCAGCTTTGCTTCTGCGGCGGGCAAAGCCTGCTCGATCTCTGCTATCTCTTCGCGGGCCAATTCTTTCATATCGGGATCGCCCAACATCTCGCGGGCACCTTCGAGATTTTCGAGCATTGTGCGGTAATCAGCGATCTCTTCCACCACCGGGCGCAAATCGCTATACTCTTTGGCCAGCTTGGAAATATCTCCGCCCGCAGTGGACATCGCCGCTTCGAGGTATTCGAAACGGGCTGTAATCTGGGCAAGGCGGTCCATGGGTATCATGGAGTTGGAAGTGACCGATCAAACCGCTTTGGTCAAGGGCTGCGCTATGCTATATTGGGCTCATGATCCGCTTTGCCCTTATCTTTGCGCTCACCCCGTTTGCCGCCCATGGCGATATCCTTACGCCGCAGGGCCGCACGATTGATTGCTATTGCACCGACAGTGACGGCGCCCGCATAGAGCTGGGCGAAACGATTTGCTTACAGGTCGACGGACGTATGTTTATGGCACAGTGCCAAATGTCACTGAACGTGCCGATGTGGCGCGAAACGCAGGAAGGCTGCGCAAGCTCGGGGTTAGGCCCCCTCCTCACCCCGTTTGGCGCGGACACGCTGCAACAGCCCGTCCAGACGTTTGCCATTCACCCCAAGGTCTGATTTCCCGAACCGAAGACGGGCATAAAGCTTGATCTGGTTGCCGTCCTGTTCGATCGTTGTGTAATCGGGAAACCCCATCATTTTAGAGCGTGTTATGTACGTCAGGCGGCCCTCGCCGACACTGCCGGCCAAAAGCTCTGTGCGGGGAAGCGCAAGCATACCCTGATGCAGATCAGACAATAGACCGGGCGTGGATGGCACCACCCGCGCGGACCAACCTTCGCCATCCGTGTTCTCGGCTTCGCCAATGGGGCGGTGCCAGCGTGAAGCATCCGAAGGGGTCAAGCGAATAAACGCGAGCCCCGCCACAATAGCCAAAAGCAAAATCACCCAAATCATCCTGCGCACCTTTTTAAAAATTCCAATGACTATCCTACCTGCGGACATCTTTACCTGTATGCAACTCCGGGCAGCACACACAACATCTCATACAGCAAATTCGCTGCCGTCAACGCCGTGTTACCTGACGTATCATAGGGCGGCGATACTTCTACCAGATCACAACCGACGATATTAAGACCTTTGAGGCCGCGGATCAGTTCCAATGCCTGCGGCGTGGTCAGGCCGCCAATCTCTGGCGTGCCGGTGCCGGGCGCATAGGCCGGATCAAGGCTGTCGATGTCGTAAGTGACATAAGTAGGCGTTTCGCCGATGTCGCGGCGTATTTCGCCGGACAGTTGCGCCAGACTGCGGTGCCATAGCTCTTCTGCGGGCCATTGCTGGAACCCCCACCCAACGGCTTCGGAGAAATCCGTGCTGTCATAGCCAGTGCCGCGGATGCCGATCTGATAGGTTTTCTCAGGGCGGATCAGTCCTTCTTCGTAGGCGCGGCGGAAAACCGTTCCGTGGGTTTCTTTTTCGCCGAACATCTCGTCGTTGACATCTGCATGGGCATCGACATGGATCAGCGCAACCGGCCCGTGGCGCTTGGCGATTGCGCGCAGGATCGGCAGGGTAATGGAATGGTCACCGCCCATCGCAACAGGCATCGCATCAGACATGAGAATCTGATCGTAACTATCTTGAATAATTTGCAAACTTTTACTCAAGGAGAACGTGTTGATCCCCAAATCACCGATGTCAGCAACCTGCAAACTGTCAAAAGGTGCCGCCCCCGTGGCAAGGTTGTAGGGCCGCAACATCGCGCTTTCGGCGCGAATTTGTTTCGGGCCGAACCGCGTGCCAGACCGCCATGATGTGCCGATGTCCATCGGGATACCCAGTACCGCCACATCCAGCCCCTTCAGATCATTGACCGAAGGCAGCCGCATAAAGGTGTTGGGGCCCGAAAACCGCGCCAGTTCATTGCCGCCTATTGGTTGGTTCTTTGAGCTCATGATTTACGCATCCTCGCGCCCAGAAGGCAGCATATTTCCGTTGCCACATGTGCGCCTGCTATGGCGGTGGCACCTGTCGTGTCAAACGGCGGAGATACCTCAACGATGTCACCGCCACGAATATTAATGCCCGCCAGATCGCGCAGCATTGCCGCTGCTTGCCAGCTGGTCAGCCCACCCCAAACAGGCGTTCCCGTGCCCGGCGCGAAAGCCGGATCAAGCGCATCGATATCGAAGGTCAGATAGACCGGATTGTCACCCAACACGCCCTTGATCTTTTCGACAGCAGCCGCTGTCCCGCGCTCGTGCACTTCACGCGCGTCAATCGTGGTCACACCCATCGTGTCTTCGTTATAGGTCCGGATACCCACCTGAACAGAGGTCGCAGGGTCCACATAGCCCAGCTTGATTGCCTTGTAGAACATCGTGCCGTGGTCGATGCGTTCCATATCGTCATCGGCCCATGTATCGCTATGGGCATCAAAATGCAGCAGACTCATCGGGCCGAATTTCTCGGCATAGGCCCTGAGGATCGGGAAGCTGATATAGTGATCCCCGCCCAACGCGACGCTGGCGACACCGGCGTCTAGTATCCCTTTGATATGGCGCGTCAGAGTCGCCGGAAACTCAGACACCCGCGCATAGTCAAAGGCAAGATCGCCATAGTCGACAATGGCCCGCTCGCTTAGCACGTCAAAGTCCCAGCCATAGGGCGGATCGTAGGGCTGCAAGCTGCTGGCCTCGCGTATCGCGCGCGGCCCCAACCGCGTGCCTGTACGGTTGGTCACAGCCTGATCGAACGGCACGCCCGTGATCGCTATATCCACGCCGCTCAGATCCTTTGTATAGCGTCGGCGCAAGAAGGAAGTTGCGCCGCCAAAGGCGTTCTCAAAGCTTGGTCCCTTCAGATCATCGCGTGTAAAAGCCTGATCTACCTGAGTTTTCGCATCCTCCAGCGCCATTCACTTTACTCCCGGCTGCATCTGTTCGACCAGCTGCACAAAGAAGGACGCCCCGATCGGAGCGACCTCATCGTTGAAATTGTATTTGGGATGATGCAGCCCTGCGCCCTCACCCGCACCAAGGAACAGATAGGCCCCCGGACGCTCTTCCAGCATGTAAGAGAAATCCTCGGCGCCGGCGACTTTGGCGAAATTCGCATCCACCTTGGCGTCCCCCACCACAGCGCGCGCAACGGAGGCGGCAAATTCTGTTTGGTCGGGCGCATTCAGCGTGGCGGGATAGCCGGTTTCATAGTCCAGCTCCGCCTCCACGCCATAGCTTGCTGCCTGTCCGGCCACGATCTCTTTCAGGCGACGGTGGATGATATCCTGTGTTTCCTTGTCAAACGTGCGTACGGTGCCGTTGATCATCGCGCTATCGGGGATGATGTTACTGGCACTGCCAGTGTGGATTTGCGTGACAGAGATCACTTTTTCCTGCGCTGAATGTGTGTTGCGGCTGACGATTGTCTGGATCGCCTGCACAATGCCACAGGCGGCAACCACCGGATCGGCAGTCTCGTGTGGCATCGCGCCATGGCCACCACGGCCCTTGATCTGAATGGTAAAGCTGTCCACTGCCGCCATGATCGGCCCGGGCGTGGTGTAAAACGCACCGAATTCCTGCCCCGGAATATTATGGATGCCATAAACTTCGGCGATGTCGAAACGATCCATCATCCCTTCCTGACACATCACCTGCGCGCCGCCGCCCTCTTCCTCGGCCGGTTGAAAGATCAATGCGACGCGGCCCGCAAAATTGCGTGTCTCAGCCAGGTAGCGCGCGGCCCCCAGCAGCATTGTCGTATGGCCGTCGTGTCCGCAGGCGTGCATCTTGCCCGGATGGGTAGAGGCATATTCAACCCCTGTCTGTTCGTCGATGGGCAGCGCATCAAAGTCAGCGCGCAGACCAACCGTCCGGCCAGCGCCTGTACCATTGATGATCGCGACGATCCCGGTCTGGGCGATGCCCTCGTGGATTTCATCCACACCGAATTCCTGCAAACGCTCTTTGATAAATGCCGCTGTTTTGGGACAGTCAAAGCTGAGCTCGGGGATCGTGTGCAGATGCTGCCGCCATGCGGTCATGTCTTCTGCGAAATCGGCAATCCGGTTGATGATCGGCATGGGTGGACTCCTGTCTATGGTTGTCCTTATCTGACACCACGCAGAGAGGACCCGCAATGCCCCCAGAGCCGAATAATGACCTGATAAATGACGAAAACGCAGGCATTGAACGCCTTCTTGAAATCATGCGCCGCTTGCGTGACCCCAAGACGGGCTGCCCATGGGACATCGAGCAGGATTTCGATACCATTGCGCCCTACACAATTGAGGAAGCCTATGAGGTCGCCGACGCGATCGAGCGGCGCGATTGGGCCGAACTTGAGGGAGAATTGGGCGATCTGCTGCTGCAATCAGTCTATCACACCGCAATGGGCGAAGAACGCGGCCTGTTTTCCTTTCAATCGGTTGTGCGCAACATTTCTAACAAGATGGTCGCGCGCCATCCGCATGTTTTCGGGGACGAACGCCGCGAAAAGTCGGCTGAACAGCAAACTGCCGACTGGGAAGCGATCAAAGCGGCAGAGCGTGCTGGCAAGGCACAAAAAGGGGCGCTGGATGGCGTGGCAGTCGCCCTGCCAGCCCTGCTACGGGCGCATAAACTGCAAAAGCGAGCAGCACGTGTTGGATTTGACTGGCCCGACACCGGCGATGTGATCGCCAAGATTAGCGAAGAAGCCGCCGAGCTTGTCGAGGCCCGCGATGAGCTGTCACCCGAAGAGCAGTTTGAGGAATTCGGCGATCTGATGTTTGTTATGGCCAATCTGGGCCGTCATCTGGGGATTGAACCCGAAGCCGCCCTGCGCGCTGCCAACGCCAAGTTCACCCGCCGCTTTGAAGGCGTTGAGGCAAAGCTGCGGGAATTAGGAAAAACGCCGAAAGAGAGCGATCTGGCTGAGATGGACGCGCTTTGGGACGCCGTCAAGATCGACGAAAAAGCCGTCAAATCCTAACGTAGCATCAGCACCGCCGGCATCGCAGCGATCTCTTCAAGATGCTCGGCATAGCGCCCCTCAAGGATCCGCGTCTGCCGCTTGGTGAATTCCGACACGCCGCGCGATTCCTTGTCATGGCGGTGCTCTGCGATAATCTGCTGCCACGCATCACGCTCCAGCTTTTCGCCGCTGTGATACCGCTCCTGCAACGCAACAAGCGCAGCATCCGTGGCAGAATGGTTCATCCGCCGCGCAGGTTCACGCAGCGGGACGGTCGCCAGTTCTGGCACCAGCATCCCCAAAATATCGACGCTCCGCCCGCGTTTGCCGTAATCAATCACCACAAGTTCCTGCACTTTGAGGTGTTTGAAGATCAGCCGTACCAGATCGGGCCAGCCGCGGTCCATGTGCAACATATTGTGACGCCCCTCCGCAAACGGGGGCGATTTGTTATCTTCGGCGCGTTTCCGGTAGGCTGAGACATAAAGCCCGGTATATTCGCGCACCACCAGCACCGCGCGCAAGACCGGTGCCTGAGCCGCAGCTGCCAGCGTTTGCAGACGCACTTCTGCAGCCGGATAGAACTGCCCTGCCGGAAAGTGGATCATCCGGCCGGGAATGTTCTCCTCAGACAAGATCATCGCATGGCTGTCTGTAGAGGAAAATCGTTGCAGCTCTGCCGTGGCGCTTGGCAAAAACTTCGTCTCCCACTGCCCCAGATTCCGTGGATCAGGGAGCTTAAGCCGCAAATCGCCCTGCGGGATATCATCACGGCCCGGATAGGCAATGTCGTAGCCCGCGTGTGCCAGTAGATCCCGGTTCTCTGCCAGCATCATCTGAAAGGACGATGTGCCAGTGCGGTGCGCGCCAAGATGCACGTAGAGGGGCTTACCTTGCTTCATGCTGACAGGCTTATCCAATCAGCGCCCCCTTGCGCAAGCGTCTGCTCACCGCTGGACAAGCCGCTTGCGCCTTGCGAGTGTGCGCAAAACACCGCTCCAAGGAATATCCCCATGCCACCGCGCAAAATTATCATTGATACAGACCCCGGACAGGACGACGCCGTGGCGATTCTACTGGCGCTCGCTAGCCCTGAAGAGATCGACCTTCTGGGTATTACTTGCGTTGCAGGCAATGTGCCTCTTGATCTGACCTCCAAAAACGCACGGATTGTGTGTGAATTGGCCGGCCGCACGGATGTCGCCATCTATGAAGGCTGCGACCGCCCATTGGGGCGCGAACTGGTCACCGCCGAGCATGTGCACGGCAAAACCGGCCTTGATGGCCCCACGCTACCAGATCCAACCATGCCCTTGGCCGAAGGTCACGCTGTGGACTTCATCATTGACCAGCTGCGCACTTATGCGCCTGGCACCGTAACCCTGTGCCCGCTTGGTCCACTGACCAACATTGCGACCGCGCTGCAAAAAGCGCCCGACATTGCCACGCGCATAGCCAAGATCGTGCTGATGGGTGGTGGCTATTTTGAAGGGGGCAACATTACACCCGCTGCTGAATTTAACATCTACGTTGACCCACAAGCTGCTGATATTGTGTTCAAATGTGGCGCACCTATTGTTGTGATGCCGCTGGATGTGACACATAAGGCGCTGGTCACGCAATCGCGCAACGATGCCTTCCGCGCGCTTGGCACGCCTGTGGGTGTCGCGGTGGCCGAGATGACCGATTTCTTTGAACGTTTCGACAAGGAGAAATACGGGTCCACCGGTGCCCCGCTGCATGACCCTTGCGTGACGGCCTACATGATCCAGCCCGATCTTTTCAAAGGTCGGCATATCAACGTCGAGGTCGAAACGACTTCGGAACTAACGATGGGGATGACCGTGGCCGATTGGTGGCGCGTTTCAGGCCGCGAGCCCAACGCAACCTTTATGGGCGATCTAGACGCTGACGGTTTTTTCACCCTGCTGACCGAAAGGTTGGCCCGCCTGTGAGCGCGGCGCTGACCCTCGCTGGCCCTGATCATCTGGACAAGGTCCTGCCATTGGTGGCTGCGTTCCATCAAGAAGCTGGCATAAAATCGACAGAAGAGTCGCGCAAGGCAGGTGTTCTCCCACTGCTTTCAGGCGTTCCGCATGGCTGCGCCTATCTGATAGGCCCGCCCCGTGCGCCTATTGGCTACATCGTCATTACCTTTGGCTGGTCTGTCGAATTCGGCGGTCTGGATGGCATTGTGGACGAACTGTATATCCGGTCCGGTGTGCGTGGACGCGGGATTGCCTCCGAGGCGCTGATCGCCCTGCCGCGCGCATTGGCGGGTGCAGGCCTGCGCGCAATCCACCTGGAAGTTGATAAAGACAACGCCGCGGCATTGAAACTTTATCGCCGCGCGGGATTTTCGCCGCGCGAGAACTATATGTTCATGTCCAAACGCCTTTGAGAAAGCCACGCCATGCACATTCCTTTCGACAACAGCTATGCTTCCCTCCCCGATGCCTTCTATACAAAGCTGTCACCGACATCTGTTAAGGCTCCCAAGCTTTTGGCATTTAACAGGGATTTGGCAAAGCTCTTAAGAATAGAGATAGATGATATCGCTGAAGTCACGCAAGCATTCAGCGGTAACTCTGTACCCCAGGGCGCGGAACCGCTGGCCCAGCTTTATGCAGGGCATCAATTCGGAAACTATAACCAGCAGCTGGGCGATGGTCGGGCGATCCTTCTTGGAGAAGTTTTAGATACCAATAACTTGCGCCGTGATATTCAACTAAAGGGTTCAGGCCGCACGCCCTATTCACGCGGCGGAGACGGCCGCGCTTGGTTGGGGCCGGTGCTGCGTGAATACGTGATTTCAGAGGCGATGCACGCACTTGGCATCCCCACCACCCGTGCATTGGCTGCCGTTGCCACAGGCGAGGATATCCTGCGTGAAGAAGGCATGTTGCCCGGTGCCGTGCTTACCCGTGTCGCCTCTAGCCACCTAAGGGTTGGCACCTTCGAGGTGTTTGCCCATCGCGGCCAGACGGCCGAGCTACAAACTTTGACAGATTACGCCATCGCCCGCCATTATCCGCAGGCGTCAGGGCCGATGGACCTGCTTCGCCATGTCTGTGCCAAACAGGCGGAACTGGTGGCGGCATGGATGTCGGTGGGATTCATCCACGGGGTCATGAACACTGACAATTGCAGCATCGCAGGCGAAACGATTGATTACGGCCCCTGTGCGTTCATGGATGAATTCCACATGGGCCGCGTGTTTTCGTCGATTGACCGGCAGGCCCGCTATGCCTACGGCAACCAGCCCAACATGCTGATGTTCAACATGGCTCAGCTTGCAACCGCGTTGATACAGTTGTTCGAGGACAAGGATGCAGCGCTTGAGGAAGCCACAGCGATTATCCACGCTATGCCAGAGCAAATCGAGGAAGCGTGGTTGAAACGCTTCGCAGCCAAGATCGGGATAGCGACGCCCAACCCCGAAGATGCCGAGCTGATCCAGTCCTTGCTGGATCTTATGCAAAAAGACGGGGCTGATTTCACCAACACCTTCCGCGCCCTGTCGGGCGATAGCGCGCAGGACCAGTTCACCGACCGCGCTGCCTTTCAGGCATGGTCTCATCAGCATGTCGCACGCATCAGCGCAGAGCATGATCCGCAAGCAGTCATGAACGCGGCCAACCCTGCCGTGATCCCGCGCAATCACCGGATGGAGCAGATGATTAAAGCAGCCGTGACAGGCGATCTGGCCCCGTTCGAACGGTTGATGACGGCACTTGCCACGCCCTACACACTGACCGATCTGGATTTAGCCACGCCTCCGGCGCTGTCGGAAATTGTACCGGCAACTTTTTGCGGGACCTAAGCAGCGCGCGGACGGCGATTGATCAGGGTGATGCCAACGGCAACCAAGAAAAGCGCGCCCCAGATTGAGGGCGCGACCTGCTCACCCAGCAGCAACCACCCCATCAAGACAGATGCCACAGGCGAGATAAAGCTGAACGATGCCACCGAATTGGCCGGATATTGCTTCATCAGCCAGAACCACGCCAGAAACCCAAGGCTTGCCACTGCGATGATCTGAAAGGCCATCCCCCACAAGTGGATCGCTTGCACATCCCGCAAAAGCGGCCCGAACAGCGGTGCCAGCAGCAAGAGAATGGGCGCAGAGACAAGAACTTGCGAGATCAACTGTTGCGCTGGCGGCACCTCGGACAGGGGCGTCACCCGCACCAACAGGGCAATCCCGCCCCAACAAAGGGCTGAAAACAACGCCAGCAGATCGCCGGTCCAGCTGACCTCTCCGCCGGTACGGTCCGAAAGCGCCAGAATGACACCGCCGAATGCCAGCACCAAACCCAATGCCTTACGACGCGTGAGCTGCTCATCCGGCAGCAATACAGTACTGGCCAATGCCAGCCACAACGGCATTGAATAGAAAATCACAGAAGACCGGCTCACCGTGGTGAGGTCCAGTGCAGTGTAAAGGCATATGAATTCGATCGCGAATAAAACGCCTGACAAAATGGCCCAAGGCAGCACAGAGCGCGGCATCCGAAAAGAGACGCCGCGCAAGTACATCCATAGTAACAGAACAAGAACGGCACCCGCCGACCGCACGCCAGCCGCGAATACGGGGCTGAACCCGCCACCTGTGACTTTGATCACCACCTGATTGAATGCCAGATGCACAGCAAAGGCTGTCAGGGCCACCGCGCCAAAGGCGTCCATATGGGATTTACGTTGCATCCTGCCAACAGCGCCGACAGGCGAAGAATTGTCAATGCGTACCGCTACGGTCTTTTCCCCGCACACCGCACCCCGAAAATATGCAAGGGTGAGACACGAATGATTCACTGAAGGGAGGTCTCACAGATGAGCCTTATGAAAACATTGGCGAAAGTGGCCGTAGGCGTTGCTGTTGCAAAAGGCGCAAGCGCCATGATGAAAAACGGCCAGCGTGGCAGTACAAGCCAAGCTGGTGGTCTGGGCGGACTTCTGGGTGGCCTGACCGGTGGCAGCGCTGGTGGTGCCGGCGGCTTGGGCGGCATGCTTGGTGGCCTCACAGGTGGTAGTGCCGGTGGTGCGGGCGGTTTGCAGGATATGCTGGGCGGCCTTTTGGGCGGCGGTGCCGCAGGCGGCAGCACAGGTAGCGGCGGCTTGGGCGGCCTGCTCGAGAGCCTCGGCGGCGCGCAAGGCGGTGCCGGCTCTCAGGGTGGTTTGGGCGGATTGCTGGGCGGTCTGGCCGGGGCCGCAGGTGCCGGTGGTCTGCTGGGCGGTCTGGGTGGTGCTGTGGCCAAGGCCCCTGCACAAAACGACCAGAGCTTTGGCGCTGTGCTGAACTCACAGTTTGACCAAACACCAGAGGCGCCAATCGAGCCGTCTCAAGATCAGGAAGCCGCTGCCGCGCTGATGCTGTCTGCAATGATTCAAGCCGCCAAATCAGATGGCACGTTCGACGATGCAGAAAAGGAAAAGCTGCTGGGCCAGTTGGGGGATGTTGACGCAGAAGAAGCCGCATTCGTTCAGGCACAGTTGAGCGCACCTATCGACATCGACGGTCTGGTTGCGAACACGCCTGACGGCATGGGCCAGCAAGTTTATGCGATGAGCGTTGTTGCCATTGATCTGGATACACAGGACGAAGCGCAATACCTGCACAAGCTGGCCAGCGCGTTCGGTCTCCAGCCTGCTAAGGTGAATGATATCCATGCACAGCTCGGTGTCGCGTCACTTTACACCTAAGACAACGCGCGCAAACCATTCACGCAAAACAAAAAAGGCGCCCCTTGGGGCGCCTTTTCCAATTCTAGATGGTGTTATCAAGCAGCAGAACTGCCGCCACCACCACCGCTGCGCCGTCTACGACGTGCGCCGCCGGGCTTTGCCCCTGCAGCAGGCTTGGCACCGCCGCCACCAGCCCCCTGAGGACGACCCCCACCTTGCGGGCGCCCGCCGCCACCGCCGCCACGACCGCGTCCACCGCGCCCCTGCTGCTTTGGTTTGGCGGGGATTTCATGGCTTTCCCACACGCGGCCGGAAGCCACCGGAATTCGGATGCCCATCGTCTTCTGGATATCAATCAGTTCACCCATTTCATCGGGTGCGCAAAAAGCGATCGCAGCGCCGTCTTTGCCGGCACGTGCTGTCCGGCCAATGCGGTGAACGTAGTTGTCCGGCACATTTGGCAGCTCATAGTTATAAACGTGCTTCACGTCAGGGATATCAAGGCCGCGCGCCGCCACATCGGTGGCCACAAGCACGGTGATTTCACCCTTTTTGAACGCCTCAATGGCGCGATCGCGCTGACCTTGGGATTTGTTGCCGTGGATCGAGGCGGCGTTAAAGCCCGCCTTGACCAGATCCTTCATCAGCTTTTCACAGCCATGCTTGGTGCGGCCGAAAACCAGCGCGCGTTCGTCCATATGTTTGGACAGCAGCTCTACCAGCAGGTTCTTTTTCTCTGCTTTAGCGATGAAGTGCACCTCTTGTGTCACCTTGTCCGCCGCCTTGCCCGGAGGCGAGACTTCGATACGGATCGGGCTTTGCAGATAGCTGTTGGCAATCTCGTTCATCAACTTTGGCATGGTCGCCGAGAAAAGGAACGTCTGGCGCTCTTTCGGGAGCACTTGGGAAATCTTGCGCAGATCATGGATAAAGCCCATGTCCAGCATCTGGTCGGCCTCATCAAGCACCAGAAAGCGCGCTTCGTCCAAGCGCACTGCGCGACGGTCCATCAGGTCAAGCAGACGGCCGGGTGTCGCCACCAGAATGTCTACGCCCGGGTGCAGGCGTTTGATCTGCGTGTTGATGTTCTGTCCACCAACAACCATCGCCACCTTGATCGCAGTGCCTTCGGAAAAGCTGCGCAGGTTGACGCTGATCTGGGTGGCCAGCTCACGTGTGGGGGCAAGCACAAGACCGCGCACGGACTTAGGGTTCGGGCGCCCTTCCATTTGCAGCATCTGTGCTATCAGCGGAATGCCAAATGCAGCTGTTTTACCAGTACCCGTTTGGGCAAGACCCATCACATCACGGCCATTCAACCCGTGTGGGATCGCCTGTTTCTGGATCGGTGTAGGCTCGTTGAGACCCATCGCCGCAAGCCGCTTTGTCAGCGTCTTTGGCAGGTCCATCATGTCGAAATCGCTCATCTATATCTCTTTTTCCGCGCTGCGGGCCCTGCCCGCGCGCTTATCATCGTGGTGCGCATGACCGGATCACAGGTGCGGGCCAAATGCCCAGCCCCTGTCCGGATGCGTCTGCCCCACGCGTGATTTTGGGAACAAAGGGCGACCTTGCGTATGCGGATCAAATCCACAGCCTGCTCACGCGGCAGAAGGCTCGCCTTGAGCATCACATGGGGCTTTGCGCTGGATAAGTCAACGGCCATGGCCAACTGCGACGCGGCGTCCTATGTAAACTGTAACACCGAAAGGACCCCCGATGCCCCTACGCGAAGACCGAGATCGCCCACTGCTTGCTGTTTTGATTGACGCCGATAATGTGCCAGCGAAACATGCAGCCAACATCATGCGCGAGGTTGCCACGATCGGTGAACCTGCCCTGCGCCGCGTCTATGGTGACTGGTCCAATCCCCACATCAAAGGCTGGAAAGAACCCATTCACGAACTTGGGCTTGTCGCGCATCAGGAAACCTCGAACTCTACCGGCAAGAACGCCACAGACATCGGCCTTGTTATTCACGCGATGGATATTCTTCATTCAGGGAAATTCGACGCCTTCGTCATCGTATCGTCAGACAGTGATTTTACAGCGCTGGTCAATCGCCTGCGCGAAGATGGCCTCACAGTTATCGGGATCGGCGAGGAAAAGACCAACCCGGCCCTGCGCAACGTCTACAATCGGTTTATTTTTGTCGAAAACCTGAAAGACCAAAACGAGTCAGGCGAAGCCTCAGCACCGTCGAATGCCAAAGTTGACATGAACCGCGCCTACCAGTTGGTGCGCAACGCGATTGACCGCTGCGATACGGAGGAAGAGTGGGTTTCGCTTGCCGCTATTGGCTTGGCGTTGCGCGCGGCCCATCCCGATTTTGATACACGCACCTATGGCCACGCAAAGCTTAGTGGGCTGGTGAAAGCAATGCCGCGTCTGGAGTTCACGAATAGGGATCATGATCCCCGCGTGAGGGTACGCGACTAAGGCCTAGCGGCGCGCGGAACGGTCGCGCGCCATCACTGGCAGAAGCACGCTGAGCACCATCAGACGGGTAATGTGGCACGCAGCCACAAACCCCGGCGCAACACCAAGAACCACGCCCATGGCGATCATTGTCTCTAGCCCTCCTGGCGCAAAGGCCAGCAGCACATGGCTGGCGGGCATCCCTAGCGCAGCGGCAACCGCCACAGCCGCAATGCCCGCGACCACCACCGCAACCGCCGATATTGCCAGCCCTGCGGCCAAGTTGCGCAGCAAATCATCGGCCGTTATACCAGAGAACCGCGTACCGATAAGCGCCCCCAGCGCCACATAGGCAGGAAGCGCCAGCCATAGCGGCATCACCCCTTCGGATACACCGCCAAGCTGCCATGCCCCGGTGACCAGCATCGCGCCGATCAGTAGTGGCGCAGGCACCCGCCAGCGGTTCAGCAGCCGCGATGCAATCACAGCCAGACCGGCCAGAATGACCAGCACCCACAGCGGCCAAGCTGTGCCTTGGGGTGTGACCGCCCCGCTCAGATCCACGCCCATGGCCAACGCAACAAACGGCACCACCAGTGTCAGCAGCAGCAGCCGCACTGATTGCGTAACAGAAATGCGCACCACGTCACGCCCGCTGCTTTCAGCCATTGCGATCACAAAGCTCAGATGCCCGGGCGCGCCAGCCAGAAGCGCCGTATCACGGGCAAAGCCAAAGCCGCGCTCCAGCACCGCACGACAGGTGAGCATTGTGACCCACGTCAGCAGTGAAATAACACCAAAAGCCAGCGGCCAGCGCACCATCGTCGCCAGTGCCTCGGCGCTGAATCCCGCGCCGACCGTTAACCCGAGCACCACAAAACAGACATCACGAAACCGCGGATCAATCTCAACCCGCAGTCCGCCAAGCCCTGCAAGACTTACCGCCATGGCAGGACCGGTCAGCATGTAGACGGGGACGTTCAGCCAATAGGCCAGCACCGCCCCAGCCGCCGCAACGACAAGCGTGATCAGGGTTCGCCCGATCGGCGAGCTGTCGAAAAAGCTGTTCATCATCAAATCGCTATCACCCTGCCCCTTGCACAGCCAGCCTGAAAGGCGCATCACCAACGCGAAACTTGGGGATGAGGTTGCATGGATAATCTGCGCGGAGCAGTCCTGATGGTGCTAGCCATGCTTGGCTTTGCGATTGAGGACAGTTTTATCAAATTGATGGGCGACGCCTTGCCAGTGGGTCAAATCCTGACCCTGCTGGGAATTGGTGGCGCTGCGGTTTTTGCGGTCATCGTGATCGCGCAGGGGCTTCCGTTGTTTGAGCGCGCGATGCTGGCCGGTCCCGTGGTGCTACGCGGCGCCGGAGAGATCATCGGCACCATCTGTTTCATTTCTGCCATCGTCTTCACGCCGCTCTCTACTGCATCGGCCATTCTTCAGGCGACACCGCTTGTCGTCACACTGGGTGCCGCGCTGTTTCTAGGTGAAACTGTCGGCTGGCGCAGATGGGCGGCGATCAGCGTTGGCTTTATGGGTGTTTTGATGATCATCCGCCCGGGGCTTGAGGGTTTCTCTCCCTTGTCGCTATTCGCCGTTGGCGGGGTCTTGGGCCTTGCATTACGCGACATTGCGACACGCAAAACCTCGGCCAACCTCACCACAATGCAGCTTAGCTTTTTGGGGTTCCTCGTTTTGGTCCCTGCTGGTCTGGTTCTGCTTTTTGTGACAGGCCAACAATTTGCACCGCTCAATGGGCGACTGGTGCTTCTTATGATTGCCTCGATCAGCATCGGGGTATTTGCCTATTACGGCATTGTCGCGGCCATGCGCGTGGGCGAGGTCAGCTTTGTCAGCCCCTTCCGGTATTCGCGCCTGATCTTCGCAATGATCATTGGTGTGGGCTTCTTTAACGAACGGCCAGACAGCTTCACCCTGTTGGGCGGTGCGATTATTGTCGGCTCGGGCATCTATACAGTTCTACGTGAGCGCAAACAGCGACGCAAAGCGGCGGCAAAGCCTTCCCAAGCCTGAACGCGCGGGGTAAGACGGGCGCAAATTCACTGATAGCCTCAAGGAATGCCCATATGAGCACCATCATCGACATCCACGCCCGCGAAATTCTTGATAGCCGGGGCAACCCGACTGTTGAAGTAGACGTGATCCTTGAGGATGGCACAATGGGCCGTGCGGCCGTGCCGTCGGGTGCGTCCACCGGCGCGCATGAAGCTGTTGAAAAGCGCGATGGCGATGCTGCGCGCTACTTTGGCAAGGGTGTCCTTGAAGCCTGTGCAGCCGTGAATGGCGAAATCGCCGAAGCGCTTGTTGGTATGGACGCGACAGAACAGGTCGAACTTGATGAGGCCATGATCGAGCTTGACGGCACGCCTAACAAATCGCGCCTTGGTGCCAACGCTATTCTTGGCGTATCGCTGGCCGCAGCCAAGGCAGCAGCCGATTTCTGCACACAACCACTTTACCGCTATGTGGGCGGCACCTCTGCCCGCGTCTTGCCTGTACCGATGATGAACATCATTAACGGTGGCGAACATGCAGACAACCCAATCGACATTCAGGAATTCATGATCATGCCCGTTGCGGCAGAGAACATCCGTGATGCTATTCGCATGGGGGCCGAAGTATTCCATACCCTGAAAAAAGAACTTTCCGCTGCTGGGCTTGCGACAGGCGTGGGCGACGAAGGCGGCTTTGCCCCCAACATCGGCTCCACGCGTGACGCGCTTGATTTCATTATGAAATCCATCGAGAAAGCTGGCTACAAACCCGGTGAGGAGATCTACCTCGCGCTCGATTGTGCGGCGACAGAGTACTACAAGGACGGCTCTTATGTGTTTGCTGGCGAAGGCAAAACACTGACATCCGAAGAAAACGTCGCGTACCTCAAGGCGCTGGTAGATGATTACCCCATCATCAGCATCGAAGATGGCATGTCAGAGGATGACTGGGACGGTTGGATCGCCCTGACGGCGGCACTTGGCGACCGTGTTCAGCTGGTCGGGGATGATCTGTTCGTCACAAACCCTGCGCGCCTTGCCGATGGCATCAGCCGCAAGGCAGCCAACTCTATGCTGGTAAAAGTGAACCAGATCGGCAGCTTGACTGAGACACTTAAGGCTGTGGACATGGCGCACCGCGCGGGCTTCACCAATGTGATGTCACACCGCTCCGGTGAAACCGAAGACGCGACCATTGCCGATCTCGCTGTGGCGACAAACTGTGGCCAGATCAAAACCGGCAGCCTTGCGCGCTCTGACAGACTGGCGAAATACAACCAGCTGATCCGCATCGAAGAAGCCTTGGGTGAAAGCGCGCAGTATGCAGGCCGCAGCATCCTGAAGTAATTCTGCGCCCTGCCTTTAAGGCACTTGGGCAGGTTAGGATTTGACAAAATGAACGCCCCCGCAAGATTTTGCGCGGGCGTTTTTTGTGAGGCTCCACGGCAAACCGTTACGCCTGGATCATTGCCAGACGATCCACTGCATAGTGGCAGCAAAGCCGTTGTCGCGGATCAATTCATCAGCGCCTTTATGACAAGCGTTGCGGCTGTCGCGAGGTAAATATCGTCGCGGTCTACGACGTAAATCTCGTTGCGGCCCGGACGCGGCAGCCCTCTTTCACGCCAATTACTTATGATCACAACATCTTTCTTGTTAAATCGATGGCCAACCGAGTGATGCTTTTGGTGTCCACGTCCTCGTTCCGATTTTACCTGATGCCCTAAAGCGAGGCCGCGGTTGTTGCCGTTCTTATCAGCCATTGCCTGTGTAGCAAAAAGGGGTGTCATTGGCACAGCAAGTGCTGCGATGAGAAGGCTCGATTTGATTAGATTTTGCATTGTAACTCTCTGTGCAGTTGCGGCTTCATATATCTTTAACGTTGGTTGGCAGAATAACCGTCGCTGCTGATGCTGATTTATGTTGAAGGTATAAATCGCAAAGGGGGGCGGTGGTTCCGAAGCCCTGAAAAATCAGGGCAAAACGTTATCAGTCACGCACTGTATAGTTACGTTCCGGAACCATAGGCCGCTTGCTTTTCCAGCCTTTCGCTGTCGGCCGCGGACTGAATCAATCCCAGATGCCACTGTCAACTTCGGGTAGTTTTTCCAGCTCTTCCTTGGTCAGGTTGGTCACATAGTTGTAGGTGTTATCGTCACCTTTGGCGAAGCGGACATTTTCGAGCGGCAGGATCACATCGCGATCACCAACACCTAAAAAGCCTCCTATCCCAACCAGAACTGCGATCATCTGACCGTTTTTATCCAGTAAAACATCAGATATTTCTCCGATTTTGTTCCAGTTTGCGTCAATCTCAGTGTAACCCTCGCCATTCGCCCAAACCGTGTCATCGGGCGTAAGCTCCAGCCGGTAAACAGAGCCGTCTTCGATCCGGCCCGAAGAAGTCAGGTTTTCGGCAAGCGAGGTTTGATCAGCAGTCTCAGCGTTATTTGTACCGGCTGCGACCAACGCGGCAAGTGTCCGGACATCCGATTTCATTGCCTCAGCTCCTCATTGTTTCATGATACAAACGCCCCACCTAGCCGCAGAGTTCGCCTAAATCTCATGTTTTCACCGCACTTGCGTCTTTGAGTTATCCGCGCGCATCTAGCCGCCACTCACCGGAACGCCCTCATCCCCTTGCATCCGAACGCAAAATGCAATTTGCCGGTGCATGAGATGACAGACAAAGACGTATCACCGCCCCGGAGCACCGCATGACCGACATCCTGATCCGCCCAGCAACCTCGCCAGATGACATGTCAGCCATCCGACAGCTTTGCTGGGATTACCGTGGCCACCTTTCACAGGTATCCGACATAGATGCGCAGCTGACCGAGACCTTCTACCCTGTTCCGAAATATGCCGCGCTGATGGAGACGCTGGAGACGTTGCATGCCCGTCCGCAAGGCATCATCCTTCTGGCCCTGCTGGACGGCGAAACAGTTGGCTGCGGCATGAGCCATGCCCTTTTCCCTGACACCTCAGAGATCAAGCGCCTTTATGTGGCTCCACACGCGCGCGGACACGGCCTTGCGCGCCAACTTGTGTCCGCGCTTGTTGACCAAGCCCGTGCAGATGGCTTTAGTCGGGTTGTTCTGGACACATCGGTCAACTTGGGCCCTGCCCGCGCGCTTTACGCGTCGATGGGTTTTTCCGATCGTGGCCCCTATCAAGACATCCCCGCAGAGGCCTTGCCGCATCTGCTATTCTTTGAGGCTAAGCTATGACAGCGGATCAGATCATCAACCGGCTCAACCTTGTTCCACATCCAGAAGGTGGGCATTACCGCCAGACATGGGTGGCGCAAAATGATGGTCGGCCAACAGGCACCTGCATCTACTTTTTGCTGAAATCAGGAGAGCGCAGCGATTGGCACCGTGTGGATGCGACCGAAATCTGGCTGTATCACGCAGGGGCGCCCTTGATCCTTGGCATGGCAGAGACAAAGGCCGGTCCGGCCCGTGATCACCTGCTTACGCCGGATTTGGCCAAAGGCGAACCACAAATCATCGTGCCCGAACATCACTGGCAACGCGCCCACAGCACGGGCGACTTTACACTGGTAAGTTGCACCGTTTCCCCCGGATTCACATTCGAGGGGTTCACCCTTGACCCGACCTTGGAGATCCCCACATGAACCGCAAACGCACAATTGCCGTCGCTGGTGTCGCTATTCTCGCGGTTCTCGCGCTGATCGAAAGGGCCACCAACAGTGTTGAAGTGGTGCCGGCAAATGTGGTTTCGGTCGCCCCCGTAATCCCCGACAAAGGACCGGACCTATGGCGCGTGACGTTAGAGTTGTCCGACCGGAACACATATACAGCCGAGCCGGTGGGCATTCGCCCGACCTATGGCAAGGGCGATCCAATCTGTGTCCGCGTTCACAAACGCAGCTGGGCCAAGACGAAATATCAACCTATGGCGGGCCAAAGCTGTTGGGATGGCGCAATAACGCCGCTGCGCGCACCGGATTAAACATGTCTTGCGCGTCAGCGCTCCGTTAGATCACGCTTGGCACGCTGACTGACCCGCCGCCTACAGCTGCGCGCACACCCGTTGTGCCTGAACAACTGGTTGGTAGTCCCCGCGCCACGCGCACCGCGAGATAGGCAAAGGCCTGTGCCTCCAGCATATCACCGTCCAGTCCGACCTTCTCTACCGGCACCACTGGACAATCCAGCGACACCGCAAGCATCTGCATCAGCACAGGGTTCTGCCGCCCGCCTCCGGTGACCAACACCCGTGATGGCGGGCTTGGGCAATGCTGCATCGCTTCGGCCACGCCTGCTGCGCACATCGCGGTCAGTGTGGCCGCAGCGTCAGCATCCGACAACTCGCGCACCAGCGCGACCATCTCGGCAAAATCGTTCCGGTCCAGGGATTTGGGAGGGATGCGCGCAAAGTATGGCTCTGCCAGAAAAAGCTCAAGCGCGCCTGTTTCTACTGTGCCGCCGCGCGCAACTGCGCCATCCTTGTCAAAGGGCAGCCCCAGCCGTTCTTGCATCAAATCGTTGACCGGCGCGTTGGCAGGTCCCGTATCAAACGCGAGCAAAGCACCTTCGTGGTGCGGTTCCGCCACGGCGGGGTTTACCCACGTCAGGTTGCCAACACCGCCCAGATTAAGAAAAGCCACAGGCTCTTTCGCGCCAAAGTAGCGCGCGCAGGCGTGGTGAAAGAATGGCGCCAAAGGCGCGCCCTCGCCACCCAGTTCAACATCGGCAGTGCGGAAATCCCAGACCACCGGCACGCCAAGTCGCTCGGCTAACATCGCGCCGTCACCCACCTGCAACGTCCCCTGCGCACGCGGCGCATGAGCCAGTGTTTGACCGTGAAAACCGATCAGATCGACATCCGTATAGTCCCCCAGAATTTCCAGGTGCGCGGCCTCGATCACTTTTGCAGCAGCATCAACATTCGGCCCGTGCCACTGGCCAAAGCCAGCCGCGATCACCGACCGCTCTTGCGGTGAATAACTCCGGTAGGAACTGCGCCCGAATGCAGTGATACTGTGCCCGTCTGTGCGCAGTACCGCCACATCGACCCCGTCAAGCGAAGTGCCCGACATCGCCCCTGCCGCCGTCACAACGCCTGTCTTTGCGATGGCTTTGCTCATTTTCTTGCCTTTTCCTTTGGCCTTGCCCGCCCTATAGATGCCCTGCAATCAAACCCGAGGGCAAGCGCCATGACATACCATCCCAAATCCGAATTCATCACCGTCATGATGGAGCGTGGCTATCTTGCCGATTGCACAGACTATCAAGGTCTGGATGAGGCGCTGCTCAAAGGCGCCCAGCCTGCTTATATCGGTTACGACGCGACAGCAAAATCGCTGCATGTCGGGCATCTGCTGAACATCATGATGCTGCGCTGGCTGCAAAAATCAGGGAATAAACCGATCACCTTGATGGGCGGCGGCACAACCAAGGTCGGTGACCCTTCCTTCCGTGCGGACGAACGCCCCCTGCTGTCACCTGAACAGATCGATGACAACATCGAGGGCATGAAGCAAGTATTCGCGAAATACCTGACTTACGGTGATGGCCCCTCAGATGCCATCATGCTAAACAACGCTGAATGGCTGGATCATCTGAACTATCTTGATTTCCTGCGCGACATCGGGCGACATTTCAGTATCAACCGGATGCTGTCCTTTGAATCCGTCAAGTCGCGTCTGGATCGCGAGCAATCGCTCAGCTTCCTTGAATTCAACTACATGATCCTGCAAGCCTATGACTTCATGGAGCTTCACCGCCGCTACGGCTGCATCCTGCAAATGGGTGGTAGCGATCAGTGGGGTAATATCGTCAACGGGATCGACCTTACCCGCCGCGTGATCGATGGAGAGGTCTACGGCCTTACCTCGCCGCTCCTGACAACGTCAGACGGCAAGAAAATGGGCAAATCCCAAGGTGGCGCAATCTGGCTGAACGGCGATATGCTGTCACCCTACGAATTCTGGCAGTTCTGGCGCAACACCACCGATGCTGACGTGGGCCGCTTCTTGAAGCTCTACACAGAGCTGCCCGTGGATGAATGTGACCGTCTTGGCGCGCTGGAAGGCGCTGAGATCAACGAAGCCAAGATCCGTCTGGCAAACGAAGTCACAAGTCTTTTGCACGGCGCTGAAGCCGCCGCAGCAGCAGAAGCCACAGCGCGTGAAGTTTTTGAGAAAGGTGGCGTAGGAGATGACCTGCCGACGCTCACGTTGTCTGCCGCCGACGTGGGTGACGGGATTTCGGTCGTTCAACTGCTGGTCAAATCCGGCCTTGCCGGGTCCGGCAAAGAAGCCAAGCGCCTGATTTCCGAGAACGGCGCACGTCTGGACGACGCACCTCTGACAGATGCGGGCATGATACTGGACGCCGCTGCGCTTGCATCGCCCGTCAAGCTATCGGCAGGTAAGAAACGCCACGCGCTTGTCCAACTGGGCTAATCAACAAGGTTAAGGGGGTTAAGCCCCCCTTAACCATCCCCTGCCCATGATCGGGCATGTTTGACACCAGCCCGCCTCTCTCCGATCATCCCCTGATGCAAGACCGCGCCTTTGCCGACGCTCTTCGTCTGTGCGGGAAAGTACCTGTTGTGCTGCCTTCCGGCCTGATGCTGTTAAGCCGCCGCTTGATGGGTATGCCGGTTCTTATGCTACCGCGTGCAGCGCCGCCGCGTGATTTAGGCACCCAACTGGCGCAAGCAGGCCTGCACAGACACCCCGTGATCCTGTCGCCTGAAACGCAGTGCAAGATGCCTCGGGCCCTCCCCCTAAGCCCTGTGCGCAGTTTGCTAGAGGTTAATCTGTCACAGCCATCACCCGTCCGCCGTGCGGCGCTGCACCAGAAGTGGCGTCATCAACTGGGTCAGGCCGAGGCCGGAGCGCTACGCATCTTGCACCGCCCCCTAGCCCCGGATCATCATCTGTTGGAGATTGAAGCCAAGCAAGCACGCGCGCGCCGCTACCAGAACTGGCCAAGCCCCCTCACAGCCGCCTTTGCGCAGGCTGCACCTGAACAGACCCATCTGTTCACCGCGCTGCTTCGCGGTCATCCGGTGGCACATATGTTGTTCCTGACCCACGGCATCCGCGCGACATACCATATCGGACATAATTCCGATGCAGGACGCGCGGCGCAGGCACATAACCTGCTGCTGTGGCAGGCAATGCAGACGCTTTCGCGCTGCGGCATAACCCGTCTTGACCTTGGCCCCGAAACGACACCCCAAATTGACCGTTTCAAGCATCGTGCGGGTGCCCGCCCCCGATCAACAGGCGGCACATGGCTGCGCTGGACACCTCTTGCACGCCGCCGACAGCCGTGATTATCTGAACGCATGTTCAAATAGGGAGCGTTGCCATGCAAATGTCCACAACCGCCGCGATCGTCACCGGAGGCGCATCCGGTCTGGGCGAAGCCACCGCCCGCCACTTTGCCGCCCAAGGCGCAAAAGTCACCCTTCTCGACCGTGATACAGAGCGCGGTAAAGCGGTCGCAGCAGAAATTGGCGGACATTTCGTCGAAACAGACGTGACGGATGAGGCATCCGTAGAGGCAGCGATCGCTCGGGCCCAAGAGCTGATGGGCGCGCTGAATGTCGCGGTGAATTGCGCGGGAATCGCGCTGGGGATAAAGACCACGGGCCGCGACGGGCCGCACCCCCTATCCGCCTTTCAAAAGACCATCGATATTAACCTGACCGGCAGCTTCAATATTGCCCGCCTTGCCGCCACCGCCATGGCAAAGAATGAACCTGAGGCCGATGGTGCGCGCGGTGTCATCATCAACACCGCCTCTATCGCTGCCTTTGACGGGCAAAAAGGACAGGTCGCCTATGCCGCGTCCAAGGGCGGTATTGTCGGCATGACCCTGCCCATGGCGCGCGATCTGGCGCAATCGGGCATCCGGGTGATGACCATCGCACCAGGAATTTTCGGCACACCCATGCTCAAGGGATTACCGCAAGAAGTCCAAGACAGCCTTGCCGCCGAAGTGCCGAACCCTGCCCGCTTGGGTGATCCGAACGAATACGCCCGCATGGCCGCGTTCATTGTCGAAATGGGGTATCTGAACGGCGAAGTCATTCGCTTGGACGGCGCTTTACGTATGCGGTAACAGAATTCATCTTACAAATTTGTCCCAGACCGTACCTAGAGTGCGGTCTGGGATAAGGTCAGCGGCGCGGACCTTTCCGGCTTTCGTTGCACTTGCGAAATTGGATTGGTTTGTAAAACAGATCCAAAACCAATTGCGGGTTCCAGACATTGCTCTGCGCGAGCAACCAGCCCTGTTGCTGTGTTGTAAGCGGGCTTTCAAAACGCTTGAAGAAGGGGCTTTTCTCTGGGCTGCCGCGAGGGGGCTCCGGCCCCAATGCCGACGCCTTGGGCTAGCCATGCAAGTCTTGTTGCTGCCAATTCTCCGTGAAATTGATTTACGTCACTGCGGGAGTCCCATTTTGCATGAAAGTTCCAATTACTAAGGCATTCAAATTGGAGGAATAGAGATGGCAAACAGTGATTGGTTACCTACAGCTTGGCTCGGCAAAAAGGTCGATGCCGATGGCCCGTTTGGCGCGCTTCGCAAACAGATCGACACTTTGATGGATGATTTCGACACTGGCATAGGGTCGAAAACTGATGGCTTTTATGTGCGTTCAAATCTCAGCGAAACCGACAAGGAAATCTGCATCACCGCTGAACTGCCCGGCATCGAGATGAAAGACATCGATGTCGAAATCACCGGCAACCGGATTTCTATCAAGGGCGAGAAAAAGTCAGAGAACGAAGAGAAAGGCGGAGATGAAGGGCGCGAATTCCACCGTATTGAACGCCGCTCCGGTTCATTCCACCGCTCTATGACGCTACCCTTTGATATTGACCCCGATAAGGTGCAGGCATCGGTGAAAGCGGGCGTTCTTGCCGTCACAATCCCCAAGCCGCCAGAGGCTGTGACCAAGGCCAAAAAGGTCGAAATTAAATCCGGCGACTGAAGTTGCAGATTTGAATGATGTGATGCCGGGCAGGTGCCGAGCGTCTGCCCGAACCGAGCGAGTTGGAACGGAGTGATCATCCCCTCAAAGCGATGGGTGTGGCCTGAGGACGTGTTTGAAGCTACCGTCCGTGTCGTAGGAATAGTGCTTGGAGACACGTCTTCTTCGCGCTTGCGGCGCAAGGTGACCAAGTACGAAATCCTATGATTAAATAGTCAAAGCGCTGCGCGATACACGAATGACAGTAAAGCGAAAGCTGCGGCGCTGCGACGAAACGATGGACGAGTTCCCCCTTTGGGCCGGAAGCGCTCCTGATAAGTGCGGCTCTCCAGATAGCAGCGGCTTGCCAATCACCCTGACGCCAAGCCCCCACTCCTATCAGGTACCTCGTTGAAGCGCTGTCAAACCAGCCAGCGCACCAACAGCGGTACGATCAGGCTTGTCAGCAAAGCGTTTAGTGCCATGGCGATGCCAGCATAGGCGCCCGCCACAGGGTGTACCTGAAATGCGCGGGCCGTTCCAATGCCATGTGCGGCAACACCGACGGCAAAACCGCGGGCCTGCCAATCGGTAATCCGCAGCAAATTCATCAAAGGCGTTACTGTCACTGCCCCGATGATGCCCGTCAGAATGACCAACACCGCAGTCAGCGCGGGAACCCCTCCAATTGCTTCAGAGATGCCGAGAGCCACTGGCGCGGTCGTAGATTTTGGCGCCAACGATAGCAGGACCTCCATCGGCAGACCAAAGGCACGCGCCAGCAAAATGGCCGATCCTGCCGCGACGATTGAGCCTGCAAGCAAAGCAAGCACAATCGGCACGACCGAGGACCGGATTGTGTCTCGATTGTCCCAGAGCGGTACAGCCAAGGCCACGGTCGCGGGACCGAGCAGGAAATGGATGAATTGGGCACCCTCGAAATAGGTCGTGTAGTCTGTCTGGGTCAGCCAGAGCAGCGGTGCAATCAACAGGACAGACAAAAGCACCGGATTGGCCCAGGGAGGGTTACTTAATTGCCGCGCGCCCCCATCTGCGACCAGATAGGCGATTATCGTTGCGGTAAGCCAGATCAGCGGTGTGGATGTCAAATAGCTCCAAAGGGTTGCAACGTCTGTCATTTTGCCCAGCGTTCCGTTGCGCGCCGAACGCCAATGAACGTTCCGACAGCAGCCAGCATAGAGAGCACCGTCGACAAGGTCAGTATAACCAGCAGTGCAAACCCGTCTTCCGAAAAAACCTGGAAGCTACCAATCACGCCAACACCTGCCGGCACGAACAGGAAAGACAGGTTCGCCAAAATGACAGCGGTTGTCGGCCTGAGCTGTTCTGCGAGGGAAGGCAATGCGGCAAGGATCAGCACAAGCAGGATCAGACCCAGAACCGGGCCCGGCATTGCCAAGCCAAAGCCCTGCACTGTAATTTCTCCCAGCAATTGGCAGCTTAAAAGGAGGCCGAGTGTCTGGAGCATTGGTTTTCTCTCTTTAAATGGTAGTCCAACGCATTCTGGCACCAAACACTTTTCAGAACCAATAGAATAATCTGCTCTGAGGCAGTGCGAGAATGACGCGGCTTCGCAAGATTTACCCGACACCATCATTCCCACGGTTGCAGCGGCCTCGAACTACATCGCTGAAAGTCATTCCGAATGACTGCATTGAAGAAGCTGCGCGGCGGATCAGATGGGAGGACCAAGGACAGCTTTGAGCGGCTCGCGTTGATAAGCCCAAGCGCTTAGGTTTCGTTGGCCTCCAAAATAGCCAAGGTCCCGGTGGTTCTCGGCAAACTCAAGCCCGACCCTTAATCGCGCGGATGTATTTGGGCGTCAGCGATCGTTTCTGACCAACGATGCCTCCCTTGTTTCAAACAGGGGCACGCGCGCGAATGGCAGGTGAGTTAAACCCGACGTTGACAGATACCCCCATCATGAAATGCTCCGGGTTCTGCTTGGAGACCAAAGTGCCGGACGCTGGGATTTACACAAAGCTCGGCTTCGGAGAAGTAAACAGCCCCATGGAGCACGGAGGCGTGGGTTACAAACCTACTGTTATCGAACGCCAGATCAGGTCACTTCTTGTGAAGCGGCACTTTGCAAAGGCACAACTTCATGGAACTTCCCGCTGGCGGTGAATTCGGGCAAAGCGTGGCTTTCTCTGACCGCAACGTTCTCCAGACCGTTATTGCGAAACACCTGTTTCACCGCCTCGGTAACTTCTTGAAATACGGACCCTGCCGACGCCTCGTCGGACAGTTGTATTCGCACTTCGAATTCCCTTTCGCCGGTCTGGACCAGCTGAATCCGCTGGGCATGGTCGTGCTCGAGATTGAAGACGAGCGGTGACAGTACCACCTCCCCCACACGAACGAGCGTCGCCTGACGCCCCTCGACTTGAAAACTGCGGAACGGCGACCCACAGGGGCAGGAATCCTCGTAGAAACGAACACAGTCACCCAGATCGTATCGGATAAAGGGTTGAACCTCGTTGGCCAACACCGTCAGCAGCACAGTATCGGACAAGCTGCCATCTGGCACCGGCTGCATCGCCTCATCGACCGCTTCAAGGATCACCCAGTCTTCATTCAGATGCTTGCGTCTGTGGCTGCATTCGAATGATAGCGCCAGACACTCTGTGGATCCGTAAGGGTCGGAGATGCCGTATTTCAGCGAAGGAAAAGCCCGCCCGACACGCGCGCGCAGATCATCCGTGAGCGTCTCTCCCCCACAGGTGAAAAGCGCAGGCTCGATTTGCAGCCGCCCTGCCTCCTTTTCTCTGACGAGGATAGCCAGCATGCTGGGATAGGTCACGATCCAGGCAACGTTCGACATCGCATTGAGTTTTTCAACAAGCCGATGAACTGGCTGTTCTGCCTCGATGAAGGTCAAACCCAACCCCCTCGCCAGAGCCGGATAGAGCCTTTGCACCAATTTGTTGAATCCGTTTCCGGCGAAATGACCGTTCCCACCAGTGATCGTCACCCTCACGCCGAGCTTGCGGACATCCCGAATGAGCTTCCAATGGTACCGTTCGAAGCGCGCCATCATGATGCCATAGGCATATTCCACGAAAGATGAGGACAGGACGATGACCGCGGGTTCACCAGACGTCCCGGAGGTCTGAAAAACGGCAACACCTTCGAGAGGCACACCGACCTTGCTGATGTCCTGGAGATGTTTACGGGCTCTTTCGAGGGGAAGACTACGGATTGTCAGCCAGTCGTCGAATTCCCGCATCAGATCGGGCTTGTGAGTCACCGGCAAGTCGCGCAGTTCGATCTCGCCTGATGGTGGCAAATCCGCGTAGAGCCTGCGAAACAGGGGGGAATCGCACCGTGCCTTTTCCACGAGCCGCCGTAGATTGCGGAGTTGATTAGCTTCAATGCGCTTCCGTCCGCCCCAGTCTGTCCAGAGCCCACCAACCAAATAGCACAATGCATTACGAAGGCTGAAACGCATATCCATTGGCGATGCTCTTTCTAAGATTCCGACGTCGAAAAATTCGTTAATTGGAAACTACACAAAGCAGCCCCGCGTCCATTGACCTTTGTCAGATCGCGATATCGCGCTGGCTAAAGTCGTGCGGCGCGCAGGGCCGTATTGCCCACTATGCCGAACAGCAGCTTTGTCCGCGATGCAGTCATGCAGCTAGTAGATGATTGCCCTGCCGCAGCGATTGCCCCGTTAGGCAAGCCTCACCGCAGCATTTCGCTGTAGGTGCGCAAATGGCTGTTTTGGCAAGTTGAGTGCTTTCAACGACGGTCGTTTCCGGTTTTGCTAAAAAGGTATGAATGTTGACCGGTTCTGAGGATGCGCATTCGGCTGTTGGCGTCGATTTCATAGTTTTCGATTGTACCTTTGACCGGAAACAGAGTCGTCCTTAGGCTGCAGTTGAGCTGAAATTCAACATTTGGCTGCGAGGAGGACGTTGAAATGAATACGCCGATCTTGGTTGGGATATGTGCTGCCCTTTCCCTTGGGGCAGCGGAGGCGTCCGCAGATCAACAAGTCATTTCACCGAGCTCTTCGGTTGATAACAACACGCCGACATCGATTTCCTGTGCTCAGGAACGTGGAGCGCCGCTTGGCAAATGCAGCTACCGCATCAAACGGGATGAGAATGGACAAACCACGGTGACAGTAGTCTTCGCGAATGGTTTCAAAAGGGGGCTCTTCTTCATGGATGGTAGGTTTCTGAAGGCAAGCGTGACGATGTCCGGTGTCGGCACTGATACGGATTGGAGCCTGAAAGACGGAACCCATATTATCCGTGTTGACGGTCAGCGCTATGAGGTCCCCGACATCTTGATTGCGGGCGATTGATTTAAGCACCATATCACGGTGTCGTTTCGTAAGTTTAATTCAACAAGTCACCCGCGCCACTTTCGTAGCGCGGGTGTTTTTTTTCTGAAAGCCTACTTCATGCTTTCTGCTGTTACTTTGTAGATGGTGCCCGAATCCGTAGCAACGTAAAGGGCGTTATCCGGTCCCATGACAAGTCCACGGAATCTGTCGGAAAATCCGAGAGGCATCCGCGTGATGCCGTTGATACCCAAGCCGTCAGGCGTAAGGCTGATCAGGTCAATTCTCGAACCTTCTGGTGTGTCACCGAACGAGATACCCATGATGCCGACGGCCAGGCGGCCTTCGTAGATGCCCCAATTCTCACCTTTGAGGAAGGCGGCAGAACCGGTGCCTTGAGAAAACCCATTGTTGTTCCATGACGCTGGCATCAGGTCTTCGAATCGCGTGTCACTCATCGGCGTGTAGGCCGCACGAATCGCCGGGTCTACTGCTTCCTGCTGGTTCGGCTCGTAGCCACAGTATTGATCCGGACACTCACCTCGGCCACCTGTGTTCTGTGCTGGGTCCCATCCGGCATTACCACCGTTTACCAGTGCAGTGATTTCGTCGTTATGCCATGGACCATGTTCTGCGGTGAAAGCCCTGCCGTCGCTTGGGCGGAAATCGATACCTTGAACGTTTCTGTGCCCATAAGTGTAGATTCGCTTGTCAAAACCTTCGGGGGGATTGTTGTCTGAGTGAGCATTTCCGTCCCCATCGATCCGCAGGACTTTGCCACAAAGAAGTGATCCATCTTGTGGACAAATACCTCTGTGACGATCGCCCCCGGTTACCCAGAGATAGCCGTCAGGCCCGATGCGGATTCTGCCGCCGTTGTGGGCCCCTGGTCCACCAAAAGGCTGATCGGAATCGAACGGCTTATATTGAATATCTTTAACAATATCAGTTCTGTCAGACACGCTCTTAAGGTCATCGCTGACCTTGAACTTCATGACGATGTTGCCGTCGCACCTTTCGAAATTGGTCTTGCAGCCATCGCCGTGATATTTGGATGAGGTCGAGTAGACATATAGGGTGCGGTTATTCTCGAAATCGCTATCTGGTACGACGCCAAGCATCCCGGCTTGTCCTTCGCAGAACAGGTCACTCCCGGCATCCGCGAAGCCCTCTGTCTCCTTCATTCCATACAGCGCATTCACGGCGCCGTCCGGCATTCTTACAGAAAGACCATCGCATTTTTCCGTGAAAAACATTGTGCCGTCCGGCAAAAAGGCCATGTCCCAAGGGGCGTCCAGGCCGTCCAAGACTTGCGTTGCAGTGATTTTAGGTACGTCCATCGCGCCTTGATGTCCGTCTGACCACCCGGCGGATGCCGTAGTCATCACGCTTAGTGCCACGACAGCAGGTAAGATCTGCATATTCATAGTATCCTCCCATTTCATTCTCGATTTTCGCCTTATGCGTGTCCTATGGTCGGACTAATGCAGCTTAAGCGTCAAGGAAAAGCTTACTTGTTTCGAAAAAGATCATCGCAGAACGTACGATGGATATGGTCAAATGGGGGGATGAAGTCATGGTCGAATTGATAACGGTTCGGCGGGTGTTGAACAGAATTCACCGTCTGCCGTGAAGCCATTCTACGATATCTGGATCGAAAATCGACCAAACACTAACGGCCAATTTAGTCCTTATTCCTTCGAACATTGCATATCCTTTCCGACGGCCCTTTGAAGCAGGAGCCGGATCTGCTCAACGACCGGAATCGGTTGTCATATCGCCATTGATTTCTCTCGAAGCTTTCCTGACTTGGTAGTCCATTGGGTCACGATCTCTTTGACGGATTCCCGATGGTTCCATCGCCATACGTTTCATTTAGGTATCGCTGAAGGTGCTGCCGACCGAGATTGTGATATACGCCGACCAACGCTCGTTGAATCTGGCAGAACACGGCTTCGGCCATGGTGACATGGGCACCAGTCTCGGGGTTCGCATATTCGTCATTGCTATGGATGACGCTTTGATGGGATGCCATCGTCATTCCAATACCGGGGTAACTTTTGCCGCCGTCCGTCATCCGCGTCGTGCCGCTGTTGGCAAGCGCATGCAGAAAGGGTCTGCTTGCCGACCTTTGTAGAAACTGCCCCTAGCGGTCCGGAACAGCCATTCATTAGGCAAGCTACGAATGACCGCATCCTGTCCTCACATCATACATCCCCGACTACACGTTCGGCGACCGCGGTTGCTGTTTGCGCTTTCCGAATAACATTTGACCTATAGAAAGACTGTGGTTTTAGAAATCAATAGATCAGTGGCATCTACGCTATTCCCACTCCATCTGTTGGTAAGCGGTCTGGGCGTTTCGGCCGGCAAGGGCCTCGAATTGTTCAAGATACCCGAATGCCGACTGGTCAACTTTTGGCGCATCCATGATGTCCCTGTCCGTATCGATCAGTGTTCCAATCTTGCTCCGGAGGTTCATCAAGTAGTCATAGGTATCGGCCCGTGCCTGCTGCATCGTTGTCGCTTGGCCATGGCCTGGAACCACATTTGCTGCACCGGTCGATTCAATCGCCTCGAATGCTGCGGGCCAATGTGCGATGGAACTTTGATCACCAATCCCGAGGATGCGTTCGACATAAACGATATCACCCGTGAACACCGTGTCGTATGACGGCACCCAGACAAAGCTGTCGCCTGGCGTGTGTGCTGGGCCAGGATGCTTGATTTCGATTGTCAGATCGCCGAATTCAAGGATGTATTCGTCGGCAAAGGTGACATCGGCATAGGACGGTTCGGTGCCTTCAAGCGCGTCGCCAAGCAGACTACTCAGAGCCGTCAACTGAAGCGAGCCTCGGGTGCGCTGATCATCAACTGCGGCTTCAGAGGCGATCACCGTGGCACCTTGCGCTTGCCAATAGCTGTTCCCGAGCCAGCGGTGATCCTGCCCACCGGAGTTGATGACATAGATCACAGGCTGGTCAGTTACTGTTCTGATCGCCGCCTGAAGGGCTTCTGCGCCTTTCCACGACCCGCCCGGATCAATCAGAACAGCGCCCTGCGACGTCAAGACAAGACCAAAGGTTGCATTGTTGGCGAGGTTCTCAGGGTTGCGCTGCTCTTTCTCTCCCACGATGGCCCAAACATTATTGGTCACAGGCTGGACCTCAAGCGCCTGTGCATGTGCAAACGCGGGAACGGCAAAGGCAGCAGCGGTGAAGATAAAGCGGATCATGCTTTGAGCCACCCTTCCAGCTTGGCCGCTTCCGGTAGACCGCCAGTATGGACAAGCTTGCCATCCACCGCCAAGCCGGGCGTCGACATCACGCCAGCCAGTGCGATGGATTTCGCATCAGCGACTTTTTCGAGGTCAACTTGAACACCCAGTTTATCGGCTGCGTCTCTGACCATTTTTTCAATTGCGTCACAACGTTTGCATCCGGGGCCGTAAACCTTGACAGTTTTCATGGAAATCTCCTTCGAATTGACGGCATGCTCTCTGAGCGCTGTCACATGATTATGTTGAACAGGAAGCCGGTGGCGAGAATCCCCGCGGCAACCACGGCGAGGAAGATGGCAATCAGGCGGTAGGTTAGCACTTGCTTCAGGATGATCATCTCAGGCAATGAAAGCGCAATGACCGACATCATGAAGGCCAGTGTCGTGCCAAGGGCTGCACCTTTGCCCAGCAGAGCTTCGACAATGGGAATGACGCCCGCTGCATTGGTGTACATAGGCACGCCCAAAACCACGGCGGCAGGTACCGACCACCAGGCTTCACCCCCCATGATCCGCAGCATCATCTCTTCGGGGACATAACCGTGGATCGCAGCGCCGATGCCGATACCGATCAACACCCATATCCAGACTTTACCGACAATTTCACGCACTTGCTCAATCCCGATTTTGATCCGGTCGACCAAAGTAAGCTTTTCTTCAGGTAGATCGCCCACCGGCCCTGCGTTTAAATCACGCACCCAGTCCTGTAGATACCTCTCCAGCCCCATGCGGCCCAGAACGAAGCCCGCAACCGTGGCGATGGCGAAGCCAAAGACAAGGTAAAGCGTAGCGATCTGCCAACCGACGAGGCCATAAAGCAGCCCCAGACCGACCGGCCCCACCATCGGCCCCGCGATGAGAAATGAAAAAGTCACCCCCAGTGGAATGCCCGCCGACACAAACCCGATAAACAGCGGTACGGACGAGCAGGAACAGAACGGTGTGAAAACGCCCAGAAGTGCTGCCAACGGGTAACCTACGATCTCTCGTTTGCCAGCGAGGATCGCACGTGTCTTTTCGGGGCTGAACCAACTGCGCAAGACGCCCGTGACAAAGACAACCGCCGACAGCAACAACAGAACTTTGGGCACGTCGTAAACAAAGAAGGCGATGGCCTCGCCCGTATGGCTGTGGCGCGCAACCGGGACCAGTGACGTGATCCATTCCGAAAACGGAATAAGCTGGTTGTAGACCACCCACCAGATTACGGCGACGACAGCCGTGCCTGCATACCAGACCCAATCCGGCAACTGGTGCGGCAGATGCTGCTCTTGTGAATTGGCGGTCATGCGACTTCCTTTTCAGACTGCTTTTTAGATGTCAGCACAGCACCGATGACCGCGTCGATTTCAGGTTCAGCTTTCGGATTGCAGCGATAGCGCCGCCATTGCGCATCCCGACGATCCAGCACCAGCCTCGTCTTGCGCAGCACCTTCATGTGCTTCGATATACCGATCTGGCTCGCGTCGAGGTGCGCCATAAGTTCACGCACGCGATGTGCCTGCCCGTTCCCCACAAGGGCGAGTAGCGGGCGGCGGTCTGACGGTGCGTTAAACATGACATGCATAGAAAAATGCATATGCGCTGAAACGTGTCTGCGCATTGATCTGCATCAAGGGCCTTACATCCGACGCAGACAGCCCTGCTCAGATTGTGCGAAAGCTGCCGTTCATCAAAACCGCAGCGAACACCGGCAATCCGCGCAGGCTGAAATCGCAGTTAAAGCAAAGCGGTCATTGGTTTCGCAGTGCCCTAAGTCGGTTTGATTCTGCACAGCCGACTTAGACACCAAAGATTTCTGCGACTTTAACAAATCGCGTTCTGGGGCGGATTTCAGCCCCTCGCAGTGTTTTGCATGGACGCCCGCCGTGCGAGACAAAAACGCCTTCGCTGCAGTGAAATCAATGACCGCTTTTCAAAGCCAGATGATGGGCAGCGATCTATTAAGAACAAGCTGCTACCTCACGGCTTTCGCAAGACTGTGATCAACAGTGGTCAGCGGCCGCTGGCTCTAATTATCCGGACTTGAGAGAGCGGAACTGATCGCTTTGACAATACTTTCGGCAGTGAAAGGTTTTTTAGCGATGACCGCCGGAGGATAGCTCGCCGTTATACTCTCGGCGTCTCCATAACCAGTCGCAAGCACAAAAGGGATACTGCGGTCAGCCAAAACTTGCGCGATAGGAAGAGATGTCTGATCACCCAAATTCACATCAAGCAGTGCAAATGTGATTGTGTTGGCCTCAAGAACAGCGAGCGCATCAGCGACAGAGCCTGACATGTGAACATCGTCCGCTCCATTATCTTTGAGAATATCGGAAGCATCCAGCGCGATCAGCATATTGTCCTCAACTATCAAGACGTCGCCACTCAGTTTTATGGAACGCTTTTCCTTGTTGTCCGCGACGCTCATCGTTTTGTCTGCAACAACCTCTTGAGTATCAGAGACGGCAGTGGATGGGATCATGATGTCTGCTTCAAATCCGGTCACAAGGTAACGCGTTTTGACCGTGCCCTTAAGCTCGTAAGGTATCGTTTTTTCTATGATTGTGGTTCCAAAGCCCTGACGTGACGGCGCCTGTACAGGTGGGCCACCAATCTCGCGCCATTCGATCTGCAACGCTCCGTCGTCCTGAATGCGAAGGTTGAGCAAGATTTTCCCGGAATGGTCCGTCAACGCGCCGTACTTGGCGGCGTTTGTCACCATTTCGTGGATCACCAATGCCATGGTTGAGAATGCCTCAGGCATCAGCTTGGGAGCATCCCCCGTGATCGAAATGCGATCCTTTGCGTCCGTCAGAAATGCGTTCACCTCGACTTCGATCAGCTGTCTTAATGAACTCGGTGACCACTCTTGCCGCGTGAGTTGATCGTGCGCCCGCGCCAGCGCCTGCACACGTCCGTCCAGCACCTTGGTATAAGTTGCAACGTCTTTCGCACCAGTACGGCTTTGAGAGACCAACCCCTGGATCAGATTAAGAATATTCCGGACACGGTGATTAAGCTCAGCGATCAAAAGCTCTTGTTTGTCAGCCGCTTTCTGGCGGGTTTCATTCGACTCGTCAGTCAGTTTCAACACGATCTCGATCAGCGACAGCCGCAACGACTCGCCTGTCTGGACCTCACTACCGGTCCAGTGCGCTGACGTGTTCCTGACCAGTTCCGACCATGTATCGAAACTTTTCCGAGGTGTTAGGCGTGTCCCGTTCGGGCCTACTTCGACCGGTTTGTTCGGGTTACCTGCCCATTTAACCGACTGGGCAACTTCACGTCGGAAAAATACGATGTAGTCCCGTGGCGTACGAGAGATCGGAACCGCCAGGACACCTGCAATATCAGCAGAGAAATCCGAAGCCTCCGGATACAGGGCGGGAAGCCTGTGCGTAGCAAAGACCTGACCTGTCGGAGCCGTATTCAGGAATCTAACGAGCTTCTTGAACTCTATCTCGTCAGGCGCGTCCCCAAGACACGCATAGCGCCCGTCCGAGTAAACCGCGACGCCATCGTTTGCTATGAGGCCACGCAACTCATCCGCGATAATCTCAAACCCATTGATGAGATTTGTCCCACCGGACAGTTGGATCATGAGATTGTCGTGCAACTTTCGCGCTTCGCTGCTCTGAACGCGCGACGCGATGTCGATCTTCTGAACCAGCTCATACGAGAAGAACTGCGCGAACAACTCGATTGCAGTGCGCCGCTCAAAATCGATGTGGCGCGGCGTTTCATGGTGGCAGGCGAACAAACCCCAAAGCTTTCCATCTTTGATGATCGAAACTGACATAGACGCTGAAACGCCCATATTTCGCAGGTATTCCAGATGGATGGGCGACACCGCGCGCATGACAGACATCGACAAGTCCATTGGTATGCCCTGCACATTCGTAGGCGGCACGATCGGTGACACCACCCCGTCGACATCAGAAATAAGTCGTAGCGTGCTGCGCAGATACAGGGCGCGCGCTTGCTTCGGGATGTCACTGGCGGGATAGCGAAGCCCAAGAAAGGGTTCCATGCTCGACTTACGCTTTTCCGCGATGACCTCACCGGTGCCGTCTTCGTCAAATTGGTATACCATTACACGGTCAAAGCCGGACATAACTTGAACGGCCATCGCTGCCTGATCACACGCAGCCTTGATGTCTTTTGCGCGTCTTACCCGCGCGACCAAGGGCTGAACCAAACTCATTTCGTCGCGATTTTCAGTGTCAATCTTGGGTTCAAATTCGAAAACGTATGTTTGATCCAACGTGTGCACCGACACGTCGAACAACCGGCCATCGCCCAAAACGTCATATCCAAACAGCCGAGATGAACTTGTCTCTACGTTCAGAATTTGCAGTTTGGTACGTAGATCGTGAACTGTCCGTTCGGGCAGCAAATCAATCAACCGTCCACCGATCGCATCTTCTGCCGAAAAATGCAGAATGTCCTGCACATTTTGGGAGACGTGTTTAACCATGAAATCCGAAGACGTTGCAATCAGACATCCATACCCTTGCACACCGCCCAGCAAGTGGATTGGTTCTCGGTCACAATTGGTAAGATCAACCGCTTCGTCTGGTCTGATATAATTTTGTTCTTCAGTCATGAGAGGGTGTCCTCGGCTGTGACTATCTTGGCGAATGCCGCCGCAAAAAGCTGGAATTGTATTTTTGTGTCTTCTACGATGATATCAGCACGTTCGCTACCTGATGGCACGGCCGAGAGCGCACGACATGTTTCGGACCAAAGTTTCGGATCGCTTGTCTGACCAAAATAGGTATTCGCGCGTTGGACACATGGATGCGTCGATGCGCTCCATCGTTTGTATAGTATTTTGGAACCCAGCCTCGACCCCGCCACCATATAGTCGATTGATAAGGGGTCCAGCGCGGATGGGATCGGCAGGTCAATCTCCGATTGATTGCAGGATACAATGTTAAGATCCATGGCAAGGCCGTCGATCATGCTTGAAAGTGGCGCCGTCGAAAGCCCCTGATCCAGCGACCGTGACTGCATCACCAAAAAGCAGCAATGGTGTATCTGCAAAAACACTCTGAAATCATGCAATTGCGCAATATCAAGCGTCGTGATCATTCGATCCAACAAATCGTGATCTGTACGCGTTCGTTCCCGAAGCGCATGTCGAAAATCTGTTTTCATCATGACCCGACTTCCCAATAGCGAAGACCTATTGAGGTAATTATTAAAATTTGGCGCAAAGCTACTAAAGCGAAAGTTCTTTGTCATTAATATATGACATAAGTACCGCCTCTTTTTGGATAAGAAGCCTTTTGGCTAACCAAAGGTGCCCTATCCCGAGAGGCTCAATTCCAGCCAATTCGTGATCCCTGAGGTTGCTCCCTGCCAGAAGCGGCAGCTCAATACTCAGCAAAGCTGAAGTAGGTGCAGCTTGCAGCACCGGTTGATTTGGGCTCAAAGCAGATTGTCGCTGCTGGGTGATAGACTTCTTCGCTCCGACCTCACATTTGGATCACAGCCATGACTAAAAACCAGAGTTTCTTAGGCTGGGACGTGCCTCAGCTGCCTGCTTTTTCTTCGAGCAACAGCCATTCTTCCTCGGCATCGGCCAGTTTTTCGTGACGCTGCACCAGCGCATCGCTGGCTTTCTGGAACTTGGCTGGCTGTTCGGTGAAAAGCGCAGGATCGCCCAACAATTCCTCAAGCTTGGCAATTTCTGCCGTTATCCGCTCTATCTCGGCGGGCAAGGCTTCCAAACGGTGCTTTTCGGTAAAGCTGAGACCTGTTTGCGTCTTGGTCTTTTGCTGGGCCTTTGGCGCTGAGCCCTTGGACTTCACAACACTTTCAGAGAAGTCTTCCATTCCGCGCTGCGCGATATAATCGCTCCAGCCGCCCGCATAAACGGTCGCTTTTCCGTCACCTTCCATGGCGATGGTGGTCGCCGCCACACGGTCAAGGAAGTCACGGTCGTGGCTCACCAGTATGACCGTGCCGTCATAGCTGCCCAACAGCTCTTGCATCAGGTCCAGCGTTTCCACATCCAGATCATTTGTCGGTTCATCGAGCACCAGCAGATTGCTTTCGCGCGCCATTAGCTTGGCCAGCAACAGCCGCGCCTTTTCCCCGCCAGACAGGGAGCGGACAGGTGCGCGCGCTTGCGCTTCGTCGAACAGGAATTCTTTAAGGTAGCCAACAACGTGTTTGGGGTTGCCGCGGACCAAGATTTGGTCAGCCTTGCCGCTCACCCGCATCTCGGGGTCGCCCGTCAGGCTGTCCCACAGGGTCATGTCGCCGTCCAGTTGCGCGCGCGCCTGATCAAATAGAGCCAGCGCCAGATTGGTCCCGATTTTGACCTCGCCGCTGTCGGGCTGTTCTTTGCCGATCAGCATATTCAGCAGGGTCGTTTTACCGACGCCGTTCGGGCCAACCAGCGCGATGCGATCCCCACGGTTCACTGTCAGTGAGAAATCATGCAAAATGACTTTATTGCCGAAAACCTTTGTAATGCCGACCGCTTCCATGACCTTACGGCCGGATTTGGGGCCCGCTTCCAGCGCCATAGCCGCTGTCCCTTGGCGTTTGATCTGACCTGCCCGTTCGGCACGCAGCTCTTGCAGCGCGCGTACGCGGCCCTGGTTGCGCTTACGCCGCGCAGAAATGCCTTCGACCGCCCAACGCGCCTCGGATTTGATCTTCCGGTTCAGCTTGTGGCGCTGCATGTCCTCTTCTTCCCAGATCTGGTCACGCCATGCTTCAAATCCCTGAAAGCCGATCTCTTGCCGACGCACGGCACCGCGATCAATCCAAAGGGTTGCACGTGTGAGCGCATTCAAAAACGCACGGTCGTGGGAAATAATGACATAGGCCGCGCGGGTGGACTTCAGCTCGTCCTCCAGCCATGCGATAGCCTCGATGTCCAAATGGTTCGTCGGTTCATCCAGCAGCATCAATTCAGGCTCAAGCGCCATCAAACGCGCAAGGGCTGCGCGCCGCCGCTCGCCTCCGGATGCTGTGGCCACAGGGCGCTCCGGATCAAACTTGAGCCCCTCGCCCGCACGCTCGACCTTGTAAAGTTCACCGGGTTCAAGCCCGTGTGAGGCAAAATCACCCAATGTCTCAAAACCCGTCAGATCAGGGTCCTGCTCCATGTAGCCAACGCTGACGCCGGGTCCTGCGGTCACTTCGCCGCTATCCGCCTCGACCAGCCCCGCCATGACTTTCATCAAGGTGGACTTGCCCGAACCGTTGCGCCCGACCAGCGCCAGACGGTCGCCGGATTGAACCACCAGCGACAGGTCATCAAATACAGGATCGCCGCCAAATGTGAGGGCGATATCGGAGAGTTGGAGAAGGGGTGCACGTGCCATGCACGCCGCCTACTGTGTGGCCGCGAAAACGTCAATCAGACAATATCAGATCAACGCCCTAAGCAGCGTTTTCCGCGCGGGTGGAATGGCCTCGATCTCAAGGCCCGTGAACACATGCAGCGTGCCCATCGTGTGATCTACAACCGCGTGGTCGCTGACCCACCCGCCCATCATAAGGTAGGTCCGCAACAACGGGGGCATCGCCGCATTGGCACGTTTGATATCTGGGGCGTGATCCAGTCGGGCGGCATAGCGGAACACGTCCGGCGCTTTCACGGCGGGTGCCCAACGCTTTGGCGCAAGATAACGTGCCTTTAGCAGGGCAAAAGCATCCAGATAGTCGGCCGGATCCGTGCCCGCAAATGAAGAACAGCCAAAAAGCAGGCGCACCCCAGTGGCGTCCACATAAGACGTCAACGCCGCCCACGCGATGCGCAGAATGTCAGGATCATGGAAAGCGGGGTCGATGCAGAACCTGCCCAATTCAAGCATCGGACCGTCAAACGCTGTCAGCTTGGCTAAATCGTAATACTGCGCGGCATAACTCTCATCGATCTGCGCACCGGTCAGAAGGGACATGCGAAACGTGGCCACCGCCTTGCCGCTGTCTTGGGCCAGCACCAGCACATGTTGCGCGCTGTCGTCAAAACGGTCTGAAGCCCCGCCTACCGCACCGAAAGCGCGCGCGCGCAACGCCAGTGAGGCGGTCAGATCCGCAGCACTCTGCGCAGGGCGCACAGTGTAGCGCCCTTTTTGCAAAGGCATCATTATCGCTGTTGAACCTACCGGCATTCAGTCCACCAAACGGGACAAGAGGCTGGGATCAGCCGCTCAGACCTGCGGGATTGAACCGTCCGATGTTACCCAAAAGCTGTCGCAGGAAGCCGCTGTCACGCACACCCGGTGTGGTCACGCGCCGCGCCAAAGGCACAACTTGCCCGCGCTCAAGCCCGAAGCGTTCGATGTTGGTAACCACACCTGCTTCGTTGAAGCTGATGGCAAGCACCTGCCGGTCTATTTCTTTGGGGGCCAACGCGCCGATTGTGCGGCGCTGGCTGCGAACGTAATAAAATCCGCTTTCATTCACCACACCGGCAGTCGAAGGGGTGCCAATGCTTTCCTCGACTGATGCGCGCGTATCGACACCGACCACAATCTGGTCAAGGTCTTCTGCAGGCGGCATATATCCGTGGTTCTGGTATTGAGGCGTACAGGCTGCAAGCCCGCCAGCCAGAGCGACACCGAGCAGCAAGCGCCGCACAATCACCGTGTTGTCGAAGATACCCATGGTACTGCCCCTTGCCCTTAACCTGTCCGGCTTTTATCTCGCATATACCAAATGCGCCCCATGGTTCAAGAAACGAAAGCACAAGCTCATGTCTCCCACATCCCCAAGTGCAACCAGTTTGCGCGTTGCCAACCTGTCACAAACCACGCCAACCCCCTTCTCCTTACGTCCAGATGCGGCCTCTCTGGCAGCTTTGGCACAAATGATGGAACTGAGCGGATTGCGCAAATTGTCCTTTGAGGGTGCCCTACACCCGTTGGGTGATCGTGACTGGCAATTGCGCGGACGTCTGGGCGCCACTGTAACGCAGCCTTGCGTGGTCACGCTTGAGCCGGTCACGACCCGGATTGATACGGATGTTCTGCGCACCTTCGTACGCGATTACGTCGATATCGATGCACCAGAAGTCGAGATGCCCGAAGATGACAGCGTAGAGCCGTTGGGCGCGTGGATAGACCCCGCAATCGTCATGCAAGAAGAGCTGGCCCTAGCCCTGCCCCAGTATCCGCGCAAAGTCGAAACAGAATCCGCACCTATCCGGGTCACGGAACCCGGCAAAAAACCAATGACCGATGAAGAAGCGCGCCCCTTTGCCGGATTGGCCGCCCTCAAGCAGCAGCTGGAGGACGACAAAGACAGCTGATCCAGCGCGCGCGCCTTGCAAGTGGCAAAAACCGGCTTGCAAAGGACCCTTTTCACAGTATTTTGCGCCGCTCGAATGAAATAGCGTTGGACAAGCGACCGCCACTTGCCTAAACGCACCACACGCCCGTATGGGAGTTGATCCGAAACACGGCCCGCCGCAGCCGATCTGCGCATTATGGCCCCGAATACAAAGGCACCAGACATGGCTGTCCAGCAGAATAAAGTATCCAAATCGCGCCGCAACAACCGCCGCTCCCACGATTCGTTGACAGCAGCGAATCCTAACGAGTGCACCAACTGCGGTGAGCTGAAGCGCCCACACCATGTTTGCGCCTCCTGCGGCCACTATGCCGACAAAGAAGTTGTGGCTCAGTTCGACGAGATTGATCTCGAAGACGACGCGGCGTAAGCTGCACGCCTGAACAATTGGCAATTCAAAGGCATTCGCAGCAAATGACGGCCCCGACCGATCAGACAACCGCGAACGCCCGCACCCTCATCTCGGTCGATGCGATGGGGGGTGATCAGGGGCCGGCAGCTGTGGTTGCCGGTTGCCTTAAGTCGGCCACCGAAAATCCTGACATTTCCTTTGTTTTACACGGCCCCGAAGCGGAATTGCGTGCCTTGGTTGCAAAGCATCCCGCCCTTGAGGGCCGGACAGTGATCCGCGATGCCGTTGGCGTTGTTACAATGGAAGACAAGCCAAGCCATGTTGTGCGCTCTGGCAAGGATACGTCGATGTGGTCAGCCATCGAATCCGTGCGCACCGGCGAAGCCAGCGTGGCCGTCTCTTGTGGGAACACAGGCGCGCTGATGGCGCTGTCGATGATCCGCTTGCGCAAGCTACCCGGTGTGAACCGGCCTGCTATCGCCGTGCTATATCCCTCGTCCAACGCGCAAGGGTTCAATGTGATGCTGGATGTCGGGGCAGATATTCGTGCGGATGCGGATGACTTGCTGCGCTTTGCGCTTATGGGAATGTCCTATGCGCGCAACGGCCTCAACCTGCCAACCCCCCGTATCGGGCTGCTGAACGTCGGCACCGAAGAACATAAAGGTCGGACAGAGCTGAAAGAAGCGCATGATCTGATTCGTGACCATCAGTCCGAAGCAGGGTACGAATTTGTCGGTTTTGTCGAAGGCGGCGATATTTCAGGTGATCGGGCTGATGTTGTTGTCACCGATGGATTTACCGGCAACATCGCCATCAAGACAGGTGAAGGTACCGCCAGCCTGATCGGTGTCCGTCTGCGCGAAGCTTTCAAATATTCAATCCTGTCTCGGCTTGCCTCGCTTTTGGCCTATACCTCTTTGATGCGTCTGCGCGAAAAGATTGATCCGCGCCGCGTGAACGGCGGAGTGTTTCTGGGCCTGAACGGTACTGTGGTGAAGTCTCATGGTTCTGCTGACGCGACAGGCATAGCAGCAGCTATCAGATTGGCCGCGCAACTGGTCGAGAACGGCTTTAACGACAAGTTGGCGGCACGGGTTGCTGCCGCACTGCCAACAGAGGAGCCCTCCCCCGAATGATGATGCGCGCTGTTGTAAAAGGTATCGGGCATTATCTGCCTGAACGGATTGTCGAGAACGCCGAGTTCGAGGCCACGCTGGACACAAATGATGAATGGATTCGCTCCCGCTCAGGTATCGAGCGGCGCCATTTCGCAGGCGAAGGCGAGACAACATCGACCATGGCCACCGCAGCCGCGAAGAAAGCTCTTGCGATGGCAGGCCTTGAGGCTGACGATATCGACGCGGTCATTGTCGCAACCTCTACTGCCGACCTGACCTTCCCCTCTGCCGCGACAATGGTTCAGGCGCAGCTGGGTATGAAATCCGGATTTGCCTTTGATATCCAAGCAGTATGCGCCGGATTTATCTTTGCGTTGAGCAATGCAAACGCCCTGATACTGTCAGGTCAAGCGCGCCGTGTATTGGTGATCGGCGCAGAAACATTCAGCCGCATCATGGATTGGACAGACCGCAGCACATGCGTCCTGTTCGGCGATGGCGCGGGTGCATTGGTACTGGAAGCCGATGAAGGCAACGGCACGTCCGACGACCGTGGCATTCTTTCTACCGACCTGAACTCGGACGGCACCCACCGCGATCTTCTTTATGTAGACGGGGGCAGTTCTACTGGCACCACAGGCTATCTGCGGATGCAGGGCAATCAGGTGTTCCGTCACGCCGTCGAGAAGCTGAGCAAGACCGCAACCACTGCCATGGAAACCGCAGGTATCAGCAGCGAGGATGTCGATTGGATCGTGCCCCATCAGGCCAATATCCGCATCATTCAGGGGACCGCCAAGAAACTGGGCCTGAGCATGGACAAAGTCGTGGTCACGGTTCAGGACCACGGCAATACGTCAGCGGCCTCCATTCCACTGGCGCTTTCTGTCGGCGTCGAGCGCGGCCAGATCAAACCCGGCGATTTGGTGGTAACAGAAGCCATCGGTGGTGGCCTTGCATGGGGCGCAGTTGTTCTGCGCTGGTAAGGACGCGCGCGGCGGGTGATCGCGCAATTAAGCCTAAGATATTGACTTGAGAGCGTAAGCTGGCCAAAGTCTTAGGAAAACTGGGGAACAACATGACAAGCAATACATTGACGCGGATGGATCTTAGCGAAGCTGTTTTTCGTGAGGTGGGCCTGTCGCGCAACGAAAGTGCGCAATTGGTCGAAACAGTTCTGGAAGAAATGTCCGACGCGCTGGTGCGCGGCGAACAGGTCAAAATCTCTTCCTTCGGCACATTCTCTGTACGCGATAAATCAGCACGTATCGGTCGCAACCCAAAAACCGGCGAAGAGGTCCCGATCAACCCACGCCGCGTTCTGACGTTCCGCCCATCACATCTGATGAAAGATCGTGTCGCTGACGGGAACAAGTCCTGAACTGATGCCCAAATCGCCTGACGCTTTCCGTACAATCTCTGAGGTTGCAGAGTGGCTTGGGATTCAAGCCCACGTGCTGCGCTTTTGGGAGAGCAAATTCACCCAAGTAAAGCCGATCAAACGTGCGGGTGGCAGACGCTACTATCGGCCCGCAGATATGCTGTTGCTGGGTGGTATCAAGCGTCTGTTGCACGATGACGGATTGACGATCAAAGGTGTGCAGAAAATCCTGCGGGAAGAAGGGATGAGCCACGTTGCCGCCCTGTCGGTTCCGCTGGATGATGCCGACGTCGAGGTTCAGAGCGCTGCCAAGCCGGAACCAAAGCAGACGCCAGAGCAAGAGCCCGAGGCCGTGGTACTGCCTTTTGAAGCCCCGAAAGAAGTAGAACCAGAGACTTTGCAGGAAACCGCAGAAGAAGACACCGCTCAAGCACAGGTGGAAACAGCTGAACAGGCCAGCTCCGAGCCTGAAGAAACAGGCGACGAACCGGACGCACCTAAAGTCGAAGACCAGCCGGAGCTGTTTGCGACAGATGAAGCAGCGGACGAAGAAGCCTCATCACAGCTTTCAGTTGAAGAGCCGACAGAAGCCCCGGCAGAGATAGAAGTGCGCACTGAAGAGACGCCTGCTCAGCCGGAAGATGCGTCTGCGCCGATAGAAGAGATTGCAGCAGCCGACAAAGACGAAGCAGATGATGCGACGCCAGAGGTTGGCGAAGTTGATGACATGAAACCAGTCGTAGCCGAAGATTCTGCACCAGATGAAGATACGCTGGCGGCAGGCGACGCTGAAATGGCTGAAACGATTTCTGATGATACTTCCGATCGCCAAGAGACAGCAGAAAATACCCCCGAAGCGGAGGCTAAAGAACAGACTTTGACCGCCGCATCCGAGGAAGCAGAAGCTGACGAAACCGTAGAGACGCTATCGTCGTCTCAAGACACATCAGAAGCGGCTGACCCTTCGACACCCGCAGAAGAGACAGCAGAAAACGACGAAACAGATCCTGCCACGTCGAAGGCTGACGAAGCCACGCAAACGCCCGCGCGCCCCAAGCCACGCGATATTGGCATGCCCGAAATAACGGCGGAGCAGGACATTTACGCTGATGTCTCAACCCTCACCCGTGTCGGTCGCATCCCGTCTTTGGACAAGGCAACAGCGCAAAAGATGATACCACTGCTGGCGGAGCTTTCTTCCCTGCGCGACCGCATGGCTGCGCGTCGGGGCAGCGCGCCGTCAAAATCCTGACGGTGACGCCGAATGGGTGCGATTGCCTCTTGCACCGCCCTGTTTATGCGGTATGAACACCTCCATGTCGGGCTATGGCGCAGCCTGGTAGCGCGTCCGTCTGGGGGACGGAAGGTCGCAGGTTCGAGTCCTGCTAGCCCGACCACGACATACGCAAAACGCTCGCATCCCATCGGTTGCGGGCGTTTTGTGCATCTAGAGACTGCTGACCAAAAGGACGCTTCATGCCCGGCGTAATCCCAAACCAACAGCTTGAAACGATGATTGCGCAAGGCGTGATCGCTGCCGAACCGTCCGTGGATTCTGCACAAATACAACCTGCCAGCCTTGATCTGCGCCTTGGCACCGTGGCCTACCGCGTGCGCGCCTCGTTTTTGGCCGGGCACGGCGCAAAGGTCGCGGACCGCTTGCAAGAGTTCGAGATGCACCGCGTGGATCTCACTCAAGGCGCTGTGTTGGAAAAAGGTGCGGTCTATGTCGTGCCGCTGATGGAGCATCTGGCCCTGCCCGACAATGTCAGCGCTGTGGCAAACGCCAAAAGCTCAACTGGCAGGCTTGATCTGCTGACCCGTACGATCACCGATGGCGGAACTGAATTCGACCGGATTGCGGCCGGCTATCATGGCCCGCTTTACGCTGAAATATGTCCGCGGTCCTTTTCCGTGCTGGTGCGTCCGGGTATGCGCCTAAATCAAATCCGCTTTGGTACAGGTGATGCCGTACTCAGCGATGATGATTTGCGGACACTGCACGCGCAAACCCCGCTTGTGGATGGCGATGCTGTCATTGATGATGGGTTAGGCTTTTCCGTCGATCTGCGGCTCAAGGATACCACCCTGGTAGGCTACCGCGCCAAACCACACACGGGCGTCATTGATCTGGATAAAATCGGACATTACGCGCCTGCCGATTATTGGGAAGAGGTCCACAGCTCAAATGGTCAGATTATTCTGGATCCGGGGGCATTCTATATCCTCGTTAGCCGCGAGGCGGTAACCATCCCCCCTGATTATGCCGCCGAAATGGCCCCATACCTTGCGATGGTGGGCGAATTCCGTGTGCATTACGCGGGTTTCTTCGACCCCGGATTTGGTCACGATGCTGCTGGCGGTGCGGGGTCGCGCGGCGTGCTGGAAGTGCGCTGTCACGAAGCGCCCTTTGTGCTGGAGCACGGTCAGGTCGTCGGGCGGCTGGTTTACGAACGGATGAGCGAAGCACCAACGCAACTGTATGGCGCGGGTATCGCCTCCAACTATCAAGGTCAGGGCCTGAAGCTGTCAAAGCACTTCAAACTGCCCTGAATACCTTGGCCAGAGGGGGCCAGCCCCCATCGGTGCAAGCACCGATTCCCCCGGGATACTTGCGGCCAAAAGAAATGGTGGGTTGGCTGATTACAGTTTACCTGCGCGGCGGATCATTTTCATGGCTTGTTTAGCCTGACGTGGACCCTGCCCGCCGCCCTGACGTTTTGCGCGGCGTGCCGCGCGCACCTCTTCTTGGGTTGGGTTACCCTTCACAGGATTGCCATAGTCATCGATTGCGCCTTGCTGCTGCGCCTCTGCGCGGCCGTTGCGAAGTGACGCTGCTTTGTTAAAGCTGGCATCAATACCCTTGTTGAGCAATTTACGCGTCAACTGACGGATGACCATGTTGATGATCTGATTCATTCTGCTCTCCTTTGCAGGTCGTTTGTTGCCATTATAGCGACAATTGCGGCAATTTTGCGTATCAATCTTCGAATAGTTCGCTCTGGCCTTCGGTGCTTTCGGGCTCGTCATCTTCTTCGCCAACCTTTGGCATCAGGCTCACGCCCGGACGGCTTTCTAGCAAACCGGCAGAGCGCAGTTCTTTGAGGCCCGGGAGGTCGCGGGCGTTCTCCAGTCCGAAGTGATCGAGGAAGCCTTCCGTCACAACGAACGTAACTGGGCGGCCAGGTGTCATCTTGCGTCTACCAAAGCGGATCCATTCGAGCTCCAGCAGTTGGTCCACCGTCCCACGAGAAACTGACACGCCACGAATTTCTTCGATCTCGGCACGGGTGACCGGCTGATGGTATGCGATGATGGCCAAAGTTTCGATCGCGGCGCGACTAAGCTTGCGCACCTCGACAGTTTCTTTTTGCATCAGGTAGCCAAGATCGGCAGCCGTGCGAAGCGCATATGAATCACCGATTTTCATCACATGCACGCCGCGTCCTTCATAGCGACGGCGCACATAAACCATCGCTTCGGCGGCATCACAACCATGTGGCATCCGCGCCTCTAGTTCGCGCAAGGTCACCGGCTCTGCACTCGCGAAAAGGATCGCCTCTATCATGCGTTCCTGTTCTGCCATAGGCGGGGCGTCAAAAAGGCTTTCTTCTTCGATTTCAGGCTCTTGTGACATATATCTAATCTTTCTTGCGAAGCTGGATTGGTGCGAAGCTTTCGCTTTGGCGGATTTCCAGATGCCCTTCTTTTACCAACTCAAGCGAGGCGGCAAAAGTGGCCGCCGTGGCTGAGCGGCGCTTGACCGGATCGCTTTCCCAGCCTTCGGGCAGATAGCTCATGAGATCGCCCCAATCGCCTGCATAGCCGATGAGGCCCCTCATCCGCTCCAACGCTTGCTCCATCGTGAAGACACTGTCGCGGTCCATGACAAACGGGCGGAAATCATCGCGGGTTCGGATGCGCGCATAGCCCTGCATCAAATCCAGCAGCGTCGCGGTATAGGTCACGCGGCGCACACGTTCGACCATCTGCGTCTGGCCGCGCGCGAAAAAGTCACGGCCAAGCTGGTCACGTGCCATAAGCCGCGCAGCCACATCGCGCATTGCAGCCAGTCGTTCCAGCTGAAACGCCAGATGTGCCGCCAGTTCCTCTCCCGAAGGGCCTTCTTCGCTAGGATCCGGGGGCAGTAGCAAACGGGATTTAAGAAAAGCCAGCCATGCTGCCATCACAAGATAGTCAGCGGCCAGTTCAAGCCGCAACGCCTTGGCCTTTTCAACAAACGCAAGGTACTGGCGCGCCAACTGCAACACAGAGACTTTGCGCAGGTCCACCTTCTGGGTCCGGCTGAGGGTCAACAATAGATCAAGCGGGCCTTCAAACCCGTCCACATCCACAATCAACGCCTCGGCCGCCAGCCGTTCCGCTACGGTTGTGCTGTCTTCCTCGAAAAGGTTTTCAGCCATGCAATTCCTCGCCCACAAGCGCCTTAAGCTGCGCATCGAGAGCGGGAATGTCAATATCGTCGGGGGTCTGGCGATAGCTAAGGGCGCGCAGGGCACGGCGCTGTGCAGCATCCGTCATCTCACCTGCTGCTTGGGCCACCTCGGATCGCTCTGCCAGCGTACCGTTGCAGTGCAGAATTATATCACAGCCCGCAGCCAGCGCATCGCGGCTGAGATCCCCCAGCGAGCCGCTGAGCGCCTTCATCGAGATGTCATCTGTCATGATCAGGTTGTCAAAACCGATGTCTTCGCGGATCACTTGCATCATCCGCGCACTCAGCGTCGCGGGCGCAGGATCAACCGCCTCATAAACCACATGGGCAGTCATACCCATCGGCGTGTCACGCAGCGCCTTGAAGGGGGCGAAATCAACGCGGTCAAGCTCTTCCAGGCTGGCAGCAACGCGGGGCAATTCGAAATGGCTGTCAGCCGTGGCAAGCCCGTGTCCGGGGATGTGTTTGATCACGGGCAACACGCCGCCCGCCAGCATCCCGTCATTGGCCGCCTGTCCCATCAATGCGATATTGCGCGCATCAAGGCCATAGCAGCGGTTGTACAGGAATTCATGAGTATTGAACCGGGGCACATCCACCATGGGCGCGCAGTTACTGTCGATGCCCAGCTCAAAAAGCTCATGCGCGATCAAGCGGAACCTGATGTACATCGCCTCGGCGGCGTTTTGACCAGCGGCCTGAACGAAATTCATCGGCGGCAGCCATTCGCGCCAACGCGGCGCCCGCAGGCGCTGTACGCGGCCGCCCTCTTGGTCGATGGTGATTGGCGCGTTATGGCAGACGGCCTCACGGAAATCATCACACAGGGCGCGGATTTGATCAGGCGTGTCGATGTTGCGGGCAAAAAGAATGAACCCGAAAGGGTTCACATCGCGAAACAACGCCTTTTCCTCGGCAGTCAGCCGCAGGCCTTCTGCATCAAGGATCGTTGCCCCAAAGCGGGCGGTTGCTCCGCTCACCGTGTCACCACAGGGATGCAATCCACGCTTTCCGCAACAAGAGCCGAACAGAAGCGGCGGGCATCGCCGATATCTTCAAAGCCGTGTGCCCGCAAACGGTAGAACGTGCGGCCGCCGGATTTGGCCTCCATCACGATCCGCTGTTTCCCTTCCATGAAGGGTGCAAACCTTGCGTTGAGCTTGCCCCACTGGGCGCGCGCGATTTCAGGGGAATCGAATGCACCCAGCTGGACCAGCCGTGTGCCGGCAGACAGGCTGCCCGCTTCCAGCTCGACGGCTGAGCTGGAGATCGCTGTCGCTGCGACTGGCGTGGCGGCGACGGTGCGGCTGGCACGCTTGGGCCGCAAGGATGGACGCAAAGAAACCCGCATTCCGCGTACAGAATCAGGCACAGCCTGCACATCAGCCGAAGCCAGAACCGGAACGTTTTCCGCTTCTAGCGCATCCATGGGCGTAACCCCTTGGGTCAATTGCGCGACAAGGTCCTCGACCGAACCGCTTTCAAGTGCGGCGATGATATTCCCATCTACAGGCGCGTCGGCCCCGGGCGTTTCTACCATGGCGGCATCTTCAATCTCGGGCATTGGCTGGTCTTCCTCTGCCAGCACGGTCGGCTCTGGCGCAAGGCGCAGCTGTTCGGCGCGTTCCTCGGTGGAACCGATCGCCGCAATCGTATTTACAGACAGCCCCTGATGTTGCGCAAAATCACCGCCCGGCTCTTCGGGGCGCACGCGCATCTCACCCGCGGCGGCGCGAACCACAGGGATGCCGCTTACGTCACGCACCAAAAGCTTGTAGCCCCAAACACCAACACCAACGACCAGCGCCAGCGATACAGCCGCACCAGTCAGATTTGTCAGTTTGCCTATCGAAGACGTCTGAGCCACTGCATACTCGGGATGCACATGTGGCGCATAGCCCCCCTGAGGGGTCTGTGTGTAATCTGCCATCTTTGCCTCTCTGCCCGCGCAGTACATTGCCGCACGGATCTGATGTTCGTTGCCTGTAGCCTGAGGTGAACGCTTAGCGCATTTCTTCCGCAGGAGTTACGCCGAGGATACCCAAGCCGGCTGCAATTACAATCGCTACTGCCCGCGCAAGGGCAATTTTCGCTTGTGATGTTGCAGGATCGTCCTCCTGAATAAAGCGCAAGCCTGTCTCGGCGTTACCCAAATTCCAGAACCCGTGCAAATCCCCTGCAAGTTCATAGAGATAGAAGGCAACGCGGTGTGGCTCGTTGCTGCGCGCGGCAGTTTCGATCAGGCGCGGCCATTCTGCAACTTTGCGCAGCAGCGCCAGCTCGGCCGGATGGTCAAGCTTGCTAAGGTCGGCGGCCTTCAGGGCTGTATCGCTGACGTCGATGCCTGCCTCCGTGGCTTTGCGCATAACGCTGGCCACCCGCGCGTGGGCGTATTGCACATAGAACACAGGGTTCTCGCGCGATTGCTCCATCACTTTGGAGAAATCGAAATCAAGCGGCGCGTCGTTCTTGCGGGTCAGCATCACAAAGCGCGTCACGTCGCTGCCGACTTCGTCAATCAGGTCGCGCAAGGTGACAAAGTTCCCTGCCCGCTTGGACATCTTGAACTCTTCGCCATTCTTGAACAACTTCACCAACTGCGTCAGCTTGATATCCAACGGCACCTTGCCGCCCGACAGTGCATGCACAGCTGCCTTCATCCGTTTGACATAGCCACCATGATCCGCGCCAAAGACGTTGATCAGCGCGTCGTAGCCACGTTCGACCTTGTCGTTATGATACGCAATGTCAGGCGCGAAATAGGTCCATGCGCCATCGTTCTTTTTGATGGGGCGATCCTGATCGTCACCGAACTCGGTGGATTTGAAAAGTGTCTGCTCACGCGCTTCCCAGTCATCAGGCAGTTTGCCCTTTGGCGGCTCAAGCGTTCCGGTATAGATCAGCCCCATATCATCCAGCTTTTGCAGGCAGGCTTCGATCTTGCCGGTGTTGTACAAGGATTTCTCCGAGAAGAACCTGTCCATCTTCACGCCAAGCAGGGCCAGATCCTCGCGGATCAGTTCCATCATCTCGTCCGTGGCAAAGTTGCGGATCGGGTCAAGCCAGAGTTCCTCAGGCTGGTCGATATATTTGTCGCCAACTTCCGCTTTCAGCTTTTCACCGACGGGGATCAGATAGTCACCGGGGTAAGTGCCATCGGGAAATGCAACCTCTTGGCCGTGTGCCTCAAGATAGCGCAGATAAACCGACCGCGCGAGCGCGTCGATCTGGTTGCCGCCGTCGTTGATGACATATTCGCGCGTGACATCCCAACCGGCATAGGCCAGCAAGCTGGCAAGCGCGTCGCCAAAGACCGCACCGCGCGTGTGGCCCACGTGCAGCGGTCCCGTAGGGTTCGCAGAGACGTATTCGACATTCACGCTTTTGCCGGCACCCAGCGTGCCACGGCCATAATCTGTGCCGTTCTCAAGCACGTCCTTTGCAACGCCTTGCCAGACAGAGGGCGCAAGCCGCAGGTTCAGAAATCCGGGTCCAGCCACGTCGGCACTTGTGATGCGCGGATCAGCTGCCAGCAAGGCCGCCAGCTTTTCGGCAATGTCACGTGGCTTCATGCCCGCAGGCTTGGCCAGCACCATCGCCGCGTTGGTCGCCATATCGCCGTGCGCTGCGTCTCGCGGTGGCTCTGCCGTGACATTATCGGTGGACAGACCAGCGGGCAAATCGCCCGCGGTAACCATCGCGTCAAGCGCGCTCACTACAAGGGTACGGATATCGGCAAAAAGGTTCATTTCAGTGCTCTCAGGGTAATCGTCGGGTTCCATGTACCACTTGAGCGCCCCGCGTCAATCAAAGCCGCAGTTCTGATCCACTCACAGGGCCCAGCGATCCGGACAAAAGGCCCACCACAGCCGTGCGGGCGGGCCGCACGGCGTTCTCTCCGACGTTGATCATATTCAAACGGATGCCATCACGGCGCAGCGCATGGGCAAATGCCGCCTGAGCGCTCAGCAGCGCTGGCGCCATCGCACCTGTGGCGACATCCAGTGATTGCTCGGGCCGGGCGACAACGCTGACGATCTGGCCATCCCGTGCGCCCAGCGCAGGCATAAATCCTTGTACAAGGCCCTGCAGCACCGAGATGTTGAGATCGATCTTATCGGAGTGGCGCAGCGGCATCAGGTTCAGCACTGCATCCAGACGCGCCTCTGCCCATGTGCGGCCAATGCGGCGCAGCGCCTCGTCGGGGGCGCCTTTCAACGTGATCGGCACAATGCCTTTAATCTGTTTGAGGCCGTCGGTATCGCTGTCAGCAGCCACCACCTGAGCACCTGAGGCCGCAAGCGCACGCGCCATGCTGCGACCAAACCCACAGCACGCCCCCAAGACAAGTATCCGCTTGCCCTGCAAAATCTTCGCAGGCTTTTTCACAATCTGTGTTTCAGTATCCAGCATTCTCTATCCCCTCATCGTCGGGTGGCCACCCGCACGCGGCGTATCACCAATCAGTCGTTCATGTTCCTGCAGCGCAAAGCGGTCTGTCATACCGGCAATGTAATCAGCCACGATCCGTGCCAGCATTGTACGGTCTGTACCGGCAGCGGCAATAGAATTTGCCCAATCGGCGGGCATCAGCGCAGGCTGATCCAGAAACAGCCGGAACAGGCCTTCGACCACGCCTGTCACCTCGGCGCGTATCTTCATGACTGCGGGTGCACGGTACATGCGCGTGAATAGAAACTGGCGGATTTCGCCCAGTTGTAGCCACATAGTGTCCGAAAAACGGATCACGGGTCGGCCCAACATCCGAATTTCCTGAGCGTCTTTGGCGTCAGCAAGGACAAGCGCATGGCGGGACGTATCAATCACATCCGCGACCATAACTCCAAAAACACGGCGCAGCGCCTCATGGCGGCGGCGATAAGGGTCCAAACCGGGATAAAGCCCGTCAACCTCTGTGAACGCAGGCCCCACCAGTGGAAGGTCGGCAATGTCCTCATCAGTAAACAGGCCCGCCCGCAAGCCATCATGCAAATCATGGTTGTTATAGGCAATATCATCCGCAAGCGCCGCCACCTGCGCCTCTGCGCTGGCATGGGTTTCCAGTTCCAGATCATGCAGCGCGTCATAATCAGCCAAAGCATGCGGCAATGCGCCAACCACGGGGCCGTTGTGTTTGGCAATACCTTCCAGCGTCTCCCACGTCAGGTTCAGGCCGTCGAACTCGGCATAGTGCCTCTCCAGCGACGTCACGATCTTGATGGCCTGTGCGTTGTGGTCAAAACCGCCATAAGGCTCCATCAACGCATGTAGCGCGTCCTCTCCGGTGTGGCCAAACGGCGGGTGACCCAGATCATGGGCAAGCGCCACCGCCTCGGTTAGTTCGACATTGAGGTACAGCGCGCCTGCAATGGTACGCGCCACTTGCGCAACCTCGATCGAATGGGTCAACCGGGTGCGATAGTAATCCCCTTCATGCTCCACGAAAACTTGCGTCTTGTGTTTAAGCCGCCGGAAAGCGCTGGCATGGATGATCCGGTCACGGTCACGCTGAAAACAAGAGCGGAAGCTGCTTTCATCTTCATGGACACGCCGACCGCGGGCGCGGTCAGGATCGGAGGCAAAGGATGCACGCATCTGGCAGGTCTCCTACAACGCAGCGCTTGTACCGCGCTTTGTCCGTTTCTATATTATGCATACGGCCCAATGGAAACACACTGCGGAGACCCAAGATGAACCTGCCCCCAAAAGTGACCGAGCGTGCATTTGCCCGCCTGTCCGAGATCGGCGCCGCAACAGACGGTAAAGCGCTGCGCGTGGCCGTAGAGGGTGGCGGCTGCTCCGGTTTTCAGTACGAAATTGCGCTGGATGAGGCCAAGGATGACGATCTGGTGCTTGAAGGCGCTGGAGAATCTGTTGTGGTCGATAGTGTCTCTTTGCCGTTCCTGTCCAACGCGGTGATTGATTTCACCGAAGAACTGATTGGTGCGCGCTTTGTCATAGACAATCCGAACGCATCGTCGTCCTGCGGTTGTGGCACGTCATTTTCGATGTAGCGGGCGGACGGGGCGGCATAGGCTGCTTGCCCTGCTGCACCAATTGGGCGATAGCATGAGGGTCCCCGCCAAAGGAGCCCTGCCCCATGAAGATCGCAACATTCAACATCAACGGTATCAAGGCCCGCATCAACGCGTTGCCTGACTGGCTGGATGCAGCCCAACCCGACGTGGTGCTGATGCAAGAGATCAAATCCGTGGACGAGGCCTTTCCGCGCGAAGTTTTCGAAGAACGCGGCTATAACGTGGAAGTGCACGGGCAAAAGTCCTTTAACGGGGTTGGCATCCTGTCAAAGCTGCCGCTCGAAGATGTGACACGTGGCCTGCCCGGCGACGATACAGATGAACAGGCGCGCTATATCGAGGCGACGGTCGTTGGCGACACCCATTCCGTCCGGCTGTGTGGTCTTTATCTGCCAAACGGCAATCCCGTCGAGCTTGAGGAAGACGGCACGCCGGTGGCAGGCGGCAAATTCGCATACAAACTGGCGTGGATGGACCGCCTGCGCGCCCGCGCACAAGAACTGCTGAAGGAAGAGACCCCCTTTCTGATGGCAGGCGACTATAACATCATTCCACAGGCCGAAGATGCCGCCAAACCAGACAGCTGGCGGGATGATGCACTGTTCCGCCCTGAATCACGCGCCAAATGGCGGCAGTTGCAGAACCTTGGCCTGACCGAAGCGTTCCGGGCGCGCACCCAAGGGCCCGGCCACTACAGCTTTTGGGATTATCAGGCTGGTGCATGGAATCGCAACAACGGCATCCGCATCGATCACTTCCTGCTCTGCCCCTACACGGCAGACCGCCTGCGTGACTGCCAGATCGACAAGGATATCCGCGGCTATGACAAGCCGTCGGACCACGTGCCTGTCTGGGTGGATCTGGAACTGTAACCACAGGTAGATCAGATCCCCTACCGCTTGCACCAAAGCACGCGCAAGACCAAGCAAAGCTTCCGCAAGGTCAACGCTTCGATCCCGAAAAATCACCTTTCATGAGTGACTTAGGGTAAATTGATTATTGGTCACACTTTCTCACTTTGCGGTGAAACCCGGCACGGATTGCTTGAGAAGAGACCGTCAAATCCTCACAGATATTCGCCATGCAGTTCTTCATGATGAAGCTGCTTGGCAGCCCTGACCACAGCGTGTCGCTGCTCGGGGCCAGTCTTCTGGGGAGGAGATAACTATGAGACGAAATCTAATTGCAATTGCGGGCCTGTTGGCATCAACAACGTCCGCCTACGCCGTCGGTCTGGACCGGTCCGGTCAAGACATCAACGTATTGTTCGAGACCGGCAACCACATCCAATTCCGCTTTGGCAGCATCAATCCCGACATTGACGGTGCGGATCAGCAAGTGTTTGGTGGCGCCAGCATTGGCAACGTCGCGGACGACTTCAGAGTCCTCGGGCTGGGCTTCAAATACGAGCTGACCGACAAGCTGTCCTTTGCCGTGATCGCGGATGAGCCTTTCGGCTCGGATGTGGTTTATCCCGGTGATCCAGCAAGCACATTCCTTGGCGGCACCAGCGCAATAGTGGAAAGCTATGCGGTCACAGCTTTGGCGCGGTATAAATTTACCGATAAATGGTCAGTACATGGCGGCCTGAAATATCAGGAAGTATCCGCCGACGTGACACTCGGCGGTCTGGCGTACCGGTCGGCCAACGGATACCAGGGGTCGTTTGAGGCTGATGGTGCGGTCGGGTTTGTGCTTGGGACAGCCTATGAAAGACCTGATATCGCCCTGCGCGTTGCCCTGACATATCACTCGAAAGTCTCTCATGATCTGCGCACCACCGAGACCATCAATGGTGTACCAATTGCGCCAATCAGCACCACCGAAGTGCACACCCCCGAAAGCCTCAACCTGAGCTTTCAATCCGGTGTCGCGAAAGACACCCTTGTCTTCGGCAGTCTGCGCTATGCGCGCTACGGCGACACCGAAGTAAGCCCTATCGGTTTCACCACCAATACCGGTAATTCGCTCACCGATCTTGAAGACGGTTTCGACTTTGAGCTGGGCGTTGGCCGCCGCTTTAACGAAAAGTGGTCGGGCAGTGTCGCCGCAGGATTTTCGACGAAGGGCAATGACGACCTCGTGTCGCCGCTGGCGCCGACAAACGGGTCCAAGCACATCTCGCTTGGCGTCAAATATGATGTAAGCGACCGGATGGCTGTGTCGGGAGGTGTTCGCTACACCTTCTTGGGCGATGCGATCGCGGCCCCTGCCGGGAATGCCGTCGCAGACTTTGATGACAACACGGCTGTTTCCATCGGCCTGAACATCGGCATCAAGCTGTAAATCAGCCCCTTTGACTGACAGTACCCCGCCGTGCGTACACGGCGGGGTTTTCCCCTTCCGTCCCGCACGACGACCGCAAGGCGGATGCTTTCAGCGCGGCATCCGATATTGGGCATCCATTCCAGCTGCCATGCAAATTCCCCTTACACATAGTTGATCTGAAAGAATTTTTTCGATGAACAATAATCCGCTCATGGCGCATGGAGGGCGGAACGTTATTCAAAATCGAACGTTGTCTATCCAGCACCCCGATACCGGGGGATCATAACACTGGAGTACCAAGATGAAAAATTTTGTTCTGAGCTCGACCGTCGCTGTCGTTGCCCTCATGGGGTCCACGGCTATCGCCGCTACCGCAACTGCAACAGGCCCTGTAACTGTCAAGATGATCGAAGTCACGACCGATCTTGACGCGATCCAGAATGCCGAAGCTGCCGCAGTCTGGGCAAATATCGATGCGGACCTTACCGCTGCGATTATCTCGCAGTTGGGTGTGCTTCTCGATCCTGAAGGCGCCGAAATTGTCATCGACATTGATGAAGTGTCCTTGGCGACCAGCTTTGAGCAGGCCATCGGCACCGAAGAAGCCTACCTGCAAGGCGATGTCCTTTTGCGCGTACCCGGCCCTGACAACAACGAAAACTACACGTTGACCGTCAGCTCGCTGCAAGCGGAATCGTTCTACCCTGACGGGACCGTCATTGGCGATCTAACCCAGGGCAGCGATGTTTATTATCGTGCGATGCTGGACGCGTTCGCCGCAAACGTAGTGCGCAATCTCGAAGACTGATCAGCTCGCAAAGCAATTTGGGAAATAGCGCCGCTTGTCGGCGCTATTTTTTTGGCTGCACCTGTTAGGCTTCCAGTTCTGCATCCCAATAGAGGAAATCCATCCAGCTATCATGCAGATGGCCTGGCGGGAATTTCCGGCCCGTGTTGCGCAGTTCTTCCGCGGCGGGCTGGCGGGGCGGTTTGCGCAGAGAAAATCCGGTTTGGTGCAGCGCCTTGGAGCCTTTGCGCAGATTACACGGGCTACAGGCCGCAACCACGTTCTGCCAGCTTGTCACGCCACCACTGGCACGTGGCACAACATGGTCAAAGGTCAGATCCCCACGCGCGCCACAGTATTGGCACCGGAATTCGTCCCTTAGAAATAAATTAAAGCGCGTGAAGGCCACGCGCTTTTGAGGTTTTACATAGTCTTTCAGCACAACGACGGAAGGGATGCGCAATGTGGTGGTGGGTGAATGGACGCAATCGTCATACTCAGCCACGATATCCACCCTATCGAGGTATTTGGCTTTCACCGCTTCCTGCCAGGACCACAAAGACAGTGGATAATAGCTTAGCGGGCGATAATCCGCGTTAAGCACCAAGGCAGGCCTGTTTTTCAACCCCGCCGGACTTCGCGTAAATTCGGTTCTGAAATCGCCGTCCATCTGCACGCCACCCTCTTGCCGTTTGATATGACTATATCTCGTGCATTGAAGCTGGCAAGCCTTCCTGTGACCACAAGATGTCGCAGGAAGGCTAACGCGGGAATGTTACAGCTATTTGACGGATTTCATGCCTAAAGGTTCAGCTTGTCGCGCATAAACGCCAGCGCAACAGACAACCCGTCTGGCGCAATACCATGGGCGGTGCCTTTCATGATATGGGCATAGACATCAGTCCAACCGGCCTCTTGCAGCGCTTCTGCGGCCTGCGGCAGTGATTCCGGCGGCACCACATCGTCTTGATCTCCGTGGATCAACATGACCGGTGGCCGCGAAACAACTTCGTCCGCGAGGCTTTCGGGCGAAAGCAAGCGGCCGCTGAATGCTACCACACCGGCGATTTCGTCCTCGCGGCGGGCCGCCACATGCAGCGACATCATAGTGCCTTGGGAAAATCCGAAAAGGGCAACCTGTTCTGGCAAAACGTCTTCGTCTACCATCAAGGCGTCCAGATAGGAGTTCAGATCATCAACCGCCTGGGCCAAGCCACGCGCGCTTTCTTCCTCGGATGAACCGTCGATCCAAGGGATCGGGAACCACTGGTATCCGTTTGGCATACCGGCCACGCTTTCAGGTGCATCAGGCGCGACAAACAGCGTATCGGGCAGATGTTCACCCAAGGGATCGGCAAGACCCAAAAGGTCAGCGCCATTGGCGCCGTAACCATGCAGGAATACAACCACCGAGCGGGTCTCGCCCGAGACTGGTTCGCGGCGTTCCGAATTGAGGACTCGTGTCATGTTATTCCTTCCCGATCTTTTGCAATACGGTAGTAGGTGAACAAAAGACGGGCTGCAACTGCCCTCCAAGGGGACCACGCCAAAGACATGTGTTCCAGCGTGCTTGCCGATGGGCGATCAGGCAAGTCAAACAGGATGCGGGCTGCCTCTTGTAGGGCAAGATCACCGGGCGCGAAAACATCCGCGCGCCCCAGATTGAACATCGCATAAACTTGCGCCGTCCAGACCCCAATGCCCGACACCGCCGTGAGTGTTTCGATAACCTGCGCATCCGGCACATCACGCAACGCATCATAGTCGATGTTTGCGTCGGCCAAAGCGCGGGCATATTTTATCTTCGGTCGGCTAAGGCCCACTGATTTGAGGTCTTCCTCACTCGCGGCTGCGACAGCCTGCGGCGTGATCAACCCTGCCGCCTCTACCCTGCCCCAGATCGCGCGCGCCGAGGCAACCGAAACCTGCTGGCTGACGATCTTGTTAAACAGGGCTGCAAATCCGTCCGGGGCAAGGCGCAGTGGCAGCGGGCCTGTCGCATCTAAAGCGATGGCAAAGCGCGGTTCGATCCGGACAAGCCATTCTGCACCCTTTGCTACATCCGCATCAGTGGCAATCAACACCGTCACAACGCAGCGATCCAAGCAATGGCCGCGTCAATCTCTGTTACCTGTGCGGACCCCTCCGGTGCTGGCGGGCGATCAATCAGGATAACATCCAGATCCAGCGCGCGCGCGGCATCCAGTTTTGGTCGGCTCGCCGCCCCGCCCAGATTTCGACACATCAAAAGGTCGATTCCCAAACGGGTGAACAGCGCCTCTTCCTGCGCTACACTAAAGGGCGGATCGCCAAACACCAATTCTACATGCGGGTAAGGCGCGGGACGCGGGTGCCGACGCGTCTGACGCAGAAAAAGCCGCGCACCGGCAAAATCGGCAAAGGCAGGCAGGCTGTCCCACCCTGTCGCACAAAAAACCCGCGCACCTGCAGGTATCATGGCATTTGCTTCTGTAAGATTAGCAGCGCTCCGCCAACGGAGGTGCTCATCAGCGTCCCACGCAGGACGCTCAAGCCGCAGATAGGGAAGATTTAGCGCGCCTGCCGCAGCATAGGCCGCATGGGTCACAGTCCGGTCGAACACATGACCTGCATCCAGCACAGCGGTGTACCCCCCTTCAGCAATTGCATTGCGCATCTGGGTGCCTGTGTCAAAGCGCCGCAAAAGCGGTATCTGCGGCATCGGCGCCGCGCCACGGGGGGCTTCGCTGAGCCACGCATCATACACCACGCCCTGCGCTGTAAGGGCTTCTGCTACACGCCGCGCCTCGAAACTGCCCGCAAGCAGCAGAATTTTCTGCACTACTGTCATCCTGTCAGCATTAGCGTCATGGCCCGCAGGCGCAAGAGCGGCGTTACTCCAAGGGGTTGCCTCCCCCCCGTCTCGGGAGTAGCGATACCGAATGGCATGGGGACAATACGATGATTGACGACACGCGCGCACGGCGCAATGTAACGGTACTGATTTTGGCTCAGGCTATTCTGGGTGCCCAGATGCCAATGATTTTTCTGGTTGGCGGCCTTGCCGGACAATCACTTGCCAGCAACATCTGCTTTGCCACCTTGCCGATTTCGATGATTGTTCTGGGCTCTATGCTGTCGGCCACACCAGTATCAGCCGTTATGCAGCGCTTTGGCCGACGCGCAGGTTTCTTTCTGGGCGCTGCGGGCGGCGCATCCGGCGCGATAATTGCAGCTTACGGGCTTTTTGTCTCTTCATTCACTATCTTCCTTGCAGGCTCTTTCCTGACCGGCATCTATATGTCGGCGCAGGGGTTTTACCGTTTTGCTGCCGCCGATACCGCCTCTGACGAATACCGACCCAAAGCGATCTCCTACGTTATGGCAGGTGGTCTGGTTTCCGCCATCATAGGTCCGCAGCTGGCCTCGGCAACGTCGCTGAGCCTGTCGGCTATCCCCTTCGTGGGCACATATGTCGCTGTGGCGATACTGAACATATTCGGGTCCTTGCTGTTTTTGTTCATCGACATCCCGAAACCGCCGGTCCCGTCTGTGGACGCCCCGCGCGGGCGCAGCCGGATGGAGCTGCTGCGGACACCGCGCATCGCCGTCGCCGTGATCTGCGCCATGGTTTCCTATGCGTTGATGAACCTTGTCATGACTTCAACCCCTTTGGCGGTGGTCGGCTGTGGCATTGCAGGCGACACCACTGTGCCACCGTTCCTTGCAAACCTGTTTTCGGGCGAGGAAACATCAGCACTGTTCAAAATCATCGCAGGCTTTGTGGTGACCGGCCACGTATTGGCGATGTTCGCACCCTCGTTCTTTACCGGCCACCTGATCAACAAGTTTGGCGTCGAAAAAATTATCGGAGCAGGCCTGCTGATCCTTGCGGCCGCTGGTCTGGTCGCCCTGCAAGGTGTGCGGCTTGAGAACTTCTTTGTTGCGCTCATTCTGCTGGGCATCGGCTGGAACTTTGGCTTTATCGGCGCGACATCGATGCTGGCAGGCGCCCATGCGCCGCATGAACGCGGCCGCATGCAGGGTCTCAATGATTTGCTGGTTTTCGGCGGCGTGACCTTTGCTTCGCTGGCCTCTGGCGGGTTGATGAACTGCTCCGGCGGGACAGCGCAAGCTGGTTGGGCCGCCGTGAACTACGCGATGATTCCGTTCCTGATCCTTGCCGGTGGCGCGCTTCTGTGGCTGATGCGGCACGATCGCCGCGCCTGAACTACCAACGCGCAGTAGCGGCCCGCACAGTAAAGCCCAAGCCGACATCAGGCAGTCGCCCTTCGACGACCGTCTGCGGATAACTGCGTGCTTGCTTCAACGCAGGCTCAGCAGCGGTTGCCGGCAGCAATGCAGGTGCACAGGCACGTGCGACCGAAGCCCTGCCCTTACGCGCCAGTGTAAGCGCGTCCAGCCCGCTTTGCGCCAGATCAGCAACGCCGGACGGCGTTCCGTCCAACAACGGAACCCGCCCCGCAGCTTCAAGCGCGGGGATCGCCCGCAGCCACGCACCAATGCCCGCCGCACGGCCTGCATGGCGCACAGGGTCCTGCTCCGCCTGCCCCAGAACTGATGCAGCCACCCACATCAGATGGCCTGACGTCTGGTCGATATAGCGCTCAAGATCGGCAGCATCCTCAAAAGGATCGCGGTAAATATCCCAACCCCGGGCAGCCACAAGCGCGTCCAGCAGTCTTGCCTGATCGGGACTGACAACCTCTGCCAAGGGTGTTGCCACCTCGTGGCGCCGGACAGGGCCACCTTCGGCGATTTCCTCTAACACATCGCGCCACCACTGCAGGCGCATCTCGGCGATCATCGCCTCTTGGGTGACCCACGGCGCGCGGCTTACTTCCACGTTAAACGCATATAGCGCAAACAGCGCGGCACGTTGCGCCACAGGCGCTAGCATCGCGGTACGAAAACGCAGCGGATCGCCCCGCTCAACAATGGCGGCACAGGCATTCAGATCATCAGACCAAGTCACTTCGGGCGCACCACGCTAAGCAGATAGCCATATTCATCGCGGTGCGCGCGCCAGCAAGCCGCTTCTTCTTCTGCCTCGTCCAGTACAGTGGTCAGAGCAGCGTCCGCCCCTTCCCGCAGCATCGCAATACGTGCATCCAGGGGCGTGAAATATGCCTCCCAGGCGTTGTCGGACAACCGGCGCTGAGCTACCACCTCATAGCCTGCAGCATTGATCTGCGCAGTGATGCCAGCCGCGTTCTGCATGGTCCGGTATTCCCGATCCCAAAGTGCCTTTGCCCGTTCAGACGGGGTATCGGTGAACCAGCACGCCTCAGAAAACGCGATGGCCCCTTCGGGCAACAAGGATTTCCGCCACGCGCGCAAGGCGGTTTCTACCCCCATGAAATAGACAGCACCGGCACACCAGATCAGATCGTACTGGTTGGCAATCACTTTCATGTCAGCCTTCAACACCGTCACGCGGTCATCCTCACGCCACAGGGCGCGTGCGGCTTCAACGAAATGAGGCGTTGCGTCCAAAGCTGTCACATGCCCGTCAGGTGCAGCCTCTAACAATGAAGCGATATCGCCGCCCGGACCACAGGCGACGTCTGCCATCCGCGCACGCGCAGGCAACGTTAACAGGGATACAGCCCAAGCCACATCCTGCGGCACACCCGGCCCCTCGCGCGGAAGATCCCGATGCAGTTTGAAGAACGCTTCCATTTTTGCATCAGAACTCATTCACAAATCCTTTGATAATCGCCTCTGTGCGCGGGTCATCGACCAGATCAAGGTGGTTTGCCCCCAAGATCATGTCATAGCGGCCCTTGCTGGTCACATCCCCCATGGTAGGCGCGTATTGCGATGCGTCAAATGCCTCGTCCGCGCTGCCGGCCAGCAACACAAAAGGCGGAAGCGCTGCAACATCATCCAGATACCTGCTGCGAGGCGCAAAGGAGGTGTTGAGCCTGAATGAATAAGACGTAGTGGCAGTATCGCCTAACGGTCCTTCCAAGACCGTGCGCGGCATATTGAACTGAATAACCGGAAGGTGGTTGAATGTTGTCATGCCGACACTGTTGAGAATGCTCAATCCGATGATCCTGCGAGTCAGCACATGCGCCCAGCCACCCGAATTTTCGCGCGTGGTTGGCGCATTATGCTTGAGAAACGGCGCAAGCAATATCGCACCATCAAGCAGATCACCATGCTGCCCGCCAGCAAAGCGCACAACCAGCCCGCCACCCGAGCTGTGCCCCCCCATAATAACCTTCTGGCCCGGCTTCGCCACGGCTTTGATCAGATCGGCAAGATCATCTTCCAATTGCCCGATATAATCGATGTCGCCACGCCGCCCCGGTGCCGTCCCATGGCCGCGCAAATCCGGAACGATCACATCAGCGTCGCGAGACAGCTCATTGGCAAGCCTGTCAAATTGGAGACCGTGCCAACCAGACCCATGCACCAGCACCAAAAGCGGCACATTATCTGCACCGCCATATGTACGCACCTGCATCTGGTAGCCGTCGCGCATCGGCAACGCCTGTAGTGCTGCGGGGTTTTCGCGGCCTGCCGTCAGCTGACGGCGGAAATCCAGCCCGCCTTCGCCGGTCGTTTGTCCGGGACGTTGCGAAAACACCAGCACTACGGCAACGGCCAACACAGACACAACCGAAATGCCTATATTTTTCAGAATCCTAACCAGCACTCTTCACATCCATATCGCGTATCAGTTTCCAACGGATGGCATCCAGCAGGGCCTCAAAAGACGCATCAACTATGTTGGCTGAAACGCCCACAGTAGACCAAAGGCGGCCCTGCGCGTCTTCGCTGTCGATGATGACGCGGGTCACCGCCTCTGTGCCGCCTTGCGTGATACGTACCTTGAAATCGACCAGCCGCCAGTCTTCCAATTGTGCGGAATACTGACCCAAATCCTTCACCAGCGCTTTGCTTAATGCATTGACCGGGCCACGGTCGCTGCCTGTCTCGTCCATGCTTTCCGAAACTGACAGACGCTTTTCGCCGTCCACCTTAACCACGACGACAGCCTCAGACAGGCTGATCATCTGGTTGTGCTTGTTTTTGCGCCGCTCAACGGTCACGCGGTAGCGTTTGACCTCGAACAATTCAGGCATCTGCCCCAGCACCTTGCGCGCCAACAGCTCAAAGCTCGCTTGTGCCGTATCATAGCTGTAGCCCTCGGCCTCCCGCGCCTTCACCTCGTCAAGGATCAACGCAAGCGCGGGATCGCCCTTTTCAACGTCCAGTCCGGCGCTTGCCAGACGGCGGCGCAGGTTGGACTGGCCCGCCTGATTGGACATCGGAATAATCCGCGCGTTGCCCACAAGCGCGGGATCGATATGCTCATAGGTACTGGGATCTTTAAGGATCGCGCTGGCGTGCAACCCCGCTTTGTGCGCAAAGGCCGAACCGCCCACAAAACCCGCCTGCTTCATCGGTACACGGTTGAGAATTTCATCCAGCATCCGCGACGTACGGGTCAGCCCTTGCAAAGCCTCATCGCTTATCCCTGTCTCATACTGGCTGGCATAAGGTTCTTTAAGCTTCAGGATCGGGATAAGGGTCGTAAGATTTGCATTCCCGCAGCGTTCGCCCAGACCGTTAAGCGTGCCTTGTATCTGACGCGCACCGGCGTCTACGGCTGCCAGCGTACAGGCCACCGCGTTCTCTGTATCGTCATGGGTGTGGATGCCCAAACGGTCACCACTGATACCAGAGGCAATGACGTCTGCTGTGATGCGCCCCACTTCGGCGGGCAATGTGCCGCCATTGGTATCACACAGCACAATCCAGCGCGCGCCAGCGTCGTAGGCCGCGCGGATCGCTTCCAACGCATAGGCAGGGTTGGATTTATAGCCGTCAAAGAAATGCTCCGCATCAAACAGCGCCTCGCGCCCCTGAGCGACCAGATGGGCGATGGATTTTGCGATGTTTTCTGTGTTTTCGGGCAATGTGATGCCGAGCGCGGTTTTGACGTGGAATTCATGGGTCTTGCCAACCAGACAAACACTGGCGGTGTTGGCATTCATCACGGCGGCCAGCACATCGTCATTTTCGGCGGACATGCCATTGCGTTTGGTCATGCCAAAGGCTGTCATTGTCGCGCGCGTTTTGGGCGCTTCGTCAAAGAATGCGGAATCCGTCGGGTTCGCCCCCGGCCAGCCACCCTCGATGTAATCCACGCCCAGCGCGTCCAGCGTCTTTGCGATGATTTGCTTTTCTTCGGTAGAGAATTGCACGCCTTGGGTTTGCTGCCCGTCACGCAGGGTGGTGTCGTAGAGCGAGAGGCGTTCCATCAGAGCGCCTCCAGCTTGTCGGCGTCAAACTCAGGCGTTGGCGTCAGCACGACGCCATCCTTGCTCATTTGCACCTGAACACCAGCGGCGACCAGCATGGATTTAATCCGGTCTACATCGGCAAAGTCCTTTGTTTCCATCGCAGTAACACGCGCATCACTCAGGAATGCTTCGTAGTCCACCAGATCAAAAGAGGCCTGTGCGGCCCATGCAGGAATGATGTCCCCCATCAGCCCCAAAAGCTGCAATCCACTGCGCAGTGCGGCAGCGTCCCCTGCACCTGCGAGCTTGTGCAAATGACCAATCGCGCCTGCCGTGTTCAGATCATCGGCCAATAGACCAATCAAATCCTCATCCGGCGTGCTACCATCGGCAGCAGCGGCCAAGGCATACCACTTGCGCAGCGTCTTCTCTGCCTCTTCGCGCTTCTTCTCTGTCCAGTCCATCGGCTTACGGTAATGGGTGCTGAGCATCACAAAGCGGATCACTTCGCCCGGCACGTCCTGATCCAGCAGGTCACGTACGGTAAAGAAATTGCCCAAGGACTTGGACATCTTCTTACCCTCTACCTGCAACATCTCATTGTGCAGCCAGACATTGGCGAACTTGTCGCCCGCGCAGCAGCTTTGCGCGATCTCGTTCTCATGGTGCGGGAACATCAGATCGTTGCCGCCGCCGTGGATGTCGAAATGCGATCCCAGCAGCTCATGCGCCATGGCAGAGCATTCTATATGCCAGCCCGGGCGCCCACGGCCCCACGGACTGTCCCAACCGGGTGTTTCTGCATCCGAAGGCTTCCACAGAACGAAATCCATCGGGTCTTCTTTGTAGGGCGCGACTTCGACCCGCGCACCAGCGATCATGTCATCCACCGACCGACCCGACAGCGCGCCGTACTCTTTGTACTTGCGCACGCGAAACAGGACGTGACCGTCCTTTTCATAGGCGAAGCCATCGGCCATCAGACCTTCGATCATCGCAACCATCTGCGGGATGTATTCAGTGGCGCGGGGCATGTGCGTGGGTTGCAGGGCGCCGACAGCGCCCATGTCCTCTAGGAACCAGCCGATCGTCTCTTCGGTAATCTCACCGATGGACCTGCCGCTTGCAGCGCTGCGCGCGTTGATCTTGTCATCCACATCGGTGAAATTGCGCACATAGGTCACGTGATCTGCACCGTAGATGTGGCGCAGCAGACGGAAAAGCACGTCAAACACAATCACCGGCCGCGCATTACCAAGGTGTGCGCGGTCATAGACCGTGGGGCCGCAGACGTACATCCGCACGTTTTGCGGATCAATCGGCGCGAAATCCTCGCGCTTGCGTGTCTTGGTGTTGTGCAGTTTGAGGGTCGTCATGGCAAATATCCTATCGGCGCGGGGATGCGCGGGACATGGCACAGTTTCAATGAGAATAAAACAACGTGATCAAGGCCCGCGAGAGGTATCTCAGCAGGTAATGGTACAGCAAATAATCAGCGTCATCTTTGTCATGCTTCCTGCCTAGCCCAAGGCACGCAGTCCGGTCAAGGTTGATTGACAATTCCGCCCGCCTCTGCGCCCCTGCGCTCAACAACTGGAAAGGAGCAAATCATGCAGGCATCAACACGGATTAGCAGTATTCTGGGCGGTGGCTCTGACGGCTGGGAGGTCTTTTTGCGCGCGCGCCAGATGATCGCCGAAGGCACAGCAGTGACGGAGCTGACCATCGGCGAGCATGACATCCGCACCGCTGCGCCGATCCTGCAAGACATGCACCGCGCGTCCATGGCGGGACATACTGGTTATGCCGCAATTCCGGGTATCAATGCTTTGCGCGACGCAATTGCCGCGCGGGTTACGGCGCGCACAGGTGTGCCCACCAACCGCGACAACGTGATGATCACACCCGGTGGACAGTCAGCGCTTTTCGCAGCGCATATGGCTGTGATCGATCCCGGCGATACGGCGCTTTATATCGATCCCTATTATGCCACCTACCCCGGCACCCTGCGCGGCGCCAGCGCGGTGCCCGTTGCTATTGAGGCCCAGGCCGAGGCTGCGTTTCAACCGCGCCCCGCTGATATTGCGGCAGTGGCAGACGGGGCGAAATCCCTGCTCGTAAACTCACCCAACAATCCAACGGGCGTGATCTACAGCCGCGAAACGCTGGAAGGTATCGCAGAGGTTTGCCGTGACCATGATCTGTGGCTCATCTCGGATGAGGTCTATGACACCCAGATTTGGGAAGGCACGCATATCTCCCCCCGCGCGCTTGAGGGTATGGCAGAGCGCACGCTGGTTGTCGGCTCCATGTCGAAAAGCCACGCCATGACGGGATCGCGGATCGGCTGGGTAATCGGGCCTGAAGAAATCGTAGAGCATTTGATCAATCTCGCCACGCACACCACCTATGGCGTCCCCGGCTACATTCAGGATGCGGCCTTGTTCGCGCTAGAGCTGGGCGACGCGTTCGAGGCAGAGATCGCAGAGCCGTTCCGCCGCCGCCGCACCTTGGCCCAGAACGTGCTGGCCGCGCAAAATGTGGTCGGCACTGTCCCGAACGGAGGCGCAATGTACATGATGCTCGATGTCTCAGCCACGGGTCTGAATGGTGAAAGCTTTGCCAACGCCCTGCTGGATGCGCATCATATCGCTGTGATGCCCGGAGAGAGCTTTGGCGCAGCTGCAGCGGGCCATATCAGGGTGGCAATGACGATCGAGGACAGCGCATTCGAGCAAGCCCTCAAGACGCTTTGCGCCTTTGCAGAACAGCTAAGCGCAAACCGCTAACCCACAAAAAAAGGCGCGCCTTGTTACGGGCGCGCCCTTCTTACCGTACCTTGAACCTTAGAAGCGGAACGAACCACGCAGGTTGAAGGTTGTGGCATCGGCGTCAACGCCGGAACCACCGATATCATCAAAGCGGTGCTCCAGCAGTTCACCACCTACGGTGAAGCGGTCTGTGACCTGATAGGCAACACCAACACCGACGAATTCACCAGTGTCTTTACCCAGGCTGGTGTCCACACGTGCAGCACCGGCTGTTGCATAAACCAAAGTCCGGCCCAGATCGTAACCGCCGCGCAGTTTCAAGCGCGTCACGCTATCAACGTCTGCCGCGCCGCCAAGATCGATGTCTGTCTTGTCATACTCAAGCTCGCCACCAACGACGTAGCGACCAAAGTCATAGTCGTAACCAAGGTGCACACCATAGGTCGCATCATCGCCATCCGCATCGCCGTCACCGTCGATGTCGGCGTAGCCAAGGTTCAGACCACCATAAGCGCCGGTCCAGTCAGTCCCTACTTCAACAGGGGCGTAAATGGGCTCTGCAACGGGCTCGACAACCGGGTCTGCCAAGTTGCCTGCAAAGGCTGTGGTGCCAAGCAGTGATGTCGCCAGAACGGATGCGGTACCGAATTTGTTGAACGTTTTCATGGTTGTCTCCTAAATATTTCTATTATCCATGTCAGACAGTCTGGCTGCCCTTCAGTGCGATAACACTGCAATTAGGTATTCGTTCCCGACAATGCGAGGCAGGCGGATTCACCACGAGCCAATCGTCGCCTAAACGGCCGGAAACCGGCAAAAACACGCTGGTTCCGACGCGGTAGCGAAAAATTGACCAGCGTCGCAAATAGGACAGATTTGGTCGCCTTTCCTTTCCACTCTTGTGGTCAAAGGGAGCCCAGGCATGCAGCACACAACCTGCACGGCGATTTTGGTCAAGCGCACCATCGGCGCTGAGCGCGGCCGCGCGGCACGCGGGGCACCATAGGGAAACGCAGCAAGCCCATCACGCCCCTCTTTTAGAAAGAACTGCTCATGAATGTTCAAACATCATCCCGCTCCGGTGGCCGCGCGGCGCGCCGTGCTGCCCGCTCCACTGCCCTGCCCGATAGCTTGCGCCCCGTGCGCGCTGGTCTTGAGGGCGGCCAGTACAAACCATTGTCAGAAGCGGATGTGCTTAAAATCCACCATGCAGCCCTTGATGCACTAGAAACCATTGGTCTGGCTGATGCGCCCGCCTCCGGTGTTGCATACCTCACCGCAGCCGGGGCTGTGTTGGGCGATGACGGGCGCATCCGCTTTCCCCGCGCCTTGGTCGAAGACACATTAGCCCGCGCCAACCGTTCTCTCACCTTGATGAGCCGCGACGGCATGAACGATCTGGATCTGTCGGGCACCCGCGTACACTATGGTACCGCAGGGGCAGCGGTGCATCTGGTCGATGTGGATGGCAAGCACTACCGCGATTGTGGTGTGCAGGATTTGCATGACGCGGCAAAAATCGTGAACACACTGGAAAACATCCACTTTTGTCAGCGCCCGATGGTCTGCCGAGACATCCTGGACAATATGGAGATGGATTATAACTCCATTTATGCCTGCGTAAGCGGAACCACAAAACATATCGGTACGTCCTTTACCGATCCCGCCTTCGTCGCCCCTGCAATCGAGATGCTGCATATGATTGCCGGCGGTGAGGACAAATGGCGCGAGCGTCCCTTCGTCACCAACTCCAACTGCTTTGTTGTCCCCCCGATGAAGTTCGCCACCGAAAGCTGTCTGGTCATGGAGGAATGCATCAAGCACGGCATGCTTGTGCTGCTTCTCTCGGCCGGTATGGCGGGGGCGACGGCGCCCTCTACTGTGGCAGGGGCCATTGTGCAGGCCGTTGCCGAATGTCTGGCGGGACTTGTCTATGTCACGGCAGTCAAACCGGGCCATCCTGTGATCTTCGGCACGTGGCCCTTTGGGCTGGACCTGCGCACAGGGGCGATGACCGGCGGCTCGGGTGAGCAAGCCTTGCTGACCGCGGGCTGCGCCCAGATGCATGCCTTCTACGATCTGCCCGGTGGCGCTGCGGCAGGGATTGCCGACAGCAAGCTGCCGGATATGCAGGCTGGATGGGAGCAGATGTGTTCGAACGTGATGGCCGGTCTCTCTGGTCTTAACATGGTGTATGAAGCTGCGGGCATGCACGCGTCCCTGCTGGGGTTCTGCCACGAAAGCCTGATTTTGGGGGATGACATCATCGGACAGGCGCTGCGCTGTGTACGTGGCATTGAAGTCAACGACGAGACTCTGGCGCTGGATCAGATGGCCGAGGTTTGTTTAGGTGGACCCGGCCACTACCTCGGGACGTCCGGCACGCTTAGCCGGATGCAAAGCGACCACTGCTACCCGACCTACGGCAACCGCATGTCGCCCAAAGAATGGGTTGAGAAAGACAAGCCCGACCTGATTGAAACAGCCGTTGCACGCAAGGAGGCAATTCTAGGCGCACCGTCTGCTGCAGCCCTTGATCCAATTGTTGATCGTGCGATCCGTGCAAAGTTCAACATCCATCTAAAGGGATAGACCCGTCAAAATACCAGAGGTCCGGTCACTGAGTTGACCGGACCTCCAATAATCTGCACGCGACGCCGCCACATCTGCGCGCAAATCTTGCGGGCGGCTTAGGTTGTCGGCATCAGACCCGCCTCTTGCGCCGCCTTCACTTCGGCATCTTCCAATGTGCCGTCCCCGTTGAGATCCATCGTGGTGAACTGATCTTCGGTCATGTCGGGAAAAACTGCCTGAACTTCTTCAAGGCTCAGCACGCCATCCTCGTTTGCATCTGCTTCTGTCCCGTTTTGGCCCATCGCAAAGGCAGGTAGGGCAAGGACTGTCGCAGCGATCACCGTGAGGGTTTTGAGGTAAGTCATAGGTGTCTCCATTTTCTGGTTGTCTAAAGCGGGGCACCGGATGGCGCCCTCATACAACCAGATGCGCTTTTGCGCTGCTGCGTCCCTTCCTTGCGGACAAGCGCGGCGTACCGCCGATTTGCGCCCTGAATATGCGCGCCGGATCGCCTAAAAAACCGTGGTCTATCGGGTAGGCGAAATTCCCCCTATGGTTGAATTAAAAAATTTAGGCATGGTGCCAGTTGCCAATAGCAGCTGGAGACCCTTGATGGACTTACACCTAAACACAGCAGACTTTGGTCCTCTCGTCATCCGCCTGCGCGGCCGCGCACAGCGCTTGGGTCTACAGCCCTGCGACGCAGAAGATATGGCACAAGAGGCCATTCTACGCCTCATGCAGCGCATGGAACGGTCCCACGTAAAAGTCCCGGAAAACTATGCGATGATCATTCTGCGCAATCTCGCACGCGCGCGGTGGCGGGCGCACATTGAATTATTGGAACTGGAGGAAGCCAGCGCCAGCACCCCGCCGCTTGGCGATAGCCGGCTGGCACTGGATACGCTGCGCCGCGCCATTGCGGCACTGCCAGCCGAACAGGCCTGCGTGATGGAATTGGTCCTGCATGGCGAATGCAGCCCCCGTGCGATTGCCGCGCGTCTGGATGTGCCCGAAGGCACAGTTATGTCGCGCCTTGCCCGCGCCAGAGCCACCTTGCGCCGTGTGATCGGGTTGGAGACAGGTATGCCGGTGGCCGATCTTTTATAGATTGAGAGCATCAGACCATGCGCCATACAGCTTGCCACCTTCCACACAATCCATCATATTCGAAATAACGAATTTATGGGAGGACAGCGAGATGCCATTCACAAGACGCGACTTTATGGCCGCCAGTGCAGGATTTGCCGCCAGCACGGCGTTGGGGCTCAAGCCCCGTATGGCCCATGCACAATTAGCGCTGGGAGAAATCAGGCTTGATGTCGTCAGCGACGGCTCTCTCACCCTGCCCGGCGGGTTCATCTTTGATACGATGCCAAAGGACGCACTGGCGCCCATTCTGGAAAAATACGACCTTTCAGCGGAGGTATTGACGCCCCCCTGCAACGTGACACTGATGCGCAGTGGCAAGCGCGTCATCCTGTTTGACGTGGGCTCCGGCCCCGATTTTGCGCCGAATGCGGGGGAAATCGTGACCTCGCTTGAGGCACTTGGCGTCACACCTGAGGATGTCACCGATGTGGTCTTCACCCATGCTCACCCTGACCACCTGTGGGGCCTATTGGACGACTTCGACGATCCGCTTTTCGCGCAGGCCAGCTATATGATCGGCAAGGCGGAATGGGACTACTGGATGAATCCGAACACCGTAGACGAGATCGGGGATGCGCGCGCATCATTTGCCGTTGGCGCACAGCGTCGACTGGCAGCGATTGAAGACACCATCACCTTATTCAACGATGGCGAAGAGATCATTCCGGGTGTCGCCGCCCGTGCGACATTGGGCCATACACCGGGACATATGTCTTTCGAAGTCCGCGACGGCAGCAATGCGGTGATGATCCTTGGCGATTGCATCGGCAACCATCACGTGGCCTTTGAGCAGCCCGCATGGATTTCCGGCTCCGATCAGGACGGCGAAGCGGCGGCGAAAACACGTGTGGACCTACTGGACCAACTCGCAGCCGAGAAGACCCAGATAATCGGCTTTCACCTTGCCGGTGACGGCATCGGTCATGTCGAGAAATCGGCCTCCGCGTATACATTCGTACCAGGCGAAAAAGCATGAAACAGCTTCTTACTCTTTGCGCTTTTGCCGCCCTGCCCGCCTTTGCCAGCGAGGATATCGCAGACCAGTATCCCGCGTCTGAGCTATATTCCAAGCCGGTAGAGGTGATCCCCCACGTCTGGTCTGCTATCGGTGCTACCGCGCCGCCCACCTATGAGAACGCGGGCCACAACAACAACCTTAGCTTTATTGTTACGGGTGACGGTGTGGTGGTCGTGAACGGCGGCGCGTCCTATGCGCTGGCCAAAGCGTTGAACGAAGAAATCAAAAACGTAACATCACAGCCCGTAAAGCTTGTTTTTAACGAGAACGGTCAAGGGCATGCCATGCTTGGCAACTCTTACTGGGCCGAACAGGGGGTTGATATTGTCGCCCACGTGGACGCCGCAGCGGCCTTCGAGGAAAGTGGTCACCAATCCCTGCGTGCGGCCATTGCAACGACCAAAGAGCGCGCTGATAAAACCGAAGTCATCAGCCCCAGCATCACCTTCGAGGATGCGTATATCGTCGAAATGGGAGAGATGAAGATCGAAGCCCGCTACCTTGGCCCTGCCCACAGCCCTGGTGACATCGTAGTCTGGCTGCCTGAACAGGAATTGGTGATCTCTGGTGACATGGCCTTCCACGAGCGGATGCTGCCAATCTTCGAAGACACTATGACTGCCGACTGGATTGAAACCTGGGAAACCGTGTTTGAACCGATGGGCGCGACCTATGTCATTCCCGGTCACGGGCATCCGACAAATATGGATCAGGTGCGCCGGTATACCCACGATTATCTGGTGTACCTGCGTGACAAGATCGGTGCCCATCTGGACGACGGTGGTACGCTTGCTGATGCCTATTATGTGGATCAAACGCCCTATACCGGTCTGGACACCTTTGAAGAACTGGCGACCAAAAATGCAGGTCGCGTCTATGAGCAGATGGAATTCGAATAAAAGCGTCGGGGTGCGGTATCAGGCTGATACGCACCCCCGCAAATAGCTGGTCCTAGGCAGCAGCGCGTGACGCGGTTGGCACGCGAGACAGCGCAATATGGGTGGCCATTGCCCCGACCCACATGAAAGAAAGCGCGAGCCATGCAGTTACGGCAAAAATAGAGCCGCCAGACATGCCCGCCCCTACGGCGCAACCACCGGCCAGCATGCTGCCGAACCCCATCAACACCGCACCGATCAGATAGCGCTCCATTGGCGTGTCGATACCAAAGCGTTCGATCCGTGCCTCACGGCGCAGCAGTGCCATACCGCCTGCACCGACAAACACCCCCGGCACCAGCCCCACTCCGAAACCAAGCGGCAGGTCGGAGGTGTTAACCAACCCCATCAATGTATCCGTAGACGGCCCCGTGAAAGTGACAGAGGAAATCGCAACAACTTCGAAGGAGCTTTGCGCGATGGCAAAGGTCAGCAGCCAACCCACCCCGATGGCCAGCCCCACACCAGCAGCGGCCCAAGCCTGTGTGGCAATGACATGTCGCCGACGCGCCAGCCAAAAACCGAAAACGAGCCCGGCAGCCGCAAGAACTGCTGCCATGGTTGAACTGAGCCCGATCAGCGACAGGATATTGCGCCCGTCTCCGCCTTGCACCAGCCACAATCCGCCAAGGTTTTCGCGCAATGGCGATAGCGCGCCGCGCAAGGACGCTTGTGCCACCAACGTCAGGACAAGCCCTGTCATCAGCGCGCGCAGGTTCCCTGTTGCTGACAAGACCAGCAATCGGCTGGCACACCCCCGTGCAAGGATCATACCGCAGCCAAACATCAACCCGCCAATCATCGCGCCTGACAAACTGCCTGTGGCTGCCAGCGGTCGGGCCTCGTTCACGTCCAGCCAGCCCGCCGCGATTGCGCCTTGCACGGCCAGCACAGCAGCCGAAAAAGCAATAAACCAGATCGACAAGCGCGGGCCAAAGCGACCTTCGGCAACTTCGACCGTGGCAGCGCGCAAGCAAAAGCGCGAATGCTGCGCCATAACGCCAAACAAGACGCCGGTAATCGCACCAGCGGCGGCCAGGACGAAACCATCTCCGAAGCGGTCCAATACGGTCTCAAGCATCTGACGATCCTTTGTGTTGGACGATCATGCAGATGGCCGCAGATGCCTACCTCACATGCCGCTATTGCGCGGCAAGCGGCATCCGTGCCAACTGACATTGCGCCCATAGGTCTTCAAGCGCGCCGATAAGCTGTTCGATATCCGCATCGCTGTGCACCGGTGACGGCGTGATGCGCAGACGTTCGGTGCCTTTCGGGACCGTGGGATAATTGATCGGCTGGATATAAATGCCGTATTCTTTCAACAGCATATCCGAGATGAATTTGCATTTATGCGGGTCACCAACCATCACCGGAATGATGTGGCTGGGGTTTTCCACATGGGGGATGCCGATGGCGTCAAGCCGCGCCCGCACCTGTGCCACCTTGGCTTGCTGCTCCGCCCGTTCTGCCGCGCTGTCTTTCAGGTGCCGGATGGAGGCTGCTGCTCCGGCGGCAACCGCAGGCGGAAGGGCGGTGGTAAAGATAAACCCACTGGCAAAGCTGCGCACGAAATCGCACAGCTCGGTCGAAGCGGCGATGTATCCGCCAACCACACCAAACGCCTTGCCCAGCGTTCCCTCAATCACAGTGAGGCGGTCCATCAGCCCGTCGCGTTCGGCAATGCCGCCGCCGCGTGGACCGTAGAGGCCAACCGCATGCACTTCGTCCAGATATGTCATGGCATTATATTTATCGGCCAGATCGCAGATCGCCTCGATCGGGGCGATGTCACCATCCATGGAATAGACGCTCTCAAACGCGATCAGCTTGGGTCGGTCGAGCGGCAAGGCTGCCAGCTTGGCCTCCAGATCGGCAAGATCATTGTGCTTCCAGATCATTCGTTCTGCTTTGGAATGGCGGATACCTTCGATCATTGACGCATGGTTCAGCGCGTCAGACAGGACCACACAATCAGGAATGCGCCCCGCAAGCGTACCAAGCGCCGCCCAGTTCGAAACATAACCGGACGTAAACAGCAGCGCGTCTTCCTTGCCGTGCAGATCGGCCAACTCGGCCTCCAGCAGGACATGGTCGTGCGTTGTGCCCGATATGTTGCGCGTGCCACCAGCACCTGCCCCACAACGATCCAACGCTTCGTGCATGGCCTCCAGCACCTTGGGGTGCTGGCCCATGCCGAGATAGTCGTTTGAACACCAAATGGTCACATCCGATGTCTCAGTCCCGTGCGACGTCGCATGTGGGAAATCGCCGCAAGTTCGCTCCAATTCAGCGAACACGCGATAGTTGCCCTGATCGCGCAGATCGTCCAGCGCGCCCTTAAAAAAATTCTGGTAGTTCATTAGTCCCCCACCGCCTCGCGGACGATATCATCAAGCAGTGCTTGTACTTCCTGCATGGCACCTTCGGGATAGTTCCGGTGCCCGATCATCACCTGACCGTCGCGGTCCGCAACAAAAATCCCGTAGGGACAATGCGCAATATTCATCGGATCGGCTTCCATCACCTTGCGCGACACCACAGCCGAGCAGAACAGAAACACATCCGCAGCCTCGAACAGCTTCACTTCGCTGCCCACGTCCGCCGCCGTCCGGTTGAGCATTTCACCCGTGTGGCTCACGTAATCGATCACAAGTCCCCGACCGACAATCGCGCTTTCAACGCTGAAGGTAGCGTCATCAAAGCTGCCCTCGAATGAATGCACTGTGTACGCCTCTTCGGCACCGGCACTCACACTGGTTGCGATGCCAAAAACAGCTGCCAACAAAATAGATCGTACCATGTCATTCTCCTCTTTGTTGATCAGTTTCTCACGTAACAAAAACCTGAGCCTTGATCTGCATCAAGGCTCAGGCGGTTTAACCTAAGCGCCGAACATGTCCGCGGTGATACCGGCATACCAGCCCTCGGATTCCTCATAGGTCGTCTTGCGCAATTCGGCAGTTTCGCCTGTGGCTGAGATAAACCCATCTACTTTGGCGATTTTTTCCGGCGTTGCCTCATAGGTGGCTCCGACTTTGACGCCGTCATTGGTGTCAATCAGTGACCAGCATGTGTTAGAAAACTTTGCCGGAAAGACCTTGGAGCCGGTCAGCGCACCGCGCACCGCATTGGCGCAAACCTTTGCCTGCGAGTTGGCAGAGAAACCGGATTTCGGCATATCGCCCTGCTGTGCGGAATCGCCTAGCACGTAGATATCAGCATCTGCCTTGGAGGACATGTCAGCGGCGTTCACCGGCGCCCAGTTCCCCTCAGTCACGCCAGCAAGTTCGGCGATATGACCCGCCTTCATCGCAGGGATGACGTTGCAAACATCGACGCTGGTTACTTCACCGTCGATGGACAGCGTCATCGCGTCAGGATCAACCACGACATTGCCGCCGCCGAAATCAGAGCCGATCCAGTCAATCATGCCGGAATAATGGTTCGACCAACCTTCCTGAAACAACGATTGCTTCGAGAATTTCTCTTTCGGATCGGCAACAAGGATCTTGGCTGTCGGATTGTTAGCCTTCAGGTAATGCGCCACCATCGAGATCCGCTCATACGGGCCCGGAGGGCAGCGGTAAGGATTAGGAGGTGCGACCATTGCAAAGGTCCCGCCCTCAGGCATCGCCATCAGCTGTGCTTTGAGCAATTCAGTCTGTGATCCGCCCTTATAGGCATGGGGCATGGCGTTTTGCGCAGACAGGTCCCAGCCCTCAACCGCGCCGTCCACAAAATCAATACCCGGCGACAGGATCAGCTTGTCATAGGGGACAGAGCCGCCACTGGCGAGCGCCACCATCTTGGTATCGCGGTCCACGCCCACGGCGTAGTCATGCACGACATTCACCCCACCTGCAGCAAGACCGCCATAGGAATGACCGAGATCATCCATCTCTTTGAAGCCGCCCAGATAAAGGTTGGAGAAGAAACAGGTGTAATACTGGCGCGTCGGTTCAATCAGCGTCACGGCGATTTCGCCCTTGCTGTCTTTGGCGATGTAGCGCGCAGCCGTGGCACCACCTGCCCCGCCACCTACGACAACCACACGCGGCTTACCGTGGCCCGCTGCAAAGACCGCAGGTGCGGCAAGTGTTGCGGCCGCGGCAGCGCCCGTACCAAGGAATATCCGTCTGTTCAGTGTCATGATCGTCTCCTCCCAGAGTTATCAATTTGGTGGCCCCGTTATTCGAGGTCCTTGAAGTAGGCAGCCAAGGCTGCAATCTCTTCGTCAGACAAACGCCCTGCCATCATTTGCATGACAGGATGCGGTCTGAGCTTGCGTTTATAGGCGTGCATGGCAACCACGAAATCTTCATCGGGCCAGCCGCTGATGCCGGGAATACCGTCATTGGCCCCGCTTGCCTGATGGCATGTCTGGCACTCACTGGCGAGGTATTCACCGTATTCGGGATCCCCCTGAATGGCCAGAATCGCGGGATCAAGATCATGATCCGTGCCCCGCGCCGTTGGCTCCGCTTCGGGGATATTTGCAGGATTGTCGGAATAGACCCTCAAATAGGCCAGCAGATCGTCACGCTTTTGTGGATCATCCAGACCGCGAAAACTCATCCGGGTTTTCGAGACCAAAGCGCGAGGGTTTTCAAGATAGGCATCAAGCGTTTCGGCCGTCCAGATCAGACCATCATTGCCCATGCGGATCATATTGGGGGAGTATGTTACCCCCGTAACAACACCCGCCGTGCGCCCGTATATCCCGTTCAGCTGTGGTCCAACGCGATTGCGCGCATCTTTTCCCACATCATGGCAGGCGCTGCAATTTTTCTTGAAAACCGCAGCGCCTTTTTCTGGATCACCAATTTCGCTGGCCCAGCCCGCCCCCGCCACCGCAAGGGCGGCAAGAGTGACGACAGATTTGGCCAGCGATCCCATTGGTTAGTCGCCTACTGACTTCAGGTATTCGACAACCGCAAGCTGGTCGTCTTCCTTCCTGAGCCCTGCAAAGGACATCTTAGTGCCCTTCATGTACTTCTTGGGGTTCTCCAGAAAGCTTGCCAGTTCGGCTTCGGACCAGACCAGACCGTCCTCAGCCGCCTTTTGCATGGGCTTGGAATACTTGAAGCCTTCAACAGCGCCGGCCGCATGATCTACGATCCCGTTCAGCATCGGGCCAACCTTGTTCTTGGCGCCTTCGCCGACCTGATGGCAAGATTTACACTTTCTGAAAACCTTTTCGCCCTTGGCAGCCAGATCAGCATCAAAAGCAGCCGCCACCACTTCAGGTTCCGCTTCTGCTGGTGCTTCTTCTTTGGGTGCCTCTGCTACAACGACTGCGGGCTCTTCTGCAGCTGGCTCGGCAGCAGCTTCTTCCTGCGGTGTCACGTCCAGAACCATCGCGCGCATGGTGACTTTCACAGGCTCGCTTTTGCAGTTCTCCATGCAAGGCTCACCCGACCAAACTGCATATTCAGTCTCGGCGCGGTCATCCACGAAGAAGCCGTCGGCGTTGGGCATTTCCACGTCAAAGAACGTTTCTTTGGAAAGCACAAAATCATCTTCGATCAGATCGTTGGAATACAGGATATAGGCGACGATTGCGTAGGTTTCATCATCGGTCAGCGTGCCTGCATTGCCATACGGCATCGACCGTTTGATGTAGTCAAACGCGGTAGACAGATAGGGCCAGTAAGAGCCGACTGTCTTAAGCGGGTCTTCACGATCCAGTGTATCTGCCCCACCGGCCAACTTTGGCCAGTTGCCGATGCCTTCGGCGAAATCACCGTGGCAGGCTGCGCATTTGTCGGCGAAAATCTCTTCGCCAACGATTGCATCACCTGACCCTGCGGGCAGACCCGTTCCGTCAGGATGAACTTCGCCGTTCCATGCGGCGACCTCTTCTGGCAAGGCCGGACGGCCCAACCCGAGTTTTTCTGCAAACGCCGGACCGGAGACCAGAGCCAGAGCTGTCAAAAGAGCTGTTGATTTAAGAAACTTCGACATTTTCCGCCTCGCCGTTGCTGCGCACCAGCCATGTCTGGATACAGTTATTGTGATAGATTGAATTCAGGCCGCGCACTTCGCGCAGCTGTGCTTTTGTGGGTTGGATATAACCTGTGTCGTCCATGGCGCGACTTTGAAGCATCATTTCCGATCCGTCCCAATCCGTGTCGAGATAGAAGCGCGTAAGCGCCATCTTCTCGCCCGGCTTGGCCAGACGTGCGGTTTCCCACGTCATGCCGCCATCTTTGGAGACATCAACACGGGTGATCGCCCCGCGACCAGACCAAGCCAGACCAGAGATCACCAGCGGCCCTTTTCCATGGGTAATCGGCGCCTGAGGGCTGGGGCTGGTTACGACAGATTTGGCATCCATCGCCCATGTCCACTTGCGGCTTGTGCCGTCTTCAAGCGTGTCGGTGTATTTCGATGTCTCTTCGCGGCTTTCTACGGGGGTATCGACAACTTCGATCCGGCGGATCCACTTGACCCACATATTGCCTTCCCAACCCGGCACAACAAGACGCACAGGATAGCCATGCTCCTTGCGCAGCGCCTCGCCATTGGCCTTGAACGCGATCAAGCAGTCATCCAGCGCCTTTTCCATCGGGATCGAGCGGCCATTGGAAGAAGCATCCGCCCCCTCAACAAAGACCCATTTATCCTTGAGATCGCCTGCCGTGTCCAAGCCTGCCTCTTCCAGCAGGGTGCGCAGCGGAACGCCCGTGTATTCCATGTTATGGATCATACCATGGGTGAACTGCGCACCGTTGAGCTGCGCGCCTGCCCACTCCATGCCTGTATTGGCTGCACATTCGCAGAAATACACGTGGTTTTCACGCGGGAACCGTTCAAGATCAGCGTAGGTAAAGACCAGCGGCGTATCGACCAAGCCGTTGATCATCAGGCGGTAATCTTCTTTCTTGAGCTCAATCGCACCGGAGTGGTGACGCTCGAACGCACAGCCCTGCGGCGTGATGGTACCATCAAGCGCGTGGATCGGCGTGAAGTTGATCGAGCTGACCGTATCTGCGGTGAGCCACTCAACGTTGCGGCGGATGACATCGCTCTCATACTCGATCGGCATGCCGTAAGGCGTTGCATCTACCCCCTCGCCAAAGGCCTGCGCCCAAGGCTGCACTTCGGTGATCAGCGGATCAGGCGTTTGCGCCTTGGCAGTTCCGGCAACAGTGATTGCTGCGCCAGCCGCTACGCTGCTTCTTAAAAATTGTCTGCGTGAGGGTTTATGCGTCATGGCATTCTCCTTTTGTTAGCTAGCAACAATCAGGCCGCTGAATCAGGGCCGGATGTAGGCATAGTCTTTCTCTTGTAATTCAATCAGGCGCACGACACCGGAGGGCACAATGGTCGCCTCATCCATCAAGGTGATGTCTTTGCCTGCTTTTTTGCTCATATTGCGCAGAGTGTTGCCGCACGCGGCAAAGCTCAGATTTTCCATCTCTAGCGACATTGTCGAAATGCGGTCCTCGACAGGGCTTTTGCCCGGGACAAACATGTTGAGCCCCGGACCATAGGCCACCAGCTCAACCATGACTGTGTCGCCTTGTGCCTCATAATAGCTGGTCAGGTTGGCGACGTTGTTGAGAGCCATGTTCATCACCTGAGGATCGTTCTGATCCACATGCACAGCCACACGGTGCACCACACCTTCGGCAAAAGCACTGGTGGCCATCATCACGGTCAAAGCCGTTGTCGCGATAAATCTCTTCATGGTATCTCTCCCTGTCGGGCCGGATTTACGCGCCGACCACTTCCACGCTGTTATTTGGGTCAAGCGAGATCGTGCCTTGTTTGGCGATATGCGCCTCGACCACATCCCAGATTTTCGGGCCTTCCGTGCCTTCGTTGACCGAAGCCCAGCCCGCAATCTGATAGGTTTTCGACGGATCAATCTTCTCGCCTGTTTTCAGCAGAGTCATCTCGGTGATACGGCTGCCCTGCGGCTTGGTCACATCGATTTTATAGCCAAGTCCGCCCGTGCGCACCATGTCGCCGCCCTGTTGGTAATAGGGATCGGGGTTGAACAGGTTGTCGGCCACATCCTCTAGCACCACATGCAGGAATTCACCTGTCATTTCAGTGCGGTAAGCCTCACCGTAGGTCATAGAAGTGACGTTCCAGATGTCTTCGCGGGTGATGTCCTGACCGGGCAGGATGGACGGCCCCCAGCGCACGCCAGGGCTAAGCGCGATGTCTGCCTCACGCTCCGAGATCAGCGCATCGCAGATCAGGTCATCCCATGTCCCGTTAAAATTCCCACGGCGATAAAGCGTTTGTGCATCGCCTGTGCGGCCAATGACTTCGCTCAGCTGGTCTGCATAGGGCGCGCGCTGCTCATCAATCAGCTTGGCCACCTCGGCGTCCGGCGTAATCACGTCCGAGAAGATCGGGATCAACTTATGACGGAAGCCCATCATCCGCCCATTCTGTACATCCAGATCAACCCGGCTGACAAACTTGCCGTTAGAACCGGAGGCGACGATAATCGTCTCACCAACCAGCACAGGTTCGGGCAGCGCGTCGTGGGTGTGACCTGACAGGATCACATCAATGCCGGTAACTTTACCCGCCATCTGCTTATCAACGTCAAAGCCGTTGTGGCTGAGGCATACGACAAGCTCGGCACCCTTCGCGCGCACTTCGTCAACCATGGCCTGCATATTCTCGTCGCGGATACCAAAGGAGTATTCGGGGAACATCCAGCCCGGATTGGCGATGGGCATGTAGGGGAATGCCTGACCGATCACGGCTACTTTTACGCCGCCAGTCTCATAGAATTTATAGGGCGGGAAGAGGTCGGATGGCTCATCCCATTCAGCGTCAAAGATGTTCTGGCCAAGGGCGGCGAACGGCAGACCTTCAACGATCTCGTTCACCCGGTCAGAGCCGAGTGTGAATTCCCAGTGGAACGTCATCGCGTCAGGCTTGAGCGCGTTCATGACATTTACCATGTCCTGCCCTTGGGTCTGGTAGCAGGTGTAGCTGCCGTGCCATGTATCGCCGCCATCCAGCAGCAGTGCGTCAGGGCGGTCAGCACGGATCGAATTGATCACGGTGGCCACACGGTCCAGCCCGCCAACACGGCCATAGCTCTGCGCCAAGGCGCTGAAATCATTGTAGGACAGCGCATAGGCAGACGGGCTGCCGTCCTCGATGCCGTAAAGCTTGCGGAAGTCGGCGCCAGTAACATGGGGTACAGCGCCCTTGTTGCCGCCTACCCCGATGTTAATCTCCGGCTCTCGGAAATAGATCGGTTTTAGCTGAGCATGGATGTCGGTGATGTGGATCAACGAGACATTCCCGAAGGTGTCAAACTCTAGCAGCTTGTCTTGCGTCAGCGCCTGTTGGGCAGCCAGACGCGCCCAGTTCCCAAAACCAGAAGAGCCGTAAAGGGCGGCTGCTGCCATGCTGGTTTGCAAAAAATCACGACGAGAAATCATTTTGGGAACTCCCAGTTGCGCATACATATGCGCATTATTGAATGGATTAGAGCAGAAAAGCCCCGCGCCGATCTCTCGGGCGGGGCTCAGATAGTTTAGTTGCGGACGGCTGGACCTTCGACACTCAGGCCGTTGCCGCGGGACGCGACATAAAGCTCAAGTGCGACGAACTCTTGGCTGCCCGGGCTATAAGTCTCGGCGCGGGTATCGCGCACACAACCTTTAAAGCGGCTATGCGCCGAATTCAGCTTTGTGTTTTTCAGACGATAGACAGGGAAGCCGTTGATCTGGCCCTGGCTCAGGTGGTCTGCACGGATCATGTTGCCATAGTTGTCTTCGTGGCAATTTGCGCAAGACAGTTCAAGCTGGCCTGTCCGTGTGTAATACAGCTCTTTGCCCTGCTCCCACATCGATTGCGCGGGTCCGTCGATTGCGACGTTCACGGGCAAACCACGGGAAACAGACGCCAGCAATGCGGTCATGTTGACCATATCGCCACCAGTGTACTTCCACTCGTCTGCGCCCATCTGGTTGGTGCGGCAGTCGTTGATCTGCATTTCAAGCGTGCGTACTTCGCCAGCGTCTGCATTCCACTTCGGATACGTCGGACGCACTTCAGACATGTCCGCAGATGCACCGTGGCAATCTGCACATGATTTGCCTGCGCTCCCCTCGGCTGTGTTCCAGACCTCCTCCGCCTGTTCCACAAAAATCATGCCGGGGTTGTCGAAGTCATCCGCCTGCATCGCACGGGTCTCTGTCCCGCGGAACAGCCAGCCTGACATCACTTCGTCCAACGCGTCAGAAACATGCTCTGGCGCGGCAGTGCGCGTGACCATTTCAGTCTCTTCGTTGAGGATCAGATTGTCATCGACCGGATCGGCAAAAGCTGCCGATGTTGTCAACAGAGTTGCAAGCAGTGCGCCTGTCAATTTCCGCATGGTGTCCCTCCCAAGGTAAAAATGCGTTCAGCCGATCGCGATTGTTTTTGCGTCTTCGTAGACCGAGCCGTCGTCGTCGTACCATGTGAATTTGAATTCACCGGCCTCAGGGACCAATGCTTCGAATTCGAAGTACGGGTTGGTGGAGATCGCAGGCTCCATCTTCACGTCAATCACGCTCTCACCGTTGAATTCACAGGTGAAACGATTGATGATCGAACGCGGAATGGCATTGCCTTCCTTGTCCTTGCGCTGACCGGATTCCATCTTGTGGCTGATCAGCGTTTTGATTGTGATGGCCTCGCCGGCGGTTGCCGATTTTGGTACTTTGACGCGTGGTTTTACATCAGATGCCATGATTGTTTCTCCTAAAGACCTTTAGCCGCCGCAGCCGCCGATTGTTACTTTCACAGTGCTAGACGCCTGCACGAACGATCCATCGTCCAGCTTGGCGATTGCAACGACGTCCTGCGTGCCCGCGAGGCGGATGCGTGTTGATGCAGAACGCGATCCGGCCAGTTTGCCGAACTTGAACGTTGCAACACCCGGTGTGGGGTTGCCTGTTGCCAGCAACATGATCTCGGCAGCTGTTTCCGAAGATACTTCGACCGGCACAGTGTTACCGTTCTCGGCGATTTCGGGGGCTGTCAGGCTGATGTCACCAGACCCGATTTCTGCGCCACCCGTAAAGGCAGCGATTGCTTCTTCTGCCGCCGCCGATGCGCGGATCGGCAAGCCTGCGATCAAAAGGGCCCCTGCCCCCATCGCAATGGCGTCACGTCTCGTCATTTCCATCTGTATACTCCTTCATTCCCGTTCGGGTTTGATTATTCTTTGAGGGTGGCCAAATAGGCCACTACGTCTTCAACTTGTTGCGCGGACAGCAGCGGGCCGAAAGTGTCATCCGCCGCTTTGCCTGTGTAGGCGTTGCCCGGGCGTATGTAGCCTTCGGTGCGATAGAAGGACGGCATCATGCTGCCCTCGAACATCACCTTTGCATTCGCAACGATCCCGCGCAGCTCCGCTTCGGACCAACGCTCCCCCGCGCCATCCAGCATAGGGCCGATGTTGCCCTGAAATGGCACATCCGCCAGGTCGCTGACTTCATGACAGGCAACGCAGTTACCCTGCTTTTTATCGCCGACGATCAAACGACCGTTGGCAGCATCACCAGCAACGCCGGTCAATGATTGTTCAACTGCGCCGTCAGTATAGCTAACTGCTGTCGGCGCCACATCTTCGGCGTATACGCCCGAAGCCATAAGCCCAGCCGTGATGGCTGTAATACCAAAAATCCTCATGAGTCCTCCCTCAGACCTTATTCGGTATACCGTAGCGCACACTCTCGACATCACGCAACAACAAATTCAGTTAATTGAATTATAACGTGCGAAATCCCGCAGGACCGCTACCGAAACCCTTATTTACTTTGCTCTTCGAACTTGCGGGCATGGTACTTTTGAAACGGTTCATCGCCATCATACCCTTTTTCAACGACCCAATTGAGCATATTGAAGGTGGTATGACGCCCGAAAGCGCCCGGCATTGTGGCGACCGCCGCCCGAGAAGCGCTCAACCCTTCATCCACCTCTTCAGGAAAGAACAAAATCATCGGCGTAAACAATGCGCCCCACTTTTTGACCATGTCCTTTTCGGCCAGAGCCTCCCCGTCAAAGTCGGTTACTTCGACATCACCAAACATGTTGATCTGCACAACAAAGTAGTTCTCATTAATATAGGAGGCGATCTCTTCGACGGGAAAAACCTCTTCGTGCATCTTTTTACAGTAGATGCAGCCGCGCTGTTCGATGATGACCATCAAACGCTTGCCTTCAGCGTTCGCCTCTTCGAGATCTTCGGAAAGATCCTTGAACGTGTCACGCATCCACGGCGCTTTGTGCAGGCCGTCATCTCCCAATATTGCGGCATTCGCCCAGACGGTCATTGCAATCAGCGCAAGGCTCGCAGTTATCAATTTCTTCATATGACGTCCTCCCATTATCCTATTGTACCGAAAGTGGGCACCACAGACAGCATCCACTGGGCGATGTAATTCATCGAATTGGTGGCAATCAACAGACCGAATACGATCAACATGATACCCATAATTTTTTCAATTTTTCCAAGGTGTTTGCGGAACTTCTGCATCCAACGCATGAACGGACCGATGAAAAATGCCGCAAGGATGAACGGCGCAGTCATGCCCACACCATAGACAAACAACAAACCCGCACCGGTTGACGCTGTGTCAGCCCCGCCCGCCATGAACAGGATCGCCGCCAGAACAGGCCCGACACAAGGTGTCCAACCAAAGGCAAACGCCAGTCCGATCACATAGGCCCCCAGCAGACTTACATTTGAAGTGCTGCCGGTATCCGCGCGCATCTGACGGTAAAGAATGCCGATGCGGATAACGCCGAGAAAATGCAGGCCCATCGCGATGATGATCGCCGCTGCGACCCAGCGCAAAATATCGAAGTATTCGCGCACCACCTGCCCGAACATCGTGGCGGCCGCCCCTAAGCCCATGAAAATCGTAATGACGCCCGCCGCAAAAAAGCACGCAGCCATCACCGCGCGGCGGCGTGTCTTGCGATCAATTGTAGCCTCCGCACTGATCTGATTCATACCGACCCCTGCAAGATAGCTCAGGTAAAATGGGACAATCGGCAGGATGCAGGGCGACAGGAATGAAAGAAGTCCTGCCAGTGCCGCACCGGCAAAAGTAATTTCCATCATGGTAGTGGCGCACCCTTGTAAAATTCACATATTCAGATTACGTTATTTAAGTATCAAAGGTCAATTTGGCATGTTCGTACGGTCTCTCTTTTTTGGTGCTTTGGTGGCATGCCTCAGCGTATCGGCTGCTTTGGCAGACGTGCGTCTGATCATGGTAGAGGAAGAGGGTTGCATGTGGTGTGCGCGCTGGAACGAAGAAATCTCTGAAATCTATCCGAAAACGGCTGAAGGTCAGGCTGCTCCGTTGCGGCGCATCGATATCCGCGCTCCCTCTCCTGATGATCTGACATTTGCGCGCCCGCTGTTTTTCACACCGACGTTTGTGCTGGTTGTGGATAACACCGAAGTATCCCGCATCGAAGGCTATCCCGGTGAGGATTTCTTTTGGGGATTGCTAAAACAGATGCTCGAACGCGAAAAAGTTGAATTGACCAATTAGTTTATGATAGGAAGCCCGTGGCTTAGGCTAACGTGTGGGTGAGGCCCTTATGAACCTTCGAAATAACGATCTTAGCGCCGGAAAAGCATCGGCATACGAGGAAAAAATGGGCCTACCGGTATTTGACGTGAACATGTGTGAAGAAGATATGGACAAGATGGCAGCAAGCGCCGTCGAAGCGTCAAACTTCCTCAAAGCAATCAGCCATGAAGGCCGATTGATGATTTTGTGTCACCTCGCCTCCGGCGAGAAATCTGTTACCGAACTTGAAGAGCTTTTGTCTGCGCGGCAGGCAGCTGTTTCACAACAGCTGTCGCGCTTGCGGCTTGAAGGGCTTGTGACACCGCGGCGTGACGGTAAGACAATCTTTTACAGCCTTACTGACGACCGCCCCAAACAGATCATGGAAGTCGTATATGATCTGTTCTGCCGGTCAAATTGAGACTGCGCGCAGCTGATATGCCGCGTAGGGCCAATGCACTCTGTGTGGCCCTCTAGATATGTTTGATATTTTGCCTGAACCGGTGTTAGTGGCCCTTGTCGGGCTGTTTGGCGGTGTGTTGCTTGGACTTGCAGCACGTATTGGCAGGTTCTGCACACTTGGCGCTATCGAAGATCTTTACTATGGAGAGAACCCGCTGCGTTTGCGGATGTGGGGCATTGCGATCGGCGTGTCGGTCATCGGTACGTTCGGCCTGTCTGCGGGCGGATTGCTTGAACTGGATCAGACGCTTTACCTCAGCCGCATCTGGAATCCTGTGGCCAGCGTTGTTGGCGGCCTCGTGTTCGGTTACGGCATGGCGCTTGCGGGCAACTGCGGCTACGGCGCACTTGCCCGTGTCGGCGGAGGAGACCTGCGATCCCTCCTGATTGTACTGGTAATGGGTGTCTCTGCCTATATGGCGCTTGGCGGGCCTGTCTCAGGGCTTCGGATTTGGGCGTTCGGCGACGCCATTCCTGCGGATACCGCCCCCGGCATTGCACAGGCCGCAGGGCGTCTGACGGGTATGTCGCCTGATCTGGTCGGTATCGCACTAGGATGCGTGATCCTAGCCCTTACCCTGCTCAGCCGCTCTTTGCGGGCCTCACCCAGTCACATCTTTTGGGGAGCGATTGCAGGCCTTGCGATTGTCAGCGGATGGGCGGGAACCCAATGGGTAGCCAGCAACGGGTATGACGCGACCCCTATCGTTAGCCACACATTTTCAGCACCCATCGGCGAGACACTTCTTTATGCCATGACATCCTCCGGCAATACGATCAGCTTTGGGACAGGCTCTGTTGTGGGGGTATTGCTGGGCGCCTTGGTTGGCAGCTTGGTCAAAGGGCATTTCCGTTGGGAAGCTTGTGATGATCCGCGAGAGCTGCGCCGACAAATCCTTGGTGCGGCGCTGATGGGGGTTGGCGCGGTTGTGGCAGTGGGATGCAGCATTGGTCAGGGGTTGTCCGGATTTTCCGTCCTTGCCTACAGCGCACCGGTAACATTGCTAAGCATCATGGCAGGTGCCGCCCTTGGCCTGCGCCAATTGATCTGGGGTTTCGCCCCTTCTGTCTAGGTCTAGACCCAGCTCAGGACCAGGGCGGCCAACACCAGATAGCGGCCTGCCTTGGCAATCGTGACAATCACGACAAACGGAACCAAGGGTTCGCGCATGACCCCCGCGACGACAGTCAACGGATCACCAACAATCGGCAACCAGCTACCCAACAAAGACCAGCGACCGTAACGCGCGTACCAGCGCTGTGCCCGCTCAAGCTGCGTGTCCGAGCTGGGAAACCAGCGGCGTTCCTTGAACCGCAACAGCGCGCGCCCCAGGTACCAGTTGACGATTGAGCCAAGCACATTCCCGACAGTTGCAACCGTGATCAGCAACCCAACAGATCGACCACCTGCGGCCAACAGACCTGTCAGAACCGCCTCGGATTGCATCGGCAGGACAGTCGCCGCGACAAGCGCCGATGCGAACAGCCCGATATAGGCGATCATGCGCGCATCACAGCCTCTGCCGCCTCAAGAGCGCCTTCCAGATAGCCACCAAATTGCTGCGCCACTTCGGTCCCCGCCATACTTAGACGTCCGTCCCACAGGTCCTGTAGCGCGGCGGGCATCCCGTAATCGGGATGGGCATAAAGCGGCGCGCGGTCTGCATCAGTTGCCGTCAACGGATCATAAGCCCAGTCTTGAACAATCAGCTTTATTGGCTGCGCAGCGTCTGGGCCAAACAGCCGGACAAGCTGAGCCAGAAGCTGCTGTCGGAGGACTGGCACATCCGCCCTGCCCTCGGGCGGCACTCCGATAAAACCAAACAACGCACCGGGGCCACCACGGTCAGGCGAGGCATCATGAATCTCGACCATCGGGCCAAAGCGGCTTGTGGCATCGCCTGACAGTCCGGCTGTCCGCCAAAAGGCCGTTTCATAGACAGCGACGGCCTTTGCCTGACCTGCCATCCATGTGGGCACACCGCCCATCACTGCCATAGTTGCCTTGGGCAATGCGGGTTCAAAGTCGATTTGCGTTGCGACACGCGGTGGTAATGCCAGCACGACACGCCCCGCGTGCAGGGTTTCGCCGCCTGCCAGCTTCGCAGCGATTCCGTCTCGCGTTCGGGAAAGCGCCGTAACCAGAGCATTCAACCGCACGCGATCTTGCGACAAACGGCGAAGCAAAGCCGCCGTTAACGCGCCCAGCCCCCCTTCAAGCCGCCAAGAGCCCTCCATCGAGGCAAACCCGCGCCCGCGCTGAACGTGACCCTGCGAATCCTCGAACGTCAACGCGCCAGCCGCGTATTGATCGAACTTTTGCAATCCTAGCCGTTCAATAAGTGCGGCAATCCGTGGCTGGCCCGGCCAAAACCACGCAGGCCCCAGATCAAACGCCGCACCGCCGACATGCTCTGTCAGGATACGGCCGCCAACACACGCGCGCGCGTCGACAAGCAGGTAATCATGGCCCGCGCGCTCAAACGCCTCGGCCAAAGCAAGCCCCGATAGGCCCGCCCCGATGATCAATGTCCGCATGTCAGCCCTCGTTTGTGCGCCGCAACCACATCAAACCTGTGGCGCTTGCGCAAAAGGCAAATGTCCTGTCTTGATCCAGACCTGTGCCCCGCTCTCGCCAGCAACAGCTTGCAGCGCAGCCCCTTCCGGCAACCTGAGCCATGCGCCTTTTTCAAGGGTCTCACCACCTTCTTGTACTGCCCCGCCAAGCACCAGCATTTCAATGCCGCCTGCGTCGCTATTGGCAAGCATGGCGCCAGCTTCCAGCACATGATATGTGACCGTTTCACGCGCATCGCTGTGCAGCAACGCGGTGGCAACACCATCCCGCGCATCGCCAAGCGCCCCTGACATGTCCTTGCGGAACTGGGTGCGATCCTTTGGATCAAACTGCCAAAGCTTCACAAAGATCACGCAGCCTTCTGCCGCACCGGGGGTATGGGAGGTGGTCGGCGGATTGCGCACATAGGTGCCGGCGGGATAGTCCCCGTGTTCATCCTGAAACACGCCTTCCAACACGATGAATTCCTCACCGCCAGTGTGGGTATGCGCAGAAAACTTGCTGCCCGGCGCATAGCGCACGATTGAAGTCGCACGCGCCACTTCTCCGCCAATCCGGTCCAGCATCCGGCGGTCCACACCCGCCATCGGGGACGCGACCCAGTCAATTCGGTCAGAGTGAACGACAACGCGGGACGTAAAATCGGCGTTAAGTTCCATGGTGTTTTTCCTTTGATCTGGGGACCTGAGTACGGCTGCTGTGCCAACATATGGGGCATCTGTGCCCGATCTCCAACGGGTACCGACGTCTTTTGCACAGCATGGGTAACTGACGCACCGGAATTCTGGACACGATAGCCCTTAACGACTACCTCGGAAGCATCCAAATACCAGAGCATGTCATGGCAGAAACAACCTATCCCAGCGTGAACCCGACCCACCGCCGCGCCGATCTGGCCGTGCATATTGTCGGTTTAACACTTGTGTTGGGTGCAGGTGGCTTCCTGATCGCGAAAGCCACTGGCGCGGTCGGACCTGCGCTGCTGATTGCCGTCATGGTCTATGTGCTGTTTGCCCTACTGTCGAATCTGGCCTCCTGTGCCTATCATTTTTCGCCATGGCATGACCGCCGCGTCAGGCTGCGCAGGATAGATCACGCAGCGATTTACCCAGTTATATCAGGAACTTTCACACCGTTCTTTGTGCAGGCCGGAACGGTGTGGACATTATTCCTGCTTGTGCTTTGTTGGGGTCTGACAGCTTTGGCCATGTGGCACAAAATTACCGGCGAAGCGGTGCAGGCACGCTGGTCGACGGCCTCCTACCTTGGGCTGGGTGCAATCGGACTTTGCGCGCTGCCGGATATGGGCGACGTGCCGCTGTCAACATTGTGGTTCATTATTGGCGGCGCTTTTTGCTATGTGATCGGGACCATGTTTTACGTCCGCCGCAGCATGCCTTATCGCTATGCGATATGGCACACGTGGGTGAATTTTGGCGGTATCGCGATGTTCGCGGGCATCTGGATCGCCCTGTTTCCAGATGCGCTTTAAGCGACCGACCCTGCCATCGCTGAATCGGGCTACAGCGCCTCTTCATAAATCCGGCGCGCGTCTTCCAACGTGACTTCGCGTGGATTATTGACCAGCAATCGCGTCTGATTCATCGCATCCGAAGACAGGCGTTCAATATCACCGACACCGATCCCGACCTGCGAGAGCCCTTTCTCTAGCCCCAGATCAATATTCAATTGAACAAGACGGGCGATGAAGTCTTCGCAAATCTGCTCGGTCGGACGATCCTGATTGATATCGGGGAAAACATGTGGTGCCAGCTCGGCGTAGTCCGCCCCACAGACCTGCGCGTTGAAGCGCATCACCTCGGCCAGAACCAGAGCGTTGGACAGGCCATGCGGGACGTGAAACAGGCTGCCCACAGGATAGGCCAACGCATGCACTGCCGCCACAGGCGAATTGGCAAAGGCCTGCCCCGCCAACATCGACCCCAACAGCATATTGCTACGTGCCGTGATGTTGCTGCCGTTGCCCACGGCTTCACGGATATTGGCCCCCAAAAGGTCCAGAGCCTGTACAGCAAGCATACGGGACAGGGGATTATTGTTGGCGCTTTTGGATGTGTAAGCTTCAATCGCATGCACCATCGCATCCACGCCTGTCGCAGCAGTGATATGTGGCGGCAACCCAAGCGTCAGCTCTGCGTCAAGCAGCGCTACATCTGGTAAAATCAATGGACTGACAATGCCCTTTTTCTCTTCGCTGCCTGTTGTCAGAATGGACACTGCTGTGACCTCTGAGCCTGTACCAGCCGTGGTTGGCACCAATACCAGAGGTAGCCGCGATCCGGTCGCCTGATTAACACCGTAAGCTTCGTCAATTGGTTGCTCGGAATGTGCCAGCAGCGCAATCACCTTCGCCACATCCATTGAGCTGCCGCCACCGAAGCCGACCACACAAGCGATATTGACGGATTTCGCGATCGCGACAGCTTCAAGAACCGTCGTCGCTTTTGGGTCCGGTTCGACACTGTCAAAAACGGTGACCTCGAAGCCGCTATCGCGCAAGCTGCTCAGCGCAGGATCACACAGGCCCAATTTGACGATACCAGGGTCCGTGACGAACATCACTTCGCGCCGCTGTTCAGCAAAGGCCAGCCCGTTCAACAGGGGTCCCAGACGGGTCGCTCCACCCGTGAATTGCCGGATTGAAGGCGTTGTGTTGAATATAAAGTCTGGCATGGCCCCTCCGGTCATACTGAGTGTGGTTTTGTCCTGACCCGTCTAGCGTTGACCCACGCTTGCGTCTTTGAAAAGCGTTGAAAACTCGCGCGGTTGAGAGCGCCAGTATTGCTTGGGCGCTTTGATCTGGGCTCCAAGAGCAGCGGCAGCATGCCACGGCCAGCGCGGATCATAAAGCATGGATCGCGCCAAAGCGATCAGATCGGCGTCACCGTTTTGCAGAATAGCTTCAGCCTGCTCCGGCTCTGTTATCAGCCCCACAGCCATTGTCGGCAAACCGGTGGCAGCCTTGATCTTCGCAGCAAAAGGCACCTGAAAACCAGGGCCGACGGGGATCTTCTGCAAGGGCGACACGCCTGCTGTGCTGACATCGATTGCCACGCACCCCAGTTCTTTCAATCTGGACGAAAGGGTAATCGTGCTTTCCAAGTCCCAGCCATCCGGCACCCAGTCTGTGGCCGAAACCCGTACCCAGACAGGTACATCATCCGGCACAGCGTTTCGCACGGCCTCGAACACCTCAAGCGGAAAGCGCATGCGGTTCTCCAGTGTTCCGCCATAGCCATCGCTGCGGTTATTCGCCAAAGGCGAAAGGAACTGATGCAGCAAATAGCCATGCGCCATATGCACCTCAATCCCGTCAAAGCCCAGTCGCACGGCACGCAGGGCAGTGTCGACGAACGCCTGCTTCACCCGCTCCAGTCCCGCTGCATCCAAAGCCTCGGGCGCTTCTTCCGCAGGTGCGTGCGGCAAGGCAGACGGGGCTTCGGTCATCCACCCCGAAGGCGCATCTGATCTGATTTGCCCACCACCATCCCACGGCGCATGGCTTGATCCTTTCCGGCCCGCGTGGGCGATCTGGATCACCAGCGGCATATCCGATTGCGCGCGGAGCGCCGTCACCACCCGCGCAAGAGCGGTCTCGTTTTCATCCGAATAAAGCCCCAGATCACCAGGGGTAATGCGCCCCCGCGGCGAGACCGCAGTTGCCTCGATGATCAACATCCCGGCACCTGACAGCGCCAGTTGGCCCAGATGGATCAAATGCCAATCCTGCGCGTTACCGTCGACGGCGGAATACTGGCACATGGGCGCAATAACGATACGGTTTTCCAGCGTGAGGTTGCCAAGAATGAATGGTGTGAAAAGAAGACTCATTGCGGCCCGTCCTGTGTTGCTCTTCATTTGATATAGGCTCAGCAGCGACATTCATAGATAAACCCTACCGCTCGATTTCCCGTGCTAACGGCTTTGCAACCCTTTTGCTTCAAAAGCATGGCAGATGTGTTGTTGATGGAGCGTTGATGTCCCCTGCCCGTTATACCCTGCCCTTATTCCTACTGTTCACACAGACCGCCAGTGGAGAGGCGTTGCGCGGCAGCCTGTTTCACTCAACGCCCGTGGCCACGCGGGTGACCGCATCGGGATTGTTTGTCGGCCGCGCGCCGGGCGGGTTGTTCGCGGATCTGCCCGCCCATGAACCTGCCTTTGCCCAAGAAAGGACAGCGCGCATCAAAGGGACGGGTGTTACCCTGATACGTGCACTTATTCAGGAAGCAGAATCGCGGCTTGACGGCTATGATGCCGTGCAACATGGCGCGCGGATCAAGCCCCGCAAACGCCCGACGCAAATGACAATTGCAGAGATATTTGACTGGGTCGATGCAACCCCCGGCCAACCCCACGCCATCGGCCGCTACCAGTTCATTCCCAAAACCCTCCGCAGGGTCGTCGCCCGCGCTGGTATCTCAACATCGCAGCGCTTCAGTGCTGCTGTGCAAGACCAACTGTCGGATATCCTGCTGGCAGAAGCAGGGCTGCACCGTTTTCTTGCCGGCACGCTGGAGCGGCAAGAATTTATGAACAACATGGCAAAAATCTGGGCCGGGCTGCCGAATTCTACAGGTCGTTCTCATTATGAGGGCTACGCAGGGAATAAGGCGTCCATCAGTTGGGACCGCTTCGATGCAGTGATGGCGCAGGTTTCGTCAGGCTAATGCCAAGCGGACATCACAAATCGGGGCGCCTTCTAAATGCCGTCTGCAACAGCGCGTTTGATGGGGGTTTGGGGTTCGGACGAAGTCACAGCTGCTTTCAAAAACGCGCGCACCTGTTTGAGATGTCGATCACGCACCACTCCGAACCTTCAGCAAGCGGCTCACCAAAGAAAAAGGGGTGCCTGTTGGCACCCCGAGGTTCGCGTGACCATGCTCATTAATTTACCGCTCGTTTTATTTTATGCCTGCGGCTTGGCCAGCGTCAGGGGCAAGCGCACCTGCCCCTTGTCTCGTTGTCTGTTTGGCGGGAACGCCCCGCGCTTAGCTACAGCCTGAGGTTCCCCCGCAGGTGTTGCACTTCATGCAGGTGCCGTTGCGCACCAATGTGTAGTTACCACATTCCCCACAGGCTTCGCCCTCATACCCTTGCATCTTGGCTTTGACGCGGGCGTCCATGGACACTGTTGTGGACGAGATCGCAGTTGTGCTTGCTACGGCCGTGGCAACGCCACCGTCGCCTTCCGGCACCAAAGTAGAGATCGCCTGCACTGCCGCCGACTGGCCACCCTGAAACACTGTCAGGTTTTGCGGTACGCGGTTACGCAGGTAGCCCGGAGACGTGATCTGACGCAGTACTTCCAGCGACTTCGCGGCTGCGTTTTCGCTCACTGCAGAGATATTTGCCTCATTCTCTTCCTCGCCACGGCCTAGCGTATCGAACGTGGCCCCTTGAGGTTGCACATGCGCAAGGTCTGTCCGGTCAAGATAGCTGACCGCCAGTTCGCGGAAGATATAGTCAAGGATTGAGGTTGCCGATTTGATGCTATCGTTGCCCTGAACCATACCAGCTGGCTCGAATTTGGTGAAGGTGAAGGCATCGACAAACTCTTCGAGCGGCACGCCATATTGCAGACCAACCGACACCGCGATGGCGAAGTTGTTCATCATTGCCCGGAAACCGGCACCCTCTTTGTGCATGTCGATAAAGATTTCGCCCAGAGAGCCGTCTTCATATTCACCCGTGCGCAGATACACTTTGTGCCCGCCGACATTGGCCTTCTGGGTATAACCCTTGCGCCGCTGTGGCATCTTTTCACGGTGCGATTTGATGATCTCTTTGACGATCACCTTTTCCACGATTTTCTCGGCCAGAACGGTGGCTTTTTCATGCATGGACCCGATTTCAAGGATCTCTGCTGCCTCGTCATCATCTTCTACAAGCGATGCGGCCAGAGGCTGGCTTAGCTTTGAGCCGTCGCGGTAAAGCGCATTGGCCTTGATGCCCAGCGACCATGAAAGTTCATACGCCTTCTGGCAGTCCTCGATCGTTGCATCATTGGGCATGTTGATCGTCTTTGAGATCGCACCCGAGATAAACGACTGGGCCGCTGCCATCATGTAGATGTGGCTGTTTACCGACAGGTAACGCTTGCCTTTCTTGCCGCAAGGGTTCGCGCAATCGAAGATGGCGTAATGCTCTTGCTTCAGGTGCGGCGCCCCTTCTAGCGTCATCGTCCCGCAGACATGGTCGTTCGCGGCATCGACGTCTTTCTTGGAGAAGCCAAGTGACTTCAGCAGATCAAACGTGGGATCGTTCAGTTTCTCGGTGGGGATACCAAGCACCTGAGTGCAGAACTCTTCGCCCAGCGTCCATTGGTTGAACACAAAGCGAATGTCAAAGGCAGAGGCAAGCGCGCCATCCACTTTGGCCAGCTCATTGGGGCCGAAACCGTGTCCCATCAGCGTCGTGTGGTTGATGCCCGGCGCATTGCCGATGGTGCCGTGGCCAACAGCGTAGCCGACGATCTCTTCGATCTGGGCAGAGCCATAGCCAAGCTTTTCAAGGGCAGCCGGAACCGACTGGTTGATGATCTTGAAGTAGCCGCCACCGGCCAGTTTCTTGAACTTCACCAAGGCGAAGTCAGGCTCGATCCCTGTGGTGTCGCAATCCATGACCAGACCGATGGTGCCCGTCGGCGCGATGACAGACGTCTGCGCATTGCGGTAGCCGTGCTTTTCGCCCAGCTTCAGCGCTTCGTCCCATGTGGACATGGCCACATCGACCAATCCCGCCTGCGGGCAGTTGCCGTGATCCAGCGGCAGCGGCTTAATCGCCAGTTTTTCGTAGCCAGTGCTTTCACCGTAGGCCGCGTTGCGGTGGTTACGGATGACGCGCAGCATGTGCTTGCTGTTTTTACCATAGCCCGGGAAGGCACCCAACTCGCCAGCCATTTCGGCGGATGTGGCATAGGCAACGCCTGTCATGATCGCAGTCAGCGCACCGCACAGCGCGCGACCTTCGTCACTGTCATAGGAATACCCCATGTTCATCAGCAGACCGCCGATGTTCGCATACCCCAGACCCAGCGTGCGGAAATCATAGGAACGCTGAGCGATCTCCTTGGACGGGAACTGCGCCATCATCACAGAGATTTCCAGCGTCACAGTCCACAAACGCGACGCGTGCATATAGTCTTCGACTTGAAACTCGCCATCTTTCAGGAAAGTCAGCAGGTTCATCGAGGCAAGGTTACAAGCCGTGTCATCAAGGAACATGTATTCCGAGCACGGGTTGGAACCACGGATCGCGCCATCTTCGGGGCACGTGTGCCAATCATTGACGGTATCGTGGTACTGGATGCCTGGATCGGCACAGGCCCAAGCTGCATGGCCAACCTGATCCCACAAATCCCGTGCGCGGATCGTCTTGGCGACCTTACCGCTCACCCGGTCGATCAGTTCCCAATCACCATCAGCCTCAACCGCCTTCAGAAAGGCATCGGTAACGCGGATGGAGTTGTTGGAGTTCTGGCCGGAAACGGAGTTGTAGGCTTCGCTATCCCAATCGGTATCATAGGTAGGGAACTCGATACTTGTGTGGCCCTGCTTGGCATAGTCCAACACTCGCTTGACGTATGTTTCTGGAATAGCGACCTTTTTGGCCGCGCGGACCGCGTCCTTCAGTTGCTCATTCTTGGCTGGATCATAGGCGTCGGCCTCAAGCCCGTCCCAGCCCGCGATCGCTTTGAAGATCAGGTTGAGCTTTTGCTCGTGCATTTTGGAGCCCGCCACGATGGAGGCAACCTTCTGCTCTTCGAGCACCTTCCAGTTGATGAAATCTTCAATATCGGGGTGATCGGCGTCGACGATGACCATCTTGGCCGCACGGCGCGTGGTGCCACCCGATTTGATCGCTCCAGCAGCGCGGTCACCGATTTTCAGGAAACCCATCAAACCAGAGGATTTGCCGCCACCTGACAGTTTCTCCCCCGCACCACGCAAGGAAGAGAAGTTGGTGCCGGTGCCGGAGCCATATTTGAACAGACGCGCTTCACGCACCCACAGGTCCATGATGCCGCCGTCACCGACCAGATCGTCGGCTACAGATTGAATGAAACATGCATGCGGCTGCGGGTGCTCATAAGAAGAAGTGGAGCGTGTCAATTTGCCGGATTTGTGATCCACATAATAGTGACCCTGCGCAGGGCCGTCGATGCCGTAAGCCCAGTGCAGACCGGTATTAAACCACTGCGGGGAATTCGGCGCGGCGCGCTGAGATGCCAGCATGTGGCGCATTTCGTCATAGTAGGTGCGCGCGTCTTCTTCGGTTGTGAAATAGCCGCCTTTCCAGCCCCAATAGGCCCAAGCGCCCGCCAGACGATCAAACACTTGCTTTGACGACGTCTCACCACCCATTTCGGTGCCTTCAACAGGAACGGAGCGCCACAGGAACTCAGGAACACCCTTTTCCTTCACCCGCTTTGATTCGGCTGGCACGCCCGCTTTACGGAAATATTTTTGCGCGATGACATCGGATGCAACCTGGCTCCAGGATTTCGGCACTTCGACGTTGTCGAGATGGAATACAATCGACCCGTCCGGATTGCGAATTTCAGACACCGTGTGGATGAAATCCAGATCCGCGTATGCGTCTTGTCCTTGAGTGGTAAATTTCCGTTCAATCTTCATCGCGCTGCCCCATTTTCCAGCGTTACCATTTCCAGACGTGCACATCGCCCGCCCACCTCATTGCTGCACTGCAAAGCAAAGCGGCAGCCTTCGAAAGCGTCGAAAACGCCCGAAGCGACCAAATAAACCGTCATGTGAGACCGTTTGCCTGTACTTTGCTGCGCGGCGGCCCGTCGTAGCGTTTAACCACTACATATTGTGGCGACGCCGTCAGCCCGCACAAACTGGCGTATCTACCCGCCTTCGGTCAACGGTTTTATTAGCCAGAATTTCACATTTTCACGGTTGACGCATTCTGCGTCCACTTCTGCGATCATGGTCACGCGATCAACTTAAGAGGCTCAGCAAAAAGGTTAATTTTTGAGACCGCTAAAAAATGCTTTAAAACAGCACGACTAACCAAAAATGGGCCCGAAGACTGCATTCAGATCCCGGCTCATGCCGCCCTTCGCAAACATCAGAGATTCGTGTGCACTTTTTTTGCGCCCCAGAATGACAAATCTGTTTTACGGGCGATTCTGGTAACATTTTTGGCACAGCGATCTTACCAGTGGTTGCGGAAATGATCCGGCGATCGACCTCGGAGCACTACATGTAGGGAGCAACGCCACCAATTAGCTAAATCTCGGGCCGATGCGATTCTTATCGGAATCACCGGACCCTTAAAACACTTGTGGCCCCTTCGCTATTCACGAAGGAGCCACATGAGTTCTAAGTCTTTTAGAATGGTCGGGGCGAGATGATTCGAACATCCGACCCCCTGTACCCAAAACAGGTGCGCTACCAGGCTGCGCCACGCCCCGACTGACGCTTCTTTAGCGAAGCCGATCAGGATTGAAAAGGCATAATTCGCCCCTTGGTGCGATCTATTTTAATTGTTAGCAATTCCAAGGCTCGGCGGCGCTGATAAACGCCGGATGACGCAGCACATCGCCGACCTTAATCCCAAGCCGCCGTGCCAGCCCTCCATTGATTTCCAGAACCCCCGTCAGCAGATCAGGACCGCCGGATATGGGCGTTTCGTCCAACGGCTGCGCGCGGTCATGAATATGCCGGATCACACCAGAGCCATCCAGAAACAGCATATCAAGCTCGATGAGGGTGTTGCGCATCCAGAAGCTCATGAGCTGCGGACGCTGATAAACGAACAGCATACCACTGCTCAGCGGCAATTCGTCCACATTCATCAGGCCGCGTGCGCGGTTGGCCTCATCTGCGGCGACCTCGACATTAAACGAAGCCGTGCCAAAGCCACCTGTGATGGTCACACGGTCCGTGGGACACGGCGGCAGTGGCGTTTTGGCGGCGACCGCCCCTGCCCCTGCAAAAAGCAGCGTTATTCCGGCGATGAACTGTCTTCTGTTGTGATCACTGTTTCCCACGCGCGTACCTCTGCTGCCATGCGGCCACGTTTGCCGCTTATCACACGCATTGCAATCGCTTCTCCGGGGGCAAGATCGGACAATCCCGACTGGCGCAACACATCTATATGTACAAAGACATCTTCGCTGCTGCCAAAGACATTTGCGAAACCGAATCCCTTCGCCTTGTCGAACCACTTGATCCGAGCCGCCACCAGCGGGCTACGTGCAATCGCTTCGTAATCCAGCTCGGCAATGTCAGGCAGATTGGGCGCAAGCCCCTTGGGAGGCGCGATAGAGACGACTGTAACGGCCTGCACACCACGATCTGTCTTGTGCGCGACCAGTTCGATCCGTGCCCCGTCCGCGACCGAGCTTTGGCCAAAGTTGCGCAGCACATTGACATGCAACAATATATCGTCGCCGCCCCCGTCCGCCAGAACGAAGCCAAACCCTTTTACAGGATCAAACCATTTGACCGTGCCAACGACGGTTTCCGGTGGCGTGTTTTGATCGTCCGTCTGTGTCATAGCAACAATACCGTTTTTCAATTCATTCTTCGGTGCGGAATACTCAAATACTTAACTACTCAAAACCAAGCGACTTTACTGGCGTAATTATGGATTCAGTCTCGTTATTTCCCATTTCGCGTCAACAGTCGCGCGGCGCCACTGAAACCTGTTGTGCAGACGCGCATCGCCATCTGCCCAAAATTCCAGCTCAAGCGGCACCAGCCGGAAACCACCCCAATAAGGCGGCCGTGCCGGATCATCTCCGTGCTTTTCGGTCGCTTCTTGCAAGGCGCGCTCCAGCGCGTCGCGGCTTTCCAGCGGTTGCGACTGGTTTGAGGCCCAAGCCCCCAGACGGCTTTTAAGCGACCGTGATGCGTAATACGCATCTGCTTTTTCACCATCTTCGCGGGTGATCAGACCACGCGCGCGCACCTGACGGCGCAGCGATTTCCAATGGATGACAAAGGCAGCTTTGCCAGCGAAATCAAGTTCGTGCGCCTTTGCGCTGCCGTAGTTCGTGTAGAATACAAACGCACCGTCCTCGATGTCTTTCAGCAAGACGACACGCGCGTTCGGCATCCCGCTGGCATCCACCGTGCTAAGCGACATGGCGTTGGCATCGTTAAGCTCTTCTTTGGTTGCTTCAGCAAGCCAGTCACGCGTGATAGCAAAAGGGTCATCGCCCGCAAAAATTCCATCACGATCTGTCACAGGCTCATCCTTTCCGCAAAGAGAGAGACAAAACCGTCTCTCTACATCATTATTGTGTAATTCTAACTTTAGCTGCCTGCAGTCATGCCGCACCACCATAGTCTTCTACCACAATTCTATCATCGTGATCTGCTGTGCAACCTAAATCGCGATAAGACGCGCCCTCACTTGATGGTCCCTTGGCAATGGCGTAGACCGATACGAACAGATTTTGAACGGAGAACACGCGCATGTCGAACAACCTTATGGCAGGCAAGCGGGGGCTGATCATGGGATTGGCCAACGACAAATCAATCGCTTGGGGCATTGCCAAGCAATTGGCCGATGCCGGTGCCCAGCTTGCTTTCTCCTATCAAGGGGATGCGCTGAAAAAGCGGGTTGATCCGCTGGCCGCCCAGTTGGGTTCGGACATCGTCCTGCCGTGTGACGTGGGCGACGAAGCCTCCATTGATGCGCTCTTTGAAGGTCTCGCCGAAAAATGGGATTCACTGGACTTTATTGTGCATGCCATCGGCTTTTCCGACAAGAACGAGCTGCGCGGGCGCTACGTCGATACCAGCCGCGCAAATTTCGCCCTGTCCATGGATATCTCTGTCTACTCTTTCACAGCCGTTGTTCAACGCGCCGAAAAGATGATGAAGAACGGCGGCTCCTGCCTGACGCTCACCTATTATGGTGCAGAAAAAGTCATGCCACATTATAACGTCATGGGCGTGGCAAAAGCCGCCCTTGAAGCCTCCGTGCAATATCTGGCCGAAGATCTGGGCAAGGACGGCATCCGCGTGAACGCCATTTCCGCCGGTCCGATCAAAACACTTGCTGCCTCCGGCATTGGTGATTTCCGCTACATTATGAAGTGGAACGAGTATAACTCGCCCCTGCGCCGCAATGTCACCATCGAAGAGGTCGGCAAATCTGCCCTGTATCTGCTGTCGGATCTTGGGTCTGGCACCACAGGCGAGAACCTGCATGTCGACGCAGGCTACCACGTGGTTGGCATGAAGGCGGTTGATGCGCCCGACATGGCCAAGGGCTAACAATTTCGCAAAGGGCCGTCTGCGATGACACTGGACCATCTCCTTGCCTTTAATGCCGTGCTGGTCATTTCGATCCTCAGTCCCGGTGCGGCTTTTCTGATGGCCGTGCGCAGTTCTGTTTCCAACGGGCGGCGCGCGGGCATCGCAACAGGTTTTGGACTGGGTGTGATGGCCAGCCTTTGGACGCTGGCCGCCCTACTTGGGATGGACGCGATCTTTGCCTTGTTTCCGTGGGCCTTTGCGGTGCTCAAAGTTGGCGGCGCGGTCTACCTGATCTATCTGGCAATCAAGACATGGCGCGGCGCGGCCACCCCATTGTGCGACGCGCCAAAAGCGCAAGGCCGCGCTTTCATTGATGGCTTTCTGGTTAATCTGGGCAATCCAAAGTCTGTTCTTTTTGCCGCCGCGGTGCTGGTCGTTGTGTTTCCGCCCGACCTTGCGGGGAGCGAGATTGCCTTCATCACGCTCAATCACCTGACTTTGGAAATCCTGTTCTATACGGCATGCGCCTTCATCCTAACTGCGCCTGTCGCTCGCGCCCGCTTTTTGCGGGCGAAAACCGTTATTGACCGCACTGCTGCCCTACTCTTGGGCGGCTTGGGCCTGAAACTTCTGCTGCAAAGGTAATTCCCATGTCAGATACCCGTCTCCCTCATGAAAAGGGCTTTCACATCAGCTGGGACCAGATCCACCGCGACAGCCGCGCGCTGGCTTGGCGGTTGGACGGCAAAGGTCCCGATGACGGGGCATGGCGTGCTGTCGTCGCGATCACCCGTGGTGGCATGGCCCCCGCGATGATCGTCGCACGGGAGCTGGACATTCGTACCGTCGATACAATTTCCGTGGTATCCTACCACTCCGGCGGCGGCAAAGCGGATGAGCGCCGCGAGGCGCGCGTTCTGAAATCCCCGGACACAGAGATGATGGGCGATGGCACCGGCATTCTGATCGTTGACGACCTTGTAGACAGCGGCAAGACGCTTGAACTGGTGCGCAGCCTCTACCCTAATGCCCATTTTGCCACGGTTTATGCAAAACCCGCAGGGGAACCAATGGTGGATACTTTCATCACCGGTGTTTCCCAAGACACGTGGATTTTCTTCCCGTGGGACATGGCTCTGCAATATGTCGAACCGTATCGCGGCAAAGACTGACAATCCTCTCTATTCCTTACACCCGATCCGGCTTCCTCCAACCTTTGGACATACCAATGACGCTCCCCCGTACAGCCACCACATTCCCCCCCCCCGTTATGGAGGCCCGCCGCTGGCTTGAGGGCGTTGATTTCACAGCTGAGCGTCCGCTGATTAACGTGAGTCAGGCCGCACCGGTCGAACCACCGCATCCTGACATGCGCCGCGCCATGGCCGATGCTGTGCTAAATGATGATTCCGTGCACCTTTATGGGCCGGTTCTGGGCCTGCCGGAGATAAGAACCGAGCTGGCAGCGCGCACGTCCAAAATCTATGATGGCACGGTTGACGCGTCTCAGGTTGCCATGACCTCGGGCTGCAACGAAGCCTTTGCTGCTGCGATCTCGGCGCTATGTGCCGAAGGCGACGAAGTGATCGTGCCGGTTCCGTGGTACTTTAACCATAAGATGTGGCTGGATATGGCGGGCGCGAAGGCCGTGCCGCTGGTCTGTGAGGGCGATATGATGCCCGACCCGTGGGATGCGGCCAAGCTGATCACCCCGCGCACGCGCGCAATTGTGTTGGTGACACCGAACAATCCCACTGGTGCTGAATACCCCGATGATCTGGTAACCGCCTTTTATGACATCGCCAAATCCCGCGGCATCGCGCTGATTGTGGATGAAACCTACCGCGATTTTCACGCAAGCACGGGCCTGCCCCATAGCCTGTTCAAACGCGATGATTGGGACCAGACACTGATCCACCTCTATTCTTTCTCCAAAGCTTATCGCCTGACGGGCCATCGCCTTGGCGCAATTATAGCGTCAAGCGAACGGCTGGCCGAGATCGAGAAATTCCTTGATACCGTTACCATCTGCCCCAGTCAGGTCGGCCAACATGCAGCACTATGGGGGATGCAGAACCTTGACCAATGGCTTTCGGGCGAACGGGATGAAATTCTGACCCGCCGCGCAGCCATAACCGAGCATATGCCGAAGCTGGCGGCCAAAGGATGGAAGCTGTTGGGGCTGGGCGGCTATTTCGCGTATATGCAGCACCCCTTCGCGCACGCCAGCGCCGAACTTGCGCCGCTAATGGTGCGCGAGGCCGGGGTTTTGTGCCTGCCGGGAACAATGTTCTATCCCGAAAATAATAGCGCAGGCGATAAAGAGTTGCGCATCGCTTTTGCCAATCTGGATGCCGCCGGCATCGCGGCACTGTTCGAACGGCTAGAGACTCTTGATCTGCCGCTAAGATAGCAGCCTCTTGCCCCTCTGGGGCCAAGCCCTTAGACAGTCCCAAACAGCTTTTGGGGGCACCTGTCATGGCCAAGAAATCAAGCGTCGGCAAAACCGCAATGTGGATCCTTATGGCTCTGCTCTTTTTGGGTTTGGGCGGCTTCGGCGCGGTGAACCTTAGCGGCAACATCCGCACAATCGGATCGGTGGGTGACAAGCCTATCGCGGTAGACACCTATGCGCGTCAGGTCCAGCAAGAGCTTAATGCGATCAGCCGCCAGACAGGTAGCAACATGAGCTTTGCTCAGGCCCAGCAATTGGGTCTGGACCGTGCAGTCCTGCAACGCCTGCTGCGCGACCGCGCCCTGGACCACGAAACCACGCTGATGGGTTTGTCGATTGGCGATGAAGTTCTGCGCGAGCGCATTCTTGAAATTCCGGCGTTTCAAGGCGTTGACGGCTCTTTTGACCGTGAAGGCTATGCGCAATCGCTGCGTTCTGCCGGCCTGAACGAAGCCGACTTCGAAACCAGCCTGCGCGAAGAAACCGCACGCCAGCTGCTACAAGGCGCGATCCTTAGCGGCGTTGAAATGCCCGCCGCCTATGCGGAAACGCTTGTCAGCTACATCAGTGAAAAGCGTGATTTCACGTGGGTCCTGCTAGATGAAACATCCCTTGAGACACCACTGGAAGAGCCGGACGCCGAAACGCTCAGGGCCTATTTCGATGCAAACGCCGAAAGCTTCGTGCTGCCTGCGACGAAAAAGATCACTTACGCATGGCTCAACCCGACCGATATCATCGACGAGGTAGAACTGCCTGAGGCTGACCTGCGCGCAGAATACGAATCTCGCGCTGAGCAGTACATCCAGCCCGAGCGGCGCTTGGTCGAGCGGTTGGTCTTTGCCGATCAGGAAACAGCAGATCAGGCTGCGGCAGCGCTTGAAGTGGGCGGAACAACTTTCGAAGCACTGGTTGAGGAGCGCGATCTGCAGTTGTCCGACGTGGACATGGGCGACGTAGATCTGGCCGACCTTGGCGCAGCCGGTGAAGCCGTGTTTGCGGCAGAGGTTGGAACCGTCGCAGGCCCCGCCCCCACGGGCCTTGGCCCTGCCCTGTTCCGCGTGAACGCAGTCCTGCCCGCGCAGAACATCAGCTTTGAACAGGCCGAGCCGGAACTGCGCGATGCGCTGGCAGCTGACCGTGCGGTTCGCATTGTCGAAGCTCAGGCCGAAGATTTCGACGATCGTCTCGCTGGTGGTGCCACGCTCGAAGAACTGGCAGAGCAGACAGATATGGTTCTCGGGCAGATCGACTGGACCGTTGACAGCAGCGATGATCTTGCTGCCTACGAAGGCTTCCGCGAAGCGGCCGCGACCGTGGCCGAGGGCGACTTTCCGAAGATCGACCAACTCGGTGATGGCGGCATCTTTGCGCTGCGCCTGGATGAGGCACTGCCTGAGCGTCCAGCAACCTTTGAAGACGCGACAGAAGAAGTCGCAGAGCGGTGGCGTGCAGACGCAATCGTGCAACAGTTGCGCGCAATCGCCGATACCGCCAAGACCGAAGCAGAGGCTGGCGCCACATGGCCCGAGCAGGGTTTGACACAGCGTGAAGAGAAAACGCAAACGCGCAATGCCTTCCTGCCAGCAACCCCCGCAGGTTTCACAGCCGAAGTGTTCGAAATGGCTGTCGGAGAAATCCGGATTATGGAAGGCAGCGATACCGTTGTTCTGGTCCGGTTGGATGCGATCACGCCTGCCGACAAAGACAACACTGAGGCCCAAGCGCTAGTTGCAACTCTGCGCGAGCAGCAAAACGAAGCTTTGGCGCGTGGTTTGTTCGACATCTTCTCCGAAGATACCCTTCTGCGTGCAGGCCAGAATATTGATCCACGCGCTGTAAATGCCGTGAATGTGAGTTTCCAGTAAGATGTCCCTGACACCCGATTTTGAAAGCTTCGCGGCCCGCTACGCAGCGGGTCACCATCAGGTGGTCTACACCCGTCTGGCCGCCGATCTGGACACGCCGGTTTCCCTGATGCTCAAACTGGGCGGCGCGGCGGAAAACGCATTTATGCTGGAATCCGTGACCGGCGGAGAGGTGCGCGGACGCTACTCGATCATCGGGATGAAGCCTGATCTGATCTGGCGTTGCCGGGGGACCTCCTCCGAGGTGAACCGCTCGGCGCGGTATGATCCTGACGCATACACGCAAATCACGGGCAACCCGTTAGACGCCCTGCGCGGTCTTATCGCCGAAAGCAAAATCGACCTTCCTGATGATCTGCCACAAGCAGCTGCGGGTCTTTTCGGCTATCTGGGGTATGACATGATCCGTCTGGTGGAACGTCTGCCCGATATCAATCCAGACCCTCTTGGCCTGCCGGATGCCGTCATGCTGCGTCCATCGGTGATTGCCGTGCTGGACGGTGTGAAAGGCGAGGTCACTGTAGTGTCCCCCGCATGGGTGACCAAAGGCCAAAGCGCGCGCGCAGCCTATGCACAAGCGGCAGAGCGTGTCATGGACGCTGTGCGCGATCTGGAACGCAGCCCTGCGGGTACTTCCCGCGATCTAGGCGATGCTGCCCCTACGACCGAACCTGTCAGCAACTTCACCAAGGATGCCTACAAAGAGGCGGTGCTCAAGGCGCAGGAATACATCAAGGCCGGTGATATCTTTCAGGTCGTGCCTTCCCAACGCTGGGCGCAGGAATTCCATCAGCCGCCTTTTGCGCTGTACCGGTCGCTGCGCCGCACCAACCCGTCGCCGTTCATGTTCTATTTCAACTTCGGCGGCTTCCATGTCGTCGGTGCAAGCCCTGAAATTCTGGTGCGCGTGTTCGGGCAGGAAATTACCATCCGTCCCATCGCAGGCACCCGTCCGCGCGGCAAAACGCCCGAAGAAGACCGCGCACTTGAGGCCGATCTTATGGCCGACAAGAAGGAGCTGGCGGAGCATCTGATGCTGTTCGATCTGGGCCGCAATGATGTGGGCCGCGTCGCCAAGATCGGCACAGTGCGCCCCACCGAAGAATTCATCGTGGAGCGCTATTCACACGTCATGCACATCGTCTCAAATGTGGTGGGCGAATTGCGCGACGATTGTGATGCTTTGGATGCGTTCTTTGCCGGCATGCCCGCAGGCACTGTCTCCGGTGCGCCCAAGGTCCGTGCGATGGAGATCATCGACGAACTAGAGCCGGAAAAGCGCGGCGTCTATGGCGGCGGTGTCGGTTATTTCAGTGCGGGTGGCGACATGGACATGTGTATCGCGCTGCGCACCGCAGTTGTGAAAGACCAGACGCTGTATATTCAGGCTGGTGGCGGCGTTGTCTATGACAGCGACCCCGAGGCGGAATACATGGAGACCGTGCATAAATCAGGTGCCATCCGTCGCGCTGCCGAAGACGCATCGCGCTTTGATGGCACTGGCAACAACTAGATGTCCGAGTTTTACTAACGCTCGAAGGTCGAAAAGAACCCTTAGCAGGATTCCGTCCTTTGATTAAATCGGTTACCCAGGCCTGGATATTGCTGTTGCCCCCCTCTGATCAAACAGCCCTTCGCGGTTCTACAACAGGAAGCGAAAGTACATTGCCTTGAAGCTCTTTCAGGGCTTCAAGGCACGCATCCCCGCGCACACAAACGCGATCAGGTCACTGAATGAAAATTCGACACCGGCATCATCCGGGTCGCATCTCGACAACATGGGAATTCGGAAGGCGTGATCAATCGCGAACATCCCCGTCGGTAACGCATAAAGATAGGCTTTGGCGGCACTCAAACGATCAAATCCCTCATCGGTCGCCAAAATGGCGTCGATAAAGGCATCTGCCATTTCATTATAGGCCTTCATGATCGCGCGCTTCGCATCATCGCTCGCGCCTGCACCCGTTGCGGCGATGAACTGTGTAAATGCACGTTCGTCCGTCGACGCGTTATCATGAGGCAGGTTGTAGGGCTTGAAAATCACCCCTGCCACGGTTTCGAGCGTTGCGGGAACCTCAGCCTCCATCACTTTGGCCAGTTCTTTCAGACGCGATGTGATTGTCACCGTTGATCCCCGCGCGATGACCGCTTCCATCAGCTTCATTTTGGTGTCGAAATGATAGTTGATCGTTGCCTGCGCAACACCGGCCGTCTTTGCAATTTCGCGCAAGCCTACGCCATCGTAGCCCTTCTTTGTAAAGGCAACGAGGGCAGCGTCCAGAATTGCATCATATCTAGATGTCATGGTCGGGGTAACCGCTCTTGGGGTCTTGGTTGAATGATACCTGCTACATCAAGCGGCGCATTCAAACAAGGATAGGAAGCAGCAACAATTTATTCGCAACAGCTTGGCGAGCTGAGCACATCAAGCCTGAGCACAAGATCTAATGCTCGGTCAGACCAGTAGCAGGGCTTCCAACCATGCACGCGATCTTGAGCTAAGCTCTGCCCGCACGATCGAAACCATCAAATTACTGTTCAACTGATCATTCCCATTGCTGATCGAGTGATTAGGATATAGAAAACTAATCGATCGACCAGTTTTTGTGGTGTTCCGCGATTGCGAGGCCCACACATTAGAATTGGCCTGATCCAGCGTTGGAACGTCACAAGATTTTAGAACGAATACATTTAAACAGACGATATATGACGCCTTTGCCTGCGCGGCGCCCCATAGGTAAGACAATTTCAGTCTCGACCTTGGACCCAGGAAACGAAAGCTGGACTGCTCAGGCCTAACTGCTTGGTGTTTTATCAACGGAAAACGCGGTCTCGGGCGTAGCCCCGAAAGGACCACCGCAATTCGTCAAACTTCGACAGAAAAGCCGGGACTACTGCGCCAAAAGGACAGCGGACACCGGCGCCAAGGCCACCGAATTTGCGCGCTCCGCCAAACCCCAGACCAGCAACGCCTCGATCGTTTCGGGGCGCAGACGGCCCAGCATGATCACGCCGCCTTCCTGCCCGGCCTTGAACGCGGCTTGATCCAGAAAGCGGCGGATGACGCGGGGCTGCTGGCCCTCTGCATCGAAATCACGGAAGACAGGCGCGGCGGGTACCCCTTCCTTGATGGCCAGCTTTGGCATCGAATTCAGACCACGGCTTTGTGTAACCAGTCCGTGACCGCTGGCTTGCAAGATGCGGGTGACCTGATCGGCCACTTCACGACTGCTTTGCAGCCCCTCGCCCGTACCTTCCAGCACGCCAACAATTTCCGGCATCCCGTTGAGCGCCACGCTCAATGAAACCTCTGCATCCGAAGGCCGTGCGCCTTGGGGCAGGTTTACCATCGCCAGCACATCAAAGCCTTCGGCGCGGTAACGCTCGACCCGCTTGGCGGCATCAAGCAGGGTCACATCAACAGCAAAACTGACCGGATAAGGAAAGCTCGACAGCGCCGGCAGCCCGATTTCAGCGGCATCCAGATCGGCGCCTGTGTCCATCAAGACAATACCCATCAACGGCTTGCCTTCGGGGTTGTCGAAAGGCTGTGCATAGCGTCGGATCGGTGGCGCCTCGGAAGGGTCAACTGACGCAGTCTCGGTCAGGGTTTCAACGTCGTCGCTTTGTCCGTCGCGGGTAATCAGACTATTTGCCGGTGTCCCGACGCCTGGCAACACCGGCGTGCCCAAAGACGCGGATTGCCCTACCGGCGCAGGCAAGATCCTTGGTTTTGGAGCAGCTTGTGTCGCTGGCTCGGGCACGGGTTCAATGGTCTGGGGCTGTAGTGGCGCTAGGGTTTCTGGCGGCACCACTGCGACAACGACCTCCTCGGCAGGGTCTTCAGCCTGTGGCTCCAAAGGGGCTGGTTCGGTCACAATGCCCTGTACGACCACATCCGCATCGGCACTGTCATCGGGGATCATCGGCGCCAACGCTTGGGGGTTGGGCAGAACCGGGGATTCGTCATCAGCCTGTACGCTCACAGTTGGAGGAACTGGAAGCGGTTCGGACAAGTTGGCCGCGCTGCCGGTTTGTGGCTGAGGTAGCGTTTGCGGAACCTGTAGTGTTGTGTCCGTTTCGCTGCTTTCTTGCAGCGGCAAGGGCCGCGGCTGAACGGCGACAGCGGCGCTTTCAGACGTCGGTGGCGTAACCTGCGTGGCTTCGAGCGGCTGTTCGGAAACCGCCTCATCCAGCTGTGTTGCCATTTGCGGTGGCTTGGCTGCAGCAACGGGTTCGTTCGGCGATTCTTCGCTGGCAGGTTCGCGCAGGCTCGTCTGTGGCTGCAAAGGCGCGCTACCGGTATCGCCGGTGATCGTTACGCGCGGCTGCACGATAGAAGTTTCGGGGACGGCGACGGGTTCTGCCGTTCCAAGCTGCGGTGCGGGCCGGGGTTCAATCGGGACGACCAACGACACCACGCCTGCCACACCCAAACTGAAGGCAGCGCCCAATACAATACCGCTCAAAATGCCCTGTGCCATAACTACTGCACCCTTGTCCTGTTACTCCGTATCTCAGACATTCCGGATATTATGCTCCGGTTAATGCAAGATGCGGCGGCCCTGCCCCTTGACGATTGCGCCCAAGACTGACCATTTACTCAATGTACCTATACCCCGTCTCTATCCGCCTTCTCTAGTCCTAATACGAAGTTTCCCCAAGATGCTCCTGTTGATCGATAACTATGACAGCTTCACCTACAATCTGGTGCACTATCTAGGTGCGCTTGGCGCACAGATGGAGATACGGCGAAACGACACACTCAGTGTGAAGGACGCGCTTGAGATGCGCCCGTCAGGCATCGTTCTGAGCCCGGGTCCCTGCGATCCCGCGCAGGCGGGCATTTGCCTTGAGCTGACCAAAGCCGCCGCACGGGAACACATCCCGCTGCTGGGCGTCTGTCTGGGACATCAAACCATCGGCGAAGCCTTTGGCGGCCGTGTTGTACGTGCAGACGAGATTGTGCACGGTAAACTTGGGGTGATGCATCATACCAACAAGGGACTGTTTGCAGGCCTTCCCAATCCCTTTGCGGCAACGCGCTATCATTCGCTTATCGTGGAGCGTGCCAGCCTGCCCGATTGCCTCGAAGTCACGGCGGAGCTGGACGATGGCACCATCATGGGTCTGCAACACCGAGAGCTGCCCATCCACGGCGTTCAGTTCCACCCTGAATCCATCCGATCCGAGCATGGCCACGCGCTGCTGGAAAACTTCCTCAAGGAGGTCAAACAACCCGCATGAGCGAACGTCTCAAACCCCTTATTGATGCCGCGGCCAACGGCCCGCTGACCCGCAAACAGGCCGAAGAAGCCTTTGAGATTCTCTTTACCGGCGAGGCCACACCCAGCCAGATTGGCGGATTTCTTATGGCGCTGCGCACCCGTGGCGAAACCGTGGACGAATTTACCGCGGCTTCTGCTGTCATGCGCGCGAAATGCAACGCCGTTCACGCGCCAAAGGGCGCAATGGATATTGTCGGCACCGGGGGTGATGGCAAAGGCACGCTGAACATCTCTACCGCGACCGCATTTGTCGTGGCCGGTGCGGGCGTGGTTGTCGCCAAACACGGGAACCGCAACCTCAGCTCGAAATCCGGCGCGGCGGATGCGCTGGGTCAAATGGGCCTAAAAACCATGGTTGGACCGAAGATTGTGGAAAAAGCTCTCAATGAGGCCGGGATCGGCTTTATGATGGCGCCGATGCACCATCCTGCTATCGCGCATGTTATGCCGACCCGCTCCGAGCTTGGCACGCGGACAATCTTCAACATACTTGGCCCTCTGACCAATCCTGCAAGCGTCAAACGCCAGCTCACCGGAACCTATGACCGCGCGCTCACGCGCCCTATGGCCGAAACGCTCAGGCTGTTGGGGTCCGAGACAGCATGGCTGGTCCACGGATCCGACGGCACGGACGAGCTGACGATAACCGGCGTAAGCTGGGTCAGCGCACTGCGCACAGACGGCGCGATCGACGACATCGAAATCCACCCCGAAGACGCAGGCCTGCCGGTCCATCCCTTCGAAAGCATCGTAGGCGGCACACCGGAGGAAAACGCTGTGGCGTTCAACGCACTTCTCGATGGAACGCAATCGGCATACCGGGATGCAGTTCTGCTGAATTCTGCCGCAGCGCTGCTGATCGCAGATGCTGCGCCGGATTTGCGCACGGGCGTCGAAATGGCCCGCACCAGCATCGACTCAGGTGCCGCGCGCGACAAGATCACCGCCGTGGCCCGCATCACGCAAGCAGGCTGATGTTTGAACTGGGCCGTCTCGGTGCTTGGGCAGAGTTGCCGTTCTTCACCAAAGAGCTGCCTGCCATCGAAGCCATTTTGCGCACCGAGACTCGCGAAATTCTGCCGCCGCCACCCCTTGTTTTCAACGCGCTTGAGCGCGTGCAGCCTAAAGACGTGCGGGTCGTCATCCTTGGTCAGGACCCTTACCACACCCCCGGCAAAGCGCACGGCCTTGCCTTTTCTATCACCGCGGATTTTGGCGGGCGGCTGGATAGCCTTGGCAATATATTCAAGGAATTGCAGACCGATCTGAACATCACCCGCACCAGAACCGAACTAAATGACTGGGCCGATCAAGGGGTCTTGCTACTCAACACCATCCTGACAGTGCCGCAAGGCATCGCCAAGGGCCATGCAAAGCTGGGCTGGCAAAGCCTGACAGAGCAGGTATTCGCAAGGTTGGCCAATCAGCCCTGTGCCTATCTTCTATGGGGCGCACCAGCCCACAAAGCCGCCAGAAACGTCGATTCAGTCACGAATTTCAAACTTGAAACTGCTCACCCTTCCCCGCTGTCTGCACATCGGGGATTCTTTGGCTCCCAGCCCTTCAGCCGCAGCAATGCATGGTTGCGCAGCCACGGGCATGGGTCCATAAACTGGGGCGATCCGGAGGCCATATGACACAAACAATCCTAGACAAAATCAAAGCTTACAAGCTTGAAGAAATTGCCGCCGACAAGGCAGCAATGCCATTGGCCGACGTAGAGGCGAGAGCCGCGAGCGCACCGCCTGTGCGCCCCTTTGCCGAGGCGCTGTTCGACGCATCCATCGAGAACTACGGCCTGATCGCAGAGATCAAGAAAGCCAGCCCTTCCAAAGGTCTTATTCGTGCAGATTTCGACCCTGCCGCACTGGCTAAAGCCTATGAAGACGGTGGCGCGACCTGTCTGTCGGTACTGACCGACACGCCCAGCTTTCAAGGCGCGAAAGAGTTTCTTGTTCAGGCCCGCGAAGCCTGCGACTTGCCGATCCTGCGCAAGGATTTCATGTACGACACCTATCAGGTTGCCGAGGCACGCAGCTTGGGCGCGGATTGCATCCTGATCATCATGGCTTCGGTTTCCAACGCCCAAGCCGCAGAGCTGGAAGATGCGGCGACCCACTACGGGATGGACGCCCTGATCGAGACCCATAACGCCGAAGAGCTTGAACGCGCGCTCACTCTGAAATCCCGCATGATCGGGATCAACAACCGCAACCTCAACACATTCGAGACTTCGTTGGACACAACGCGCACGCTATCAAAACTTATCCCCGGAGAGCGGATGATTGTGTGCGAAAGCGGGCTGAATACGCCTGCTGATCTGGCGGATATGGCCCGCTACGGCGCGCGCACCTTCCTGATTGGAGAAAGCTTGATGCGGCAAGACGATGTGGCCGCAGCCACACGCCGCCTGTTGGCTGATCCGCTGCGTGCGGGGGGCATGTAATGGCTCTTACTCATTTTGATGGCGACGGCCATGCCCATATGGTCGATGTGTCCGACAAAGCCGTAACTGCACGTATTGCAACGGCTGAAAACTACATCACGATGAAGCCGGAAACCTTTGATATCATTACCGAAGGACGTGCCAAGAAGGGTGATGTTCTGGGTGTAGCAAGGCTTGCCGGCATTATGGCCGCCAAAAAGACATCTGACCTGATTCCCCTGTGCCACCCGCTGCCGATCACCTCTGTCTCGGTTGACTTGGTGCCCGACGCTGAATTGCCTGGCATCCGCATCACCGCAACCGTGAAAACCACCGGCCAAACGGGGGTAGAGATGGAAGCTCTGACTGCTGCTTCTGTCGCAGCGCTTACCGTCTATGACATGAGCAAAGCAGTGGATAAGGGCATGGAAATCAGCGGCCTGCGCGTGACCTTGAAAGACGGCGGCAAATCGGGCCGTCATGAAGCCACATGATCAGCGTCCGCGAGGCGCTGGATAACCTTTTTGCGCTGACGCCGGTGATGCCTGTCGAACATGTCGCCCTGCGTCATGCGAACGGTCGTGTGCTGGCTCGCGAAGTATTGGCACAGCGCACCCAACCGCCTTTTGCCGCCTCCTCTATGGATGGCTACGCCCTGCGCCGCGCCGAAGTTGAACCGGATGCGATGTTCAAAGTGGTGGGCGAAGCTGCTGCGGGTCACCGGTACGACGGAACGTTGCATGCCGGACAGGCCGTGCGCATCTTCACCGGTGCTCCGGTACCCGACGGCGCGGATTTTGTTGTTATCCAAGAAGACGTCACGCGCCGCGGCAATCTGATTACGCTGGGACATTCCGTCGGAGAAAAAGACAACATCCGTCCCGCTGGCGGGGACTTTTGCGAAGGTGCGCCACTAGATGCTCCACGTCGTCTGTGCCCCGCCGATATTGCGCTACTGGCTTCGATGAACATCGCGCATGTTCCGGTCTATGCCAAACCTGTTGTTGCCATTCTTGCCACCGGCGACGAACTGGTCCAACCGGGAGAAACACCGGGACCCAACCAGATCATTGCCTCAAACACCTACGGCCTTGCCGCACTGCTGGAAAATCTCGGTGCCGCTGTTCGCATGATGCCAATCGCCCGCGATAATGCCGCCTCGCTCAAACGCAGCTTCGAGCTGGCCCGCGACGCTGATCTAATCATCACCATTGGCGGCGCCTCTGTGGGGGACCATGATCTGGTTGCTCCGGTCGCCGCGGAGCTTGGGATGCAGCAATCGTTTTACAAGGTTGCCATGCGGCCGGGCAAACCGCTGATGGCAGGGCGCATGCAAGATTCCGTAATGGTCGGGCTGCCGGGTAACCCTGTTTCTGCCATGGTTTGCGGCAGTATCTTCGTGGCCCCGATGATCCGCGCCATGCTTGGTCTGGGGCAAAAGCCTGCACCGGAGCGTCTGATGCCGCTGGCAGCCGCCCTGCCAGCAAATGGCCCCCGAGAGCATTACATGCGCGCCGATCTGGTCAACGGTGGCGTGACAGCTGCATCACGCCAGGACAGTTCGTTGTTAAGCGTACTGGCCTCGGCAACTGCGCTTTTGGTGCGCTCTCCGAATGATCCTGAACAACCTGTCGGAACCATGGTGCGCGTCATCGATCTTTGAAAGAGTTGACACAAAACAAGAACGTCCCTAGAACAAAAAGAGATAAACAGGGGCAAGGACCGCGCAATGCTGACCAAAAAACAACTCGATCTGCTTGCTTTCATCCACAAACGTGTACAGCGTGACGGCGTTCCGCCCAGTTTTGACGAGATGAAAGAAGCGCTTGATCTGCGTTCCAAATCAGGCATCCACCGGCTTATCACTGCGCTGGAAGAACGCGGATTTATCCGCCGTCTCGCGCACCGTGCCCGTGCACTTGAAATTGTGAAACTGCCTGACAGCATGAGCGGAGCAGGCTTTACGCCGCGCGTTATCGACGGTGACCGCCCCGATGCGTCTCCTCCGCCCGCTGCCCTGCCTGTCACAACGATTGAGGCGACCGAATTGCCGGTGATGGGTAAGATTGCTGCCGGTGTCCCGATTGAAGCGATCAACCAACGATCACACGGCGTCACAGTCCCCAATGCCATGTTGGCCGGCGCGGGGGCGCATTACGCGCTAGAGGTCAAAGGCGATTCCATGATCGAGGCGGGGATCAATGACGGCGATGTCGTCGTAATCCGCGAAACCTCAACAGCTGATGACGGGGATATTGTTGTTGCTTTGGTCGATGACCATGAGGCAACGCTGAAGCGCTTCAAACGCAAGGGCAGCGCCATCGCTCTCGAAGCGGCAAACCCCATGTATGAGACACGCGTTTTCCCTGCCGATCAGGTGAAAGTGCAGGGCCGTCTTGTCGGTCTCATCCGCTCTTACTGACGCTTCCTAATCGTCTTTGCGCCGCGCGAGGTACTCTGCGCGCGGCGTCTCTTTGGGCCAGCGCGTCCAAAGCCGTTCACCTGACGCAGCGCGGGCGGTCTTCAGAGTCATTGCGCCCTGCTCCCCCAAAAAATACGCGACAGCGCCGGTATGCCGCAGGCTTTCCGGATCGTGCAGAACGCATGGCAGATTTGTTTGCTCCAACAACACTGAGCTGATGACGATTTGATCGGGCTTGCAGCCTTTGAATTCCGCAGCCGCCCGTTTTCCTGACACATGGATAAAAAGGCCGCCCTGCTGCCAGCGGCCTGCGGCGGTGGCTTGGTCCTGACCGTCGCCATCATTCTCCAACCAGTTTCGCGCCACAAAACCCGCGCCGCGCTCCTTGCTCAGGGCGCGACCATCAGAGGTCATCACGCCCACCAGCGTACCGGTATCTGATACCAACACGGCTGGCCGCTCGGCACCGGACCAGACAACAAATGACGCCACCATGGCCACCGCGCCGCCCCAGCGCAGGCGTCCGCGCCAAAGCAACAACGTGAGAAACCCCAGCGCCAAAAGCGGCAGTACCCAGCCCCCCGGCCCCACCACATATGTCCGTGCCTGAGGCAGGTCGGCGACGAAATGGGCCACGGACAGAATCCACCGTACTCCAAGGCTCATGGCCCACAAGCCCACGGCCTCTAGCCCGAATGGCGCAAGCACAACTGCAACCACCGCCGCCGGAATAACCAGCACCCCCATCAACGGGACCGATGCAAGATTAGCCAGCAGGCCATATTGCGCGATCGCATTGAAATGCGCCGCCGCTATCGGTGCAGTTGCAAATCCGGCAACCGCAGAAGAGACCACAACCGCCAGAACCGGTTGCAGCCAACGCGGACCCAGCGGGATCTGCCCGTCACGCATCCAGCCGAAAACGGCGACCAAAGCTGTGGTTGCCGCGAATGACATCTGAAACCCCGGCCCCATCAGCGCCTCGGGCCGCAGCACCAGCACAATCGTCGCCGCAATCGCAACGCCACGCAGGCTGATAGCACGCCGCCCGATCATCAACGCAAAAAGTGCCACGCCCACCATGATAAAGGCCCGCTGTGTGGCTACGTTTCCGCCCGACAGCGCCAGATAGCCTGCCGCTGCGATCAATGCACCGCCAGCAGCAATGCTGCGCGCAGGCATACGCAGCGCCACTGGTGGCACCAAGGCAAATGCCAGCCGTAAGGCTGCGAATACCACCCCTGACATCAGCCCCATATGCAGCCCGGAGATCGCCAGCAAATGCGCCAGATTGCTCGCGCGGAGGGCGTCGAGTGCGGCTTGGCTGATTGCGGAGCGGTCTCCGGTGGTGATTGCCGCCGCAAACCCTCCTACGTCGCCGCCCAGCACTGCCTGAATTCGGGCAGACGCCGCCATGCGCAACTTGAAGACACCTAGCCCGCCCTGCGGCTCTGCAACGCCCATAAGTGGCGTGCGGGCATAACCGACAGCCCCCAACCGGACAAACCAAGCATGGCGTTGGAAATCAAAACCGCCTGGTTCTACCGGTCCGGAAGGTGGCGACAGATGACCTGTTACCATAACACGTAGCCCCGGTTCGGCCGCGATGTCAGCAGACCGGTCACCGTGCAAAGACAGTCGCACCCGTTGAGGTGTGCGCGCAGGCGGCACGCGATCCAGCACCACATTATCCAGCGTCAGGCGCAAAGCATCGGACTGGCTGCGGTCAATCGCGATGATCCGCCCCTCTACGGCGCCATAATATCGAAATTCCAATACCGGTCCCGCGACAGAATGAGCCCTGCCCGCCGCCAGCAACACACCCGCGCAAACCAGCATGCCTGCCACTGCGAAAGGCTGCACCGGCTCTGGCAAAAGGCGCGCACACATGGCGCAGACCAGCCCCAAAAGAGCAACGGTCGCCAGTTGAACGAATGAAGGTTCAAACCCCAAGGAGAAATAGCCACCGATTCCGAAGGCAAGGCAGACCGGAACCCAACCGAATAACGCGCCCCGCTGGGCGCGCATCGTTTCAGCAAAGACAGATGCCGCGCCCATTGCTTGCCCCCGTTCGCTGCACTGGATAGACAGGCGGAAACTCTATGCTGCGGTTGGTTACCAAAAGGTAAATATGACCAAAGCATGAACAGCCTGACCACCGGAAAACACCCCCGAAAGGACCGCCCATGTGCTCTGAAATCGTCACCCGTTTCGCCCCTTCCCCCACGGGTTTTCTGCACATCGGCGGCGCGCGGACAGCCTTGTTCAACTGGCTGTACGCCCGCGGCCGTGGCGGAAAATTTCTGCTTCGGATCGAGGACACCGACCGCGCGCGGTATACCCCCGAAGCGACTGAGGCGATTTTGCAGGGCCTCTCTTGGTTGGGCCTTGATCATGATGGTGAAGTTGTCAGCCAGCACGAGATGGCGCCACGGCACGTTGAGGTGGCGCACGCGTTGCTTGAAAAAGGTGCCGCGTTCAAATGCTTTGCCACGCAGGAAGAGATCGAATCCTTCCGCGAGGCTGCCCGTGCCGAAGGCCGCAGCACGCTGTACCGCTCCCCTTGGCGCGATGCCGATCCGGCAAGCCATCCCGATGCGCCGTTTGTGATCCGCATCAAGGCACCAGACGGGGGCCAAACCGTCATCCGCGATCAGGTACAGGGCGATGTGACGATTGATAACGCCCAGCTTGACGACATGATCCTGCTGCGATCTGACGGGTCGCCCGTCTATATGCTGGCCGTGGTAGTAGATGACCACGACATGGGCGTTACCCACGTGATCCGTGGCGATGACCACCTTAACAACGCCGCACGCCAGATGATGATTTATCACGGCATGGGCTGGGATGTTCCCGTTTGGGCCCATATCCCCCTGATCCACGGCAGCGACGGCAAAAAGCTCAGCAAACGACACGGCGCGTTGGGCGCTCAGGAATATCAGGTGATGGGCTATCCCGCTGCGGGTATGCGCAACTACCTTGCGCGCCTTGGCTGGAGCCACGGAGATGACGAGTTCTTCAGCGATGCGCAGGCCATGGAGTGGTTTGACATCGACGGTATCCGCAAAAGTCCCGCGCAATTCGATCTCAAAAAGCTTGGAAACATCTGTGGCCAGCATATCGCGGTCGCCGATGATGCCGCGCTGCGGCATGAAATTGAGGAATATTTGAAGGCGGCCGGGAAAAATCCCCTGACACCGAAACAGGCAGAGGGTTTGGAGAAGGCAATGTATTGCCTCAAGGAGCGCGCCAAAACATTCCCCGAACTCCTTGAAAAAGGTGAATTTATCTTGACCAGCCGTCCGGTTCAGCAAGATGAGAAAGCCGCCAAGGCTTTGGATACGGTATCCCGTGGTATACTGAGAGAATTGACGCCGCAGCTGCAAGATGTTAGCTGGGAGCGTGAAACGCTTGAAGACGTATTGAACGGTTTTGCGACCGCCAAGGGTACGAAATTTGGCGCCCTCGCCGGGCCGCTGCGCGCAGCTCTGGCAGGACGTGCCGTGACCCCTTCGGTGTTTGATATGATGCTGGTGCTGGGCCGCGACGAAACTTTGGCCCGCCTAACGGACGCTGCATCCTAAGACAGTATAAATCTGTCTATAAGGATGTCAGGGATAAGAACAATAAAGGATGCGCCGGCACGGGCTGGTGCATGTCCGGGTGCGCGCGTGCATCCGTAGCCAACCTAGAAGGGGAAACGCATGGCCGAAAGTACCAAATCCGCAACCTTGACCATTGGAGAGAAGTCCATCGAACTGCCGATGTTCTCTCCCACCTCCGGCCCTGATGTGATCGACATCCGCAAGCTTTATAATCAAGCAGGCGTTTTCACCTATGATCCCGGCTTTACCTCTACTGCTTCTTGCGACAGCACCATCACATTCATCGACGGCGATGAAGGTATCCTGACGCACCGCGGCTATCCGATCGGTGAGCTGGCTGAAAAATCCCACTACCTCGAAGTCTGCTACCTGCTGCTTTACGGTGAGCTGCCCGCCCCTAAAGAGCTCGAAGATTTCGAAGATCTCGTGACAAACCACACGATGATCCACGAGCAGATGATCAACTTCTTCCGTGGCTTCCGCCGTGATGCGCACCCGATGGCTGTTATGGTTGGTGTGGTCGGTGCGATGTCCGCATTCTATCACGATTCAACGGATATCAACGATGAATTCCAGCGCGAGGTCGCCTCGATCCGCCTGATCGCCAAGATGCCGACAATCGCTGCGATGGCTTTCAAATACACAATTGGCCAACCGTTCGTATACCCACGCAACGATCTGGATTACGCTTCCAACTTCCTGCGCATGTGCTTTGCCGTACCTGCCGAAGAATATGTTGTTGATCCGATCCTGAGCCGTGCGATGGACCGTATCTTTACGCTGCACGCCGATCACGAGCAGAACGCATCGACATCAACAGTACGTCTGGCGTCATCATCGGGCGCGAACCCCTTTGCGTGTATCGCAGCCGGTATTGCCTGCCTGTGGGGCCCTGCCCACGGTGGTGCAAACCAGGCCTGCCTCGAAATGCTGAAGGAAATCGGCACGCCGGACCGCATTCCTGAGTTCATCGCGCGCGCAAAGGACAAAGATGACCCGTTCCGCCTGATGGGCTTTGGCCACCGCGTCTACAAAAACTTCGATCCCCGTGCGACAGTGATGAAGCAATCAGCGGACGAAGTTCTGGAGCTTATGGGCGTAGATAACAATCCGATCCTTCAGGTCGCCAAAGAACTGGAAAAACAGGCACTGGAAGATCCGTATTTCGCGGACAAGAAGCTGTTTCCGAATGTCGACTTCTATTCCGGTATCATCCTCGAAGCGATGGGCTTCCCCACGTCGATGTTCACGCCAATCTTTGCGCTCGCGCGTACAGTTGGCTGGATCTCACAGTGGAAAGAGCAGCTCAACGATCCACAGCTGAAAATTGGCCGTCCTCGCCAGCTTTACCTCGGCGAAGACATCCGCTCGTATGTGGACATCGAAAAGCGCTAAACCGCGCATTTTCAGGCAATTGCCCCCGGATGCACATCGCGTCCGGGGGCTTTTTTATGCGGCATGATTATGACAGGAATGTGGCACTCGCTTTTTGGACGCCGTTAAGCCCGTTGAAAGCTTTTGCTTCTCGCCGCATCTCTCGACGTGTTCGGCAGACCGCCGGTTCCCCTTGTTCTATGGCCGAATAGTCAGTCCGAATCGCAGCTAACTGAGCCGGACCTGACACCCGTAGAACCGGCAACAACCCCATCAACGTCGGCAGGTTACGGCCGACCAAGACCCACGGAATGAGGCAGAAAACTCCAAAAGACGGCAAATTTAAGGCATTGTTTCTGGCCTGTACACAATAGTTAACAGAACCTTGACCGGTGGTCTGAACACTGAGTAGTGATAGCTTAACAACCTCGCACAAGGGATTTTTTGCTATGTTGATGTTACTAGGACTTGCGCTTCCGATGGCTATCTTGGGCTTTGCTATCCAGGATTCGGATGATGATAACGAGGATACTGTAGAACTGACGGGCACCGATGAAGCTGACCGTTTTGAAGGTGGAGAAGGTGATGATTTTCTCGACGGCATGGCCGGCGATGATGTGATGAACGGCCGCGCCGGCGATGACACCATCTTTGGCCGTGAAGGCGATGATGTTCTGCAGGGCGAGGATGGCGACGACATGCTGTGCTCCGGCGACGGGAACGATATCATCACCGGCAATACAGGTCAGGATCTGATCGAAGGCCAGGGCGGCGATGACTGGGTTTCCGGCGATTATGGCTGGGATACCGTGCGTGGTGATGCTGGCAACGACACTGTTCTTGGTGGCCGTGGCGGCGACTTTGTTGAAGGTGGTGAAGGTGACGATGTGTTGTTCGGTGGTATCATCGAAGGCATTCCGCTCAACCTCGACGAGATGACTGATCTGCGCGACGGTGCCTCCCTCAGCGATCTGAATGGTGGCGTTGAACTGCGCGACGACCGGTTCGTCGATACGCTTATGGGCGGAGAAGGTGATGATGACATGGTTGTCGGCTCCAACGATATCGCAAACGGTGGGGACGGTAGCGATACCTACCACGTCATGTCTGATCAATTTGACCCGAATGCAGGGGCCAGCATCAGAAACTTTGACACCGACGAAGATGCAATCACGATCATCGTTGATGACACCTCCGCAGACTATGAACTGACGGTCACTGATGAAGGTAACGATGCAGTAATCCGCATGGGCGACGATGTGCTTGCAACGGTGATGAACCGCGCCGGGCAGATAGCAGTTGAAGACATCACCTTAATCGCGGAAAATACAATCGAAGCAATGTTTGATCCAAACGGTGCAGTGGCCGCCTGATCCAATGGGTCAATAGGAGGGCGGGTTATATCCTGCCCTCATATAGAATAGAGCGCCAGCTTCATAGGAGCACCCCCCATGGCACATTCACTACATGACACACCGACACGCTATGAATGGTCCAAAGCAAAAAGCCTGCTACCCAGCAACGCTCATTACGAGAGAGGTCTTACCGGCGCGCTGATACCTGACGCCGAAGGTCAGACTGATCACGTCGCGGTCGTTTATGACGAAGGTGAGACCCCGCCGGAGATTACGATCAACAAGGTCTCGGGGTCAGTTCACACCGTGCTGGCAAACGGGGTCGCAGTCGCGGTCATAGCCAGTGCCAACAGCAAAGCGCCCAGAGTTGCTGATGTACTACTGGTAGAGCGGCAGGTGCTGAGCTAACACGCTGCTAGATAACAAAGAAATTCAGGCCGCTGCTCTTATTAAGCAGCGGCCATTTTTGATTGGTATCCTGAAGCTACGGTGTGATTAGCGCCCCTCGAATGAGGCTGCACGCTTTTCGGTGAAAGCAAGAACGCCTTCTTTGAAGTCCCGCGTTTTGCCGCATTTGCCCTGCTCTTTTGCTTCGAGCGTTAGCTGTTCTTCTAGCGTGTTGTTCCAGCTGTCGCGAATGACCTCTTTGACGGATGCATAAGCCGCAGTCGGCCCTGCCGCCAGATGGGCGGCTTTGGCACGCCAATGGTCATTGAACCGATCATCCTCGACAGCTTCCCAGATCATGCCCCATTCATCTGCCTGACGGGCTGAAATCTTATCGGCAAACAGCGCGGCCCCCATGGCTTTTGCCATACCCATCTGACGTGGCAATGTGTAGGTGCCTCCTGCATCCGGTATGAGCCCGATCTTTGTGAAAGCCTGAAGGAAATAGGCGCTCTGCGTTGCAAAGACGACATCAGTCGCCAGCGCAAGATTGGCCCCTGCCCCCGCAGCCGCCCCGTTGACCGCAGCAATCGTCGGAACAGGACAATTCGTGATCGCGCGCAGCATGGGCGCGTATTCATCGCGTAACATCCGCTCCAGATCGATAGACGCCCCGGTGGCACGATCGCCCAGATCCTGACCAGAGCAAAACGCTTTTCCTGCGCCGGTAATCACAACAACGCGTGCATCCCGGCCGCCTCTGGTAAATGCGTGCTCGATCTCGGCCCGCATTTGCGTGGTAAGCGCATTATACTTGTCCGCACGGTTCATGGTTATGACGGCCATGCCATCATTCAGCTCATAGGTAATCGTCTGGTAGTCCATGGCACCCTCATATCTTGCTATGTTACCTCAAGTGATAACACAGACGTCTAGGGCTGCCATCCCGACGGGACGTTACTTGCTCAGGATGTCGCGGAGCTTTTGTGCTTCTTCATCGCTGAGCCCTGCATCTTGCGGCGCGTTTGCACGGCTGCGGCCGCGCACATAAAGCATACCGGCCCCCCCTGCGAGCAGCAGCATGATTGGCCCTGCCCACCACAAAATCCAGTTCGCGCCGCCCCGTGTCGGATTCAACAGCACATACTCGCCATATCGCGCAACGATAAAGTCGACGGCCTCAGTATCGCTATCACCCTCGACAAGCCGTTCCCGAAGCAGCAGGCGCAAGTCTTTGGCCAACGATGCGTTGCTCTCGTCAATGCTTTCGTTCCGGCAGACGAGACAGCGCAGGCCCTTTGACAGCTCCCGCGCGCGCTGCTCCAATACCGGATCAGACAGAACTTCATCAGGTTCGACGGCAGCCAGCGGGCTGGCGAGCAGCATCAAGATCAGGACAAAACGCTTCATTCTGCCGGCACCGGTGCGTCTGCCCGCTTGCGCGCGCCCACCGCCACACGGAAACGGCGGTCAAACAGACTGAAGATACCGCCAAGCGCCATCAGAGCACAGCCAATCCAGATCCACGTTGTCATCGCTTTCACATAGGTCCGCACAGCCCAGCCGCCGCCAACCTGCTCATCCCCGATCACAAGGTAGAGGTCGCGTTTGGCGTTTTGGTGGATGGCCGCTTCGGTCGTTGGCATCTGGGCAACCGGATAAAAGCGTTTTTCCGGCGCAAGGGTCGCCACGAACTCTCCATCCCGTACAACATCAATCACCGCCGTTGTAGACACATAGTTTGGTCCGTTTTCTTTGGTCACACTGCGCAGGGTCATTTCATAGCCGAAGACTTCGAACGGCACATCAATCTGCGCCACACGAATGTCCTCAACCGTCCAAGCGTAGATTCCGGCAATCCCTACCATTGTGATGCCAAGGCCCGCATGGGCCGTCGCCTTACCCCAGTCTGCTCCCGGCAGACGGAACAAGCGGCGTAAGCGGTTTGGCCCACGTCCTGTCCGCTGTAACAGATCAACCACAACGCCCATCAGTATCCATGCACCAAGAAACATGCCCACAGGCCCGATCAGGCTGCGGCCTGTCTGCATGGCCCAAGCCAGCCCGCCAATCGCAACGGCAACTACGAACACATAGCGCAGCGGATACAGCGCGCGTTTCAGGCTGGCGCGCTTCCACGCCATGGAAGAGCCAACAGGCAACGCAAGGCCCAGCAACACCATGAATGGTGTGAAGGCCGCATCGAAAAATGGTGGCCCGACGCTCAACTTACGGTCAAAGAACATCTCGGCCAGCAGTGGCCACATGGTCCCTACGAAAACGACAAAGCATGACACAGCAAGCAGAAGGTTGTTCAAAACCAGCGCGCTTTCGCGTGAGACAAGTCCGAAGACTCCTTTCGCCTCCATCGCGCCGGCGCGCAATGAATACAGGATCAATGCGCCACCCATAAAGAACGCCATGATCCCCAGAATGAAAATCCCGCGATCAGGGTCGTTTGCGAAAGCATGTACAGATGTCAGCAAGCCCGAGCGCACAATGAACGTGCCGATCAGCGAAAAGCCGAAGGCAAGAATTGCCAGCAGGATCGTCCAGCTTTTTAGCGCCTCGCGCTTTTCGACGACAATGGCGGAATGCAGCAGCGCCGCAGCCAGCAACCATGGCATAAAACTTGCGTTCTCTACAGGGTCCCAGAACCAGAAACCGCCCCAGCCAAGCTCATAGTAGGCCCACCAAGAGCCCAATGCGATGCCAATCGTGAGGAAAACCCAAGCGGCAAGTGTCCATGGTCGCACCCAGCGCCCCCATGCTGCATCCACACGCCCTTCAATCAGTGCTGCCACGGCAAAGCTGAACGCCATGCTTAGCCCCACATAGCCGAGGTACAGAAACGGCGGATGAAAAGCCAAGCCCGGATCCTGAAGCAGTGGATTAAGGTCTTGGCCGTCAAATGGCGGGACGACCATCCGGTCAAACGGGTTGGATGTCAGCAGGATAAACGCCATGAACGCCACCCCGATAGACGCTTGAACGCTCAATACGCGGGCGCGCAGACTGGCCGGAAGCTGGCCACCGAACCATGCGGCCATCGCGCCGAAGAGCGCTACAATCAGCACCCAAAGCAGCATGGACCCCTCGTGGTTACCCCATGTTCCGCTGATTTTATACAGCATCGGCTTCATGGAGTGACTGTTCGACACAACAACGGCAAGACTGAAGTCAGACGTGATAAAGGCCCATGTCAACGCCCCGAACGACGCCGCGATCAGCAAGAATTGCACCCCTGCCGCAGGTTCCGCAACGGCCATCCAGCCGGGCCAACCTTTGGCTGCCCCGATCATAGGCACAATCATTTGAACGAGTGCGACGCCGAAGGCGAGCAGCAGGGCGAAATGTCCGAGTTCTGTAATCATGCGCGCAATATACGCTCTGAAAGCTGTCGATCCAATCACAATCGGAAGGTCAAAGAGCCGCAGGTGTTTACCGCGCCGCGCGCCATTCGCGCAAAGCTGCGTTGTCATCGCTCAGAAGTGCCTGCGCAGCAAGTCGCGCGTCAGATCCTGCGTCCGCCACTCCCACAGAATCAGCCCTCAGCTTTTCGATTATCTCGATGTTTTCGACCACCTTTGGGACATGCTTGATCGTGTTGACGATGCTTCTCTGGAAGTCCTGGGATTTCACCTGATGGCGCGCACCGAAGTAGAAAGAGACAATGACCCCCAGAAGCCACCACAGCGGTTCCGGCACCAGCGCGATACCCTGCATTCGTTGCGCAAACCACAAGGGGGCGACCATTGCGGATACGAATAACCCCAATGTTCCCAAAGCAAGCGCCGGACGTGGAAGCCGGTTCACCCCATCCATAAAACGGTCGAACCCACCCTTGGCAGATGCACGGAACTCCTGCCCGTACTGATCCATCGCCTGCCCCTGAACAACTGCTCCGCGCGCCGCTGCTGTTTCAGCGTTCTCGCGGAACACCTCGACTGTTTCACGCACCACGTTGCGGTTATCCCCGAAAACGATACCAAAGAGACGGTCAATCATGCCCATGCTGATGTCCTTGCTTTGAATTGTGCTGCCGTCATGTGGTATTGCGGGGCGATGAATTCCTCAGCCCGCTTTATCCATCCGCCCTTTCCACCTGCCCGTGTGCGGGCGTATTTGCGGCTGGATGTGCGCCGGTCAGCAATGCGGAAATAATAGTTGCGCCGCGCGATACCGTAGGCGTTGGTCATCTCTTCGGGTCCAGCCTCAAAGGCCGCGCGTACTGCAGACAGGCTTTGAGGCCCCAGCGCACCATCCACGGCCACCTTGAAGCCCATTTCGACCAGCAATTGTTGCAGGATTTTCACCGCATTGCTGCCCGCGTTCACATACATATCAAACACAGTCGCCTGTAATGGCTGCGGCAATTCCGCTATAAGCGGGCGATTGTAGTAATGCTCTAGGAAAATCTGCACTGCCTGTGGACGGCTCAGAGCGCGCACGTCCGCAACAGTGATACTACCGTCGCGGTCCAAATCAAGACCCAGACGCCGCATTGTGTGAATAGTCACCCCGAAGTTGGTCGCCCCACCCGGATCATCGGGATCATTCACAAACCCGCCTTCGCGGTCGACAATTTCCTGAGCAATCTGCCTGACAGAGTTCATCGCATTTCCCCTCGCAATTTAGGGGAAATCAAGCCTGAAAGAAGTTAACGGCTGCTAAGCTATGCGTGCGCTCCTAGCTGTCAGGCTCCTTGTAGACGCCTTGTTCTTTGAGCGCATCCACAACCTCTTTTGGCATATAGGTTTCATCATGTCGCGCAAGAATTTCAGTGGCTTGAAAGACACCATTAATGTAGCGACCTGTGCCGACCATGCCTTCATTTTCACCGAACAGGTCAGGCAACACACCAGCATAGATCACTGGAACACTTGCCCCGCCATCTGTTACAGAAAAGCTGATCTGCTCGCCCTCTCCCCGTTTAAGAGTGCCCTCTTCGACCAGCCCGCCAATGCGGAAAACCTCTGTCGGTGAAGGCGGCTCATCCATCACCTGACTGGGGGCGCGGAAGAAATTGATACCGTCCCGCATGCCATAGCCGATCAAAGCGGTCGAGCCGATCAGCGCGACAACCGCCACAGCGATCAGTTGAATACGGCGCTGTTTTTTCAGACTTTTCATGCGGGCCTCACAAGGTCATGGGAACAGGGGCGCCATCATCAGCCCCTCTGTCTCTTCAATACCTAACATCAGATTTGCGTTTTGCAACGCTTGGCCTGACGACCCTTTGGTCAGGTTATCAAGCGCGGCAACCACAATGGCGCGTCCTTCGATCCGGTCCCCGGTCACCCCGATATGGCAAAAGTTCGAACCACGGATATGGCGGGTCGAAGGCGCTTCTCCGAAGGGCAATACGTCAATGAACGGCTCTGCCGCATAGGCGTCCTGCAATGCGCCATGAATCGCCTGTGGGTCACCCTTTACATAGATTGTCGCAAGAATTCCGCGGTTTGCAGGCATCAGGTGCGGCGTAAACTGGACTTTCACAGGGCGCCCGGCAAGCGCTGAGAACTCCTGATCAAACTCGCCCAGATGGCGGTGCGTACCGCCCAAGGCATAAGCGTGGTAGCCTTCGGACAACTCTGCATGCAGCAGATTTTCCTTCAGCGCGCGGCCTGCGCCGGACACCGCACACTTGAGATCAAGAATGATGTCATCCAGATCAATCAGGCCAGCTGTGATCAATGGCCGCAGGGCAAACTGCCCCGTGGCCGCGTTGCAGCCTGTGCCGGCGACCAGACGCGCGGTCTTGATCTCTTCACGGTAAAACTCGGTCAGGCCATATACGGCCTCGGCCTGCTGCTCCAACGCGGCATGTGGATTACCATACCAGCGCGCGTATTCCTCGGGATCGCGCAGCCGGAAGTCGGCAGACAAGTCAACGATCTTAAGGTCTTTGGGCAGCTGTGCGATCACCTCTTGCGAGGTCTTGTGCGGCAGCGCGCAAAAGCACAGGTCAATCTGGGAAAAATCGATGTCGTCCATCGTCACCAGATCAGGCAGATCCAGATGGCGCAGGTGCGGGAACACAGATGTCATGCTCTGCCCCGCTTTCGAGTTTCCACCCAAAGCTTTGATTTTCATGAAAGAGTGACCGGAAATCAACCGGATCAGCTCGGCTCCGGTATAGCCTGAAGCGCCAAGAATTGCGATATTATATGTCATGTGTGTCGTCCGTAAATGAGAGGATATCGGTCAGGTGCAGCCTCAGGCTGCGGTAAACGAGATCGGTCGTCGGAGAAACTGTGTCGCGCGATCACTGACGCGTTTCGGATCACCGGTGGTCAGGAAACCCGCCTTACCGCTTCCGACTTTGTCAGGATGGCGGCCAAGGTAATGCGCAAGGCTTTCGGCGACCAGATCGGCCTGACTGAACACGGACACATCCGCCCCCAACGCATCCTGAAACGTCTCTTTCATCAGCGGATAGTGTGTACAGCCCAGAATGGCTGCATCCGGCTTTGGCATCTTGCGCTTCAGCGCATCCACGTGGCTGCGCACCAGAGCTTCGGCAAGGATCATATCCCCGTCCTCAATCGCATCCACGACACCGCCACATGCCTGCGCTTCAACATCAACGCCGATGGCGCGGAATGCCAATTCGCGCTGGAAGGCACGCGTCGCCACGGTGGCAGGTGTGGCAAAAAGCGCCACGTGTTTCACTGCAACTTCGCGCGGCGGAGAATTGTCGCCCCACTCCCGCTCTGTCAGCGCTTCGATGAGCGGCACAAAAACACCCAACACCCGTTTATCCGCGGGCACCCAGCCTTCTTGCATCCGCCGCAGCGCTGCGGCAGAGGCCGTGTTGCAGGCCAGCACAACCAGATCGCAGCCTGCATCAAAAAGACGCTGGGTCGCGGCAACTGTTAGATCATAGATATCATCGGCATCGCGCACGCCATATGGCGCATGCGCACTATCGGCCAGATAGATGAATTCCTGATCCGGCAGGCGCGCCTGAACGGCTTCCCAGATCGTTAAGCCGCCTAAACCGCTGTCAAAAATACCTACCGCCATGCGCGCCTTACCGGCTGCGATGCCGGTCCTCAAAATCATATCCCGCCGCGAAACATTCCGGCGGTTCTGGAGCAAGCTCATACGTGGCTTTGCGCAGGAAATCCATCATCGCTTTTGCATCACCCGCCATCGGCTCCAAAATATCGCGGCCCAGTGGTTTTCCGATAACAACACGCACAGGCGTGTCGACGCGTTTGTTAAATTCCTTGATCAACAATCCCATGCGCAGGGTGACATGCATATGGCTTGCAATCTGGAACATCCGGCTGGTGTGGCCATCAAAATAGATCGGCACCACAGTCGCATCGGACTTTGCGATCATCCGCGCCGTAAAGCTGCGCCAGTTGGGGTCCATCGGGCGTGAAAACGGTTTTGCAGCTGTGCTGACCGTGCCACCGGGAAAGATGCCAATCGCTCCGCCCTGCCCCAGATAGTCCAGCGCAGTGCGCCGTGTCTCAAGGTTTAGCGCAAGCGCCTCTTTCGTTTGCTCAAAGCTGATGGGCAGCAGGTTTTGCTGTAAATCCGGTGCTCGGGAAAAGACGGAGTTGGCCATGATCTTGAAATCCGGCCGAGTGCGCGACAGCACATGGCCCATCGTTAGGCCGTCCAGAATACCGTAAGGATGATTGGCGATCATAATCAGCGGACCATCGCGCGGGACATTGCCCAGCGCGCCGCCCACCACATCCAGCGTCAGCCCGTAACGCGCGACCATCACATCAAAGAAATTCGCCCCGCGCGCCAGATCGTCTTCGTAGCCACGCGCGCGTTTGATCAGGGAAATCCGGCCAGTAGAGTTTTCCATCAGCCGGATCATGGCTTTGCCGCCACGGGTCTCTGCGGACCAAGCATAGCTTAGGTCACGGATCGTAAGCGGAGATTGGATCGCTCCCATGTCGGGCTCCTTTTTCCCCGCTTTAGCCTTGTCGTGTTACAGCGGTATGACGCTACTCTGCCGCCTTTGCCAAGGGGGTACCGCCCGCGCGGATCACGCTTAACAGTTCTACGCGACGTTTTGCTGCTTTGGCCTCATTGGCTTGCTTGACCGGACCAAACCCACGAATCTGAAGCGGCAATGCAGCCAGCGCCACGATCGCTTCGTGTGTGTTTTTGTCTAGCTTGGGCAGAACGGTGCGCATGTCAGCTTCATATTGCTTGATCAATGCACGCTCCATCTTTCGCTCGGCGGTATAGCCAAAAATATCAAGAGGCGTGCCGCGCAGACGCTTCATCTTTGCCATCATCCGCAGAGGCCGCTCCAGCCACGGACCAAATTCGCGCTTCATCGGGCGACCATTTGGCCCTTTTTTGGACAACAGCGGCGGCGCAAGGTTAAAGGACATTTTAAAATCGCCCTCAAATTCGGCTTGAGCCTTTTCACGGCTGCTCAGCAACAGACGGGCGACCTCGTATTCGTCCTTGTAGGACAAAAGCTTGTGGTAACCTTCTGCCACAGCCTCGCGGACGGCACTGTCACTGATACCGTCAAGCATTTTAGCATAGCGTTTTGCCAAACCACGGCCCTGATACGCAATCAGATGATCGCGACGGAAAGCAATCTTTTCGTCCAGTGTCTTGGGCAAAGAAATCACGGTAGGTGTCAGCACAGCGGCGGCTTCAGCAGGAAACAAGACCGCCCAGCGCCCGATCTCAAATGCGCGCAGGTTTCGCTCCACCGCCGCACCGTTAAGGCGGATCGCATCCAGAACAGCGTCCAATGACAGCGGGATCAGCCCGCGCTGCCACGCACCACCAAAGATCATCATGTTGGAGTAGATGCTGTCGCCCAGTGTGGCCTTGGCAAGATCGGATGCATCAAACATAGACAGTTTGTCTTTGATCCGCGCCTCAAGCGCGAGCTCAAGCCGATCATATGGCATACGGAATTCGGTATCGCGGGTGAATTCGCCTGTGATAATCTGATGACTGTTCACCACAGCTCCGGTGCGACCGGTTGAAGTCAGGCCCAGCGTCTTATTACCCGCAGAGACCACCAGATCGCCGCCGATCAACGCATCACACTCGCCCGTGGCCACACGAATAGCGCTGATGTCTTCAGGGCGCTCTGCCAGACGGCAGTGGATGTTGACCGCACCGCCCTTTTGCGCGAGGCCAGCCATTTCCATCATACCGGCACCTTTGCCGTCAATCTGTGCAGCCTGAGCCAGCACCGCGCCAATCGTCACAACGCCTGTGCCACCAACGCCGGTGATCACCACGTTATAGGTGCCATCGATACCGGGCAGCTGTGGCAGCGGCAGATCAGGGATCTTGACTTCCGTGGTCGGATCTTTGCGGATCTTCGCCCCTTCCAGCGTCACAAAGGACGGGCAGAAGCCGTTGACGCAGGAGAAATCCTTGTTGCACGACGACTGGTCAATCGCGCGCTTACGCCCGAGCTCGGTCTCTGCTGGCACGATGGAGACGCAGTTGGATTGCACACCGCAATCGCCGCATCCTTCACAGACGTCTGTGTTGATGAACATCCGCTTGTCAGGGTCGGGAAACAGGCCGCGCTTGCGACGACGGCGTTTTTCGGCAGCACAGGTCTGGATATAGACGATGGCACTAACGCCCTCGACCTTCGCCAGCCGTTCCTGAACCGATTGCAGCTCTGCACGTTCATGGGTCGGTGTCCCTTTGAAAGCCGTAAAATCCACGTCTTCTTTTTCGTCATAGACCACTTCAAGGTTCTTGATCCCCATGGCCTTCAGCTCGGCCACGATACGCGGCGCGTTCAGATCGCCTTCGTTCTCTTGCCCCCCGGTCATCGCCACCGCGTCGTTATAGAGGATTTTGTAAGTAATGTTGGTTCCCGCAGCGATGGCCGCGCGGATGGCCTGCACACCAGAGTGGTTATACGTCCCGTCGCCAAGGTTCTGGAAGACATGCGGCGTATTTGAGAACGGCGCCTCGCCTATCCAGTTGGCCCCTTCTGCCCCCATATGGGTGAAACCGTAGGTTTCGCGGTCCATCCATTGCACCATGAAGTGACAGCCAATACCCGCATAGGCACGGCTGCCTTCCGGTACCTTGGTAGAAGAATTATGCGGACAGCCCGAACAGAAATAGGGCAAACGACCGGCAAGCTCTTCGGTGTTATCTGCGCGTCGCGCCTCGGCCAGATCAGAAAGACCTGCACGAATACCATCCGTGCCGCGCCCTTCGTCACACAAGACGTTCCCCAGCTTTTCGGCAATATCCACCGGATCAAGCGCCCAAGCAGCCGAGAAGAACTCTTGCCCGGCTTTCGTACCGCCAAAGACGCGCACATGATCACGGGTATCAAAGAGCGCTTCTTTGATCTGCACTTCGATCAGCTTGCGCTTTTCCTCGACCACGACGATCAGGTCCAACCCGTCGGCCCATTCCTGAAAACCACGCATGTTCAGCGGCCATGTCTGGCCGACCTTATATGTCGTAATGCCCAACCGCTCGGCCTCTTCCGCGTCTATGTTCAGCAAAGACATCGCATGCACCAGATCGAGATAGTTTTTGCCCGCAGCCACAAAACCAATCTTGGCGCCGGGTTTGCCCCAAACGCGCTTGTCGATCCCGTTGGCGTGGGCAAAAGCCTCTGCAGCATAGCGTTTGTGGTCGATCAGACGTCTTTCCTGATCAATACGGTCATCGACAAGACGGATATTCAAACCACCCTCGGGCATCGGAAAGTCCGGCGCGACGAAATTCAAACGATGCGGATCACCATCGACAACCGATGTCACCTCGACAGTATCCTTCATCGTCTTGAGGCCGACCCAGACCCCCGCGAACCGCGACAACGCCCAACCATAGAGGCTGTAATCCAGTATCTCTTGCACACCAGCCGGAGACAGCACCGGCATATAGGTATCCACCATCGCAAAATCGGACTGATGCAGCACGGTCGAGGATTCGCCGGTGTGATCGTCGCCCATCGCCATCACGACGCCACCATGTTTGGAGCTACCTGCCATGTTGGCATGACGCATCACATCACCGGAGCGATCGACACCCGGCCCCTTGCCATACCAAAGGCCAAAGACACCATCATATTTGCCTTCACCGCGCACCTCGGCCTGCTGCGCGCCCCAAAGTGCCGTCGCGGCCAGATCCTCGTTCAGTCCGGGCTGGAAAGTGACGTTATACTCAGTCAGCTGCTTTTCAGCGCGGCTCATCTGAAGATCGACAGCCCCCAGCGGTGATCCGCGGTAACCGGTCACCAGACCGGCAGTATTCAGCCCAGCCGCTTTGTCGCGCGCCGCTTGCATCATCATCGCCCGCACCAGCGCCTGTGTTCCGTTCAGCAGAACAGGGCTTTTGCTCAGGTCCAAGCGGTCGTTCAGTGAAATCTTTTGCTTTGTCATGGTATCCCTCCCAAGAACCCCGCAGGCCAATGGCCTGCATCAACGTGCAGAATTTTTAACCACAATAGGTCACATTTACTGACCTGTATAGCATGTAATGCATTTTCAATTTTTTTCCCCTATGGTTTAGGCTGTGTCCGGTAGCTAACTTCCGGTATGAGGCCATCAACCGGAAGGAATGGCGATGGATTGGGACAAATTAAGGATTTTTCACGCAGTGGCGGACGCTGGCTCGCTGACCCATGCCGGCGACAAATTGAATCTGTCGCAATCAGCTGTCAGCCGTCAGGTGCGCGGACTTGAGGAGCAGCTTAACACGAATCTGTTCCACCGTCATGCACGCGGACTGATTCTCACCGAGCAGGGAGAGCTGCTGTTTGACGCGACGCGGGCGATGTCAAAACGTCTGGATGCCGCATCTGCGCGCATCCGCGACAGCGAAGAAGAAGTATTCGGTGAGCTGCGCGTAACCACCACCACCGGCTTCGGCACACTGTGGCTCGCACCACGTTTGTCAAAGCTATACGACAAATACCCCGACCTCAAAGTTGACCTGATGCTGGAAGAGCGCGTTCTGGATTTGCCCATGCGCGAGGCGGATGTCGCAATCCGGCTGAAAGAACCATCTCAGGCGGATCTTGTCCGCAAGCGGCTGATGACCGTGCGCATGTGTTTGTATGCAAGCCCCGCCTACCTAAAGGCCAACGGAACACCGGGGAACATCGAAGACATCACAGATTATCGATTGATCTGCCAGAACATTGGCAGCGATCAGGTTGGTGCAGGTCTCCAGCTTATCCAGCAGCTCATGATGCATGACGTGAAGTCCCTTTTGACCGTAAACAACTACTTCGGCGTGCTACAGGGCGTGCTGAACCACCTTGGTATCGGAGTACTGCCAGACTATCTGGTGCAGGATTTCCCCGACATGGTACGGGTTCTGCCAGAGGTGGAATCAGCCGAAGTTCCTGTCTTCCTTGCCTATCCGGAGGAGCTGCGCCAATCAAAACGCGTGGCAGCATTCAAGGACTTTGTTCAAGACGAAATCATTTCGTACCGGAAGCAACTCAAAGAGAGCTAATCGCTTCTACGGCCCAGCTATGCACAAAACGCATAGCGGACATGCCACTTCGTTATCACAATCTGCCTTGATTGTGAGCAACCTGCATCTTAATTGACCCGTATAAGGATTGAGCCGCACACGCGACTCGCCTTATACCTCCCTGTTGGACTTGGCCGGGCCTTTGTGCCCGGTCTTTTTTTGTCTGCTGTTTTGGCAATCTTTGATCGCATGGCAGGATTCCCCCACCTCTGATTGCCTACAGCGGCTGAATCGCCCTTCCCCCCTGCACGCTCCTGCCATAAGAGAGAGGCCAAGTTTTATCGCCTTCGGGGAGCGCACCATGTCAGAGCCAGCCATCACGCAGGATATCATCTCGGCCCACGGGCTAAGCGAGAGCGAGTATCAGACGATTCTGGATCTGATAGGTCGTACGCCCAGTTTCACAGAGCTTGGCATTTTCTCGGCCATGTGGAACGAGCATTGTTCCTATAAATCATCCAAGAAATGGCTGCGGACTTTGCCAACGACAGGCCCTCAGGTCATCTGCGGCCCCGGTGAGAACGCTGGCGTTGTGGACATCGGCGACGGTCAAGCGGTCGTGTTCAAGATGGAAAGCCACAATCACCCTTCCTACATTGAACCCTACCAAGGTGCGGCCACAGGTGTGGGCGGTATTCTGCGCGATGTCTTTACAATGGGTGCGCGCCCTATCGCCGCGATGAACAGCCTCAGCTTTGGTGAGCCAGCCCACCACAAAACAACACAGCTGGTGCATGGTGTCGTTGCGGGCGTGGGCGGCTATGGCAACTGCTTCGGCGTGCCTTGCGTCGGCGGCGAAGTCCGCTTTGACAAAGCGTATAATGGCAACTGTCTGGTAAATGCTTTTGCCGCCGGTCTCGCCGATGCCGACAAGATTTTCTATTCGGCCGCCTCCGGTGTTGGCATGCCTGTCGTTTATCTTGGCGCCAAAACCGGCCGTGACGGTGTGGGTGGTGCGACGATGGCCTCTGCCGAATTCGATGACACCATTGAAGAAAAACGCCCCACAGTTCAGGTCGGTGATCCCTTCACCGAGAAGCGCCTGATGGAAGCCACTCTAGAGCTGATGGCAACAGGTGCCGTGATCTCTATTCAGGATATGGGCGCGGCTGGTCTGACCTGTTCCGCCGTTGAGATGGGCGACAAGGGCAACCTTGGCGTGATCCTTGATCTGGAAAAAGTCCCGACACGCGAAGTCAACATGACAGCCTATGAGATGATGCTGTCTGAATCCCAAGAACGCATGCTGATGGTTCTGCGCCCCGAGCTGGAAGCAGAAGCCAAAGCCGTGTTCGACAAATGGGACCTCGATTTCGCCATTGTAGGTGAGACAATTGCCGAAGACCGCTTCCTCATCCGTCTGAACGGCGAGATCAAAGCCGATCTGCCGCTCAAAGCGCTGTCAGGCACAGCCCCCGAGTATGACCGCCCCTGGGTCGAGACACCTAAAGCGGACGCATTGACCAATGTGCCGACAGTCGATCCCATCGAGGGCCTGAAAGCACTCATCGGGTCGGCCAATTATGCAGGCAAAGCATGGGTGTACGAACAATATGACACCATGGTGATGGCAGACAGCGCCCGCACACCCGGTTGGGGCGCTGGCATCGTCCGCGTCCACGGTACGGACAAGTCATTGGCCTTCACTTCTGATGTAACGCCGCGCTATGTCAAAGCGAACCCGATTGAAGGGGGCAAACAGGCCGTTGCCGAAGCCTACCGCAACCTGACCGCCGTTGGCGCCACCCCGTTGGCGACCACCGACAATCTCAACTTCGGCAACCCGGAAAAGCCGCAGATCATGGGCCAGTTTGTCGGCGCGATCAAAGGCATCGGTGAAGCTGTCTCTGCTCTTGATATGCCAATCGTCTCCGGCAACGTCTCGCTTTATAATGAAACAGACGGCTCCGCGATCCTGCCGACGCCAACAATCGGCGCTGTTGGCCTGATCAAAGCGTCTACCGATATCATCGGATTCGACGTGAAAGCAGGCCACGTGGCGTTGCTGCTGGGTGAAACCAAGGGCCATCTGGGTCAGTCTGCCCTCCTTGCAGAAGCCTTTGACCGCCTCGAAGGGGACGCCCCGCCAGTGGATCTGGCAGCAGAAGCAGCGCACGGCGACTTCATCCGCGCCAACCACGCGTCAATCGCCGCGTGTACCGATTTGGCCGATGGGGGCCTTGCCCTCGCCGCGTTTGAGATGGCTAACCACGCCGGCCTTGGGTTGACGTTGGAAACCAGCGAGACAGGTGCGCTCTTCGGTGAAGATCAGGCGCGCTACCTGATCGCGGCTACACCAGAGGCGGCAAAAGCCTTGATCGCCGCGGCCCAAAAGGCAGGTCTGCCGCTGGCAACCGTTGGCACATTCGGCGGCGATGCCCTCTCATTTGGCGGCTCATCGGCACCTCTGGCCGATCTGACAGGTATCTATGCCGACAGCTTTGAAAAAGTTGTGGCCTAAGCGTCATTGAAAACATCAAGGGGGCTGCGGCCCCCTTAATCGTTTCCTATCATCTGCATCAGCCGCGCCTTCTCACCCATGTCATCGGGTTTCGAGATGGCAGCAGCCAGCGCTTCAAGCGAAGCAATGGAGTGGCCGGCACGAAAGCTGTCCACATGGGGCAACATCGCACGGATGCCCGCCGCCTTCGGAGCAAAGCCATCCCAGCGCAACAATGGATTAAGCCAAATCACCCGTCGCGCAGAAAGATGTAGTCGTTGCATCTGCCGCGCAAGAGCGTCCGGATCATCGCGGTCCAGCCCGTCAGTGATCAAAAGAACCACAGCACCCTGCCCCAACACCCGCCGCGACCAATCGCGGTTGAACGCCTCGATGCTTTTTCCAATCCGTGTCCCGCCTTCCCAGTCCTGCGCCTGTGCACCGGCCGCCTTCAGCGCGGCATCCACATCGCGGGTACGCAAATGGCGGGTAATATTTGTAAGCTGCGTGCCGAAGGTAAAGGCATGCACCTGCGCCCAGCCCGCCCCGCGTTCATTCGCCACTGCATGCAAAAAGTGCAGGATGATACGGCTATATTGGCTCATCGATCCTGAGATGTCGCAAAGCACCACCAGATTGGGCCAGCGCGCTTTTGGTTTTTTCAACGCAAGGCGGTCCATCTCGCCGCCCCGCCGCAAGGCCGTACGCAATGAACGTGCCGCATCCACACGACCCTGACCAAAGCTGGCGCTACTGCGGCGCGATGGCAGCGGCTTAATCGGCAGGCTTAGTCGCGCCAGCATCCGTTTTGCCTCAGCTACTTCGGCAAGGCTCATCAATTCGAAATCCAGGGATTTAAGCCGCTCTGTGTGCGACATCGTCAAAGACGCATCCACCTCTATCACGGTCTCTTCTTCGGGCGGCTCTTCCGGTTCATCGCGCGGTGGCGCCTCTGCCCCGTCCAGCAGCGCCTCGGCCGCGCGTTTCTCGGCCGCTTCAGCTGGTCGTTCCTCCTGCACGCCGCGAATGGCTGGCAGCATGGCTGCCATCATATGCTCAAGATACCGTGGATCGCGCCAATAGAGACGAAATAGCTGTGCGTAAATACGCGCGTGCTCAGGGCGATTTACGAAACAGGCCTGAAGCGTATAGAAAAAGTCCCGCTTGTCGGTAAAGCCGGCCACCTGCACCGCCTGAATGGCATCAATGATCCGGCCCGGCCCAATAGGAAGCCCCGCCCGCCTCAGCGCACGCGCGAAATGGATGATGTTACCAGCAAGACGGGGGTTGTCAGGCAAATCAAGTGGGATCTGTTCAACCATCAGGGAACCTTGGCGCAGGTAACGCTGATGCGTGTTGTATCAACGGCATTCCGGTCATCCATATCATGCGTCAAGACTGGCCTTTGCGTCATCAAGCAGCCTTTTGGCCTCAGACCCCTGAAGCTTTGCAATGTCGTCTTGATACTTAAGGACTGCCCCCAAAGTATCGGCAATCACTTCCGGACTAAGTGTCAGCACATCAAGCGCAAGCAAACATTTGGCCCAGTCGATTGTTTCAGCCACCCCGGGCTTTTTAAACAGATCTTCAGTCCGGAGACGCTGGACAAAAGCGACCACTTCGCGACTGAGGGCTGTTGCGGCTTCGGGCGCACGGGCCTGCAAAATCTCCATTTCGCGATCAAAATCGGGATAATCCACCCAATGATACAGACAACGGCGCTTTAGCGCATCGTGCACTTCGCGGGTCCGGTTCGAAGTAAGGATCACAATCGGCGGTTCCGGCGCTTTGATCGTACCCATCTCAGGGATTGTAACCTGGAAATCGCTTAACGCCTCAAGCAGAAAGGCCTCGAATGGCGCATCCGTTCGGTCGAGTTCGTCTATCAATAATACAGGAGCCCCATTTTCGTCAGGGCGCAAAGCCTGAAGCAAGGGACGCTCGATCAAGAATTCGTCGCTGAAAAGTTCCGCGTTGAGCGCCTTTCGGTCTGCATCGCCTGTCGCTTCGGCTGTGCGAATGGCGACCATCTGTGCGGCAAAGTTCCATTCGTAAACTGCCGAAGACGCATCCAGCCCCTCATAGCATTGCAGCCTGATCAGGCGGCGCCCCATAGCGGCAGCAAGCGCCTTTGCGATCTCGGTCTTGCCAACGCCAGCCTCTCCCTCAAGAAACAGAGGACGGCCCAGCTTGAGGCTCAGAAATACCACCGTGCCAAGGGCACGGCTACAAACATAGCCCTGATCTGCCAGCATCTTTTGAACTGCATCTATAGAAGATATATCGGCCACCTGTCGCTCCCTCGGGTTGTGATCACCATACAAGGCCATTGCATCGCCGAAGCGTCAAGGAGCCATTGGTAGATATGTCACGCCACGCCGAGACGCCCTACACTGAAGATTGACGTGATTCGTCCAAGGTGGCATCCTGTTAACCAGAAAAAAGAGGTTACGGGCTATGTTGGCACCGCGGCCCGGTAACGAGGCGGATATGTTGAACCCAAAGACAGGCGCGGCAGCACCGAAAGGAGCTGGCCATGGCGAATGACCTGAGCATCACGGCCGTGACTTGCGTCAAGAATGAAGGTCCCTTCCTGCTTGAATGGATTGCCTTTCACCAATGCATAGGCGTTACCGATTTTCTTTTTTACTCCAATGATTGCGATGATGGCACCGATACCTTGCTCGACGCATTGGCAGAACTGGGACATGTGCAGCATTTGCCAAACCCCGCCGAGGGGCGAAATTATCAGATGGAGGCTCTCAAGGACGCCAAGAAGCAAAAGGTCGTGCAGGATGCCGATTGGGTCTGGGTAGCAGACGTAGACGAATTCCCGAACATCCACGTGGGCGATCACAGTTTTGCAGCCTTGATAGATGCTTGCGGCAATCCGCAGACCATCAGCCTGAATTTCCAGTTTTTCGCCAACAACGAAATTGATACATTCGAAGACCGTCCGGTCATTGAACAGTTCACCCACAGCCACAACCCGGACCTGTGGTGTGGCGAAGCCGCTATCGAAGTGAAATCTTTGGTTCGGCAGGATTTTCCGCTTCAATATTTCGGTGCGCACCGGCCCTTTTTCCAACCCAAGGTGAAGAAAAAACAGCGCCCCAGCTGGACAGACGGATCGGGTCGTGATGTACCGCACCGTTTTTTGGTGGCTGCAAATCCACGCCGCATCCGCCGTTTTCCGGCAGCCGGGTCACGGTCACATGCAACACTGAACCACTATGCCTTGCGCAGTCTCGACAGCTATCTGGTCAAGAATGATCGCGGAGACGTCAACCGCGAAAACCGGGCGTTTGATGACACATACTGGCGCGAGCGGAATGATCCCGCTTGGGAGGACACGTCGATCCGCCGCTACCTGCCCGCTTTGCGCAAGCAGATCGAGACGCTCAAATCACAAGGTAATATTGCCCAACTGCATGAAGCATGTGTGACAGCACATAAGGCGCGCCGCGATGCGCTTTTGGAACAGAAAGAATACCGCAACATGCAAAAACACCTGCGCCGCGCGTCCAAACTCCCCCCTCAGGAAGAAGCCATGTTGCGTGATCTGGGCTTGCTGGAGGAAATCCTGTGAGAAGCCTGAAGGTGGTTAATCTGGGCCTGCCGAAAACTGGCACGACATCTTTGGCACGCGCCCTGAAGATTGCAGGCTTTCGTGTTGCGGATCACCGTATCCGCCCCCGCCAGACTGAAAACCCGACGCTCAAAGACGCCTTTGTGGCCGATCTGCTTTACAAAGGTTATTTTCAAAGCGGCGACCCGGCTGAGCTCTTCGAGGATTTCAACGCCCTGACGGAGCTGAGCTGCTTGCGCAAAGGAAAATCCCTGTGGCCACAGATGGACTTTGCCCTGATTGATGCGATCCGCACTCACCATCCTGACGTGCGCTTTCTCGCGTCGCGGCGTGACAGTTGGGACGTCTCGCAATCAATGCTTGCTTGGTCCGATCTGGGCACAGACCGCCTGCCCGCCTCTGACATTCCCGGCCTGCCCGAAGGCTACGGAGAAACCAGCCGCGAGCGGATACAGTGGATCGATGGGCACTATGCCCATCTGTCGGCTATTTTCGCGGGTGACCCCGCCTATCTGGAATATGATGTGACCGATGCAGGCGCGCATGATGCTGTTGCAAACCACCTTGGCAATGACCTGCCGTGGTGGGGACAGGCCAATGCCAATTCCGAACACAAGGCAAGCTGATGCGCATATACCTTCATATCGGCCTGGAAGAGGCCAGCGCAGCAAGGGTCCAGTCCATTCTGTCCGACAAGCGTGAGCAGTTGCTGCGCAAGAGCATCCTTTATGCCCGCAGCCCCGGAAACAAGAACCACGTCCGCCTGTTCATGGCAGCGACCGACCCCGGCCACGTGGACCCGCTGCGGTTCAATCGCGGCTACATCACGCCACAAAAGCAAGCCACCTTGCGCGAAGTGGTGGTGGATGATCTGACCCGCGAGGTGGCACAGCATAACCCCGAAGTTCTGATCCTTTCTTGCACACAGCTTGGCAGTGGCCTGCGGTCGCTGTCCGAGCTGGAACGCTTGCGCGCCATGTTGGCCCCCTTGTCTGAAGACATCGAAGTGGTTGCCCATGTAGATTTGCCCACACGTATGCTGGGACGCGCTTACTCCGCGCAGCTGCTTGAAGGTCGCGGTGTAAGCTTGCAAGCCGAACTCGATCTGGCGGGCAGTGAAAGCTGGTGGCAGAAGGCGCTGGAAGCGGCACCGCAAATCGACCCTGCCGCAGGTGTTTTTGCTGAAACGCAAGCACCCAACCACTGGTTAGACTTGCCCGCTCTGGTCACTTTCTGGGAAGGTGTCTTTGGCGCGGGCAAAGTACAACTGCACAGCTATGACCCAGACCGTTTTGCCTCCGAAGAGGTGATTGATGATATTGCGCGCACCTTCAAGATAGACGGCAATATCGGCAAGGCCGAGGCCATCGCCCTGCCAGCCCCGACGCCTGAAGCAGCACTTGCCCGTGGTCGTCAACTAAATGCCCTTATCCTCCAGGTTCTGGCAAGCCGCCAGCGGATTCTCCCACGCCAGCTTTGGCGCAGTTTCGTGCAAGATGTCGCCGTCGATGGACCGCCCCTTGATCTTGCGGCGCTTCATCCGATCACCCGCCACTTTGCCCCCGGCCTGAAGGCACTCCTCAAATCCCAGCCCGGGCTAAGCGCAGATACCTTCAAGGCACCGCGCGCCAAAGGCAGCTGGTCAGAGGCTGATCCGCTATTCGGGTTCCGGCCCTCGCAATATCTGCTGGGCTTTATGTGGCGCATCGACAAGGCCACCCGTGAAGAACAGCAAAAGCGCGCGCATGATCTGGCGCGTTTGGCAGACACTGTCGCAGGCACCCCAGAGGCACCGCGCACCGAAGCCGCACCACGCGGCGAGGACGACGCACCTGACGGTCTGACCGAAACCGCACGCAAACTGATGCCCCCATTGGCCATCCAGAACTTTGAAAAGCTGCGCACCTCTCCTTTCGCCCCGCACAACCGGATGGGGTCGGTGAATGAGGAAGAACTAGCGGCAGCGTATGCGCCCATCGTGCCGCGGGTCTTGCCCGAAGGAAACTCGGGCAACGTCATCGTCGGCTGCATGAAAAACGAAGCACCCTATATCGTGGAATGGGTCGCCTACCACCGCGCCATGGGGGTCGATAACTTCCTCATCTATACAAACGGGTGTGAGGACGGCACCTCTGAAATACTTGATCGCTTGCAGGAAATGGGGGTGCTCCAGCACCGCAACAATGACGACTGGAAAGGCAACTCCCCCCAGCAACACGCGCTCAACTGCGCACTCGAAGAGCCGGTGATCAAAAATGCAGAATGGATCATTCACATCGACGTGGATGAATTCATGAACGTGCGCTGCGGCAACGGCACTTTGCAGGATTTTATCTCAGCTGTTCCCGACGCCACCAATGTCGCCATGACATGGCGCATGTTCGGTCACAACGGCATCACCAAGCTCAACGATAATCTGGTCATTGAACAGTTCGACGCCTGTGCGCCGAAGTTCTGCCCCAAGCCGCACACGGTTTGGGGTTTCAAGACGATGTTCAAAAACATCGGCGCCTATGAAAAAATCTCATGCCACCGCCCTAACAAGCTTGATGAAGCCTTTGAAAACAAGGTAAAATGGGTAAATGGATCAGGTAAGGATATGACGCGCGAAGTGGCCAAAAACGGCTGGCGCTCATCGAAGAAGTCCATCGGCTATGATCTGCTGCAACTCAACCACTACGCGCTACGCTCGGCCGAGAGTTTCCTGATCAAACGGCAGCGCGGGCGCGCCTTGCATGTCGATCGCTCTATCGGGATCAACTACTGGATCCGTATGGACTGGTCGGATTACCGCGACATCACGATCAAGCGCAACAGCCCCCGTCTCAAGCTTGAGTACGACCGCCTGATGCAGGACGATGCCTTGCGTGGCTGGCACCAAAAAGGGCTGGAATGGCACCGTGCCAAGGCTGAGGAACTGCACCAGAACCCAGAATTCGCCGATCTCTACAAAGAAGCGCTTGCCGTAAAACTAACCGAGACAGAGCGTGTGGCCTACGCACTGGCACTCGATATGGAGAGTTAAGCGATGGATGAACACCCCAACCGTGATCCCTTTGTCATGTCCAAAGGCATGAAATTCCCCAAAGACGATCATTTCATCACTGGCAAACTGCGCGCAGCGCTCCGCGAAAACCGCTATGAGGCGAAAGAGGCGCAATGCGTTCTGCGCCTTGTACGCGACGAAGATACCGTGATCGAACTGGGCGCTGGCATCGGATTTATGTCCACGCTGGTGGCCACGCGCCGCAATATCAAGAACGTCTTCGCCTTTGAGGCCAACCCTGCCCTCATCCCCTACATCGAATCCGTGCATTCCGCTAACCGGCTGTCTAATGCCCATGTGACCCACGGTCTGTTGGGTAAACGCAACGGCAGCACGAATTTCTATGTCCGGGAAAACCTGCTGGCATCTTCGATGGACCCGCATGAAGACGACACTGAGGCGAACACGCAAAAGGTGAAGGTGGATGTACTGAACGCTTCCCACGTTTTTAAGGAAATCCAGCCAACCATTCTGATCGCTGACATTGAAGGCGCAGAGGCGGCGCTGCTGCCACATCTGGATCTTACCGGCCTGCGCGGCGCTATGATTGAATTGCACCCCCAACACATCGGCCCAGAAGGCGTTAATGCAGTGTTTCGCGCCATGATGGACGCCGGGCTTGCCTATTACTCCCGCGGCTCGACCCATAAGGTCGTCTGCTTCCGGCGTGCTTGGTAGGATGACACATCTTGCCATCCTATGCGTGCGCAATGAGGCCGCGTTTTTGCTCGAATGGCTAGCCCATCACCGCGCAGTAGGGTTCGATAATTTTTTGATCTTCTCAAACGATTGTCAGGACGGCACGGATGCCATGCTCGACCGTTTAGAAGAGATGGGTCACCTTACACATGTCCGCAACACCGGTCCCTACGACAAAGGCGGAATTCAGTTCACCGCGTTGAAGAAGGCGGCGAAACACCCTGTTGTGCAGCAGGCAGACTGGATACTGCCACTGGATGTGGACGAATTTGTAAACATCCATTGCGGCGACCACACGCTGACCGCCCTGCACGAGGCTATTCCAGACGCCACAGCGATCACACTTACATGGCGGCTGTTTGGCGCGAATGGTCAGGTCCGATATGCCGATCAGCCCGTGCTGGATACTTTCACACAGGCCGCCCCTACTATCATGTACTGGCCATGGCGCGCGGCCATGTTCAAAACCCTCTACCGCAATAACGGGATTTATAAAAAGCCCGGCGTACACCGCCCCCGCGATCCCAATAGCAAAAAGTTGGCACAAGCGCGTTGGTTCGATGGAAATGGCAAAGCCCTGCCTGAACCCTTTGTAAACAAGCGCATTTTTTCAAACTTTGGACAGAATAACTATGGTCTGGTTCAGCTCAACCATTATCCGCTTGGCGCAATGGAAAGCTACGTTCTCAAGGCTGATCGTGGCCGTGCTGTCCACAGCGACGACCTGCTGGGGCTGGACTACTGGATAGAACGGAATTTCAATACTGATGAAGACACATCTATCCAGAGCCTTGCAGGCCCGCGTGCCGCCGAACTCGGCGCGCTCAAGGCTGACCCGGTTTTGTTCCGGATTCATGCCGCTGCGGTGGAGTGGCGCAGCGCCCGTTTCAAAGCTTTATTGCAGAAAGAACCATTTCGCGCGCTTTTTGGTCGCCTGATGATGGCCGCACCCTCTCAACCGGTGCCGATGAAAGCTGCGCAGTTCATGGTTCACTACGCGAATCTTGAACGCAAATCAGACTAAAACACGCCGCAATATCGCGCGTATTTTCCGCATTTTCGCCCTAATGGCTTGCTAATTCCTTCTGTAAACCTGTGTGCACAACACGCAATACGGGGCAAATTGAGGATGCGCAGATGGCCGATGATACCCTGAATTTCCAGACGTCGCTTGCCGGCATGAAGAAATCAGACTGGCTGGCAGCTGTTGAACAGCTCTGTGACGAAGACGGTTACTTTGAGCAATTGGGCAAACGCCACTATGCTGCATTTGTCGAAAAATCCGCCACACTGCTGGTCACATTCGAGACGCTTCAAGGCATACCCGCGCTTTCGTCACTGGCCCAACCGCTTGGTTGGGAAATGATGCAGCAACACGGCTGGTCAAGCCTTTGCATCGCATCAAACGGTGACACCTGGTTTCGCGACCGCGCTGTTTACGGCTATTTCGACCGGCTGATTGATGATGGATTCTTTGATGAATTCGAACAGGTGATCTTCTACGGTGCAGGCCCGTGCGGCTATGCTGCTGCTGCTTTCTCGGTCGCCTCCCCCGGGGCGCGGGTGCTTGCGGTCCAGCCGCAAGCGACACTTGATCCCCGCATCACCGAATGGGACGACCGTTTCAAACCTATGCGGCGGATGGATTTCACATCCCGCTACGGCTATGCGCCCGATATGCTTGACGGAGCAGCTAAGGCCTTCGTGGCGTATGACCCTCACCAACAGCTGGACGCCATGCATGCTGCCCTGTTCACACGCCCTAACACCCGTAAATTGCGGTTGCCCCACATGGGTGATGCGATCCAGACCGATCTGTTGGAGATGGAGCAGCTGGGCCCGCTTCTGCTGGCCATCTGCGAAGATACGCTGGATGACCCGGGCTTTGCCCGCATGATGCGTGCCCGCAGAACCCATCCGCCCTATTTGCGCAATCTTTTGGCAGCGGTAGATGCGGAAGGACGCGAGACATTTGCGCAGGCGCTGGCGCGCAATGTCACCTCACGCATGCACGCCCCGCGCTTTGCCCGCCGACTGGCAGCCAAGCAGCAAGATCCACAGCCATCAGACAACGATACTGCCCCCGAAAGCCCCGCCGATAGCTAACCACCCCGCCCGCGCGCAGACCAGATTTTGCCGAAAGACTATAGCGCGGCCCCGCGCCCCATGCTAGCACGCGGGCCATGACACAAACGCACACGATCCGCCGTCCCGATGATTGGCACTTGCACCTGCGCGATGGCGATATGCTACGTGCCGTGCTGCCACATACGTCCCGCAATTTCGCCCGCGCGATTATCATGCCAAATCTGGTGCCGCCGGTGGTCACTTCCGCCGATGCCCGCGCCTACCGCGACCGGATCATTGCCGCCATTCCGCAGGGCGACGATTTTACGCCACTGATGACCCTCTATCTGACCGAAGACACGGACCCAGCGGATGTTGCCGCGGCCCATGCCGAAGGTCTTGTCACTGCCGTGAAGCTTTATCCGGCCGGCGCGACGACAAACTCTGCATCGGGCGTCAGCGATTTTGCCAAAGTCGCAGCAGTGCTAGAGAAAATGGCAGAGATTGGCCTACCCCTTTGCACCCACGGCGAAGTGACAGACGCATCCGTCGATATCTTTGACCGCGAAGCCGTGTTCATCGACCGGGTGCTTGACCCGATCCGCCGCGCCCACCCGGAGCTGCGCGTGATCATGGAACATATCACCACATCAAATGCAGTAGACTACGTGCTGGCAAATGACGCCAACCTTGGCGCGACGATCACCACGCACCATCTGGTGATCAACCGCAACCATATCCTCGCTGGTGGCATCAAACCTCACTATTACTGCCTGCCGGTGGCCAAACGCGAAGAGCATCGCCTTGCCTTGCGTGCAGCGGCAACATCGGGCGACGCCCGCTTTTTCCTGGGGACTGATTCCGCCCCCCATACGGATGAGAACAAACTGCTGCCCTGCGGCTGTGCAGGCTGTTTTACCGCGCCCAACACCATGTCGATCCTTGCCGAAGTGTTCGAGCAGGAAGGCGCATTGGACAAACTTGAGGCATTCACCTCGCTCAACGGCCCTGCATTCTATGGCCTGCCCGCAAACGAGGATACCGTTACGCTGGTACGCGAAGAAGCGCAGTTCCCGTCGAACATTGAAACACCCGAAGGCCCAGTTACCGTCTTTGATCCGCAGATGACCCTGCACTGGACCGCCTGAATTCGCTTTCTGAATATTCCTGCCCCGAAGGACCACCGACATGATCCCCACCACATATCCTGATCCTTCCGAGATCGCCCGCCTCACCGCCCGTATGCTGCTGGAAATCGGAGCGGTGAATTTTAATACCGATACGCCCTATACGCTGGCCTCTGGCCTGCCCTCACCGAGCTATATCGATTGTCGCAAGCTGATCTCATATCCGCGCATCCGCTCTACGCTAATGGATTTCCTGACCATCACCGTGATGCGCAACGCGGGCTTTGAGGCATTCGACAACATTGCCGGTGGCGAAACAGCTGGTATCCCGTTTGCGGCCCTGGTGGCCGAGCGGATGGCTTTGCCGATGACCTACGTGCGCAAAAAACCCAAAGGCTATGGTCGCAATGCGCGGATCGAAGGCGACATGAGCGAAGGACAGCGTGTCTTGCTCGTCGAAGATCTGACCACCGATGGCGGCTCCAAACTCAGCTTCGTTGATGCGATTCGTGAGACCGGTGCGACCTGTGCCCACACGGCAGTAATCTTTTACTACGACATCTTCCCCGAGACCCGAAAGACACTGGGCGATCACGGTGTCGAACTGCATCACCTGTGCACATGGTGGGATGTACTGGCCGAAGCGAAAGCACAGGAAGCATTCCCTGAAGCAACGCTTGCCGAGGTGGAAAAATTTCTGGAATCTCCCCGTGAATGGCAGGAAGCCCGTAAAGGGTAACACCATAGGTTGACGCGTGCGCCCAATTCATCGCAAGATGTGGTGCACGCATTTCCTCCACAAGTTATCCACAGAAAACATACAGTTTGCGTGCCCGCAGCCCCTTCGCTATGCAAAGCAACGGGTCAAATCGGGGTAGAACATGAACGAGATTTCGTCACTGAACACGACAGGCATCGCTGTGCAGGCGGCCGAAACCATGCCGCATTCCATCGAAGCAGAGCAGCAGCTTCTGGGCGCGATTCTGACCAACAATGACATTTATGACCGCGTCGCCTCGGTTATCGGGCCGCGGCATTTTTATGACCCTGTTCACGCGCGTATCTTTGAGATCGCTGCCGCGCGGATTGCTAAAAACAATCTTGCCAGCCCTGTAACGCTCAAGGCGTTCATGGAAGATGACGAAGGCCTCAAAGAACTTGGTGGCCCAGCGTATCTGGCCCGTCTCGCCGGTGCTGCAATTTCCGCCTTCGCCGTGCGTGACTATGCCCAGATGATCTATGATCTGGCCGTGCGCCGTGATCTCATCGCATTGGGCCGTGATATCGCGGCCAAAGCGGCGACCGTTGATGTTGCGAACGAGCCACGCGAACAGATCGTTGAGGCCGAACAGCAGCTTTACAAACTGGCTGAGCAAGGTCAGGTAGAGAGCGGATTCCAAAGCTTTCTCAAAGCTGTAACAGACGCTGTTAATGTTGCAAACGCTGCCTATCAACGGGATGGAGGCCTGTCCGGTGTTTCCACTGGCCTCATTGATATGGACAAGAAGCTGGGCGGCCTGCACCGCTCTGACCTTCTGATCCTTGCCGGTCGTCCGTCGATGGGTAAAACCTCTCTTGCGACGAACATCGCGTTCAACGTGGCCAAAGCTTACAAGCGTGGCACCCTGCCCGATGGCACCGAGGGCGCGATAGATGGCGGTGTCGTTGGCTTCTATAGCCTTGAGATGAGTGCCGAACAGCTGGCCGCGCGTATTCTTTCCGAAGCCTCAGAAATTCCGTCCCAGCAAATCCGCTCCGGTGACATGACAGAATCCGAGTTTCGCCGCTTTGTTGATGCCGCAAAGGCGTTGGAAGCCTGTCCGCTTTACATCGACGATACGCCCGCTTTGCCGATCTCGCAGCTGGCCGCCCGTGCGCGCCGCTTGAAACGGACCCATGGTCTGGACGTGTTGATCATCGATTACCTCCAGCTGGTACGCGGCACCGGCAAGAGTGAAAACCGCGTGAACGAAATTTCCGAGATTACGATGGGCCTAAAGGCTATCGCCAAAGAACTTGATATTCCGGTCATCGCCCTTTCACAGCTTTCGCGTCAGGTGGAAAACCGCGAAGACAAGCGCCCACAGCTCTCTGACCTTCGTGAATCAGGCTCGATTGAGCAGGATGCGGACGTGGTTATGTTCGTGTTTCGTGAGGAGTACTACAAGGAACGTGAGAAACCGGGTGATCACGAGCTGGATAAAATGGCGATCTGGCAAGAAGAAATGGAGCGCCTGCATGCCCGTGCCGAAGTGGTCATCGGCAAGCAACGTCACGGCCCCATCGGCACGGTCGAACTGAGTTTTGAAGGACGCTTTACCCGCTTCGGCAACCTTGCAAAACAATGGCAGCAAGACGGGGATGATCAGGAATTCTAGGAGCGGTGGAAAACTCTGTGCACAGATTGCGCCGAGCCCTACAATTCCACATGCAACTCAAGCCCTTAAGCAACAACTCTAACGTGCATAGAATTCTGCTGTTTCGCACTTTCCGGTCGGCAATCTAACCATCGGCGTTAAACTCCCGGCCTGATTTACCTGTGGCAAGAGAGTTAGAACTGCACAGTCAGCCAAGTAAAAAGGGCCGCGCAATCAGCACAGCCCTCTTCCAGAATTTCGGTTATTTATTGTGGTGATTTGGTCTCGTAGACCAGACCTTTGGCTGTGCCTTTGGCAAAGCCTTTCCAATAATTGTGGTCGGCCTTTGGCGTGCCATCTTCATTCATAGACCAGACACCGTCATTCGAGTTCTCGACAAGCTCAAGATGCTCGCCCGCGGCCTCATCACCTTTCAGACGTTCGTCTAGCCACGCGGTAACGAAATGCTGCGCGATGTTGTTCATGCGCGCGGTGTTCCAGACCGGATCGGTGTAGTGTTCGGAGATATCAAAGCCTTTGTCTTCGTTGAAATAATAGCTCTCTGCAGGCGCTGGCATCGGCGCGCCGGAGTTATGGCCACCATTGGTATAGGTCAGCAGCGCGGTCTCGACATTGCTGACATTCTCCCAGATTGCACGCACACCTGTTTCATAAAGCGACACATCATCCTGTGATCCCGCGATGAACAGCATTGGAATTTGGACGCCGGCAAGCCCTTCGGCATCCCAGAATCCCGTGTTCATCCCCCAAGGGCCAAAGGCCACTGCGGTCTTGATCCGCGCATCGGGCAAGGCATTATGCGTGTCAGATCCGGCCTGATGGATGCCCAACGTTCCGTGGGGGCCGCCCCAGCTGTAGCCAACAGATGCCTCTGTCACGCCGCCGCCGGCTGTGATGATCGCGCCGTATCCCCCCATTGAATAGCCGATCAACCCTGTGTTGTCGGCGTTATATAGGCCGGAGAACTCGCCGCCCTCAGCCGCTTTTCCAGCCATTTCGTCCAGCACAAACAACTGGTCAAGCGAGCGGTTAACAAGCGTAGAGCCAAAAGCCGCCTGCGTGCGATAGGTACTATCGGTATGATCGATAGACGCCACGACATAGCCTTTAGAGGCCAAATTCTCGGCCAGATGTGACAGTAAGAAGCGGTTGCCGGGGTAGCCGTGACTGATCAAAACCAGCGGATAGGCTGTATCAGGTTCAGCAGGTGCCGCATCACGCATGGCACGCCCTGTCAGCGTCACTTCTGTCGTGCCATCACGCAGGTAGGCTTTTAATTCGGTCGATCCGGTCGCTCCTTCAGCTGCCGGATACCACATTTCGACCGTCAGCGGACGGTCATAGCGCGGCATTTCAGCGGGTTTATCGGCGGCAGGATCAATCGCCAGAATGTCGATCTGGTCCGGGTTAACCAGTTCAAGCTGGCGCACGCCGACAGGGAGCGCGCCATAGGCTGACAACGCAGGTGCGCTTGGCAATTGCGTATCAATCGGGTTCGCAACCGCGCCCCCCGCTGCCGCCATTACAGCTGCCGGAACAAGCATTTTTACAATCGTGTTCATTATCGTCTCCTCCTCTTTGTGATCACTCTAGTGTGGATGAAACACCTCGCAAGTTTTAGTTCACCTTACGTAACGCCCTTTCGCATAGTAAAACGGCTGCCGGTTCATTTCGTGATTGGACAAAGGTGGGCCGACTATCCACACTAAGGTCATGCGAACCCTGTTCCTTCTTTTGCTGCTCATCCTTCCGCCACATCACCTTTGGGCACGCGAAGTGGATGTAGAACTGGTGCTGGCGGTTGATGTCTCACGCTCCATGTCACCGGCAGAGCTGGAATTGCAAAGGCGCGGCTATTCAGAGGCGCTAGGCTCCGACGAAGTTATGACCGCTATCAGGAACGGCCTGCTGGGACGGATCGCGCTGACCTATGTGGAATGGGCGGGCGTAGACAGCCAGCGCGTGATTGTCCCTTGGACCGAAATTGCAACGACCGAGCAAGCGCAAGAAGTCGTCGCACTGATTGACGCCTATTATGATGACAGCCTTCGGCGCACATCCATATCAGCGGCATTATACTATGCTGCCGATAGTTTTGAGACGAACGGCTTTGAAGGACTTCGCCGCGTCATCGACATTTCCGGCGATGGCCCCAACAACATGGGCGCGCCAGTACAGCTGGCCCGCGACGAGGCACTTTCCAAGCGGATCACCATCAATGGACTGCCGATCATGACACGCGATACGATGAGCGAACTCTGGGGCATTCCGGATTTGGATACATATTATGCGCGCTGTGTCATCGGCGGGGCGGGCGCCTTTGTGTTGCCCGTTCTTGGCTGGGGGGACTTTCCCGCGGCCGTAAAACGCAAGATGGTTCTGGAAATTGCCGCCCTTCCCGCCCCTGCCCGGTCACAAGCGAAAGTGACCAAGGTACAGTCGCAGCCCCCCTATGACTGCCTGATTGGCGAGAAAAAATGGGAAAGAAATCGCGGCTATTGGCAAATTCCGTAAACCTGCAAGGCGCATGGCCTTGACGCGGACGATCAGACTGTCAAAACCTGCCTTATGAGCACTGCAACACTGACCATTGATCTCGATGCGATTGCATCAAACTGGCGCGCCCTCGCGAATATCGCGCAGGCTGAAACAGGCGCCGTGGTAAAAGCTGACGCTTACGGGCTTGGCGCGGACCGCGTGGCACGACATCTGGCAGCGCAAGGCGCACGCCAGTTCTTTGTTGCCGTGGCAGAAGAAGGTGTCGCCCTGCGTCGTGCGCTTGGCTCCGGCCCCTCTATTTCTGTATTTTCGGGCCATATGGACGGTGATGCCGAGACGATAAGGGCAGCGAGCCTTACCCCGCTGATCAATTCGCTCGACCAGATGCTGCGCCATGTCGAAGCCCTGCCAGGCCACCCTTTCGGGCTCCAGCTTGATAGCGGAATGAACCGTCTTGGCATGGAACCCGCCGAGTGGTCGGCCTTGCGCGACATCGCTTTGGCGCAGAACCCGACTCTGATTATGTCGCACCTTGCCTGCGCAGACGATCCGAACCACGCCATGAACGAAGCACAGCGCGCGGCGTTCGACGACATGACCGCTGGGATCGACGTTCCCCGCTCTCTTTCTGCTACGGGCGGTATCCTTCTGGGCGCGGATTACCACTATGATCTGGTCCGACCGGGCGTTGGTCTTTACGGAGGGTTGCCGTTCATTGACGCGATACCCGTAGTGACGCTGGATATTCCTGTCGTTCAGGTGCGTGATGTCGCAGCGGGCGAAACCGTCGGCTATGCAAACAGTTGGACCGCCAAGCGCCCCTCGCAGGTCGCGACCATCTCGGCCGGCTATGCGGACGGGCTGATCCGCGCTATGGGCCCGAAGGCACAAATGCATGCAGGTGACATGGCAGTTCCTGTCATCGGCCGTGTGTCGATGGACCTGATCACAGTAGATGTCACCGACCTGCCCGAGCCGCCGAAATCCCTTCAATTGCTAGGGCTTCATCAATCGGTAGACACTGTTGCAGGATTTGCGGACACCATCGGATATGAAATCCTGACAAGCCTTGGCAGCCGATACAATCGTGTCTGGCGCACATGACGCTTCTGCGCATTGCCAATCTGGCACTGCTGGTGCTTTACCCGATATCCTGGTTTGCACCTTTGATGCGCGCAGGGCTGCTGCCGCTGTTTGGCCTGAGCGAAATTTCAGTGATGACTGGCCTACAGTCGCTTTGGGCCTCTGATATATTTCTAGCCCTCGTGGTCACGATTTTTGCACTCTTCGCGCCCTACATTAAAACCATCGGCCTTGCGCTTATCCATTTTGACCTTCTCAGCCCGAAGGTCGAAAAAGTGCTGGAGATCATGGGCAAGCTGGCGATGGCTGATGTCTTTTTGATTGCACTTTACGTCACGCTATCAAAAGGAATCGGCATCGGACGGATCGAAATCGCGTGGGGCCTCTATTTGTTTACCTTTTGCATCATCGCGTCCCTGCTCATAAGCTTGAAAACACAACAATTGTCATCGAGATCACGGAATTAAGTGTCTTTACGGGGACAATGGCGGCAGATCTGACGCGTTCATGGTTAAATTCCCTTTGCAAGCGAATGGTAGCGGATTACTCTGAAACCGGTTCGACTAAGCGAATTTTTGCTTATTTTTTCGCCTGAGGATCGGTCATGCAAAACTTGAAAGCCGTCGGCTTTTTTATTCAGTATCTAATGCAGCGGTTGGCGCTATTTTTCTTCGCCGCATGTGCTGCTGCATTGACAACAGCAACCATCATGGCTTCCTTGGGTTTCTGGGCGTGGATCGACCTACCGCTTAGCTACGCTGGCGCACCGGTTGAGAATGCCGGCATGTATGTGCAGATCGCGGCGACAGTGCTGGCTGCGGGCATCTGTTTTTTCCTGCCAGCCAATGCGCGCATCATGCAGCTTGAAAATTCACATCGCCGCTTCAGCATGTCGATGGACGATGTCGCCCGTGCATACGGCGCGGTGCATGCCGCCGACCGTGGCCGCACATTCCAGCTCAGCTCTGAATTCGACGCCGTACGCGAGCGTTTGGCCTATCTGCGCGACCACCCAGACCTAAGCACGCTTGAGCCTGCCCTACTTGAGGTTGCTGCACAAATGAGCCACATCAGCCGTGAGCTGGCTGAAGTCTACTCGGACGAAAAGATTGGCCGCGCCCGTGACTTTCTTAAGCAGCGTCAGGAAGAGATCAGCCAGTTTAACAGCCGTCTGGACCAAGCCAAATCCATTTCAACCGAGATGAAGCACTGGCTGCATGAAGTAGAGATGGAAGAAAGCGTTGCTGCCGCACAGTTGGCCCGCTTGTCTGAGGAAATGAGTGAAATTTTGCCACAACTGGGCCGCGAAACGACCGTGCAAGTTTCAGCTATCGAAGAGGATGACAAAACGCCTCTTGATAGCACAGCATTGGACAACAGCGTTTATGAGTTGCCAAAAGCAGCGGAATAATCACGACGGCAAAGCCGACCTGTGCTCCATCGCGTTGCCCCTCTAACCCGTTGAACGAACCACGCGGCGGATGAAGATCACGCTGCCCTATCCACGCCTGGCAGAACCTTTTCCCATTGATCCTGACTGCCGCCCAAGGCACTAACGCGCCATGGCAAAAGCAACCACCACCTTCACCTGCACAAAATGCGCCGAGAAACATCCCAAGTGGTCAGGCCGCTGCGATAATTGCGGCGAGTGGAACACCATTCAGGAAGATAAGGGCATAAGCGCAGGCCCGCCGTCAAAAACATTGGGTGCGCGTCGCGGCACCTCAATGGAGCTGATGGATCTGGCAACAGAAGAGGCCCCGCCCCCGCGCACGCTCAGCGGGTTGGGTGAACTCGACCGCGTCTTGGGCGGCGGGCTGGTCGCAGCCTCTGCCATTCTGGTTGGCGGCGATCCCGGCATCGGGAAATCAACCTTGTTGCTGCAAGCGGCTGCTGCTTTCGCGAACAAAGGCCTTAAGGTCGTCTATATCTCGGGTGAGGAAGCCTCGGCGCAGGTGCGCATGCGCGCGCAACGTCTGGGGTTGTCTGACGCTAGCGTAAAATTGGGTGCCGAAACCAACCTGCGCGACATCCTGACCACACTGGACAAGGAACGCCCCGACCTTGCCATCATCGATTCCATCCAGACCATGTGGGCGGACAACGTCGAAAGCGCACCTGGTTCCGTGTCTCAGGTGCGCGCCGCTAGTCACGAGCTGACCTCCTTTGCCAAACGCACTGGCACCTCTGTTGTTCTGGTCGGCCACGTCACCAAAGAGGGCCAGATCGCGGGCCCCCGGGTGGTTGAACACATGGTGGACACTGTTCTGTACTTCGAAGGGGAACGCGGCCACCCCTTCCGCATCTTGCGCTCGGTCAAGAACCGCTTTGGCCCCGCCGATGAAATTGGTGTATTCGAGATGACTGGCCGCGGATTGGCCGAGGTTACCAACCCCTCTGCGCTGTTCTTGTCCGAACGGGGTGCGCCCTCAGCCGGATCTGTTGTATTCGCCGGTATCGAGGGCACCCGCCCCGTATTGGTAGAGATACAGGCCCTTGTGGCCCCCTCGCCCCATTCGCAGGCCCGCCGCACGGTTGTCGGCTGGGACGGCGGGCGGCTGGCTATGATTTTGGCCGTGCTTGAAGCACGCTGCGGGATTCCCTTCGCAGGGCTGGATGTCTATCTCAATGTGGCCGGCGGAATGAAGATTTCGGAGCCGGCTGCCGATCTGGCTGTTGCCTGCGCGCTTTTGAGCGCACGCGAGGATGCAGCCTTGCCCGCAGAAACCGTGGTTTTTGGGGAGCTTAGCCTCTCTGGCGCGTTACGTCCTGCGACGCAGACCGAAAACAGGTTGAAAGAAGCGCAAAAACTTGGTTTTACCTCCGCAATCGCACCCAAGGGTGGCAAGGCTGTAGGCGTTGAGGGTATTACGCTTAGACCGATGGCCGACCTGACGGCGTTTGTGGGTGAAATATTTGGCGCTGGTTAACGCGCCCTGAAGAAAGGCAAGACGAGCATGGAAGGTTTTACCATCATTGACGGCGTTGTGGCGCTGGTCATTGTGATGTCGGCGCTGCTTGCTTATGGCCGCGGCTTTGTACGTGAGCTGATGGCCATTGTCGGCTGGATTGCAGCAGCAGTGCTTGCCTATCTATTCGCACCCCAAGTCGAACCTTTGGTTCGCGAGATACCGGTTATTGGTGAATTTCTTGCCGACAGCTGTGAGCTGTCAATCATCGGGGCCTTCACGCTGGTACTGGCAATTACCCTTGTGATTGTATCGCTCTTTACGCCCTTGTTCTCATCGCTTGTTCAACGCTCGATTCTCGGAGGCTTTGATCAGGCTCTCGGGTTTGTCTTCGGCGTGGCGCGCGGTATCTTGCTGGTTGCAATCGGCTTTTTTGTTTATTCCACTGTCATCACCGGCCAACAGTTCACTGTGGTTGATGAAAGCCGCTCTTCGGTCGTCTTCGGCCGCTTCACCGATGACATCCAGAACTCCGATCCTGATCAGGCACTTGGCTGGATTACCGGGAAATACGAAGAGCTCGTCTCAAGCTGTTCAGCCGAGTAATCGGCGCTTGGGGTATTCAGGGGAATTTCTCTCTCTAAAACGCTTGAAAATATGCCTCGGCGGGTGTCCTTGCGGATATCTGCCGGATGGTTGGACGTGACAAAACAAACCTCTTAATCGCAGCGTGACTCTGCGCGCAGAGTTTCGTAATACACCCCTATCCCTTGACGGCCTCAGGAGCGCTCCCTTGTCCCATACCCCGCCCAAGACAATGCCCCCCGCCCATCCCTTTGACACATCTTACCTGACCGATGCAGGTGATGATGATAAACTAAAGGAAGAATGCGGGATTTTCGGCGTTGTCGGTGTTACGGATGCAGCCAATTTCGTTGCCCTTGGATTGCATGCGTTGCAACACCGCGGGCAGGAAGCAGGCGGCATTGTCACCCATGACCCAGAGGTGGGTTTCCAATCTGCCCGCCGTTTTGGTTACGTCCGCGATAACTTTACCAGCCAAAAAGTCATGGAAACCCTGCCCGGCCCGATAGGCATCGGGCATGTGCGCTATTCCACCGCCGGCACCAAAGGCCAGACCGCTATTCGCGACGTGCAGCCCTTCTTTGGCGAATTCGCCATGGGTGGCGCAGCGATTGCGCATAACGGCAACATCACCAACGCCAATGCGCTCCGCCGCGAATTGATCGAACGCGGTTCGATTTTTCAGTCATCAAGCGACAGTGAATGTATCATCCACCTCATGGCGCGTTCCTTGCAGCGCAACATCCCCGAGCGGATGGAAGACGCATTGCGCCGTGTTGAGGGGGCGTTTTCAATCGTTGCCATGACCCGTACGAAGCTGATCGGTGTACGGGACCCGCTTGGCGTGCGCCCATTGGTGCTTGGCAAACTCGGCGACGGCTATGCGCTTAGCTCAGAGACCTGTGCGCTGGATATCGTCGGTGCCGATTTCGTCCGTGAGATTGAGCCGGGCGAAATGGTTGTGATCACCGAAGAGGGTGTGCAAAGCCACTTCCCCTTCCGCCGCCAGCCTTCCAAGTTCTGCATTTTCGAACATGTTTACTTCTCCCGCCCTGACAGCATTCTTGGTGGTCGTTCGGTCTATGAAACCCGCGAAGCGATTGGCCGCGAACTGGCCAAAGAGGCCCCGGTAGAAGCCGACATGGTTTGCCCTGTCCCCGACAGCGGCACCCCTGCCGCAATCGGGTTCAGCCTCGAAAGCGGCATTCCCTACGCTATGGGCATCATCCGCAATCAATACATGGGCCGAACATTCATTGAACCGACCGAGAGCATCCGGAACATGGGTGTCCGCCTGAAGCTGAACGTCAACCGCGCATTGGTGGAAGGGAAACGGATCATTCTGGTAGACGATTCCGTGGTCCGAGGCACGACCAGCCGCAAAATCAAGGAGATGATTCTTGATGCCGGCGCTGCCGAGGTCCACTTTCGCATCGCGTCCCCGCCCACGTCATGGCCATGCTTCTACGGTGTGGACACGCCGGACCGCGACAAACTGCTTGCAGCCACCATGTCGGAAGAAGAGATGCGCGAGCATCTCGGCGTCGACAGTCTGAAATTCATTTCGCTGGACGGTCTGTACCGTGCGGTAGGTGAAGCAGAGGGCCGCAATAAATCTTGCCCGCAATACTGTGATGCCTGCTTCTCGGGCGAATATCCTGTGACACCAACCGACAAGGTCGAAAGCGGGTTCGTGATGAAGCCTGCCGCTGAATAGCGGCCCGCCCTGACCTTCTAGGGTCGGACAGATCCATATATTGCCCATGACCATATCAAACTTGCTGACATTAAGTGTCAGCAAGTTTGTGCTATACTGTGAACATGGCTGATCCTTTTGCTGCAACCCTATCGCTATGGCCCGCCCCCGCGCGCGCTGCTTTCACTGACATGCGCGCAGTGATTCTTGCTGCAGCCGCGGGATCGGGTGCGGGACCTCTGACCGAGAGCCTGAAATGGGGTCAACCCGCATGGCGACCTATTCGCCCGCGTCAGGGCAGCACACTTCGGCTTATGTGGCAGGATAACGCACCGCAGACACTTGCGCTTTTTGTGGACTGCAAAACAACGCTCAGCGCCACTATGCAAGAAATCTATCCCACTGAATTTCAATATGAAACCAACCGCGCACTTCGACTAGCACTAGATCGGCCACTGCCATTGCAGGCCATCGACCACCTTGCGCGGCTGACCTTTTCCTACCACCTCAAACGTTAACGGCCTCAATCCGCCGATCCTGTGGCAAAGCTCTGCCGAGGGCGTCAAACGACCCTTCATCCTGACACCAAGACTGGATAGCTCCCGCGAAACATCAACAAGGAGCAATCATGTCTACTCAAGACGCCGGCACACCGACACCGCAGAAGGTTGAACAACTTGCCACGCAAGCCGTGCAGTTGGACCGTATCGCGCTCATCGGGATTTTCGGCACCCAAGGTGCCCCCCGCGCCCTGATCCGAATGCCGCAGGGCGACACCCAAACCGTGACTGTGGGTGACACCATTCGTGGCGGGATCATTCAGGCGATAGATGCAGACCAGCTGGTCCTGTCGCGCAACGGCACGCAGCAGATCATGAAAATGCCGCGCGGCTAAAACCACTCCGTCCGGCCCCCCTTGACCTTGCGCATTCTCCCGCGCATATGCCTAGCTATGACACAGAAAACTGCATTGATCACAGGCGCCTCGCGCGGACTTGGTGCCGCTTTGGCCGAGGCGCTGGCCCCCACCCACCACATCATCGCTGTGGGCCGCACCGTTGGCGCGCTCGAAGAGCTTGACGACCGGATCAAGGCCAAGGGCGGCAGCGCCACATTGGCCCCGATGGATGTCACCACAAGTGCCGCCATGCAGACGCTGTGCCGTGGTATCCATGATCGCTGGGGCGGTCTGGATTTATGGCTGCACACAGCAATCCATGTTGCGCCCCTAACGCCCAGCGATCATATCGATGCAAAAGACCTGGAAAAATCCATCGCGTCCAACATCACCGCAACAGCGACTTTGATCAACTATGTCGCACCATTGCTGGGTGAAGCAGGCCGCGCGGTCTTCTTCGAAGATCCGGTTGTCGGAGAGAAGTTCTTTGGCAGCTACGGAGCAACCAAAGGCGCGCAGATTGCGATTGCCCGCAGCTGGCAGGCCGAAACAGCCCGCATTGGCCCGCGTGTGGATATCCTGACGCCCGAACCTTTGCCCACAGCCACCCGCGCGCGTTTCTTCCCGGGCGAAGATCGTGCGACGCTTACCGATATTCATGCAGAAGCAGCACGCTTGCTGGCAATACTCCAGAAATAAGCCCCCCCTCGCTTGCCCGTCTGACGCGCCTCGCCTATCAAGGCGCAAAGGGGCAATTTCATGCGTATTCTGATCACCAATGACGACGGCATCAATGCACCGGGGCTAAAGGTTCTGGAAGGCATCGCCACAACGCTGGCGGGCCCGCAGGGCGAAGTCTGGATCGTTGCGCCCGCGTTTGAGCAATCAGGCGTGGCCCATTGCATCAACTACACCAAACCGACCCTGATCACCCGTCTCGAAGACCGCCGCTATATGATTGAAGGCAGCCCCGCCGATTGCATCCTTTGCGCGCTTTATGATCCGATGAAAGATGCCCGCCCTGATCTCGTGCTTTCTGGCGTCAATCGCGGCAATAACGCGGCCGAGAATACGCTCTACTCCGGCACCATTGGTGCTGCGATCGAAGGCGCATTGCAGGGCGTCCCGTCAATTGCGCTGTCACAGTATTATGGCCCGGCAAACCGTACTTTGGACAATCCGTTCGAGGCTGCTGTAGAACATGGCGCTGATGTTTGCCGCCGCATTTTGGCGCAAAACGAAAGCAGTCATAACGGTTACGGTCTTTTCTGGAACGTAAACTTCCCCCCCGTGGCCGCTGCGGACGTCAAAGGCATCCGTCTAGCAGTGCAAGGCCGCAGACCCGGGGTGAACTTTTCCACTCTGCCCCATGATGCCCCGAACGGGCGACGGTTTCTATGGATCACGGGTGGCGATCAACAAGTGCCTCCTGCCGACGGCACAGACGCAGACGTGAACCTTGAAGGGTATATATCCGTGACCCCGATGCGCGCTGATTTGACCGCCCACGATGTCATCGAGAGTTTCACGGACTTGAACACATGAACGACGGCCACGATGATCATGAGACGACCGCGCAAAGGAAAATGCAGTTTCTCTACGCCCTGCGGTCAAAGGGTGTAACAGACAAGCTGGTGTTGGGCGCAATGGAGGCCGTCGACCGTGGCCCGTTCATTCGCGGCATTTTCGCAGAGCGCGCCTACGAAGACATGCCCCTGCCTATCGCTTGTGGCCAGACCATCAGCCAGCCCTCCGTCGTCGGGTTGATGACCCAAGCGCTTGAAGTATCACCGCGCGACAAAGTGCTAGAGATCGGTACCGGGTCGGGCTATCAGGCCGCTATTCTCTCAAAGCTGGCGCGCCGCGTTTATACGATCGACCGCCACCGCCGCCTTGTTCAAGAAGCGCGCGGCATCTTTGACGCGCTTGATCTCAACAACATCACGGCCATCACAGCCGACGGCAGCTATGGCCTGCCCGAACAGGCCCCCTTTGACCGGATCATCGTGACGGCCGCAGCCGAGGACCCGCCCGGCCCCCTGCTCGCCCAACTTAAGGAAGGTGGCATAATGGTGCTGCCCGTAGGTCAGTCGGACACGGTTCAGCACTTGATCCGTGTGCGGAAAACCGCCGAAGGGCTGGAATATGACGAAATGCGCGCAGTTCGCTTCGTTCCATTGCTCGAAGGGTTGGGCAAAGACACATAATCTGGTATAGAAGGCGGAAATCTCGGGGACACGAGATGGGCAGTGACAAGGACATCAAGATGACTTTTCTGAAGATACGCGTTTCCACGCGGCGTTCGCTTCTTGCGGGTGCTGCTTGTCTCACTCTTGCAGGATGTTCGGACCCGCTTGATTTCGATCTGCGTGGTCTGGGCGGCGGCTTTACAACGGCCAATGCAGCGCAAGCGCCCCTTGCCCCTCGTCCAACGCCGGATGACCGCGGCGTCATTTCCTATCCCAACTATCAGGTTGTAGTGGCCCGCCGCGGTGACACGCTGGCAGATGTGGCAAGACGCGTTGGTGTGGATACCGCTACCTTGGCAAAGTTCAACGGCATTGACCCGCAAGTCACGCTGCGCAAAGACGAAATCATTGCATTGCCAACGCGCGTGGCTGAACCGTCCCCCGCCACGGGCGCAGCGTCCACCGGCCCGATCAAACCCGTTGATATTTCCTCTGTCGCCGGAAACGCCATCAACAATGCACCGGCAACGCCAGGGGTGCAAACAACCACGCTCGCACCGATCAACGCACCGCAAGCTCAAACCGGCAAAGAGCCGACACGCCACAAGGTAGAGCGCGGAGAAACCGCATTCACCGTTGCCCGCCTCTATTCTGTGCCGGTCAAGGATCTGGCCACGTGGAACGGGCTTGGCGCTGACTTTGCAATCCGTGAAGGCCAGTTCCTCCTGATTCCCGTTGCTTCGCAGAACCCGCCAAGGACAGCGCCGGCGCAAACCGCCGCTGTTGCGACGACATTGCCAGGCCAAGGCTCCACAACGCCCACACCTCCTTCAGCGACAAAACCGCTGCCTGCCGAAAAGGTTAAACCTGCCGTTGCGCCTGCGACTGTCGCAACAACTGCGACCACCGTAGCTGCCGCTGCCCCCAAGCCCACTGCGCCAAGCAAACCTGTGGCTGATGTCGGCAAAACCACTGCGCCTGCCGCGACAGGCAAGCTTGTGCGTCCGGTCAACGGCACCATCATTCGCGAATATGCGAAGGGTAAAAACGAAGGTATCAACATCAAGGCCGCGCCGGGCACTGCCGTCAAAGCGGCCGATGCCGGCACTGTTGCCGCCATCACCAAAAGCGCCGACGGTGTTCCAATCGTCGTAGTACGTCACCCAGATAACCTGCTCACCGTCTATGCAAACGTAACGGATGTCAGTGTCGTCAAGGGCGATAGTGTCTCGCGCGGTCAAAGCATCGCAAAACTGCGCGGCGGCAATGATTCATTCGTCCACTTTGAAGTCCGCAAAGGCTTTGACAGCGTCGATCCAAACCCGTTCCTGAACTAATCTACGATCGCAGGTGCGCCGCTGTTTTTCTTTGCAGGCGATGCCCGTGCACCTTTAGGCTATATCAATCTTCTCGTCCCGGTTCGGTCGGGTCGTTAGAGAATAGTGCGATCTTGTTGCCCTGCGGGTCGCGCAGGTAGCACACAAAGAAATGAGGGCCATAGGAGGCGCGAAAGTCTGGCTGGCCTTCATCGTAGCCACCTGCGGCAAGTGCCGCAGAATGAAGTTCGCGGACCTGCTGTTGACTGCGTGCTTCAAACGCGATCATGGCACCGTTCCCCGCTGTGGCGGGTTGCCCATTAAACGTTGGTTTCACGTAGAAATCCGGCAATACGGGATGCTGCCCCGGTTGTACGGGCAGCGCATAGCTTAGCCCCTCTGGCCCCTCTTTAAGTCCGTAATCAAGGGCAGGCAGGAAGGCAGAATAAAACCGTTTTGCGCGGGCAATGTCATCGGCACCGACAGTAACATAGGCAATCATGCTGTGCGTTCCCTTCTCGAGGTCTGCTTATTGCAGATACTTTACTGCGCAACGCCAAATCAGGATCGATCAGTACACCCGCTGTACTAGGACAATGCCACGCCTCTGCGCCCGGCCAAATCGGTAAAGAACTGCCATGCAACCCGACCTGATCGGCTGCCGCGTGTGGCTTGCCATTCAATCGCTTCCGCGCGCAGGTCTTCATCGCTGATCTTCACACCATGCGCATCGCAATAGCCACGGATCATCGCCAGATACTGGTCCTGATCACAGGGATGAAAGCCCAGCCACAGACCAAAGCGATCCGAAAGCGAGACTTTCTCTTCCACCGCCTCAGCAGGATTTATCGCAGAGCCACGTTCGTTTTCGATCATGTCGCGGGGCATCAGGTGACGGCGGTTCGAAGTGGCATAAAGCACGACATTCTCAGGCCGCCCTTCGATCCCGCCATCCAGCACCGCCTTGAGCGACTTATAGTGCGCGTCATCATGACCAAAGCTAAGATCGTCACAAAACAGGATAAACCGTTCGGATGATCCACGCAGCAGGTTGAGCAGCCGCCCCACGGATGGAAGGTCTTCGCGTTGCAGCTCAACCATCTTCAGAGCCGGGAAATCGGCTTGAAGTGCGCCGTGTACTGCCTTGACCAGGCTGGATTTCCCCATCCCACGCGCGCCCCAAAGCAAGGCGTTGTTCGCAGGAAGACCAGCTGCGAATTGGGCGGTGTTCGTGAGCAAGGTATCGCGCGAACGCTCCACCCCCAGCAGCAAAGCGATATCAACACGAGAAACCTTCGCCACCGGCTCCAGCCGGTCAGGCGCAGTGTGCCAGACAAAAGCCGATGCTTCAGAGAAATCAGGCGCTGCAAGCGGCGCCGGAGACATTCGCTCCAGCGCCGCTGCAATCCGGTCCATAGGATCGTCTATCATTGATCGCGGTCCTTTTGGTCTTCTACGATCGAATCTTCACGCTCCATCTCATCAGCCATCGCCTCGAAATCCGCGTCGGCATCTTCTTCGTCGTCATAAAAGCCATCCTCGCGCAGTTGCTTTTCACGCTTGGCGTCGACCCGGCTCACCAGAAAGATCGAAATCTCGTACAGCCCGTAGACCACAACAAACAGGATCACCTGTGTCACAACGTCCGGCGGGGTGACCAACGCGGCCAGCAACAAGATGCCAACAACCGCGTATTTGCGCACGTTGCCCAGACCTTCGGCTGTCACCAATCCCGCTTTGCCCATCAAGGTCAGCAGCACAGGAAGCTGAAAGCACAACCCGAAGGCCACGATCATTTTCAACGTGATATCAAGGCTTTCGTTTACCTTGCCGTTAAAAACAATATCGATGCCAGAGGTGTTCACCTCCCCCGTCACGATCAGCGCAGAGATGTAGGAGGCTGCGTCCGAGAAGCCCAAGAAGAACTGCATCGCAAGCGGTACAACCACATAATGCGCAAAAGCAGCCCCGATCAGGAACAGTACCGGTGAGGCCACTAGAAATGGCAAAAATGCATTCTTCTCGTTTTTATACAATCCCGGCGCCACGAAGCGCCAAAGCTGGTTCGCAATCACCGGAAAGCTGATCGCAAGCCCGCCCACCATCGAGATGCGGATGAGCGTAAAGAAGTATTCCTGCGGCGCAGTGTACTGCATCACAGGATTGGGGTTGCCCAGATTGCGCATGGTTTTTTCGATCGGGACCAGCAGGAAATCAAGGATCATGCTGCCGAATGAAAAGCAGATGATCATTCCGACCACAAATGCCAGCACCGAGCGGATGAGCCGGGTACGCAGCTCGGCCAGATGCTCGATCAGCGGCGCGGCGCTGTCGTCAATATCATTGTCAGTGGCGCTCATGAGTCCGCTTTCTTTTCCGCAAGCTTGTCTTGCAACGATGCTTCCAGCTCGTCCGCTTTCGCCAACGCTTCCTTGGCTTCGCGTGCTTTGCGTTCGGCGGCCATGCGGGCGCTATTGGCCTGAATACGCGCCGCATTTTCCGCACGCTCAGCTGACAGCTTGCCCGTCTCGCTTTCCGGATCGATGTTGGTCAGAGAGCTGGCTGCATCCTTCACGCCATCCATCGCAGTGCCAATCGGGTTGGTCGCCGCTTTAAGCGATTTGTTAATCCCGCTGGTTACTTCGCGTACACCCGATTGGTCGGCAGCATCGTTCATGGCGCTGGTAAACTCACGCGCCATACCTTTGGCCTTGCCGACAAACTGGCCTACGCGGCGAAACATCACCGGCAGATCCTTGGGGCCTACGACGATCAACGCCACAACCCCCACCACCAGCATTTCGGTCATGCCAATATCGAACATGGGCGTTTACACCTTGTCCTTAGGCTCGACTTCGGGCTGTGGAATTTCGGCCACGTCGTCTGCATGCGCGTCCAGCTGTTCTTTCTCGCCCTCATTGATGCCTTTTTTGAAGCTCGTGATGCCTTTGCCCACTTCGCCCATCAAGGACGAGATTTTGCCCCGACCAAAAAGCACCAATACAACCACTGCGATCAGCAGCAGACCCGGCAATCCAATATTGTTCAGCATGTTTTTCTCCTATGAATGAATCATGCCCGCCCGCAGACGGGAAACTGTCCCCGCTGGAATAGCAAACTTGCCGCAGCGCAAAAACGGGAAACGGGCTTTGAATGGCACGCTGAGCGTATAATCAAAGGCTTTTTGTGCCTTGCTGATGCCTACTGACAGGTTTATGTCAGTTGCATGCCCCGTGCCGACCGTCTTTTCGATATCCTCACGCTTTTGCGTGATGGAGAGCTGCATACCGCCAAGGCTCTTGCTGAGCGTTTGGGCGTGTCCCAGCGCACCCTCTACCGTGATATGGAGAAACTTGTGGCCTCTGGTGTGCCGCTTAGCGGGACACGTGGCACCGGCTACCGCCTGAGCCCTGCAATCACCCTGCCCCCCCTGACATTAACACCGTCAGAGATGGAGGCACTGGACTTGGGCTTGGCAATTGCTGCCGAAGTCGCCGATCCTGAAATGAGGGCGGCCGCCAACAGTCTTGCGGACAAACTGGACGCCGTGCTGCCGCAAACGGCTGTGGCACAAGCAGATGCCTGGAAGTTCGCCGCATCCCCTTTCGCTGATGCCGCACGCGGGTTTGCCCAGATGCCGACCCTGCGCGCAGCGATCAAAGCGCGGCAAAAGCTGCGGATCACCTATACGTCAAAAGATGGCGATGTGACATCACGCATCATTCGTCCGCTACATCTGGAGTATTGGAACCGGATATGGACGCTGATTGCATGGTGCGAATTGCGCCACGCACATCGGGTTTTCCGCCTTGATCTCATCAATACTGCCGAAGCTCTGCCAGAGCTTTTCACAGACGAGGCGGGAAAGACGCTTGCGGATTATGTGCCCTAGTCTTTCAGAACCCAATCGCTTTGCACAGGCAAGAAGGCCTCCACGCTTGCTTGAGCCACCACAATCGTCTCGCCGTTTGCTGGCACATTCAGCCCGCCGTGCACGGCGCGTACGTCGGCTTTGCCACGGGGCAACGTCGCACGCAGCGCCTCTAGGTCGATCGCATCGGGGTCTTGGACCGCGACAGTCACCTGCACGCGCATTACGTCATGGGGCAGATCAAGCACGCCAAAAATCGGCAAGGATGAATGCCGGAACGCGTCTTCAATCGCGCGCTTGGCGGCTTTGGTATAGTCCATTCCGTGCAGATCGTTGCCCATGCCCATTTCGATGATCAACCGCTGTTCGGTCATGTGCGTTTCTCCATATCAAAGGCGACGGACAAGGCCACATTTGCCATAACGGTAGGGTTTCCGCTGCCCTCTGGTCGCGGCACGTCAAGACCACCTTTGGTGACATTGACCGTCACTTGCCCGTAAGGAAACACAGCGCGCAGCGCCTCTGCATCTACTTCGTCGGGCTTTTGCACACCCACATCCAGAGTGATGCGCATATCCGCTTTATCGAAACCGAAAAGCTCTGCCAAATTGATCGAATTATGCCACAACGCATCCTGCACCGCGCGTTTAGCAGCCTGAGTATAGTCGCCCCGCCGCAGCGACGTGCCCATTCCGAATTCCACCAAAAGCTTTTGCATCGCGCTGTCTCCTCTACTTCTCGGTTGGGAAGACGAAGCACTTATCGCGCCGTATCATCAACCACATCACAGTGCCGACACTTGGCATAAACACATTCGGTACGGTCGCCTTAAGCAAGCTGCCGTCGTGATCCATGCGGAATTCAACAAGGCTTTCATTGCCCATAAAGCGCGCCCGCTCAACCACCGCGCGGGCAGCCGTACCATCGGCGGCAGTAGGCAGTGGCCCCTTACCCGCACGATCGAAGTCAATGCGCACATGCTGTGGGCGAAACACGATATCTACCGCAGTTCCGTCAGGCACGCCGGGCGCCAGAAAGCGGCCGAAAGCCGTATGGGCCAGCGCGCCAGTCACATCGGCGTGCAGCACGTTGGCATCCGAAAAGAACGAGACCGCAGCGCGATCAACCGGACGGGTATAGACATTATAAGGCGCGCCCTGCTGCACGATCTTCCCATCGCGCATCAGCGCAATCTCATCGGCCATGCGCATGGCTTCGTCAGGTTCATGCGTGACCAGCAGAACGGCTGTGTCCTCTTCTTTGAGAATGCTTAGGGTTTCATCGCGGATGCCATCACGCAGCCGGTTATCAAGGCCCGAGAACGGCTCATCCATCAGCATGATGCGCGGACGCGGGGCCAGCGCACGTGCAAGTGCCACGCGTTGTTGCTCCCCCCCCGAGAGTTGATGCGGATAGCCGTCGATGAACCGCTTCAGATCCACACGTTCCAGCAGTTCCTCAACACGCGCCCGCTTTGACGCTTTGGAGCCGCGCAGACCGTAGCCCACATTGTCCGCCACGCTCAGGTGCGGGAACAGGGCAAAGTCCTGAAACATAAGCCCGATCTCACGCCGCTCTGGCGGGACACGAAAGACCGTGTCGCAGATCAGCTTGCCGTCGACGTGGATGGTGCCGCTATCTTGCATTTCAACGCCCGCGATCATCCGCAGGGTCGTCGATTTCCCGCAACCCGAAGGCCCCAGCAGGCACGTCACCTGGCCCGGCATGATCTGCAGGCTCACGTCGTCAACAACGGCGCGGCCTTCAAAGCTGCGGCGCAGGTTGCGAATTTCCAAACGCGGGGTTTTGGGCTGCATGACTGGCTAATCCGATCATTTCTGTCGGATAGCTGCTATCAGCGCCGACGCGCCCCTGCAAGCACCGCCGCAAAACCGGTCACAAGAACGACCACACAGATCAACAATAACTGCTCGTATTTGTGTCCCTCGAACAGCCAAGGTGTCACGGCATCCCAACTGCGCGCAAAATAGATGAACGCACCAACCATCGCCGCGCCAAAGGCCACCAGATAGGCCCACAGCGCAATGGGCCGCCCCATCACCAACCCGACAACCAGCACCGGCGTTAAAAACATGGAGGCAGTGCCGCTGACCGCCACTGCATCAAAAAGCGTCGCGTTACCCCAAAGCGTCAACAGCGTACCGGCCAGCATGAACACGACCATTACCAACCGCCCCGCCAGCAAGGTACGTGGCAGACCGCCTTCTTCGACAACCAGCCGCGCAGCAGAGCTGAGCGCGGAATCAAGCGTGCTCAGCGCCGAGACAAGAAGCGAAATCATCAGCAGTATAAATACCCATGACGGAAACATCGCTGCCCATGTGCCAATCAGCTCTCCTTCATAGGAAGCGCCTGACAGCGCGGCCTGAATGCCGAAAAAGCCAAACCCGATGATACACAGCGTGCTGATCCAGAAGGCATGCAAAAATGAGGCCCGTGTCGTAGCGCGGTCTGCGATGAAACCACGGTCCATCATAACGGGATCATGCGCGGGATAGCTGAACACCTGAAGTGCGGCCACCGCCAAAAGAATCCATCCGTTGTAATTTCCCGCCGTCCCCTCGGCGGTGACAACAGCAGCCAGATCAAAAGCGGGCGCAGTGACAAGCGCGACAAATGCGATCCCGAACACGGCCAAGAACACCAGCATTTGCACCACGTCGGTACGCAAAGCAGCGCTCAGCCCACCCCACGCAGAATAGGCCAACCCCAGCATCGCCACGATCCAGATCGCGGTGGTCCCACTACCTGCAAGTACCGCGTTGAAGATCAGACCGACAACTACGAGGTTGGCAAACACCTCTGACAACAAGCGCAGCGCGATTACGAAGTTGTAACACCCGTTACCTGCCCCTCCAAACCGCGCGCCAAGCCAATCCTGCACCGACACAGCGCCGCTTTCGCGCAGGCGGTCCACAATGAAGCCGCCCGTCAGGAAGGACGCATAATAGGCCGCATATGCCAACGTTCCGGCGATGCCATTATAATAACCGAGGATCGCGGCATTCATCAGACTGCGCGCGAAAATCCACGTCGTCACCTGACTGAGGACCAGCACCCAAAGCCCCGGCGCATTGCCTCGCGCGCTTTGCCCGCCAAAGAAACCCTCAACGCTCGCGCGGCGCGGCGCGGCTAGTAGCGAGGCGGCAATGATGAAACCGAATACGACGATCAGAACAGCGGGATGCATGGCGGTACTCTCTTAAACACAACATGCGATATGGTTACGACAGCCGCTGTCAGCCAGCTATCCCAAATCAGCCGAGTTGTCATATATGTGAAGGGCATTTCAGTCCATTAAATGAAATGCGGCAGTCGCAACATCACGGCCATTGACTTGTACAGTGATGCTGTGGGCGCCCGCGTACAGGGTAAAGGTTGTCGCCGCCGCTTTGAAAACATGCCTTTTGACCAGCCTCAAAGGTTTGTCCGCCGCCATCTTTGCCGTCTTGAGTTTGAACACTTTCTCAGAAGTTTTGCCAGAAGTGCGAGCAAAGCCAATCCGGTAATCGACAAGCACGGGAATGTCTGCCTCGCTCATCAGCTCGACCTCGAATTCGAGTGCTTCGCCTATAGCAACGCAGTTCTGTCCGAGTATGATCCGGCCGGTCACCGGCACATCGGCATGATATCCTAGTGCCGCCATCGCACCGCCATGGCCCTGCTTGATCAAACTGCGCAGTGCATGTCGCCTCATCCAGTCCAGTTCTTTCACGGTTTGCCTGCCTTCGTCACGCCAAATGGCAAGGCGGTTCAACACCTGATCCGGAACTATCTTGCTTAGGTCATTGAGATGATTTGCAACCGAACGGGTCACAAAACGCGCATGGTCTGCGCAAAGCACATCAAGCAAAGACAAAGTCTGCTCTGGCGCTAATCCGATGCCTTGGGCCCAGGGCAGACGCGGGCGCGTTCCCTCACTAACCAGCCGACGCACGTGATAATTGTCGTCGTGCGCCCAGACGGCCAAATCGGCAAGCGTCTCTTCGGGCCATCGGTTTAGAAACGGCCGGATGTAGAACTCCATCGAAAATCGCTGCGTTGCCTCATAAAGCAGCGCCATTGCGCGCGGGCGATGATCCTCAAGCCCGTGGCGCACAGCCAGAATACCCGGAAGCGCGTGGATGAAACGACCAAAGTCGTCATCGGTTTGTGAAGGGTCAAGCCGCGGTGGCAGGGCCGCTTGCAGTTGCGCAGCCATGGTCGGAAAGTCTGCTGCCAATTGGCCTTCGAGACAATCCGCCATCCAGGCCATGCGCGCCATCAACTCACGCTCCGCAAATCCGGACAACGCCTCTGTCACGAAGCGATCCGCGTCGAAATCAGGTAGCGCAGCGGCGTATTCTGCTGCCAGCTGCCCAACGCTTTCGGCGTTGAACAGCTGGTCTTTCAACAGGGTTTTTCCCACCATTACATGGTTAGGTTCGTCGCACCACCGTCGAGCAGGATCGACTGCCCCACGATAAAGCCGGCATGTTGCGAACACAAAAAGGCGCAGGCAGCGCCGAATTCATCCGCCGTGCCATACCGGCCCGCTGGAATACCCGCCGCGCGTTCGGCGCGCGCATCCTCAAGCGAGATATTGCGCGCGGCAACAACTGCACCGTCCAAAGCATCAGCGCGGTCGGTCGCATGGATGCCGGGCAACAGATTGTTGATTGTCACACCCTTGCCCGCCACCTGACGGCTGGTTCCCGCCACGTATCCTGTCAGGCCCGTGCGCGCAGAGTTGCTCAGCCCCAGCACACCGATAGGCGCACGCACCGATTGCGACGTGATGTTGACCACACGTCCCCAGCCCTTTTCCATCATCGCAGGCACCAGCGCTTTGATCAGCGCGATGGGCGCCAGCATGTTGGCATCCAGCGCTTTAATAAAATCTTCGCGGTCCCAATCCGTCCACATACCGGGAGGTGGTCCACCAGCGTTATTAACCAGAATATCAACGCCTTGCGCGGCTTCAATTACAGCCGCCTGCCCCTCTTGTGTAGCCACATCGGCGACGACCGTCGTGATATTCACCCCGTACTTTTTACGCAGCCGCTCTGCAGCAGCCTCAAGCGCCTCTGCGCCGCGCGCATTCATAATGAGGTCAACGCCTGCTGCTGCCAGATTCTCGGCACAGCCCAGCCCCAATCCTTTCGACGATGCACAAACCAGTGCTTTTTTGCCCTTGATCCCAAGATCCATATGCTCTCTCCCTGAATGTCTGTGTCTGTGCTATCGCAGCCCGCAAAGGTGTGCCAGCAAAACACCGCCAGATTGACCGCACGCTGCCACAATTCTAATGTACCGAAACATAAAACCAGAGGTCAAAAAGGCTCTCATATGTCCACAGGCTCCCTTTCATCCCAAAGCGTTCCAGTATTTGTCGCTGATCAGTTCCGCGCGACGGATGGCGCCAACATGGGTGATCTGCTGTCTTTCGCAAGCGAGCTTATTCTTGACGATGTATATGAGCTGGAATTTGGCGCAGAGCCTGCGCGCCTGTCGCTGATTGCGCGCGACGATGCCAGCTTTTCCATTGGGTTAGATACAAAAATCGGCACCCCCGGTGCGGTGGTCCACCTCGATAGTGCGCTGACATTTATGTCGCCCGACAGCAGCATCAATGATGCCTTGTTGCTGGTCGAGGTAGATGAGCTTGGGGATGTGGCGCAGGTCTACCTGCTACCTTTTACTGCGCTTGTATCCAATGTCGAATATCGCCTTGTCGGGATAGACCACGAGACAGCCCATACGAAATTCGCGCAGGTCGCTTGTGTTAGTTTTACCCGTGGCACCCACATCACGCTGGCATCCGGCGCACAGTGCCCCGTCGAAGACCTCAAAATCGGGGATCGTATCCTCACGCGTGATGACGGTGTGCAAACATTGCGCTGGATTGGCAGCTCAACCACCCGTGCAGTAGGGGAATTTGCGCCCATCCGCATCGCTGCAGGTACGTTAAACAACAGCGAAGACCTGCTGGTCAGCCCCGATCACCGGCTCTTTATCTATCAACGCACCGATGAATTGGGCGCCGGCCGCGCAGAGCTTTTGGTGAAAGCACGACATTTGGTGAATGGCACAACTGTCAAAGTCTCAGAGGGCGGGTTCGTCGACTATTTTCAACTTTTGTTCGACAGCCACCAGATCATATATGCCGAAGGTATTGCAGCGGAATCCATGCTGATCGACAGCAGGACCCGCCCCGTTCTTCCGCACGATCTTTCGGAAAGACTTGGGCGGCACGTACCCGGTCACTCCGACCTGCCGCACGCGGGACTGGATGTTAACGAAGGATTGCTAAAGCGTCCGGACGCGGCCGATCTTCTCAAAAAAGCTTCCGGGCGCTGAGGCTTGCCTTGACGCGTATCTAGGGTATGTGTAGCGCCCAAACGCCGAGCGCGGCTTGTCATTAAGCCGCCCCCGAAATCACATCAGGAACACGCCGTAACATGCTGGACAATCAAAATAATCGCCCTGAACTTCCTGCAGAAATCGCGCGGCGGCGTACCTTTGCGATCATCAGCCACCCTGACGCCGGCAAGACCACACTGACGGAAAAGTTCCTGTTGTTCGGTGGTGCGATCCAGATGGCGGGCCAAGTTCGCGCAAAAGGTGAGGCACGGCGCACCCGCTCTGACTTTATGGCGATGGAGAAAGACCGCGGCATTTCCGTCTCGGCCTCGGCCATGTCGTTTGATTATCAGGGCCACGACAAGAATTACCGGTTCAATCTGGTGGACACACCCGGCCACTCCGATTTCTCGGAAGACACCTACCGTACGCTGACGGCGGTGGATGCTGCCGTGATGGTGATCGACGGTGCGAAAGGTGTGGAAAGCCAGACCCAAAAGCTGTTCGAGGTCTGCCGGATGCGCGACCTGCCGATCCTGACCTTTTGTAACAAGATGGATCGCGAAAGCCGCGACGTCTTTGAGATTATCGACGAAATCCAGCAAAACCTTGCGATTGATGTGACCCCTGCCAGTTGGCCCATCGGTGTGGGCCGCGATTTCGTCGGCTGCTATGACATCCTGCGCGACCGGTTGGAGCTGATGGACCGGGCAGACCGCAACAAGGTTTCGGAAAGCATCAAGATCGAAGGTCTGGATGATCCGAAACTGGCAGAACATGTTCCAGCCGACCTATTGGAGAAGCTCAAGGAAGACCTTGAGATGGTGCGTGAGCTTATGCCACCGCTTGATCCCGAACTGATGGCCGAAGGATCACTTACCCCGATTTGGTTCGGCTCTGCCATCAACAGCTTTGGCGTCAAGGAACTGATGGACGGCATCGCCATGTTCGGCCCGGAACCGCAAATCCAAAAAGCCGAGCCACGCCAGATCCTGCCAGAGGAAAAGAACGTGACAGGCTTTGTATTCAAGGTACAGGCCAACATGGACCCCAAGCACCGCGACCGCGTTGCCTTCGTCCGGCTTGCCTCAGGGCATTTTGAGCGGGGTATGAAACTCACCCATGTGCGGACCAAGAAGGTGATGACCATCGCCAGCCCGGTGATGTTTCTGGCCGCCGACCGCGAACTTGCAGAGGAAGCATGGGCAGGCGACATCATCGGTATCCCGAACCACGGCCAACTGCGCATTGGTGATACGCTGACAGAAGGCGAAGCGCTGCGCGTCACTGGCATCCCCTCTTTTGCGCCCGAATTGCTGCAAGGTGTGCGCGCGGGTGATCCGCTCAAATCCAAACACTTGGAAAAGGCGCTCATGCAGTTTGCCGAAGAAGGCGCTGCAAAGGTGTTCAAACCCTCTATCGGCTCCGGCTTTGTTGTTGGCGTTGTGGGGCAACTGCAATTCGAAGTGCTCGCCAGCCGGATTGAGCTGGAATACGGGCTTCCCGTGCGCTTTGAACAATCACAGTTCACCTCTGCACGGTGGGTAAACGGACCGAAAGCGGCAGTGGACAAGTTCATGGAAGCGAACAAACAACATATCGCCCATGACCATGACGGCGATGTGGTTTACCTGACGCGCCTTCAGTGGGACATTGACCGCGTCGATCGCGACTATCCGGACGTCAAACTGACAGCCACCAAAGAGATGATGGTCTAGCATGGCCACTTGGGGCATAGTCGCCACGATCAAGGCCGACACGGCCACGATCCTGCGCTTTGCTTCCTACCATCTCCAATTGGGTGCGCACCGTATCTACATTTATCTGGATGTCGCAAATCCGGAGGCGCAGGAGGCATTGCGGAACCACCCAAAATGCCGCGTCGTTCGCTGCGATGAAGGATACTGGAAGCGCCACAACGGGTCCCGGCCCGATATGCACCAGCCGCGCCAGACCTTTAATGCCACCCGCGCTTACCGTAAGGCGCAGGAGGTTGACTGGCTTATCCATATTGATGTGGACGAGTTTCTTGTCAGCGCCGGACAGATCTCGGCCCACCTTTCGGCCCTGCCCGACACCGTCCAATGTGCGCGCGCGCGGCCGATGGAGCTATTGGCGGGCGGTGACCCTCAAAAGGATGCCGCCTTTAAAACCTTCATTCCTGCCGGTCGCCACCGCGAGGCGACGGTCGCGTCCCTGTACCCGACCTTTGGTGAGCACCTCAAAGGCGGATTTCTGAGCCATATTGCAGGCAAGATTTTCGTCCGCACCGGCATTGAAGGGATCAAGTTTCGCATCCACAACGCCTTTCTGAACGGCGAAACCAACCCCGACCACGTCGAAATGCCCGATATCCAGCTTGCCCATTTTCACGCGACCGATTGGGATAGCTGGTCCAGCCATTTCGCCTACCGCTTCCGCGAAGGGTCATATCGTGCGGATTTGGGCCCCGCGCGAAGCCGCGAAAGGGGTGGCATCACCACGCACGAACTGTTCACTCTTATTCAGGAAGAAGACGGCGAGGCAGGCTTACGTCATTTTTTCGATGAAGTTTGCGCCGACACACCGTCCCTGCGCGAACGCCTGGATAGCCACGGATACCTGCACCGCATGACGTTCCAATTCGACACAGATTTGGCCAAACATTTCCCAGACTTCGCAAATATTTGACGCTTCGCTCACAAGTTGGTATGCGCTTCTCAGATATGTCGCGGCGAATGCCGCCCTTTGGGCCATGCCGGCTGACGTAGACGCTGCCGCGGGCCAAGTGAGTGTCCGCAATTAACGGATACACATGACAAAATTTACTGATCTGAACCTGAACACCAAGGTGCTCAAAGCCATCGAAGAAGCGGGCTATGACAGCCCGACACCGATTCAGGCCGGCGCCATCCCCCCTGCTCTTTTGGGGCGTGACGTATTGGGCATCGCACAAACGGGGACCGGCAAAACCGCCAGCTTCGTTCTGCCGATGATTACCCTGCTCGCCCGTGGCCGCGCCCGTGCGCGTATGCCGCGCAGCCTTGTGCTGTGCCCAACCCGCGAACTAGCTGCACAGGTTGCCGAAAACTTCGACACCTACGCCAAACACCTCAAGCTGACAAAAGCGTTGCTGATCGGTGGCGTTTCGTTCAAGGAGCAGGACAAGCTGATCGACAAAGGCGTGGACGTTCTGATCGCCACTCCCGGTCGTTTGCTTGACCACCACGAGCGTGGCAAACTGATCCTGACAGACGTGAAGGTCATGGTCGTCGACGAAGCCGACCGGATGCTCGACATGGGCTTCATCCCCGATATCGAACGCATCTTCGGCCTGACTCCCTTTACCCGCCAAACGCTGTTCTTCTCGGCGACCATGGCGCCAGAGATCGAACGGATCACCAACACCTTCCTCAGCAACCCTGAGCGGATCGAAATGGCCCGTCAGGCCACGACATCCGAAAACATCACGCAGGGCGTGGTGATGTTCAAAGCCTCCCGCAAAGACCGCGAAGCAACCGAAAAGCGGGCACTGCTGCGTGCGCTGATCGAAGCCGAGGGCGATAAATGCACAAACGCCATCATTTTCTGTAACCGGAAGATGGACGTGGACGCTGTTGCCAAGTCTTTGAAGAAATACGGCCTTGATGCTGCGCCGATCCACGGCGATCTGGACCAGAGCCAGCGCACGCGCACACTTGACGGGTTCCGCGCAGGCGATCTGCGCTTCCTTGTCGCCTCTGACGTGGCCGCACGCGGTTTGGATGTGCCTTCGGTAAGCCACGTATTCAACTTTGATGTGCCAAGCCATGCCGAAGACTATGTGCACCGCATTGGTCGTACGGGCCGCGCAGGACGCGATGGCAAAGCCATCATGATCTGCGTGCCGCGCGACGAAAAGAACCTGGAAGACGTTGAACGCCTCGTCCAGAAGGAAATACCGCGTCTGGAAAATCCGCTTGGCGTCAAAGCATCGCCAGAGAAAACCGAGAAGCCAAGCGAAGAGCCCAAAGAGGCCGCTACGAAGGAAAAGCCAAAGCGCACCCGCTCGCGCAGCCGCAAAACCAGCGAAACGCCTAAACCGGTAGAATCAAAAGCTGCGCCAGAAAAAGCGGATGAACCTGTTGCGGCGAAGAAAGCTGATACACCACCAGCCCCCGAAAAGAAGGCCGAAGCGCCCAAAGAAGAGCAAAAGCCAGAAAGCTCGGAACGCCGCAGTTCGCGGTCACGTGGCGGAAACACACGCAACAACGATCGCCGTGATGACAACCGTGGTGGCGGCAACAAGGTTGTCGGGCTTGGGGATCACACCCCGACGTTCATCGAGCTAAGCTTTGCGGACCGTCCCAAAGACTAAGCCCAACCAAATGTAGAAATAGAAAAAGCCCCGCAGAAACTGCGGGGCTTTTTTGTATCTAGCAGAGGCTAGTTGAGGATCAGCTCAGACGGCTGACCACCACAGTTACCTCAGGCTTCTTGCCAATCTCGTTTTGTGCAGACTGGCGCGCAACTTTGCGCAGACCTTCATCAAGTGCCTTATCATCACGCAAGGTTTTGGCCCCTGCCCGACCCAGCCACTGGCTGAGGTCCTGTTCAACCACATCGATCAACGGTGCGTCGCTGATCCCTGTATCTGGCAGACCCATCGTATCGACCCACGGATCACCCAAAGGTTCGTCCTGCTCATCCATAAGAACGGTGACGGTCATATGCCCATTGAGCGCCATACGAATGCGGTCACGTACCACGCCGTCAAGCGCGCCAATCTGGACAGAACCATCGATATAAGTGCGGCCAGTCTCAATATACTCTGCTACTCTCGGCTCGTTGCCAGACAGATCAATCATCATGCCGTTTACAGCCAGAACGCCCTTATAGCCTTTACCCTCGGACACCTTGACGTGCTCACGCAGGTGGCGGTGTTCGCCGTGCATCGGGATCACGACCTGCGGCTTAAGCACGTCATGGAGCGTTTCGATGTCAGGACGGTTTGCGTGGCCGGACACGTGATACTTACCCGAGCTGTCGTCAACCACATCCACACCCATTTCAGAGAACTGGTTGATGATGCGGATCACGCCACGCTCGTTTCCAGGAATGGTCTTGGAGGAAAAGAGGAACATGTCCCCTTCTTTCATCTGCAAGCCCATGTATTTACCGCGCGCCAACTGCGCAGAGGCTGCGCGCCGTTCACCCTGACTGCCGGTAACAAGCAGCAGCAGGTTTTCACGCGGTACATCGCGGGCCTGTTCGGGGCTGATGGTCGGCGGGAAGTCCGTCAACACACCGGTTTCAACAGATGCCTCGATCATCCGCTTCATGGCACGGCCCAATAGCACAACCGAACGGCCGGCCTTCTGCCCCGCAACGGCAAGCGTTTTCACTCGCGCCACGTTTGAGGCGAATGTTGTGGCCACAACCATGCCGGATGCGCCTTGCACCAGTTCGGTGATCGCTTCGGGCAACGTCGCTTCGGAGCGGCCAGGGCTTTGGCTGAACACATTTGTGCTGTCACAGATCAGCGCCTTGATGCCATCCTTCGCAATCGCTTCGAACGCGGCGGGATCAAACGGCTCTCCGACACCTGGTGTCAGATCCACTTTGAAATCGCCCGAATGCACGATGCGGCCCACGGGTGTATCTATCACCAAGGCCGAACTTTCGGGAATCGAATGTGAGATCGGTTGAAAGCCAACCTTGAAAGGCCCTGCATCAACCTGATGCGGGAAGGTTCCGACGATCCGTACCGCGTCATCGGGATGGTTGTATTCGGACATCTTGCGTTTTGTGATATTGGCCGTGAACTTGCGCGCATAGATCGGCGCTTGCAAACGGTCATAGGTATGGGCGATACCGCCCACGTGGTCTTCGTGCGCATGGGTGACAAAGACCGCTTCGATGCGATCCTTGCGCTGCACGAGCCAGTCGATGTCCGCGATAATCAGGTCCACACCCGGGCTTGTGTCCATGTCCGGGAACGCAACACCGATATCTACGACAATCAGCCGTTCTTTATCGGGTTTTCCGTAGCCGTAAACATAGGCGTTCATGCCAATTTCACCCGCCCCGCCAAGGGGAAGGTAGATCAATCTTTCGCTGCTCATTGAGTCGCTAATTCCTTATTGTATTTATGTATCACGGTCAGGCCGTGCATTGTCAGTTCATCTTGATATTCGTCAAAGAGGGCCTCGGCCTGCTGAAACAGCGGCGCGAGCCCGCCGGTGGAGATGACGCGCATGTCGCGCCCGCGCTCCGCCTTTATCCGCGCACATATCTCACGCACGAGGCCGATATAACCCCAAAAAACCCCCGATTGCATACAGGTCACAGTATTGGTGCCAACAACCTGGGCTGGCTGGCTAATGTCGATATGCGGCAAAGCAGCGGCTGCGTTGTGCAACGCCTCAAGGCTCAGGTTCACGCCGGGGGCAATAACCCCACCAACGTAAGCGCCGTCAGCAGCCACCACATCGAACGTCGTTGCCGTGCCAAAATCCACAACGATCAGGTCACCACCATATAGATCGTATCCCGCAACCGTATTTACAAGGCGGTCCGGCCCGACAGCCGTTCCTGCATCCACACGCACATCCACAGGCAAAGCGCATTCAGGCTTTCCCACAACATAGGGACGGGTGTTGAAATACCGGTCTGCAAGGACGCGCAGATTGAACACAACCCGAGGCACCGTTGAAGACACAATCACATCCGTGATGTCAGCCTCAATCCCCTGAAGTTTCATCAGCGTGCTGAGCCAGACATAGTACTGATCCGCCGTGCGCTTCCAATCCGTCGCTGTGCGCCATGTGGCAATAAACTCGGACCCGTCCCAAATGGAAAACACGGTGTTTGTATTGCCGCAATCAATCGCCAAGAGCATGGGATACCCTCCTGAGGGTTAAAAATAGACATCCGCAGCCGTGATAGACACAGCACCTTTCGGGGTCCGCAAAATCAGATTACCTGATGCATCGACATCTTCAAAGACGCCAACTGTTTCATCCCGCATGGTACGCGCCGTTACAACTTCGCCGATGCGCGCCGCATGAGATAGCCATGCCGTGCGGATCGGCGAAAAGCCATAGATGACAAATTGCGCCTCCAGCCGCGCAAAGGCGGCTGCCACGGCATCAAGGAAGGCTTCAGGCGCAACGCTAACCCCTGTTTCCTCAATAACGCTGACAGGCGTCACAGCGCCCTGTTCGACTTGCTCGGGCGTAGGTGCATGGGCCAGATTGACGCCGATCCCGATCACCAGATTAGCCCCGAGAGTTTCAAGCAGGATACCTGCCACCTTACCGCCATTGAGAAGCACATCATTGGGCCATTTGAGCGCGAAAGCATCAGCTTTCCCTGTGACTTCTACGAAGGCCTCATACAGCGCTAGACTGGCGACAAAACTGTGCAAGGCAGCGTCGGCGGGGCTGCCATTCATCCGCATGATCAGTGTTCCGGCGAAGTTACCCCTTGGCGTGGACCATGCCCGCCCGCGACGCCCACGTGCGGCGGTCTGCTCTTGGGCGAGTATCCATGCAGGGCCTTGGAGGCCGGGCGCGATACGCGCGGCCTCCGAAAGAGTGGAATCCAGCGTGTCAAAGACATGCCGTGTATATCCGTGAGGCCAATCGGCCATCAGTCAGCGCAGCGCTTATTGAACAAGCGTCGCCGCCGCCAATGCTGCTGCACCCTCGACGCCGAACATGTTGATGATACCAACAACCATGATGACGGCAGAGGCGATCAGGAAGCCCCCCAAAAGCCCGCCACGATTCTGGTCAAGCGCGTCGGATTTATCTTCACCGAAGTACATGAAAAACACGATCCGCAGATAGTAAAACGCACCGATCACCGAGGCGATAACACCCGCAATCGCCAGCCAAGCCAGACCACCCTCATATGCCGCGCGCAGCACATAAAGCTTACCGAAGAAGCCCAGGAACGGCGGAACACCTGCCAGGCTGAACAGCAACACCAGCAACGCAAAGGCGCGGCCAGGGTGGTTTTTTGAGTACATGTTCAGGGAGGATATATCGACGACAGGTGCGCCATCTTTTTCCATCAACAGAATGAAGGCAAAGACGCCGATGTTCATTGTGACGTAGATCGCCATATAGACCAACATTGCCTGCACACCAAAGGCAGTCCCCGCAGCAACACCCATGAGGGCGTAGCCCATGTGCGCAATCGAAGAAAATGCCATCAGACGTTTGATGTTGGTCTGACCAATGGCAGCCACGGCACCAAGGAACATGGACAAAACTGACAACAGCGCCACGATCTGGCTCCAGTCGCTGACTGCGTTACCAAAGGCATCATGCAAGACACGCGCAAACAGGGCCATCGCAGCCACTTTTGGCGCTGTCGCAAAGAATGCTGTGACAGGCGTCGGCGAGCCTTCGTAGACGTCAGGTGTCCACATGTGGAAAGGAACCGCAGATACCTTGAACGCCATACCAGAGATCAGGAACACGATACCAAACAGCAGACCAACAGAAGTCTCACCGGACTGTGCTGTGGTGATAATACCAGAGAACAGCGTGGTGCCAGCATATCCGTAAACCAAGGATGCCCCGTAAAGAAGCAGACCCGAAGACAGCGCGCCGAGTACGAAATATTTCAGGCCGGCTTCTGTCGATTTCACACTGTCCCGGCGCAAGGAGGCGACGACGTACAGCGCAAGCGACTGAAGCTCCAATCCCATGTACAGCGCCATCAGATCACCTGCGGACACCATTACCATCATACCAACCGCGCTCAGCGCTACCAGAATAGGATACTCGAACCGCAGCAAACCGCGTGTTTTCATATACCCTTCGGACATCACCAGCACACAGGCAGCCGAAATCAGGATCACAATCTTGGCGAAACGGGCAAAGCCATCATTGATGAACATGCCGTTGAACGATTCCACCGTGGTGGACGAACTGGCCGAAACCATCAGCGCCAAAACCACCATCACTGCGGCGATGGCCCAAAGCAGCGGACGCGCAATCGCGTCCTTACCGCCATAAGCGCCTGCCATAAGACCAGCTATGGCTGTACCAGCAAGGATGGTTTCGGGCAGGATCTGGAGGATATCATTCGTCATGTCTATCGCCTCAATTGTGGGCTTGGGCTGCTTCGGTCACGGTTTGCACCGCGGCCACAGCCGTATCGTATTGTTCAACCAACGCCGTAACCGACGGCCCGATCGTATCAAGGATCAGCGCAGGGTAGACACCAAGCAACAGTGTCATCACAACCAGCGGCGCAAAAATCCATTTCTCGCGAGAGGTCATATCCGTGATGCCTTTGAGGCTTTCCTTGATCAGGTCCCCCATGACGACCCGGCGGTAAAGCCAAAGCGCATAAGCCGCCGAGAAAATCACACCAGTCGTTGCAACAGCCGCGACCCAAGTGTTCACCTGGAAAACCGCCATCAACGTCAGGAATTCTCCGACGAAACCCGATGTGCCCGGAAGGCCAACGTTTGCCATCGTAAACAGCATAAACAGCAGCGCATATACAGGCATCCGGTTCACAAGACCGCCGTAGGCGTCGATCTCTCGGGTGTGCATACGGTCATAGATGACGCCAACGCTCAGGAACAAGGCACCAGAGATAAATCCGTGGCTGATCATCTGGAAAATAGCGCCGTCCAGACCTTGTTGGTTGGTCGCAAAGATGCCCATCGTCACAAAGCCCATGTGTGCAACCGATGAATAAGCAATCAGCTTTTTCATATCTTCCTGCACCAGCGCCACCAGCGAGGTGTACACAATCGCAATCGCGGACATCCACAAGATCAGCGGGCCGACAACTTCGGACCCGACCGGGAACATCGGCAGAGAGAACCGCAGGAAACCGTAGCCACCCATTTTCAGCAGGATCGCAGCCAGAACAACGGAACCCGCTGTTGGCGCCTGAACGTGTGCGTCAGGCAACCAAGTGTGCACTGGCCACATCGGCATTTTCACCGCGAAGCTTGCGAAGAACGCAAGGAACATCAGAGTCTGCATGCCGCCAACAATCTGGAAGCCCATAATGCTGAACGTCTCGGAGCCGAACTCATGTGTGAGCAGGCTCACGGTGCAGCCACCGATACAGGTTGTACCGGCATCCGCAAACATTGCCACCATCGCAACCAGCATCAATACGGAGCCAAAGAAGGTATAGAGGAAGAACTTAAAGCTTGCATAAATGCGGTTTGCCCCCCCCCAAATGCCGATGATCAGGAACATCGGGATCAGGCTCGCCTCAAAGAATACGTAGAAGAGGACCAAATCAAGCGAGACAAAGACACCGATCATCAAGGTTTCAAGAACCAAGAAAGCGATCATGTATTCTTTGACGCGGGTAGACACATCCCAAGATGCGGCAATCACCAGCGGCATCATGAAGGTGGTCAGCATCACGAACAGGATCGAGATGCCATCGACGCCAAGACGGTAGTTCAGGCCAAGCAGCCACTCCGCCTCATCCACCATCTGGAAACCCGTGTTGGAGGGATCGAACTCAAGATACACGAAGATCGATACGATAAAGGTCACGGTTGTCGTAATCAGGGCAAGCCACTTAGCGTTGCGCTGCGCCGCAGGGTCCTCACCGCGCAGGAATACCGCGAGGATCAGGGCCGCAAAGGCTGGCATAAACGTGACGATGGACAAAAGGTTATTTTCCATCAGTTCGCTCCTCCGGTCATCGTCATCCAGGTAATAAGGATCGCGATCCCGATCACCATGGCGAAGGCATAGGTAAAGATATATCCGGACTGCGCCTTACCGGCGAGGCGGGTGAAGAAGGGAATGATCCCCATAGCCAGCCCGTTCAGGCCGCCATCGATCACGTTTCCATCGCCGCGCTTCCACAGGAAGCGGCCAATCGCTTTGGCAGGCTGAACAAAGATGAAATCGTAAAGCTCGTCAAAGTACCATTTGTTCTTGAGGAACAAATACAGGTGCTTCTGGTTCTCGGCCAGTCGGCCCGGCAGTGACGGGTTTTTGATGTAGAACAGGTAAGCAAAGGCGAAACCGATCAACATCGCAATGAAGGGAGATGTTTTCACCCAGTAAGGAACCTTATGCGCATCATCGAGCAGCGTGTTGTCCGGCGCGATATAAAGCGCACCCTCACCCGGCTGGCCTGCGAAGGCATAGTGATGCTCGGCCGTGCCATGATCACCCTCGGCCTCGCCGTGAGATGTCTCTGCACCGTCAACTTTGGGCTCACCAGCCGCGCCCTCTTCGGCATAGGGAATACCATAGAATTTCGCGACCTGATCGGTGTGACCGAAGAAAGAGCTATACCAAACCATACCAGCCAGCATCGCACCCATGGCCAGAACACCTAGTGGTATCAACATGACCATCGGGCTTTCATGCGCGTGCTCGTGCGTGTGCTTGTCGCCACGGGGTTTGCCATAGAACGTCAGGAACATCAGGCGCCAGCTGTAGAAACTGGTGAACAGAGCCGCAATGACCAGCATCCAGAAACCGTACATGGAACCGGCTGCATAGGCGCTTTCAACGATGGCATCCTTGGACTGGAAGCCCGCGAAACCGATTGGGATTTCACCCAGCGTGACGATCCACACAGGGATGCCCAAACCGGTGATCGCCAACGTGCCGATCATCATGGCCCAGAAAGTATAGGGGATCTTTTTGCGCAGACCGCCGTAGTTCATCATGTCCTGTTCATGGTGCATCGCGTGAATGACCGAACCGGCGCCGAGAAAAAGCATCGCCTTGAAGAACGCGTGCGTGAACAAGTGGAACATCGCGGCGGAGTACATGCCAACACCAGCGGCAACGAACATGTAACCCAGCTGTGACATCGTTGAATAGGCGATCACGCGTTTGATGTCCGTCTGGACCAAACCGATTGTCGCCGCAACGAACGCTGTGGTTGCGCCCAGGAAGGTCACGAACATCATTGTTTCAGGTGCAAATTCCATCAACGGTGACATCCGGCATACAAGGAATACGCCCGCAGTAACCATCGTCGCAGCGTGGATCAGCGCGGACACGGGCGTAGGTCCTTCCATCGCGTCCGGCAACCATGTGTGCAGGAACAATTGCGCGGATTTACCCATCGCACCGATGAACAGCAAAAACGCCAGCAGGTTCGCCGCATTCCAGTCAGCCCACAGGAAGTGAACTGTTGTTTCCGCCAGCTGCGGCGCGGCAGCAAAGATGTCATCAAACTTGATGCTATCCGTCAAAAGGAACAAACCAAAAATACCAAGGGCAAAGCCAAAGTCACCAACACGGTTAACCACAAAAGCTTTGATGGCGGCCGCATTGGCCGACGGTTTTTTGTAGTAGAAACCGATCAGCAGGTATGAGGCAACGCCCACCCCTTCCCAACCAAAGAACATCTGCACAAGGTTGTCAGAGGTGACCAGCATCAGCATCGCGAAGGTGAAGAAAGACAGGTAGGCAAAAAAGCGCGGCTTATAGCTCACACCTTCGCCAAAGTTCTCATCATGCGCCATGTACCCCATCGAATAGAGGTGCACGAGGCTGGAAACCGTCGTGATCACGATCAGCATAATAGCGGTCAAACGGTCCAGACGAATGGCCCAGTCAGTGCTAAGCGATCCGCTTTCGATAAAGCGAAGGATCTGGATGGTCTCGGTCGTACCGTCAAAGCTGAGGAAAACGATCCAGCTAAGCAGCGCGGACAGGAACAAGCCGCCTGTCGCAATCCAGCAGGCCGCAGATTCGCCAATAATCTTCCAGCCGAAACCGCAGAGCAAAGAGCAGATCAGCGGAGCAAATAGGAGTGTAATTTCCATGACCTCAGCCCTTCATCACGTTGACGTCTTCCACGGCGATGGTGCCGCGGTTCCGGAAGAAACAGACCAGAATGGCCAGACCGATCGCAGCTTCCGCAGCCGCAACCGTGAGGACAAACAGGGTGAAAACCTGCCCCACCAAATCACCAAGAAAGCTTGAGAAAGCGACCAGATTGATATTCACCGCCAGCAGCATCAATTCGATGCTCATCAGCAAGATGATGATGTTCTTACGGTTCAGAAAGAGGCCAAAGATGCCAATGACAAACAGCGTAGCTGCCACTGTCAGGTAATGTTCCAGTCCGATCATGTCGTCCCTCAGTTTCTCCCCGAACGGGGATAGTCAATTAGCGCCAATGGCTTGCTGGCGCCGCATATTTCACAAGAAGCTATAGCCGCCAAGCACAATGATCAGGACCACAATTGCAACGACCAGTGTATTGCGTGACATCAGCATTCTTCCTTCTTTTTTCTCTGACCGTCCGGTTCCTCTCAGAGGAACCGGACGGACAACAATTAATTAGAGGCCCTGCCCCGGCTTCACATCGCGCAGTTCCATCGCCTTGGCCGGATCACGCATCATTTGCGCAACAACGTCCTGACGTTTGACGTCCCCGCGGTGGCGCAGTGTCAGCACAATCGCACCGATCATTGCGACCAGCAGGATCAGACCAGACAGCTGGAACAGCAGGAAGTAGTCATCATACAGGATCATACCCAAAGCATCGGTGTTCATGACGTTGCCATCCGTAACGTGCAACCGCAGTCCTTCAGCCGCCGCATTCGCATCCCACGCGCCAAAGGCCATTACGAATTGCATCAGGATCACGAGGCCAATCAGCAAGGCCAGCGGCATGTATTTTGCCATCTCTGCCTTCAGCTCGGCAAAATCGACGTCCAGCATCATGACCACGAACAAGAACAGCACTGCGACTGCGCCGACGTACACAATAATCAGCAGCATCGCGACAAATTCAGCACCAAGCAGAACGAAAAGCCCCGCCGCTGACAGGAACGACAGGATCAGCCACAAAACAGAGTGAACAGGGTTGCGGCTGATCACTGTGAACAGCCCGCCCGCAATCACACTGACCGCAAAAAGATAGAATGCAAAAACGCTCATGCGTCACCTTCCTTGTTCTTGTCCGCCTGCTCCGACATCTCGTCCAGCACAGGTTGGGCCAGATCCATGGCACGCTGCATTGCGGGTAATCCCGCAAAGAGGGCCATCTGACCAATCGTCTCGATAATTTGTTGGCGATGCGCACCAGCCTCTGCGGCATGGCGCACTGTCTGACGAATGGCCACATCATTTTGCGCGCCCTGCATCGTCAGCCCTGCTAATGTCAGCAGAAGCCGTGTCTTTGCATCCAGCCCGTCCGGGTTAAGCTTGTTACCAAAGAACGTTTCCATCAGGTCCTTTGGCATCAACCCCATCATGGCCTCGAACCCTTTAGGCGTGAACGCATCCATTGCAGGAAAGGTCTTAGCCATATCCTGCATCTGCCGCATCATATCTTCCCAAGGGTTCTTATCGGTCATCGGTAAGGTGCATCCATTTCAAGGTTGCGGGCAATCTCGGCTTCCCAACGGTCGCCGTTTTCCAGCAGCTTTGCCTTGTCATAGTACAGCTCTTCGCGTGTCTCAGTCGAGAACTCGAAGTTTGGCCCTTCAACAATCGCATCCACAGGGCAAGCTTCCTGACAGAAACCGCAATAGATACATTTTGTCATGTCGATGTCATAGCGCGTGGTGCGGCGGCTGCCGTCCTCACGTGGCTCAGCATCAATCGTGATTGCCTGAGCGGGGCAAACCGCCTCACAGAGCTTGCAGGCGATGCAACGTTCTTCGCCGTTGGCATACCGACGCAGCGCATGTTCACCACGAAAGCGCGGAGACAGAGGCCCCTTCTCGTGCGGATAGTTGATCGTCGCCTTCGGCTTGAACATATATTTGATGCCCAGCTTCATGCCTTGATAAAAATCCTGCAACAGGAAGTATTTGGCGTGACGTGTATAGTCGGTCATATCAGCCCCCTACGGTCCAGCGGGCGTAAATGCCCCAGAACCATCCAAATTTCGCGGCAAATGCCACAAACACGACCCAGAACAGCGAGAACGGAAGGAACACTTTCCAACCCAGACGCATCAACTGGTCATAACGGTAGCGCGGTGTGATCGCCTTGATCAGCGAGAAGAAGAAGAACACGATGCCCATCTTGGCGATCATCCAGAAGATGCCATCGGGCAGGCCCGGAATTGGAGACAGCCAGCCGCCAAAGAACATCAACGAGATCAATGCGCACATCAGAACGACAGCGACCAGTTCACCGATCATGAACAGCAGGAATGGCGTGGATGAGTATTCAACCTGATAACCGGCAACCAGTTCTGATTCTGCTTCGGGAAGGTCAAACGGCGGGCGGTTTGTCTCGGCCAAGGCCGAGATGAAGAAAAGGATCAGCATCGGGAAGTGCGGCAACCAGTACCAGTTCAGCAAGCCGTAAGATCCCTCTTGCGCAGCCACGATACCGCTAAAGTTCATGGAACCGGTCGAGATAATCACACCGATGATGATCAGGCCGATCGAGACTTCGTAAGAGATCATCTGCGCGGCAGAACGAAGCGATCCAAGGAACGGATACTTGGAGTTCGACGCCCAGCCACCCATGATCACGCCGTAAACCTCCAATGAGGACACAGCGAATACAAACAGGATTGCGACGTTGATGTCAGACAGGACCCAGCCGTCATTGAATGGAATCACCGCCCAGGCGACCAGCGCCATCACAAGGCTTACCATCGGAGCAAGGAAGAACACGGGGCGGTCAGCGCCCGCAGGAACAACGATTTCCTTGACGATATATTTGCCGAAATCCGCAAACGATTGCAGCAGGCCGTAAACCCCTACCACGTTCGGTCCGCGACGCAGCTGGACAGAAGCCCAGATCTTGCGATCAAGATACATCAGAAAGGCCAGAGCCAGTAGCAATGGAATCACCACAAGGAAAATCTGTCCGACGATCAGCAGGATTGCTCCCAGCGTGGTGTTAAAAAAGAAGTCAGCCATAGGTCCTCACACCGTAGGAATGCCTTGTTCGCGGCAGTTTTGCGTGACCACCTCGGCATCAATAGTCTTCAAGCCTTTAGGCAGGCTCGGCGAGATTGTGTAAACAGCATCGGCACGCCAAATGCCACCCTCAATTGCCACATTTGTCCTTACATGACGTGCAAAACCATACCCGCGAATTAACGTATACTGCGCTGCAGCACATTCTGCGTAGGCCGCGACATTTTCTGACGCCAAAGCCTTCGTCATAGCAACATTAAACTGCACCAGATCGCCATCCAGCAAAACAGTCTCTACCCCTTTGTATTCAGGGATAAAGTCTTCGGCTGTGGGAATCGCTGGCGTGCAAGCGGCAGCCGCCAGCAAAGCGATCAGGCCCATGCTTCTCACTCTGCCGCCATAGCCTTCGTACGACGTGCTTTGGCGTTGGACGAAAGTTCGGCCATCAGGCTGGACGCCCGTGCAATCGGGTTTGAGAGATAGAAATCGGCAATCGCATAAGAGAACGGCGCGGAATCAATCTTGCCCTTGGGCTCAACCGACCACGTGTTTTCCGCCAGCTGATCGACCTGCCCCAGATGTGGATGCGCTTTGACAAGCGCCTGACGCAGTGCGGCAATCGAATCAAATGGCAATACCGCATCCAGCTCGGCGCTAAGGGCGCGCAGGATGGCCCAGTTTTCTTTCGCCTGACCGGGTGCAAAGCTGGCGCGTTGGGCCAGCTGCGGACGGCCTTCTGTGTTTACGAACAATGCTGATTCTTCGGTATAGGCGGCGGCTGGCAGGATGATGTCTGCGCGGTGCGCACCACGATCACCATGACTGCCCTGATAGATAACGAACGGACCGGCTGGAATATCGCCTTCATCTGCACCAAGGTTATAGATCACGTCAGCTTCAAGCACATCCGTGATGCCGTTCGGAGCCACAGCGCCAACATCCATTGCGCCGACACGGGACGCGGCAGTGTGCAACACCATGAAACCGGACTTTGTGCTTTCAACAAGAGCCATCGCAGCCGCCAGAACCGCGGCGCCATCTTCCCGCGCCAAGGCGCCCATGCCGACGATGATCATCGAAGATTTTTCAGCCACGTCGGAATGATCACGCTTCAGCAGATCATCCATGACCTGTGGTGCGTCGCCAATGTGGTTGTATTCATAGGTCAGATCGACTTTCGGACCAACCAGCCCTACGTCGCAGCCTTTGCTCCACGCTTTGCGGATGCGGGCGTTCAGAACAGGCGCTTCAACAGCAGGATTGGTGCCGATCAACATGATCGCTTCGCAGGTATCGATATCTTCTATAGTGGCAGTGCCGACATAACCGGACCGGTTACCGGCGGGCAGTTTTGCCCCGTCGGTGCGGGATTCGACAACGCCGCCCTGCCCCTCGATCAATTGCTTCAGCGCAAAGGCTGCCTCAACAGGAGCCAGATCACCGACCAGACCGCCAAGCTTTTTACCCTTCATCGCAGCAGCAGCAGCTGCCAACGCTTCGGGCCAGTCGGCTTTACGCAGCTTGCCGTTCTCACGGATGTAAGGAGTATCAAGGCGCTGTTTGCGCAGACCGTCCCAGACAAAGCGCGTCTTGTCGGAAATCCATTCTTCGTTCACGCCGTCATTGTTACGCGGCAGGAAGCGCATGACTTCACGGCCCTTCGTATCTACGCGGATGTTGGAACCAAGGGCATCCATCACGTCGATCGATTCTGTTTTGCTCAGTTCCCAAGGACGCGCGGTGAATGCGTAAGGCTTGGAGACCAACGCACCAACAGGGCACAGATCAATAATGTTACCCTGCAGGTTGCTATCAAGTGTTTCGCCCAGATAGGCGGTAATTTCTGCATCCTCGCCGCGGCCGGTTTGCCCCATCTGCGTGATGCCTGCCACTTCGGTGGTAAAGCGCACACAGCGGGTGCAAGAGATGCAGCGTGTCATATGCGTTTCGACCAGCGGGCCAAGATCCAGATCATCTGTCGCGCGCTTCGGCTCACGGTAGCGGGAGAAATCCACACCGTAGGCCATCGCCTGATCCTGAAGATCGCATTCGCCACCCTGATCGCAGATCGGGCAATCCAGCGGATGGTTGATGAGCAGAAATTCCATCACGCCCTCGCGGGCTTTCTTCACCATGGGTGAATTGGTTTTCACAACGGGCGGCTGGCCTTCGGGGCCCGGGCGCAGATCACGCACCTGCATCGCGCAGGATGCCGCAGGCTTTGGCGGGCCGCCAACCACTTCAACAAGACACATCCGGCAGTTACCGGCGATCGACAGACGTTCGTGGTAGCAAAAACGCGGAACTTCCACGCCTGCCTGCTCACACGCCTGAATGAGCGTCATAGCGCCCTCGGCTTCGATTTCCTTACCGTCGATGATGATCTTGCGAATATCGCTCATGATGTCACTTTTCTCTCAGCAACGAGCCGATGCGGCTCGATTTTTGAATCTCTTTGCGCCCTAGCGCGCAATAGCTTTGCGGGTCAGATGCTACAACCCCGTTGGCGCGGAAATATGCATCGCCCTTGGCCCGCAACCGCGCCTTTTCCTTGTCCGAGTCGCCATACTCTTCGATCTGCGCGTCGGTAAAACCCAAGGATCGCGCCTCTGCGCGCACCTGACGATACAACGTCAGCGCCTTTATAATGCGGGCAGAAATCTCCGGACATTCTTTCCGGATTTTGTCTGCAACCGCAACGTCGAATACTGCGTTATCGATCGACTTTACATCACGCAGGTTGCCTTGGGCCGCTGCAATCCCGGCCGACAGTGAAATAAGACTAATTGTTAAGATCAGGTTACGCATTACTCAGTCCTCATATGCTTTCATGGGCTTTTGCCCTTGCTTGCATGTGCAGGTTAGTCCCCTTGTTATTCAATATCAGCACCGCCTTTTGTCAGGCGTCACCGGTTTTTGTCTATCGTGAGCTAGGGCAACGGCCCTGCAATGTCAGCACATCATTCACGACGCTGAGCTGTTCAGTCGGCGTGTCCGGCCCGACTGTCCATTCGATATCGGATGATCCGAAGTAGTTTACGCAATGGATGATCGCCTCATACTGGCCAGCGGCCAAAGCCCCTTCCACAGATTTTGACACTGGTTTGACGGTGACTGTGAAGACATCAAGCTGCCGGTCCACTTTGCGCAATTTTGCGTTGAAGTACTGCCCGTCAAACAGGATGCGGTCTTCGGATGATGTGCAGCCTGCTGTCAGTCCGGCACATACCACAAGCGCAGTCCAAATCTTCATCACTGTCTCCTCCACACGCTTTGGTGCGGTTATTTACAAACTTGCGCCCGTTATCGCCGAAATTGTCGGACAGGGCCAGTGCTTCTTCGCCTATCCCCTTTTTCGCTCCCGCAAAGGAGAAATTCCGTCCAACGCCTTGCGCAAGAACGCAATAGCCAAGTTAAGCCCGACATAGAGCATCCCCACCAACAGCACATAGATCCAAGGTGTCACCAAGCCACCGGAAACCGCCAGATAAGTGGCCCAGGAAGGCCCGGCAAACACGCCAAGCGTCAGCAGAAATGCCCCGAAGCTTAGCAGACCGTCCAAGATATTACGGACAAAACCCATGTACGATCTCCTATTCTTTACAGACCTGCGTCGTCGCATAGTCCCAGCCGAAAGCTATGTCACTGTCGCCATGTTCCTCAAGGTGCCTGAACCGCGTGATCGCCTCATGCATATCAGGGCGGTGGTTAACCGGAACCCACCACATCGCAAATCGCAGACTTTCGACCGCGTCATACCATTCCGCGCGGCGGTCATAAAAACGTTTGTGCACGGTGTTCCAGACGAAATGTTCAAGGCTGGCGACATCTTCCCAGACTGACAGCGTGCTTGCGGTGCGCGGATTACCTCCCAATGGACCATCGGGATCATTCTGCGCGGCATCCATCGCCTCGCCGTCCATCATCCAGACAAATCCCCGAGAACGCTTCGCAACGCGATTGACCAGATCAAGCCCATCCACAAAGCCCCGCACACGCGGATCGTCCCAGTCATGTTTGAGAACACCGAGGTTCAACTCGGCTAGATGCATCTGCGCCACCCGGCTACTCCATCAAAAGGCATGACCGTGATAAACCAGAAACCCGAAGCATACAAAGCCGCTGCTGGCGTGGTAGCTGTGGCCAGACAACAGGCCACAGCAGATCATAAAAGGAATTTCAGATTCCGCGCGGGTTTCTTAGAAAACCGCGAACAAGACAATCACCGCCAGCGCAATGATGCAGACCAAGCCCACCACAAAGCAGAGTGAACGGGCTGGCTGGTTTTCTGTCTTGATGTGGACCACGGCCATCGCCACACGCGCCACCACATAAAGCGATGCAAAGAGGTTTACCCAGAAAACCGATCCTCCGGCCAGAATGGCCGCAATGGTCACCGCGATGAACGGACCGCCGCCTTCAACCGCATTCATGAACGCGCGTTCTCGGCGGTAGACAGGGTCGCTATAGTCCCGCTTGGGCTTCCCGCAATCGCAGCGGTTCTCTGCCGTACGTCCAATTGTGGACAGCATCGAAAGCACACAAACCAGCAGCGCCCAAAGGGCCAGTGCTGCAATCGCGTGGGCGTAGGGTGCGAAAATTTCCATGCTGCTATTCCGCCGCTACAGGAGAAACCGTGCCACGCTTGTGCGCAATCCGGTCTTCAATTTCGTCGCGGAAGTGACGGATAAGCCCCTGAATAGGCCAAGCAGCCGCATCGCCGAGCGCACAAATGGTATGGCCTTCGACTTGCTTGGTAACGTCAAGCAACATGTCGATCTCTTCGGGATCGGCGTCACCTTTAACAAGACGATCCATCACACGCATCATCCAACCTGTGCCTTCGCGGCAGGGTGTACACTGACCACAGCTTTCGTGCTTGTAGAATTTCGCCAGACGCCAGATCGCTTTGATCACATCAGTTGACTGGTCCATTACGATGACCGCAGCCGTTCCAAGGCCCGATCGCTGCTCACGCAGATAGTCGAAATCCATGATCGCGTTGCGCATTTCCTTTCCGGGAATCATCGGAACAGACGATCCACCCGGGATAACAGCCTTCAGGTTGTCCCATCCGCCACGAATACCGCCGCAGTGCTTTTCAATCAGTTCTTCGAACGAAATGCTCATCGCTTCTTCAACCACGCACGGGTTGTTCACATGCCCCGAGATCGCGAACAGCTTTGTGCCTGCGTTGTTCGGGCGGCCAAATCCAGCAAACCAACCACCACCACGGCGTAGGATGGTCGGGACGACCGCGATGCTTTCTACGTTGTTCACAGTTGTCGGGCAACCATAAAGGCCCGCACCTGCAGGGAACGGTGGTTTCATCCGCGGCATGCCCTTTTTGCCCTCGAGGCTTTCAAGCAAAGCAGTCTCTTCACCGCAGATGTATGCCCCTGCCCCGTGGTGCAGGTAGATGTCGAAATCCCAACCGGATTTTGCGGCGTTCTTGCCCACCAGACCGGCCTCATAGGCTTCGTCGATGGCGTTTTGCAGCGCCTCTTTTTCGCGGATGTATTCGCCGCGAATGTAGATGTAGCAAGCATTCGCATTCATCGCGAAGCTTGCAATCAGGCAGCCCTCGATCAGCGTGTGCGGATCGTGGCGCATGATCTCACGGTCTTTACATGTGCCGGGTTCGGATTCGTCGGCGTTAACCACCAGATAGCTGGGGCGGCCGTCGCTTTCTTTCGGCATGAAGGACCATTTCAGACCAGTCGGAAAACCCGCACCACCACGGCCACGCAAACCGGAAGCTTTCATCTCGTCGATGATCCAGTCGCGGCCTTTCTTGATGATTGCCGCCGTACCATCCCAATGGCCACGCGCCTGCGCACCCTTGAGGGTACGGTCATGCATGCCGTAGATATTCGTGAAAATCCGGTCTTTGTCCTGCAACATGATGCTTATCCGTCTTTCTCAGACTGGCGCTGACGCCACATTCTGAATGCTTGTATAAAGACCCACAAGAACATGGCCGCAATGCCAAGCTCCAGAAGGCCCATTGTCTGATTTGACCACCCGTAAGTGGCCCCAGCGAACTCAATCCCCATAAAGGCGAAAGCGCCCACAACGCTCACCAAAGCAAGGCGCCGCCCGTTACGTGACAGTGTGTCGTCGTTGTTAGCCACGGACGGCTCCTAAACTCAGGTTTTCTTTTTGCGCGCCGAGAATTCGGTCTCGCCGCCTTTTGCCAGAATCTTGGCTTGTGACATCCAGTCGTCGCGCTCGATCCGTCCCTTGAAGCGCAGATTCTCATCGACCCACGCGATGTCTTTCTTCTTCCATTTTGCGACCTGATCGAAATGGTAGACACCCAGATCGTTCAATGTCTGCTCCAGTTTGGGACCAACACCGCTGATCAGCTTGAGGTTATCTTTACCCTCAGCGCGCGGCGCGCTCAGCATCTCTGGCTTCTTGCTGGCAGGGGCTGCGGCCTTAGCTTTGTTCGCTGCAGCTGCCGCCTTTGCTTTGGGTGCCGCAGGTGCAGCTTTTGCTTTCGGTGCGGCAGCAGCTGCTTTTGGCTTCGCTGTTGCTGCTTTGGCTTTGGCCGCTGGTTTCGCTTTTGGCGCAGCTTTGGCTTTGCTTGCGTCAGATGCAGAGGATTTAGCGGTAGTTTTCGCAGCCTTTGCCTCCGCGTCCGAAACGTCAGAAGGTTCGGCGACTGGCATGCTCAAAGCGGCGGACGGCGTGGTATTGACCTGCGCCATTGTGCCCGATGGGGCTGAGGTGTCTGATGCAGCGGTAGAAATATCAACAGGGCTGGCTGTGTCTTCCTTCGCGGCAGAAACATCGGCCGACGCAGCAGCAGCGGCAGCGCCTGCACTTGTTGTCTGTGCGGTTGTTGTCGACGCTTGCGTGGCAGAGCTCGCGACGGTTTTGCTGTCCGCTGAAGTTAAGCCTACGGTTGTACCAGATTTAACCGAAGACGACTCCGCCCCTGTCGATGCTTGCGATCTACACATTGTCAGCATCAACACGACGCCCAGAATGAAGCCAAGAAGCGCACCGGTGAAGATCGCCTTAAACGCGCCGAAATCGGCCAACGCATACAGCAACACCATCGCAAGCAATCCCGCCAGTGCAGCAACCAACCAACAGGTTTTCTGGCACTCCGTATTTTTTTCTTTAAAAGCCATGTCTTTACTTTATCCCCCAGATGGACTGTGTCAGCCGCTATTCATAGCGGCCGTCTTTTCCAGCCCTTGCAGAGAATTCAGTTTCTTCCCCCCGCGCAAGCCGGCCCGCCTGATCAACCCAATTGTCGCGCGACGCGCGGCCTTTGAACCCCTCAAGGTTCTGGTCAACCCATGCGAGCTCATCTTGCCCCCATTTTGCGATTTGGTCAAAATGGAAAAAGCCCATTGTATTCAACATGGTCTCAAGCTTGGGACCAACGCCCTTGATCATCTTGAGGTCATCGGCACCCGACTTACGCGGTGCTTTCATGGTGCGTGGCTTCTTACCGGCACCTGTGGATGCCTTGCCGGATTCCGCTTTGGTGTCTGTTTTCGGTGCAGGCGCAACCTTGCCACGGGCGGGTTTGGCCTTGGCTTTCGCCTCGGGTGCCTCGCCTGCCGCTTCTGAAACTTGATCAGACGCAGCGCCAACGGAACGCGTGGCAGATTTCTCTGCTTTGGTCCGACCGCCCTGCGCGCCATCCGGACCGGACGGCGGCATCATGTCATCACGCTTTGCCTTTGCGGGCGCTTTGCCTTTATTGGCAGCTTTGCCCTGCCATGGCGCTAGCAGTGGTACTTCGGTGCCGTCGATCCGTTTAACCGTATCGCCGATATCAGACGCCAGCTGTACGGAGGCATTATACTGCGTCTTGCCGCTGTCGTATTCGGTCAGAGAGGTCAGCCCGCCAAGTGGCTCCGACGCATAACGCCCGTTTTGGGGTCCGGGTGTCGGCACCTTACCTTCAGCAAGCTCATCCAACATCTGTGTAAAACGCTCGGCAGTCAGATCTTCGTAATAGTCTTTGCCGATCTGCGCCATTGGTGCGTTCGAGCAAGCGCCCAGACATTCGACCTCTTCCCAAGAGAACTTACCATCCGCTGAAAGCTGGTGTGCTTTCGGGGCGATCTTTTCTTTGCAGATACCGATCAGGTCCTCTGCCCCGCAAATCATACAGGACGTCGTGCCGCAAACCTGAATATGCGCAACGGAACCAACAGGTTGAAGCTGGAACATAAAGTAGAAAGTCGCGACTTCTAGTCCGCGAATATATGCCAGACCCAACATTTCAGATACATGTTCGATCGCGGGGCGTGACAACCAGCCCTCTTGCTCCTGAGCGCGCCACAACAACGGAATGATCGCCGATGCCTGACGGCCCTCGGGGTATTTCGTTATCTGCGCTTCTGCCCATGCTTGGTTAGCTGGGGTAAAGGCAAATGCTTCGGGTTGTTCGGGGTGTAATCTACGTAGCATCAGTTGCCACCTATAGTAAGTTTTTCTAATTCTTGGACACTTAAACATGTCCAGCGAGGTAGATAGCCCGGTGATATTGCCACGCCTTGCTCGACCTGAGCAAAAATGCCTTTTTGAATATCAAATCGGCACAGATATCCGCCATCAGCAGATGCAGAGAGAAGCATATCGGGAGCAATCATTGAAGTGCTCGTAGACTTGGCAAGCACTTCAGATATACCATAAATCGAAAGCGACGTCTCCGCGAGCGCCGCTTGCGAAGACAATTGGGAGAAAACCAGAGCCAGCGCGGCGAGCAGTTTAGGCATCTGTGCCGTCACCGGTCTACCTCACCAAATACGATATCCATCGTACCAATGATCGCAGCCACATCAGCCAGCTGGTGTCCCTTGGCGATATAGTCCATCGCTTGCAGGTGTAAATAGCCCGGCGCGCGCAGCTTGGCGCGGTACGGTTTATTGGAGCCATCGGCAACAAGATACACGCCGAACTCGCCCTTGGGTGCTTCAACGGCCGCATAAACTTCACCGGCAGGTACGTGGAAGCCTTCGGTGTAAAGCTTGAAGTGGTGGATCAGGCTTTCCATCGAGGTTTTCATATCCGTGCGGTTGGGCGGCGTGATCTTGCCACGGGCAAGGATATCGCCCTTCCCTTCCGGTGCGCGCAGCTTTTCAATCGCCTGCAACATGATACTGGCGGACTGGCGCATTTCTTCCATGCGTACCAGATAGCGGTCATAGCAGTCGCCATTCACGCCAACAGGTATCTGGAAGTCAAATTCGTCGTAGCATTCGTACGGCTGTGAGCGGCGCAGATCCCATGCAAGGCCGGAGCCGCGCACCATCACGCCGGAGAACCCCCAATCAGAGATGTCTTGTTCAGTCACAACACCGATATCGACGTTGCGCTGTTTGAAGATGCGGTTTTCTGTCAGCAACGTGTCGATATCGATCATGAAGCCGCTCAGGAATTTATGCGTCCAAGTCTCGATATCGTCGATCAGCGCATCAGGCAGATCCTGATGCACACCACCGGGGCGGAAGTACGCCGCGTGCAGACGCGCGCCACATGCACGTTCATAAAAGATCATCAGATCTTCGCGCTCTTCAAAGCCCCACAGCGGTGGGGTCAGCGCGCCAACGTCCATCGCCTGCGTGGTGACGTTCAGAAGGTGTGACAGAATACGGCCGATCTCGGAGTAAAGCACACGGATCAGGCTTGCGCGGCGGGGTACTTCTACGCCCGTCAGACGCTCGATCGCCAAGCACCAGGCATGCTCTTGGTTCATCGGCGCCACGTAATCCAACCGGTCGAAATACGGCAGGTTTTGCAGGTACGTGCGGCTTTCCATCAGCTTTTCAGTGCCACGGTGCAGCAGGCCGATGTGCGGATCGCAGCGCTCTACAATCTCGCCGTCCAGCTCAAGCACCAGACGCAAAACGCCGTGTGCCGCAGGGTGCTGCGGGCCGAAGTTGATGTTGAAGTTGCGGATTTTCTGTTCGCCTGTCAGGGCGTCTTCGAAACCTTTGGTGCCGTCCATCATTTGGAGGCCTCCTTCTCATCACCGGGCAGGATGTATTCGGCACCCTCCCATGGGGACATGAAATCAAACTGGCGGTATTCCTGAACAAGCGAAACAGGTTCATAGACAACCCGCTTTTCCGCCTCGTCATAACGTACTTCAGTGTAACCCGTTGTCGGGAAATCCTTGCGCAGCGGGTGCCCACGGAAACCATAGTCCGTCAACAGACGGCGCAGATCGGGGTGACCAGAAAACAGAATCCCGAACATGTCAAAGACTTCACGCTCGAACCAGTTGGCAGAGGGGTGAATATCGACGATTGACGGAACCATGGCTTCTTCGCGTGCGGCAACACGCAAACGAATCCGCTGGTTCTGGTACATCGACAGGAAGTGGTAGACGACATCAAACCGCTTCGCACGGCCCGTGTAGTCAACAGCCGTGATATCCACCAAAGACGTGAAGCGGCAGGTTGCGTCACTTTTCAGGAACTCGACCAGACCAGTGATGTTGGCCATCGTGACGTCAAGGTTCAGCTCTCCGTGGGATACATCCCAGCCCAGCACACAATCCGGGCGTTTGGCTTCGATATAGCCGCCAAGTTCTGTCAGTGCATCGCTCATCGTACAATCGTCCCTGTCCGGCGCATTTTGCGTTGCAGCTGCATGATGCCGTATAGCAGCGCCTCCGCCGTGGGAGGGCAGCCGGGCACGTAGATGTCGACAGGAACGATCCGGTCACACCCGCGCACAACGCTATAGCTATAGTGATAGTAGCCGCCACCATTCGCACAGGACCCCATCGAGATCACATACCGGGGTTCTGGCATCTGGTCATAAACCTTGCGCAGGGCGGGTGCCATTTTGTTGGTCAGCGTGCCGGCCACAATCATCAGATCGGATTGACGCGGGCTGGCGCGTGGCGCTGTGCCAAAACGCTCAAGGTCATAGCGCGGCATGGACGTGTGCATCATCTCAACCGCGCAACAGGCCAGACCAAAGGTCATCCAGTGCAGCGAGCCGGTGCGCGCCCAATTGATCAGATCCTCTGTCGAGGTCAGCAAAAAGCCCTTGTCTTGCAGCGACGCGTTCAGCTGTTGCGTCGCAACATCGCGGTCCATGCCGGCTGTCGCGGGCATGTTTGTCTGGGTTACTGCCATTCGAGCGCCCCTTTCTTCCATTCGTATGCAAAGCCTGCGGTCAGTACCGCAAGAAAGACCATCATAGACCAGAATGCCGCCATCGAAATGTCGCCAAACGCCACAGCCCAAGGGAACAGAAAGGCAATCTCGAGGTCAAAAATGATGAACAGGATCGAGACGAGGTAGAATCGCACGTCGAACTTCATGCGGGCATCGTCGAAGGCATTGAACCCGCACTCATAAGCCGAGACCTTTTCAGGGTCCGGATTCCGCACCGCAATCACGGCGGCAGCAAGGATAAGTGCAAGTCCCAAGCCAATGGCGACAAAAAGAAAAATCAGGATCGGCAGGTATTCCCTAAGCATATCGTCCAAGGGTGGCTCCTTTCTCGGATGGCAGCGGCAAACCTACCGCGCAACGCTTTATAGGGGTTTAGCCCTGCAAGGTCATGGGGTCAACGGGATGCGGCGGGGAAAGGTGGTCTATGGCGCGGGCAAATTTGCGTATTTTTCGCCGACTGCTCGCAAAGGGATCATTTACTCTCCGCCTTTGTCGCAGCAACTGCCGCCTGCTCACGCGTCAGAAATTCCTCAAATACCGGCGACTGGACCAAAAAATTCTGGTCATATAGCGCCTCGACCCCTTCCCACTGCAAGGCATCCTGAGAATAGAACGAGATGTCCGGCGTATTGGCGATCACGTCCAGCCGCAGCTTGTTCTCACCGTGGGTCAGGATGCCGTCGCGCAATGTTTGCAGGTCACGCCCAAAGGGATCGTCGGTGAATTTATAGTGTCTGATAACTGCGCTGAAATCCGCAACGCGCACATGTGCGGCCACATGGGGATGCGGATTTGGCCAAGTATCATCATCAACAAAGACCAGCGGATGCTTGGTCAGGCAACACATCTCTCCAAATATCTTTTGGCGCACCCCGCCGAACATAAACTTCAATGTGTCGTTTGAGGTGATATTCGTGCCCATGAAATATGAGAACTCAATGGCCTTATCTTTGTAGTCATAGCGGGTGATCCGGCTCAGATCGTAATACTGGTAATCAGCCACAGCATCCGCAAACCGCGTTTTTGCATAAGACTGGATGCTGCCGACCGGAAACATCTCAAGCATTTGAGCCATCAGCGCGGTGTACCCCTGCCCCGTCAAGTAACGCACCAAACCGGACAAACCCAAATCTTTGCTGCCCTCGAAATCAAATAGCTCGTCCACATCAGCATATAAAACCCAGTGATTATGCGCAAAGCTCTGTGCACCGTGGCGGCGAAAGCCGCTTTCATAGGCCTTCATGGGCAGCGTCGAGCGCAAGATCACCGTCCCCGCCTGCGCCTTTATCTGCGCAACCGTGCTGTCGCTTGAGCCGTTATCAATGAAAACAAAATGCTTGGCACCCAGGGCGCGGTAATGCTTGAAAAACGCTTCAAGATAGAACGCACCATCTTTGACCATCACCACAACCACCACATCGTCCGGCGCAAGATCAAATTGCTTCGGCCCATGAATCTGTTTGATGGATTGCTTCAGCCGCGCGGTTTTGACCAGCTTTTCGATCTTATTCGAAAGCCGCGAAAACAGGGCTGGACGGGCCATATGGCGATACTCCCTAGATCCTGCTGAAAGCCACCTGCAGGTACTTGCACCCAGAACCACGCGGTTCTGTGCCGCCAATCCTAGGGTATCGCACCGGTATTGGAAATATGCGCAGACAGCACTGTCTCAGATTGGCCGCTATACGATCCAAGCCGCTTTGCGCTTTTCAAAGAACGCACCGATGCCTTCTGCGGCTTCTTCGGTTTCCCAGCGCGCGGCCAGCGCAGTAATCGACATTGCCACGGCTTCCTCCGTCGCAGCGCCGCCCAAATCCTGCGCCAGCTTCTTGGCGGCTGCCACAGCACCGGGCGCACAGGCCAAATAGGGGACCACTTCACGCTCAACTGCTGCGTCCAGCTCTGCCTCCGGCACAGCGCGGGATAGCAGACCCAATTCCACCGCCTCGGGCGCACCGAATACACGGCCTGACATGAACACACGGCGCGCGCGGCCCTCGCCCATGCGCGCAATCACGTATGGCCCGATGGTCGCAGGAATGATGCCAAGCTTTGTTTCAGTCAGAGCCATTTTCAGCGTATCAACACCGACCGCCACATCACAGACCGCAGCCATGCCAACACCCCCGCCAAAGGCATTGCCGTGCAAACGACCGATCAGCGGCTTTGGCAGACGGTTGAGCGCCCCTAGCATGGTGGCCAGCTTGCCCGCTTCAGCTGCGCGCGTGGCCGCATCCATGCCCATCTGCTCTTGCATCCAAGCCAGATCACCGCCCGCGCAAAACGTCTTGCCCGCAGCGGCAAGCACAACAACGCGCACCGCTTCATCCGACGCAAGGTCCGCCGCCGCCTGCGTCAGCTCCGCCAGCATCAGCGCGCTCAGCGCATTGTGCTTCTCTGCACGGGCCAGCGTTAGCGTCGCAACCCCGCGGTCATCGGTCTCAATCTTTATCGTTTCAAACATCAGCGTCTCGTTTTGGAAATCTGGAAAATTCTGTTTATCCGCGCATTGCACGTGCCATGTCAGCAGCCTGATTGATCACATCCAGATCAAGACCCGTCTCATAGCCCAGCGCCGTCAGATGCGCTGCAACTGCCTCGGTTGCGACATTGCCGGAAGCACCCGGCGCGTAGGGGCAACCGCCCAAACCGCCCACCGCCGCATCAAAGACGCGTAGGCCAAGCGACAGGCTGGCATCGATGTTGTCAATCGCCCGCCCGCCGGTGTCATGGTAATGTCCCGCAAGGCGGCCAGCGGGCACCACATCGCGCACAGCCAAAAGCATCCGCGCAATGCTGTCTGGCGTGCCTGCACCAATCGTATCGCCCAACGAAATCTCATAACACCCCATCGCAAACAGTTTGTCTGCAATATCGGCCACCGCAGACGGCGCCACCGGCCCGTCATAGGGGCACGCCACAACGCAAGAAATATAGCCTCGCACTGGCAGATCAATGTGCCGTGCCTCTTCCAGAATGGGCGCAAAGCGTTCAATGCTTTCGGCAATCGACGCATTGATGTTCTTTTGCGAAAACCCTTCGGACGCGCTGGCGAAGACGGCGATTTCATCCGCCCCTGCCGCAAGCGCATCGGTGTAGCCATGCATATTGGGTGTCAGTGCAGCGTACCGCACACCATCCTTGCGCGTGATCCCCGCCAGCACCTCACCCGACCCCGCCATCTGCGGAACCCACTTGGGCGATACAAAGCTTGCGCATTCGATACGCGCAAATCCAGCCTCGCTTAGCTTGTTCACCAACGCGATTTTTTCGGCTACCGGAATCTCGCGGGCCTCGTTTTGCAGGCCATCACGCGGGCCGACCTCGAATATCTCACACCGTCCTAAAGTCATCGCATCCTCCCTGTTTTCTCCAGCCTATCACGCAGATAGCTCCCATGGCGGAAAAAATGTCTCTGGAAACAGCTTCTCGTTTTCCGCAGGAAGAGCGGCCTTGAAAGCTGCACGTTCAGTGATCCGCGCGTACCATGCTGTGACCGCCTCAAACCCGTCCAGATGCGCAAAGTAGCGCGCCAGATAGACCGCCTGCCCGACCGAAACATCAGCGGCAGAAAAACCGCCATCCAGCAGGTAATCGCGCCCTGCCAGACGCGCCTCTAACGCGGCATAGCACTTGATCAGCCGCGCGGCTTCCAGCTTCATCACGATAGGACTGCGCATGTGATCTTCACGCAGGGCTACATGCTGTTGGGTCAAGGCTGCGGCATGCTGGCTGATGGTTTCCGCGAAGTGCACCCAGATAAGCCATTGCGCGCGTTCTGGATGCCCCGCGGGGCGGCCCAACACCTCAGGCGAGAACCGCTCACACAGGATTTCGGTGATCGCCCCAGTCTCGAATATCGCGTCCCCGTCTATTTCAAGCGCCGGCACCCGCCCTGCCGGACTTTTTGCAAGATATTCAGGCGCACGCAGGCTTTTGTCGAAAGGATAGGTTTTCACCTCGAAATCGATCCCCAGCTCATTCAACAGCCACAGACTGCGCATAGAACGGCTTTGCGGAACGTGGTGCAGCGTGATCATGCAGCGTCTTCCTCGGGTTCAAGCCGGACAAGTGCCGCACCGGCCTCAACCTGATCACCAGCCTGTGCAAGCACCTCTGCCACCACACCATCACGGGCGGCAAGCAGACTGTGCTCCATTTTCATGGCTTCCAGAATTGCCAGACGGTCCCCAAGAGTGACCCGTTGACCGACCTTGGCAAAGACATCGCGCACCAGACCCGGCATCGGCGCCTCGATAAGGTTGCCGTCCCCTTGCGCGCCTGCTGCCTGAACCAATGGGTCAATCTTTTTAAACGCCAAGCCATAGCCGTCAAAAACGGTAATGGTATCCTCCGCTACGGTCACTGGTGCGGCGGGCAGTCCGCCGATCTGCCAACGGCCGCCAATGCGCTGCGCTTCGACCACTTCTTCGCCGATGTGCCAACGCTGGCTATCCAGACCCAAGATTTCAGATTTGATCGTGTGCTGTTCGCCCGCCCATTCCAAAACGATCTGCTGCATCAATGGCTCCCAAAGGGTGAAGCCCTGCTGCGGCGTAGCATCTATCACGCCCATCGCCGCCATACCGGCCAAGGCCACATGCCGCGGCGCGATTTGCGGGGGCGTGGTCAGCGCATCAATGTCGCGCGCGATCAGGCCGGTATCGACCTCGCCACGCCGGAAGCCCTGATGCCCCGCCAATGCGCCCAGAAACGCAAGGTTTGTCACGGTGCCTGCAACCTCGCACTGCGCCAGCGCCTGACGCAACCGCGCCAAGGCCACATCGCGTGTGGGTCCATGCACAATAACTTTCGCGATCATCGGATCATAGAACGGGCTGATGGTATCACCCGCGCGCACGCCGCTGTCGGCGCGGCAGGCAGGATCAAACGCCAGATGCGTCAGCGTGCCCGTTGCAGGCAAGAAGCCCTTTGGCACGTCTTCGGCATATAGCCGTGCCTCGAATGCGTGACCGCTGATCTCAAGCTCTTCCTGAGCTTTTGGCAGATCTTCACCTGCAGCGACCCGCAGCTGCCATTCAACCAGATCCACGCCGGTGATCGCCTCTGTCACAGGATGCTCTACCTGCAACCGCGTGTTCATCTCCATAAAGAAGAAACCATCGGCCTTCAGCCCGTCAGACCCATCAACGATGAATTCAACCGTACCGGCGCCCTTGTAACCAATCGCTTCGGCTGCGCGCACAGCCGCCTGCCCCATCGCTTCGCGCATCTGGGCGGTCATACCGGGCGCTGGCGCCTCTTCGATCACCTTCTGGTGGCGGCGCTGGAGAGAGCAGTCCCGTTCAAACAGATGCACTGCACTGTTACCATCCCCGAAAACCTGCACCTCGATATGGCGCGGCTGACTGACGAATTTCTCTACCAGAACATCGGCATTGCCAAAGGCTGTTTTCGCCTCGGACCGTGCACTGGCCAAAGCCTCGGCAAAACCGGAGGCTTGCTCAACCAGACGCATGCCCTTGCCGCCGCCGCCTGCCACCGCCTTGATCAGAACGGGATACCCGATCTTGTCAGCCTCGCTTGCCAGAAGATCATCGGATTGATCTTTGCCGTGATAGCCCGGAACGACCGGCACACCGGCCTCAACCATCAGGGCCTTCGCCGCGTCTTTAAGGCCCATCGCGCGGATCGCATCGGCGGAGGGGCCGATAAACACCAGACCGGCAGCTTCTACAGCATCTACAAAATCAGGGTTCTCGCTGAGGAAACCATAGCCCGGATGGATGGCCTGCGCCCCTGTATCAAGGGCCGCCTGAATGATCACATCGCCGCGCAAATAGCTGTCTGCCGGAGCAGAGCCGCCGATATGCACCCCGACGTCTGCCATTGCCACATGTTTCGCCGCCGCATCCGCGTCAGAGTAGACCGCCACGCAGCGGACACCCATTGCTTGCGCTGTTTCCATTACGCGGCAAGCAATCTCACCACGGTTCGCAATCAGGATCGTGTCGAACATTATGCGTAATCCTCTATCAGGGTGAACCGTTCACACATCAGTTTCATATCTGGGGCGAACCCGCCATTACGTCGAAAATAGGCTTCATAACCTGCGCGCCAGTGATCCAGGTCGCGGAACTCACCCTGCGCAGCAACGAATTCATCGTCCATGTCTTCAAACCGGCGGGTCGTTACCTCGACCGTTTCAATCATGACGGCAGGCGTTCCGTCCCAGTTAAGCGCAACATCGCGACGGCCAACTTCGGGCCATGCATCGCCGCCCGCCCCATAGGCAGAAGCCGCTTCGCAGGTTGCGGTTTTTGTGCCGCTGCGCACCAGAGCGATAATGTCTGCGCAGAGCTCTGGCGTGTCACCGAAACGAAAAGTCTCTGCTTCGGGATTTTCGTCGATAATCTGTTGTAAGGTCTTGGCCATATCTTCCCTCCTCACATCCGGAACACGCCGAACTTCGTCGGCTCGATGGGGGCATTCAGGCTTGCGGACAGGCTGAGGAACAGCGTGTCGCGGGTTTTACGTGGATCAATGATCCCGTCATCCCAAAGCCGCGCGGAGGCATAAAGCGGATGAGACTGTTCTTCGAACATGTCCACCGTAGGCTGCTTGAAGGCTGCCTCTTCCTCGGCAGACCATGTGCCGCCCTGCCGCTCGATTGCGTCACGTTTGACCGTGGCCAGAACGCCCGCCGCTTGCGCGCCCCCCATCACAGAAATGCGCGAGTTTGGCCAAGACCACAAGAAACGCGGGCTATAGGCGCGCCCTGCCATGCCGTAATTGCCCGCCCCGAAAGAGCCGCCAACCAACATCGTGATCTTGGGTACGTTCGTACAAGCCACTGCTGTCACCATCTTGGCGCCATGGCGCGCGATGCCTTCGTTCTCGTATTTGCGGCCGACCATAAATCCGGTGATATTCTGCAAGAACACCAGCGGGATACCGCGTTGCGAGCAAAGTTCGACGAAATGTGCGCCCTTCTGGGCTGCCTCCGAAAACAGGACGCCGTTGTTGGCAACAATTCCGATAGGACACCCTTTAAGGTGGGCAAAACCGGTGACCAGAGTTTCGCCAAAGCGCGGTTTGAATTCGTCAAATCGGCTGCCGTCAACAGTCCGTGCAATCACTTCGCGGATATCATAGGGCGTGCGCAGATCGCCGGGCACAACGCCGAGAATCTCATCCGGGTCATAGGCCGGCTCTTCGATGCTTTCCCACTGCACGGTGCTGGGTTTGGCACGGTTCAGATATCCCACAGCACGCCGTGCGAGGCTTAGCGCATGAGCATCATCCTCTGCCAGATAGTCAGCAACACCAGACAGGCGTGTATGGACATCACCGCCACCCAAGTCTTCTGCCGTGACAACCTCGCCCGTTGCGGCCTTTACCAAAGGAGGACCAGCAAGGAAGATCGTCCCCTGCTCTTTCACGATGATCGTCACATCCGACATCGCAGGCACATAGGCCCCGCCCGCCGTACACGATCCCATAACCACGGCGATCTGCGGAATGCCCTTTGCGCTCATCCGTGCCTGATTATAGAAAATCCGACCAAAGTGGTCACGGTCGGGAAAGACTTCATCCTGATTGGGCAGGTTCGCACCACCGCTGTCGACCAGATAGATGCACGGTAGATTGTTCTCTTCGGCAATCTCTTGTGCGCGCAGGTGTTTCTTGACCGTCATCGGGTAATAGGTGCCGCCCTTCACGGTTGCATCGTTGCACACCACCATGACTTCGTGGCCCTGCACGGTGCCAATCCCCGCGATCACACCCGCACAAGGGGCAGCACCGCCGTAAAGCCCGTGCGCCGCAACGGCGCCGACCTCCAGAAACGGGCTGCCGGGATCAAGCAGGTTCGCCACGCGCTCTCGCGGCAGCATCTTGCCGCGGCTCAGGTGCCGGTCGCGCGATTTCTCGCCACCACCAAAGGCAGCCGCCTGTGCCGCTTCACGGACCTGTGCCAGCGCCTCAAGATGGGCGGCAGTGTTACTTTTGAACGCCTCTGAGGACGGGAGAGCTTGAGAAGAGAGTTTCATTGATCCACTTTCTTTAGGGGAAGACGTCGGAAGAAAAATGCGCCTGCTGCGTAAAAGACAAAGCCCACAACAGGAAACGCACGAAACAAGAGCGCATCATTCGGGCCGACAGGTTCGGGGTTTTGAAAAAATGGCATCTGCTCCAAAACCCACGCCGTTAGGCCCACTGCGACTAAAATGATTGGAACGCCGACAAAGAAAAACTTGCTCAGAAGCATGACGGTGCCGTCGCGTGCCACCCACTGCGCGCCGCAGGCAGGGCATGCAGCCGGTTCTCCGGAATAGAAGCTAATCCGAAACAATTTCGCACTGCTCATTGCGCTGCGGCAATCCGGACACCGCCCTCGAAACAAGTTTGCAACCCAGCGGACGGCGGGCGCCAGCTTTACAACCCTTGCAACGAACCGGTCACTGCCGCTTTGGCGCGTAGCCACCATCAACCTGCGCCCTCCACCATTGCGCGGGCCTTCAGCTCGCGCCGGATCACCTTTCCGGTGACCGTCATTGGTAAGGCATCCAGGAATTCTATTTCTCTTGGATAAGAATAACTTGCCAGACGCTCCTTAACCCATGCCTGAAGCTCCGGGGCAGCCACTTGCGCCCCCTTTTTCACAACGACATACGCCTTCACTACTTCGGTCCGCAGCGCGTCAGGCTTTCCCACAACCCCCACCGTCGCCACGGCAGGATGGGTCAGTAAGCAATCCTCGATCTCCGCAGGCCCAATACGGTAGCCGCTGGAGGTGATCACATCATCTTCGCGGCCCACAAAACGCAGGAAATCGCCTTCCCAGATGCCGCGATCGCCCGTCAGCATCCAGTCACCGCGGTACTTGGCCGCCGTCTCCTCGGGCCGGTTCCAATAGCGCAACATCATCGAAGCCGCCCCGCGCTTCACCGCTACATCGCCCTCACTCTGCGTAGGCGTGTCGCCATCCAGCACCGCAATCTCGAACCCCGGAACCGGCTTGCCAATACAGCCCGCCCGAGCGTCGAACGCCGCGCCGCAGCTGCTGGCGACCATATTGCATTCGGTCTGGCCGTAGAATTCATTTATTTGCACACCCAGCGCGTCGCGACCCCATGCCAGCATCTGCGCGCCCAACGGCTCTCCTCCGCTTGCGACCGACCGGAGCCCGTCAATTGTCGCACCCTGCGCCTTGAGCATCCGCAACGCAGTGGGCGGGAAAAACACGTTGCGCACATCGCCGGCAGCGATGATCCGCGCGCATTCATTCACATCAAATTTCGCCATTCGTGCCGCAACCACAGGCACGCCCAGCGCCAGCGCAGGCATAGCCACATCGAACAACCCGCCAATCCATGCCCAGTCAGCGGGCGTCCAAAGACAATCGCCATCTTGGCCCAGATAATCATGGCTTATCGCGACACCGGGCAAATGGCCGGTTAATATACGGTGGCCATGCAATGCGCCCTTAGGTGTGCCCGTTGTGCCTGATGTATAGATCAAGACAGCCGGATCCTCCGGGCAGGTATCCGCGAACGGCACTTGGGGGCCTGCTATGCCGATGTCTTCGGCCAGCCAAGGCTCTGCCAGATCACCCAACAAAGACGCCCCTTCGACATCGGTGAGAACGATTTCGACGCCGCTATCTCCAACCCTTGAAGCCAGCGCATCGTGTTTAAAAAGTTTGAACAAAGGCACTGAAATCGCGCCGATTTTCCAGATTGCCAGATGAGAGGCGACACACCACGGGCTCTGGCTCAACAACACACCGACGCGGTCACCCGCCTTTACGCGCGCCATCAGCGCGCGGGCAATGCCGTCCACCATGTCGTCCAGCGCAGCAACACTCACATCGCGGCGCATGGGTCCTGTCAAATCAATCACCGCCAGCGCATCAGGATCGCCAGCCAAACATTGCCGCGCCATGTTAAGGCGCGCTGGTATGTCCCAACGCCCCTCTCCATTCAAACCCGGCAACGCCTGTATCATGACATGGATGCCATCATCTCGCGACCCACGAGCATGCGCCGGATTTCCGATGTTCCAGCGCCGATTTCCATCAGCTTGGCATCTCGGAAGATGCGGGCAACTGGGTTGTCAGACAAATACCCTGCCCCGCCCATCGCCTGCACCGCTTGGTGCGCCTGCACCATCGCCTGCTCGGACGCATAAAGACAGCACGCGGCTGCATCTGCACGGGTCACCTCGCCGCGATCACAAGATTTGGCAACTTCGTATACATAAGCGCGGGCCGAGTTCATGGCCGTGTACATATCCGCCATTTTACCCTGCATCAGCTGGAAGCTACCGACTGGCTGTCCGAACTGTTTTCGTTCGGCCATATAGGGCATAATTTCATCAAGGCAAGCCGCCATAAGCCCCAAACCGATCCCAGCCAACACGACGCGTTCGTAGTCGAGGCCAGACATCAAGACGCGCACGCCCCTGCCTTCTTCGCCCAACACATTCTCGAACGGGACTTCGCAGTCGTCAAAGATCAGCTCGGCAGTGTTCGAACCACGCATACCGAGCTTGTCGAAATGCTGACTGGTGGTGAAACCCTTCATGCTCTTCTCGATCAAGAATGCGGTAATCCCCTTGGAGCCTGCATCTTTGTCCGTTTTGGCATAGACAACCAGCGTTTCTGCATCACAGCCATTGGTGATCCAGTATTTGTTGCCGCTCAGACGGTAGTGGTCATTGCGCTTTTCAGCGCTCAATTTCATCGAAACAACGTCGGAACCGGCGCTGGTCTCTGACATCGCCAGCGCGCCGACATGCTCACCCGAGCACAGCTTGGGCAGGAATTTCGCGCGCTGCTCATCCGTGCCGTTCAGGCTGATCTGGTTCACACACAGGTTGGAATGCGCGCCGTAAGACAGCGAGACAGATGCGCTTGCCCGCGCGACCTCTTCTACCGCGACAGTATGCGCGAGATAGCCCATTCCGGTACCACCCCACTTTTCGTCAACGGTCATACCTAACAAGCCAAGGCTGCCCATCTCCTGCCACAAGTCGGCAGGGAACATATTTTCAGAGTCTATGCTTTGAGCCATAGGGCGCACCCGCTCTTGCGCCCAACGGTGTACCGTCTCTCGCAAAGCATTGACGTCTTCGCCTAGATCAAACTGCATGGTGGCGTTGAACATGGAACTTCTCCCTCGATCCGGATTTATTGAACGCTTGTTCATTACTGACAGAACACACCCCCTGCGTCAAGCTTTGGAACTCGTCCGCCTTCAGGCGGGTTGAGAAAGCGATACAAGCAACGCGTTTAAAAAGGAGCCTCCCATGGCAGACCTCAATCAAACCTTCTGGGACCGTCTCAGCGATTCCCGTACTGGCATGCTAAGCGCGCAAAACGCGCCTGCCGCCCCGATGACGCATTACGTTGACGCAGAACACCGCGCCTTGTGGTTCATCACTGCCAAGGGCACCGATCTGGGAAAAGCCGCGGCTGGTGGCTCAACCGCTCAGTACATCGTTTCAGACAATGACGCCCACATTTATGCGCGCATCGACGGCAAAGTGCACAGTGTGAACGATCCGGCCAAGCTTGAAGAATTATGGTCGATTATCGCCGCTGCATGGTTTGAAGACGGCAAGCAGGATGACGATTTGGAGCTTATCCGAATGGACCTGAGCGAAGCCGAAGTCTGGAGCACAGGCGGAGCATTGTCATTCTTCTACGAGATCGCAAAGGCAAACCTTGGCGGTAGCAAACCCGATATGGGCGAACATGGCACCCTACGTTTCTAAGCCCCCTCACCCACATTGCTGACTGCAACATGGCCGCGCGCGCGACATAAAACATGTCGTGCGCGCCAGCGCTCCGGCGGGTCAGGTTGCGGGGGTGCTGATCCTTTCCGCCTCTTCGCGAATTATGCGTGCGATCATCGCGCAATCGTCAAGGCTGAAGGTTAGCGGGACGCGCATGTCTATAATACCTGCAAGCACGCGATCGCTTTGTGGCATTGCAGGCGCGTCAACATACCGCCAACTGTCATAGCGGCTGGTAAATCCGACCGGCTCAGCATTCCCGAACCACTTCAATTCAACGCCGCGTGCAGCGCAACGCCCGACAAGCATTTGCACATCTGCCGCCTGCCAGTCCTCCAACAAAAACTGGATAGAAGAGCCAACGAACGTTTCCTGCTCCTGCCGCTCAATCACCGTCAACCCGGCCGCCCCGCGCAAGCCAGTTTCAAGCGTCAGATACCTCTCGTTCCAACGCGTACATTGAGTGGCCAAATCTTCGAGTTGCGGTCGCAGGATCGCTGCGCGCAGGTTGTCCATACGCCCCGAGATATTCGGCGTTTCAAAACGAATTGTCTCGAATGTCTCCTTTGGCGGCCCGGCCAGATGGCGTTCATACAGCATATAGCTACCCGAATACATGATTGCGCGTGCGGCTACTTCCGCGTCATCTGTGACAAACAGCCCGCCCTCGCCGGAATTCATGTGCTTGTAGGTCTGACACGAATAGCAGCCGACCTTCCCCCATGTTCCCGAAGGCTTGCCCTTCCAGGCGGCCCCCATGGTGTGGGCGCAGTCTTCGATGACAGTGATACCCGCGGCGTCGCAAATCTCCATCAACCGCTCCATGTCGCACAAATGCCCACGCATGTGGCTCAGCAACAGAACGCTTCCTTGATCCGCCTTCGCCGCAAGATCCTCAAGGTCAAGCACAAGCGATCGGGTCACGCCCACAAACACCGGCACTGCCCCAACAGCCGCAATCGCGCCCGGCACAGGCGCGAGGGTGAAGGCATTGGTTAAGACACGGTCAGATGGCTTGACCCCCACTGCGCGCAATGCGGTCGCCATGGCGTAGCCACCCGATGCCACCGCCAAGCAATATTTCGCGCCGACATAGGCCGCAAACTCCTGCTCCAGCAGCACAGTTTCGGCAATCTCGTCTCCGACCGTGTTATACCGGTGCAGGCGTCCGTGCCGCATCACCGCCACTGCCGCCGCAATCCCGGCCTCGGGGATCGGCTCCTGCTGTGTGAAACTTCCGCCGAAAACCTCGTCCAACGCTTAGACCTTTCCCAGCATCTGCTCGACCAAATCGGGCAAATCGCCGTAGCTATGCAACAAAGCCTCTGGCGCCAATGCCGCCATATCATCACCGGACGGACCAAAAGTCACGAGGATCGATGGCACACCAGCTGCGCGCGATGTGTTGCGGTCTGTGTCACTATCACCCACCAGCACACAAAGCGCTGGATCGCCGCCTGCGCGACGTGCGGTCTCGTACAGGTGCTCGGGATCGGGTTTGCGCACGGACAGGGTATCAGCGCCTAATAACGCAGCGAAGCTGTCCAGCACGCCCAGACGGGTAAGCAATTCGCGCGCAAGTCCCTCGGGTTTGTTGGTACAGATAGCGACGATATAGCCCCGCGTTTTCAGCTCTGCCACCGCTGCCATCGCACCATCATACAGCCGCGTATGCGTGTCGATGTCACGGGCATAATGGCTCAACAGATCAGAGTAATAGGTGTCAATCAGTGGATCATCCTCGGCGCGGCCCATACGGATCATGCCCAGACGCAACATCGCGCGTCCACCGCGCAGCGCAGTCCCTGCATCCGTCGCCGGATCAAGCAGATCACCTGCACCCATATCGCGAAAACACGCATTTGCCGCAGCGATCAAATCACCGCTCGTATCGGCAAGCGTGCCGTCCAGATCGAATACCACCGTCTTCATCGAAATCCCCCGCATCATGCAACATTCCGCCTACCGCGCACCCCTGCTTGTTGCAAGCCGCAACCCGAAGTGATCCGGACCTACCTTGCGCTGGACAGCAGTTGAGGTAAACAAGTCTTAAATATAGAGCAGAACGGAAAACAGATGAATACCAGCCTGATTATTCTTGCTGCTGGCAAGGGCACGCGCATGAATTCGGAGCTGCCGAAAGTGTTACACCCCATCGCCGGCGACCCAATGCTGGTTCACGCGATTGCGGCAGGTGCCACATTGGACCCTGCCCACACAGTTGTCGTTGCGGGTCACGGGGCCGAAGCGGTGACCAAGGCCGCCCATGCGTTTGACGAAACCGCGATCGTTGTGGTCCAGCACGAACAGCTTGGCACCGCGCATGCGGTCAATCAGGCGAAAGACGCGCTTGCTGATTTCGACGGGACAGCGATCGTGCTGTACGGTGATACGCCCTTTGTTTCACCCGAAACGCTTGAACGGATGGTGCAGGCAGCACAAGAAGTGGATGTGGTCGTGCTTGGCTTTGAGGCCGCCGATCCGGGACGCTACGGCCGCCTGATCCTCGAAGGTAAATCCCTTGAGCGGATCATAGAATTCAAAGACGCGAACGAGGCAGAGCGCGCGATCACTCTGTGCAACAGCGGTGTCATTGCGTGCGACAGTGCGCTTCTGTTCGACCTGATCTCAGAAGTCGACAACAACAACGCTTCCGGCGAATACTACCTTACGGACATCATTGGTCTGGCCCGTGCGCGCGGGCTGCGCGCCACCGCCGTCACCTGCGACGAAGCTGAAACACTGGGAGTCAACTCTCGTGCGCAACTGGCCGAGGCGGAAGCCGCATTTCAGGCCCGCGCCCGCGCCATCCTGCTGGAAGACGGCGTGACCCTGCAGGCCCCGGAAACCGTATACCTTGCCCGCGACACTGTCATCGGACGCGATACTCTGATTGAGCCGAACGTGGTCTTTGGCCCCGGCGTCACGGTCGAAAGCGGAGTGCACATTCGTGCGTTCAGCCATCTGGAGGGCTGCCACGTGTCGCGCGGGTCCGTTGTTGGACCTTATGCGCGCCTGCGCCCCGGTGCCGAACTGGAAGAAAATACACGCGTAGGCAACTTTGTCGAAATCAAGAACGCTGTTGTGGCCGAAGGTGCCAAGGTCAACCATCTTAGCTATATCGGCGACGCCTTTGTCGGCGCACGCGCCAACATCGGCGCAGGTACCATCACCTGCAATTACGATGGCGTGATGAAGCATCACACTCATATCGGCGCAAACGCCTTTATCGGATCGAACACCATGCTGGTCGCACCTGTGCATATCGGCAACGGAGCAATGACCGCTTCAGGTTCGGTGATTACGTCGGACGTTGAACCCGACGCATTGGCGCTGTCGCGCGCACCGCAGGTCGAGAAACCGGGAATGGCGCGCAAACTCATGGACATTTTGAAGGCCAAAAAGGCCAAACAGCAGCGGGGCAGCTGATATGTGTGGAATTGTAGGGGTACTGGGGAAGCACGAAGCAGCGCCCATTCTGGTAGAAGCGCTTAAGCGGCTCGAATATCGCGGCTATGACAGTGCAGGTATCGCCACTGTAAACAATGGCGTTCTGGAACGCCGCCGCGCCGTCGGCAAACTGGTTAATCTTGGCGATCTGCTGGTACATGAACCGCTGGCGGGCAAGTCGGGGATCGGCCACACCCGCTGGGCCACCCATGGTGAACCCAATATCGGAAATGCCCACCCTCACCGCTCGGGTCCCGTCGCTGTCGTGCATAACGGGATCATCGAAAACTTCCGTGAATTGCGCGTTGAGCTAGCTACCTACGGTATCACACCGGTCACCGATACCGATACTGAAACCGTGGCAATGCTGGCCCAGCACTTCATGTCCGAAGGGCTCGGCGCACGTGAGGCTGCGGTAAAGACACTGGGCAAACTGCAAGGCGCCTTTGCGCTGGCCTTTTTGTTCGATGGTGAAGACGACCTGATCGTTGCCGCGCGCAAAGGCTCGCCGCTGGCGATCGGCTATGGCGACGGCGAGATGTTTGTCGGGTCGGACGCGATTGCCCTATCGCCCATGACCGACCGCATCAGCTATCTTGAGGAAGGCGACTATGCCTTTGTCACCCGTGCGGGTGCAGAGATTTTCAATGCTGCGGGCGAACCTGCGAACCGCGAAGTGCGCACAATCCAGATCAGCGCCACCCGGATCGACAAAGCCGGCCACAAACACTTTATGGCGAAAGAAATCGCCGAACAGCCCACAGTTATTGCCGAAGCCTTGGGCCACTATCTAAGCAAGTCAGGTGAAATCCGCCTGCCCGACCCCCAGATCGATTTTGCAAACGTGGACCGCATCACAATGGTTGCCTGCGGCACTGCGTATTTGGCCTGCGTGACCGCCAAATACTGGTTTGAACAAATTGCGCGCCTGCCGGTAGAGGTCGATGTTGCCTCTGAGTTCCGCTATCGTGAACCACCGATCCCTGCCCGCTCTGTTGCGTTATTTGTCAGCCAGTCTGGTGAAACAGCGGACACGCTGGCTGCGCTACGATACTGCGAAGGCAAAGCCGACAAGATCATGTCGGTGGTTAACGTTCCCGAAAGCTCGATCGCACGTGAAAGCGATCTGGCGATGCCGATTTATGCAGGCGTCGAAATCGGCGTTGCCTCGACCAAAGCATTCACCTGCCAGCTTATCGTTCTGTTCTTGCTGGCGCTCAAAGCCGCCAAGGATCGCGGCGCAATCACCGAGGAAGAGCGTCAGGACCATTTGGCGCAACTGCGGCGCTTGCCGGCCCTGATGGCCGAAGCACTGGATCAAAGCGACTCTATTCGTGAGACAGCGCGCAAGCTGGCAAATGCCCGTGATGTATTGTTCCTGGGCCGGGGGCCGCTTTACCCCCTTGCCCATGAAGGGGCGCTTAAACTAAAAGAAATCAGCTACATACACGCCGAGGCTTATGCTTCAGGTGAATTGAAGCACGGCCCCATCGCCCTGATTGATGAAAACATGCCTGTGGTGGTTCTGGCCCCGCGTGACGCGCTTTTCGACAAAACAGTCAGCAACATGCAGGAAGTCATGGCGCGCAAGGGAAAGGTGATCCTTGTCTCGGACCGAGAAGGCCTGAACGAGGCAAACCAAGGGGTCTGGGACACCATCGAGATGCCTGATGTTTCCGATGCTGTTGCGCCGATCCTCTACGCAATTCCAGCCCAGTTGCTTGCCTATCATACGGCTGTTGCCAAAGGGACGGATGTGGATCAGCCCCGCAACCTCGCGAAATCGGTCACGGTCGAGTAATGGCCAAGCAATTCAAACGAATAGAAGACGATCACCTCAAGTTCATCGAAGCGCAGCACATGTTCTTTTGCGGCTCTGCCGCCGCAGAAGGCCGCGTCAATATCTCACCCAAAGGCATGGATAGCCTGCGGGTGCTGGGTTCGAACCGGATCATCTGGCGCAATCTGACCGGATCAGGCAATGAAACCGCAGGCCATCTGGCGCAGGTAAACCGGATGACCCTGATGTGGTGCGGGTTTGAGGCACGGCCAATGATCATGAGGGCCTATGGAAGTGCGCGCACGTTGCACCCGCGCGATGCCGACTTTGCGAAGCTCGATGCGCTGTTCGATGCCTCGCCCGGCGCACGGCAAATCTATGACATGACCGTGGACATGTTGCAGACCAGCTGTGGTTATGCGGTCCCCTTCTTTGATTATGCGGGCGAAAGGGACGTGCTGGCCAAATGGGCGCAGGACAAGGGGCCTGACGGGATCGAGACCTATTGGGACACGCGCAACCGCACAACCATCGACAGTCTTCCCACCCATATCATTTCCGAGACTGACAATGCATGAACCTTATCTTGCCACGCTTCATGCGCTGGCCGATCCCGAACGCGCCACAGGCATGCGCGCCTATCACAAGACCGACCGTGTTTATTTGGGGCTGACCAATACGCAACTGAATGAGCTGACAAAAGAATGGCGCGGCGAGCTGGATGTACCGGACCGCGTTGCGCTGGCCGATGCACTGTGGCGCACGGATATCTTTGAGGCGCGGCTTGCCGCAGCGAAACTTCTGACGCAGGCCCGCTTGCGCCCAGATGATCAGGCCGCGTGGCAGCTTATCGCGTCATGGTGTCCGGACTTTGACAGCTGGGCCATTGCAGATCATGCCTGCATGGCAGGCCAAAAGCGGCTTGTGGCGGACCCTACCCGCCTCGACGAGGTTGAGCGTTGGACGACATCAGATCACATGTGGACACGCAGAGCGGCCTTGGTAATCACTCTGCCGTGGACCAAGCAAAACAACCCGAAACCAGCCGAGCTTGAAGCCCGTGACCGCATTCTGGGTTGGGCAGCCGACTATGTCACCGATCATCAATGGTTCATCCAAAAGGCCGTCGCATGGTGGCTGCGCGACCTCAGTAAGCATGACCCTGACCGCGTTCACGACTTTATCAACCAGCATGGCGACCAGATGAAGCCCTTTGCCCGCAAAGAGGCGCTTCGCCTGCTGAAATGACGGCGTGCAGCCGTTCTTTGCACAAAGCAGGCGACCCACGCTGATCCGGCCTGCGCTTATTAGCTTTATCTAGCCGCCAAGCGTGACTTCAAGCTCCGTCAATTCGGTCAGAGATGCCTCAATCAAGCGCATGGCAGGAAGAGACAGCCGACTACCTCCAGTTGCAGGCCCGTCGATCGGAATAAGCGTCACAGACGAGGATTTACCATTCGCTTTGTTGGTCACGCGGCCGCTTGTCTCGGTTTTGACCAGCGGTGTCTTCAGCCAGAACCCCGGCTCGGTCGGACTGCCCAGACTGGCAACGGTGGTGCCAAGCAGTTTGGCGCTGGCATCGGCCGCAACCGGAGCCGCAGCCTGCTTACGCTGCGCAGCTGTGGTCGTATCAAGCGTTGCTTGCGTGTTCGCTGCCTTCGGCGGGGGCGGTGCGGAGGTTAGCACAGGATCGGCAGGCACCGCAGCGATGTCTGCGGCCGTTGCCTCCGGCAGATCGGACGCGGCGATTTCCGCCGCAGTTGCTGCTGGGGTGCTGGCAGGAGGTACCGTGTCTTCCGGCTGACCCAGACCCAACTGGGCACAGGCTCCGAGAGCTAAAAGAGCGGCAAGGGCGACGGGGGGCGTGTGAACTGATTTCATGGGTCTAACGTAATCCAGCTTTGCAGTCACTCCAAGCCCCTGAAATCAAGCTTGCCCCGCCGTCTTGAGGCCTATACCAATAGCTCCATGACAGCCCCACTTATAGATCCCTTCGCCCGCGCCATTACGTATTTGCGTGTCTCGGTCACTGACCGCTGCGATTTCCGCTGCGTTTATTGCATGTCAGAGAACATGACCTTCCTGCCCAAACGTGAATTGCTCACGCTTGAGGAACTGGATCGCATGTGTTCGACCTTCATTGGATTGGGCGTAGAGAAGCTGCGTATCACTGGCGGAGAGCCGCTGGTCCGTCGGGGAATCATGACATTTTTTGATGGCATGAAACGCCATCTGGATGCCGGCACGCTGAAAGAGCTGACACTGACCACCAACGGCAGCCAGCTAGAGAAATACGCCAAGGACCTTTTTGCAGCGGGTGTGCGGCGGGTGAATGTGTCGCTTGATACGCTGGATGAGGGCAAGTTTGCCGAGGTGACCCGTTGGGGCCGCCTGCCCCAGGTTTTGCGCGGTATTGATGCAGCACAGGCTGCGGGCCTTCGGGTCAAGATCAACGCCGTCGCCCTCAAAGGTTTTAACGAACCTGAACTGGCGCAGATCACCGAATGGTGTGCCGAGCGAGACATGGACCTCACCTGGATTGAGGTGATGCCCATGGGCGACATCGGCAACGAGGACCGGCTCGACCAGTATTGGTCGCTCAAGGATGTGCGCGCGGCCTATGCCGAACATTACACCGTGACTGATCTGGCAGAGAACTCTGGCGGGCCTGCGCGCTATGTCCGCCTTGAAGAAACAGGGCAGAAGATCGGGTTCATCACACCGCTAAGCCACAATTTCTGTGAAAGCTGCAACCGCGTACGGATCACTTGCACCGGCGAAATCTATCTTTGTCTGGGGCAAGAAGACAGCGCCGATCTACGGGCCCCCTTGCGCGCCCATCCAACGGACAATGGGCCGCTGGAAGATGCGATCCGCGCCGCGATCAATCTCAAGCCCAAGGGCCATGATTTCGACTACTCTCGCCAAACGGCAAGTGGTCAGATGCCGCGCCACATGAGCCATACGGGCGGCTGAGGCCCATGCGCACGCCCATGCTCTACAGGGTATATGTAGCGCTGAGCATGGCTCTTGTGCCATTTGCAGCCCATTTGGCGATCAAGAAACTGCGCGCAGCAGGTTTGCCCGCACACCGTGCCCATGAGCGTCTGGGTCATGCAACCCAGAACCGCGCGGATGGTACGCTGATCTGGTTTCACGCGGCTTCTGTCGGTGAAAGCCTGGCTGTGCTGGCGCTTATCACACGCATGTCGGTCGCGCTGCCTGATGCGCATTTTCTAATCACATCCGGCACACCGACTTCAGCTGCGCTAATCGCCCAGCGAATGCCACCGAACTGCGTGCACCAGTTTGCGCCGCTCGACGCGCCTGGCCCGCTCAAACGGTTCTTGCGTCACTGGCGCCCGGATGCCGCAGTTTTTGTCGAAAGCGAGCTTTGGCCTCAGATGCTACGCCGCACGCACGACAGCGGGGCAGCGATGGCGCTGGTAAACGCGCGGCTGTCCGAAAAGTCGCTACAGGCTTGGGCCAAACGTCCGCGCCTTGCCGCCTATCTGCTTGAGGTTTTTGATCTCATCCTCACCCAAAATGATGCGATGGCAGAGGCGATGGTTCGTATCCATGCGCCACCAGCGCGGGTGGCACGCGGCCAGAACCTGAAATCCTTTGCGGGCCCATTGCCCCGCGACGAAGACCTCTTATTCGAGGCCCGCGCAGCTTTGGGACACAGACCTGTCTGGGTCGCAGCCTCCACACACGCGGGCGAAGAGCAGATAGCCCTGTCTGCTCATAAAAAGCTGCTCAAGACACATCCCGACCTGATGCTCATTCTTGTGCCCCGCCACCCCGAGCGCGGCACAGAGGTGGCACAGCTGATTGCCGATACGCAGATGGAATACAGCTGCCGCAGCCGTGGGGACATGCCGGGTGGCGCAGTCTATCTGGCCGACACGCTGGGTGAATTGGGCAACTGGTTCGCATTGAGCAAGATCGTCTTTCTTGGCGGCTCATTGATGCCTATTGGCGGCCACAACCCTTTCGAGGTCGCGCAATCCGGCGCTACGGTATTGTCGGGGAACCACGTTTTCAATTTTGCCGAGACCTATTCCGCGATGGAAGCGGCGGGCGCTGCGCGACTGGTCGCTGATGCCGATGATATGGCTGTGCAAGTGGATACGCTGCTGCGTGACGACCACGCCCGCGACAAGGCTGTGGCCGCGTCGAAAGGGTTCGCACAACAAGAGACTGGCAAGCTTGATACAATCGCTGCCCGCCTGATCAAAGCACTGAGGCTCGCATGACCAAACACCCACCGATTGACGTAATCGCCCCGAACTTCAAACGTCGCCTTTCCGGTGTTACGGCCACGGTGGTGCGGCTGGTGCCCGTGCAGGCGCGTGAGATTGCCATTGTGGCCACTGGCCCCGTGTTGCCCGCACATGTGCCGCAAATCCCGCTAAGATCACTGATTACGCTGCCCCGAAAGCACCTGCGCGTCTGGCACGCGCGGCGCAACGTTGAGATGATCGGCGGACTTGCCTTGAAGTACATGTTGGGTAAGCGGCTGAAGCTGATGTTCACCTCAGCCTCCCAACGCAAGCAGTCAGGCCTTACGCGGTGGCTGATCCGGCGCATGGATGCCGTGGTGGCAACCTCTGACAAAACCGCCGCTTACCTTGAGGGGCCCGCCACCGTCATCATGCACGGCATCGACACAGAGACATTCGCCCCTGCGCCAGACCGGACCGTGCTACGCGCGCGCATGGGGCTGCCAACCAAAGGGCCGCTGATCGGCTGCTATGGTCGTATTAGGGCGCAAAAAGGCACCGATGCTTTTGTACATGCAATGATCGATGTCCTGCAAAAGCACACTGACGCCAGCGCGATCGTCATGGGCCGTGCGGTGGGAGAAGACGAAGCCTATCTCTCCGCCCTGAAAAAGCACGTCGAGGCCGCGGGGCTAAAAGAGCGTATCCTGTTCAAACCCGAAGTCCCGACAGAGGCCATGGCAGACTGGTATGCCGCGCTTGATCTCTATGTCGCGCCGCAACGCTGGGAAGGCTTCGGCCTTACCCCGATTGAAGCGATGGCAACAGGCTGTCCTGTCGTGGCCACCCGCGTCGGCGCGTTCGAGCAATTGGTCAAAGAAGATGTCACAGGCAGTTTGGTCGATGCCGATGATATCCCTGCTCTCGCCCATGCGACAGACGCAGCTTTGGCAGATCAGGACCGCTTGAATAAATGGCGTGATGCCTCTCGCGCCCATGTACTGGAAAACTTTTCGATCCAATCCGAAGCTGAAAGCCTGAACGCGATTTACAAACGCCTTCTTGCCTGACCGACGGGTCGGCTCGCACCCAGCCAGTGGCAAGGGGGGGGCCGCAGCCCCCCGCACTTGCGTCAGCTCACTGGCATACGCTGTTCGATGATACCTGCCCACCAGCTACAGCCCGCCGGAATGACATCATCGTTAAAGTTATAGAGCGGATGGTGCACCATCGCTGTGTCGCCGTTGCCGACAAGGATATAAGCACCGGGCCGTTCTTCGAGCATAAAGGCGAAGTCTTCGCCGCCCATGACCAGCGGTGCCTCGTCGCACTCACCAGCCACACTGCGCGCCACGTCAGCGGCAAAAAGAGTTTGCTCTTCGTGGTTGATCATCACCGGATAGTTCCGCTCATAGGTTACCTGCGCTTTGCCGCCCATGGCGGTCGCAATACCAGAGCAAATCTCGTTCACGCGCTTGTCCGCCAGATCGCGCAGCTCCAGCGACATGGTGCGTACGGTGCCTTTGAGATGTACCTTTTGCGGGATCACATTGTAGGCATTGGATGATGTCTGGAACGACGTGATCGAAACAACGATGTTGCCCACCGGATCGGCATTGCGGCTTACAATGCTTTGCAAGGCAGTCACAATCTGAGAGGCGATGACGATCGGATCGACAGTCTCGTTCGGCTTGGCTGCATGGCCGCCCAGCCCTTCGATCTCAATGTCCAGCAGGTCTGTTGCGGCAAAGAACGGTCCGGGGCGAATTGCAAAGCTGCCAGCGGGCATGCCGGGCCAGTTGTGCATGCCGTATACTTCCTGAATCCCCCAGCGATCCATCATCCCGTCTTTGCACATCTCATGCCCCCCACCGCCGCCTTCTTCGGCGGGTTGAAAGATCACCACTGCCGTGCCGTCAAAGTTGCGCGTTTCGGCCAGATATTGCGCTGCCCCCAGCAGCATCGCTGTGTGCCCGTCATGACCACAAGCGTGCATTGCCCCATCGGTTTTCGACGCATACTCAAGACCTGTTGCCTCATGGATCGGCAATGCGTCCATGTCTGCACGCAAGCCTATGACCTTGCCCGATGCGTTCTCACGCCCCTTGATCACGCCAACAACACCTGTGCGCCCGATGCCCTCAACCACTTCGTCACAGCCAAACGCACGCAGCTTTTCAGCGACGGTCGCCGAGGTGCGATGCGTCTCAAACAGGATTTCGGGGTGTTCATGCAGATCACGTCGCCACGCGGTGATATCTGTGTGCAATTCGGCGAAACGATTCTTGACGGGCATGGGGGATTCCTTTGTCTGGTGAGGGGTTTGGGCGGAGCCTAGCCAAGTGTGACCAGAGCCGCCAGAGGGTGCGGCATCACGTCAACGGCATCCGCCGCTCTACCACTTCGGCAAACCAAGAACAGCCTGCGGGAATTGCCTCGTCGTTGAAATCATATTCGGGATGGTGCACCGTTGCCCCGCCCCCGTTGCCAAGCATGATATAGGCGCCGGGCCGCTCTTCGAGCATGTATGAAAAATCTTCTCCTGCCATAATCGGCGGGGTGTCACGGTCCACACCGGGGCTTACCGTTTCGGCTGCATCGGCAGCAAATTCGGTGTTGTCTGCGTAATTTACGGTGGCTGGATAGCCACGTTCGTAGTTGATTTCCGCCTTGCAACAATGCGCCCGCGCTGTCAGGTCCACGATTTCTTCCAGCCGTTTTTGCGCCAGATCACGCACGCCGCTATCCAGCGTTCGAACTGTGCCGCCCAACTGCACACGGTGCGGAATGATGTTGGACGCTTCACTGTCCGACCGCATGATGCAAACCGAAACCACGACCTGTTTCAACGGGTCCACATTCCGGCTGGCGATGGATTGCAATGCCAACACGATATGCGCAGTCGCGACATTCGGATCAACCGCTTCATGCGGGGCCGCCGCATGGCCACCCTGCCCTGTGATCGTAATCTCGAAATCATCCGTCGCAGCAAGCAGCGCGCCGGACCGGATGTGAAAGCTGCCAATATCTGCGCCGGGCATGTTGTGCAGGCCGTAAACCTCATCAATACCCCAACGATCCATCAGCCCGTCTTTGCACATCTCGCGGCCACCACCGCCGCCTTCTTCTGCGGGCTGAAAGATCAGCACAACCTTGCCATCGAAGTTGCGGGTCTCAGCCAGATACTGCGCGGCCCCCAGCAGGATCGCGGTATGGCCGTCATGTCCGCACGCGTGCATCTTGCCGGGAACCTTTGAAGCATATTCCAGCCCTGTTGCTTCTTCGATCGGCAGCGCATCCATATCCGCACGCAAGCCAACCGTACGGCCAGAGCCTGTCGCGCGTCCTTCAATCACGGCAACCACGCCGGTCCGACCTATGCCTGTGGTGATATCTGTAATGCCAAAGCTGCGCAGCTTGTCTTCGATGAACTTAGCAGTCTCGTGGACGTCGAATTGCAGTTCAGGGTACTGGTGCAAATGCCTGCGCCATCCGGTAATTTCTGCGTGCATATCGGCGAACCGGTTCTTGATCGGCATAATTGAAATTCCTTTTTACAATCCGTTTAAACGTCAGGCCCCGGTACCATAGGCGTGCCATCGCTAAAACGTGCGAAGCGAAAGCGGGATAGATCATGGCCTGCGGCGCGTCCCATCGCCAGATCGGCAAGGATGCGACCCATCGCCGGTCCGATGCCGAAGCCATGACCGCTCATCCCTGTGCCCACAATCAAGCCGTCAATGGGCGTATGGTCAACAACCGGCACGATGTCCGGCATGGTATCGATCATCCCGGCCCACGCCGTTTTAATCCTGACAGGCCCCAGATGCGGGAACATATCACTAAAATCACGCGCCAGTTTCGCGATGATGCGCGGAACGGGCTTCGGGTCGAGGATTCGCATCCGCTCAAACGGGGTCTCTTCCTCTGCACTCCAACGCCGCTTTGTGTTCCAAGCATCGGGGAAACCCTGCGGTGCTGCGGGTTTAAGCCTGCAACCAAACGGGTCCAAACGAAGCTGTGCCAAAAATTTGGGCAGCGCACGGAAGGCATCGGGCCCGACAAAAAGCTCTGAGGTCATGTTGGGTGCCAGCGTATATCCTCCGTCTGCGCGGCGGCGAAATGCCAGCCGCTTGGACGAACACGCAGATTGCCCCACATCCGCCAAAGGCTCTGTCGCTGCGACCTGCGAGCGGACGGAAAGCTGTGGCAAAGCAACGCCATGGTTGCGCAAGAACAAAGACGACCATGCGCCGCCGGCAAGAACCACCCGCGGGGCGACGACCCGACCCTTTTCCGTCACTACACCAGCGACCGTCCCATTTGTGATATCCAGACAGCGCACCGCACAGTGTTCGACAATCTGCACACCTTCGCGCGCAGCAATTTCGGCTATAGCGGGCACAGCCACCCACGGCTCCGCGCGGTAATCGGATGCGGTATGCAGTGCCCCAACGGGCTGATCCTTTAAATCGGGATAAAGCTTTGCGATTTCGGCCTTGCTCAGCAAGCGGCTGCTGGCACCATTCGCTGCAGCATGTGGTAGCCAGTTCTCATAACGCGACATCGCAGCCGCATCATAACCAAGATAAGTCACACCGGCCTGTGTCAAACCAATCTGCTGGTTCGTTTCCCGAGAGAGACCTTCCCACAGGTTTTGCGCCTCGGCCATAATAGGCATCTCAGCCGGATCGCGGCCTTGCTGGCGAATCCATCCCCAATTGCGGCTGGATTGCTCTGCGGCGACCAGCCCCTTTTCCAGCACCACAACCTTGGCCCCCGCACGCGCGGCAAAAAGCGCAGTGCAAATGCCAATCACCCCGCCACCAATAACCACGACATCTGCGGCGTCAGGCAAATCACCGCTGTAGCGCGGCGACTGAGACAGGGTGATCGGAAAACTGTTCGCTACAGACAAAGCCGCTCGACCAGCTTGCGCATAAAGTCATGGCCCGCGTCGAATTGGGCAATCTCAATGAATTCGTTCGGCTGGTGGGCCTGCGCAATGTCGCCCGGGCCGCAGATCACCGCGCTATAGCCCGCCTCCTGAAACTGACCTGCCTCGGTGCCGTAGCTGACCTTGTGGCTGGCATTGTCACCGGTAATCTGGCGCACCAGCGTTTCGGCCTCACCGTCCTCTTCGGGCTGCAAGGCCGGTACGTCAAAGCGCGGCGTAATCTCGATTCGTGTCTCAGGCACCACGGCCTGCATCGCTTTTTCGACTTCCCGCACTTTCTCCAGATAATCTATCTTCCACTTTTCCTTGTCTTCACCGGGAACGACGCGGAAATCCATCGCGAAATAACAATCCTTGGCTGTGATGTTATGGGCGGTGCCGCCCGATATCATGCCAACATGCACCGTGGTGAAGGGCGGATCGAACATTGCCGCCAGCTCGGACGGTTTGGCCTCCATGTTCGCCGTGTTTTGCTCATTCGCCCATTCAATCAGCTTGGCCCCTGCCATGATTGCATTCACGCCCGTGTGCAGCAAAGACGAATGGACCTCAAAACCCACCACATGGGTGTTGAAGCCGGAGCCACCCTTATGCCCCGTCACCGCCTGCATGCTGGACGGCTCTCCTACGATCACAGCGCTGCCTTTTGGCACCACCCCCTGCATCGCCTGAATCATCGGTGGCGCTCCAGTGCAGCCGACCTCTTCGTCAAAGCTCAGCGCGATTTGCAGGGGCCTTTTCACGCCTGCGTAATGTGCTTCAACCAGCGCCCAGATGGCCAGCGCGTCAAAACCTTTCATGTCGCAGGTGCCGCGGCCGAAATATTTGCCATCTTTCTCGACCACCGAGAACGGATCAGTGTCCCATGGCTGACCGTCAATCGGGACCACGTCCGTATGCCCCGACAGCACAATCGCGCCTTCTTCGTCGGGGCCGACATGGGCAAACAACGCATGTTTGGGCTGCTCGGGGTCAATATAGCGGTGGGACTTGATGCCGTGGCCCGCCAGATAATCCTCGACCCAATCGATGAGCGGGATATTCGTGTCACGCGACACAGTGGGAAAGCTGATAAGCTTGGTCATCAACTCTAGCGGTGTCATACGATCGGTCACAATCGATATCCTCCTGAAACTGTTAGCACTTCGCCGGTGATAGCGCGCGCCCTTTCACTTGCCAGAAAACACACAGCATCTGCAATATCAGACGGCTCTGCCAACTGGCCTAATGCGGTCATATCGATGAATGCTTGCGTCAATGCTGCATCCCGAGGCGCGTGCGTTGTATTCACAGCACCCGGCGCCACTGCGTTGACGCGGATGCCGTGCTGCCCCAGTTCTTTTGCCATCGCGCGGGTCCACAAATCCAACGCCGCTTTGCTTGCCCCGTACAGGGCAGCACCCTTGGGCGGCAACACCGCATTCACCGACGATATCCCGATAACCGAGGCGCCATGCCCAAGATACGGCAGCGCCGCTGCAACCAGCCCATGAGACGCCAGAACATTCACGTCAAAGATACCGCGAAAGGCGTCCTGATCGAAGCTGTCGACGGGGGAGCCTGCAATTGTACCCGCATTGTTAACGATCAGATCAAGTCGGCCAAACTGCGCAAGAACGGCGTCAATGACCCGCTTGTGGCTTTGCGGATCGGCCAAATCCGCACGTATTGCCAGCATACCTTCGGGGAGGTCATCAGGCCCGGTTGTCAGATACGTGATCGCAACGGCATAGTTGCTGCTCAGCGATGCGGCGATGGCCCGTCCGATACCCCGTGCACCGCCCGTCACAAGTGCAACCTTACTGGAAACGGGGGGTGCCATGGCTTAGTAGCCGCTGTCGGTTATCAGAACCTTATGTCCGTCACCTACATCGCGGTAAACGCTGGGTTCCGCCACATAGCTTACCGGGTGGATCGGCGAAGGAATCGGTTTAAAGTTCAAATCCTTCTCTGCCTTGCGCCTGCGCGGATCGGCGATAGGAACGGCCTTCATCAAGGCCTGAGTATAGGGGTGCTGCGGATTCTCGAATACCTCGCGGCGGGGGCCCAATTCAACAATGCGGCCCAGATACATGACGCCGACATAATGGCTTACCCGTTCGACCACCGCCATGTCGTGCGAGATAAAGAGATAAGACAGCTCCATCTCCTCCTGCAATTCCATCATCAGGTTCAACACTTGCGCCTGCACCGACACGTCCAGTGCCGATACCGCCTCATCCGAAATGATAAGCTTGGGTTTCAATGCAAGGGCGCGTGCGATTGCCACACGCTGGCGCTGGCCACCGGACAGTTCGTGCGGAAACCGGCGCATAAAACTGCGCGGAAGCTCTACGCGGTCAAACAGGGTTTCGACCCATTTGGTCAGTTCAGGCCCCTTCATCAGACCATAGTTATGGATCGGCTCGGCCACCTGATCGGCCAAACCCATTTGGGGATTGAGCGAGGCAAAGGGATCCTGAAAAATCATCTGCATATCAAGGCGCGCTGTACGCAGACCTTTGGCGTCCAGCGCCATGATATCCTTGCCGCCCAGATTAACCTCACCCGACATCGGCTCAACCAGCCGCAGGATCGACCGGCCCGCGGTGGACTTGCCACAACCGCTTTCGCCAACAAGGCTTAGGGTCTGGCCCTTGTTAATAGTGAAGGACAAATCCTCGACCGCGTGCACATTCGCAACCGTGCGGCGCAACAGGCCGCCGGTGACCGGAAAGCGTGTGGTCAGGTTCTTGACGGTCAGCAACACCTCGTTGGTGCCCTTGATCGGAACAATCGGCTTGTCCTCGCTGCCCAGCAGCTTCATCGGCTCGGGATAATCCTTGCCAGTCATCTCACCCAGCTTTGGCACGGCAGCGAGCAACGCCTTGGTATAAGGATGCTGCGGGTTTTCGAAGATTTCCTCGACTGTCCCCTCTTCTACCTTATTACCGCGGAACATGACGACCACGCGGTCCGCCATTTGCGCAACGACAGCCATGTCATGTGTGATGAACATCACAGCTGTTCCGGTTTCGCGCTTGAGACGGTCCATCAATGCCAGAATTTCGGCCTGAATGGTCACGTCCAGCGCGGTTGTCGGCTCATCCGCGATCAAAAGGCGCGGCTCACAAGCCAGCGCCATTGCAATCACTACGCGCTGCCGCATACCGCCCGACAGCTCGTGAGGGTACTGGTTTAGCCGTTTTTCCGCCTCCGGGATGCGCACCTGCTTCATCAGCTCAAGCGCGCGCGCCTCTGCTTCCGATTTGGTCATCCCCTTGTGCAGCCGCAGACCTTCGGTCAGTTGCTTACCCACGGTAAACACGGGGTTCAAAGCGGTCATCGGCTCTTGAAAGATCATCCCGATCTCGTTGCCGCGAATTCCACGCATGTTCTCTTGCTGGGCGGTTGCCAGATCAATCTCGCCGGCATCGCCGCGATCAAACATCAGCTTGCCGGCTGCGATTTCCCCGCCGCCGAATTCAACCAGCCGCATCAACGACAACGATGAGACCGATTTGCCCGACCCTGACTCTCCGACAACGCAAACGGTCTCTCCCGGATGGATATCAAAAGAGACATCTTCAACGCCGACAACCGGTCCGTCCTTTGTCTGGAACTCCACACGAAGACCGTCAATCCGCGCAATCGGTGCCTTGTGAGAATTATCCAGCATGTCATTCCTTTCAGATGCCCCCAAGCGTTTCGGGGTGTTAGCGCCCAAGCTATGCGCAAGCTCAGGGCAGGTCAAACGCTCTGGGTGCATTGTGAAGTGGCAGTCGGGAAAAAAATGTAGACCTCCTGCATTTTCATCGGCAGAGGGCTGGCAGAACGCTTGCAATTTCTCCACTTTCTGTTTCAATCCGGCTACGCGCTCTGGGGGGTGTAGCAGGCAATCGGTGAAATTGTGTTTAATTAACACGAACTTACCATGCGTCACCCGACCCTCCCGCGAGAGCGATCAGAAACGCCCCCATAAGCGGGGCGGTATAGGCACAGTCTTTTCTGTGCCCAACATGGAGTACGATATGAAGATGAAGACCCTTTTGATGGGTGCGATTGCAACGTCCGCATTTGCCCCTATCGCTTTCGCGGATGGCCATGAAGGCGAACGCGGTCGCGATGGCGATGTGAAAGTGCTGTATTGGCAAGCGCCATCCATTATGAACCCCTTCCTGTCCGGCGGCACCAAAGACGTTGAAGCGGCGTCTCTCGTTGTCGAACCGCTGGCACGTTACACCGAAACCGGCGCTTTGGTGCCGTGGCTTGTGACCGAAGTGCCGACAGTGGCGAACGGCGGCGTTTCCGAAGACCTCACCACCATCACGTGGAACATCACGCCGGGCATCGTATGGTCCGACGGCACACCTTTCACTTCCGCTGATGTCAAATTCTCCGCTGAATACTGCATGCACCCCGAAGGCGGTTGCGCACAGGGCGCAAAGTTTGATGGCGTTGAAAGCGTAGAAGCGATTGACGATCTGACTGTCAAAGTTACGTTCGACACGCCCAAGCCAAACCCGTATGGTCCGTTTGTCGGCGGCGAAAGCCCCATCATTCAGGCAGCACAGTTTGCTGAATGCCTTGGCGCACGCGCACCAGAGTGTACCGAAGCAAACTTTAACCCAGTTGGCACCGGTCCGTTCAAAGTAACAGATTTCCGTCCCAATGACGTGATCACGCTGGAAGCCAACGAAAACTTCCGCATCGAAGGCAAGCCAGCCTTCGCTTCCATGACCTTCAAAGGGGGTGGCGACGCTGCTGCTGCCGGTCGCGCGGTTCTGGAAACAGGCGAGTTTGACTACGCGTGGAACCTCCAGCTGGCACCCGACGTCATCGCGAAGATGGAAGAAGCCGGCAAAGGCGTTGCCATCGCAGGTTTCGGCCCGCTGGTTGAGCGTCTGGAAATGAACCTGACCAACCCTTCCGCCGATCTGCCACCAGAGACACGTTCCACAGTGGACGAGCCTCACCCCTTCCTGTCCGACTTTAAAGTCCGCAAGGCGTTGTCGATGGCTATCGACCGCGAACTGCTGACCGAAGTTGGCTATGGCAAGGCGGGCAAACCGACGTGTAACCTCGTTCCTGCTCCTGCGATCTATAACTCTGATAACACAGAGTGTCTGACACAGGACCTTGATGGCGCGAAAGCTCTGCTTGATGAAGCTGGCTGGACCGACAGCGACGGTGACGGCATCCGTGACAAAGACGGCGTGAAGCTTTCGATCCTGTACCAGACATCCACAAACGCTGTGCGTCAGGATTTCCAGGCACTGATCAAAGACTGGTGGGAGCAAATCGGTGTTGAAACCGAGCTGCGTAACCTCGACGGTTCCGTGTTCTTCGGTGGTGACCCAGGTTCGCCTGACACGTTCCAGAAGTTCTATGCTGACGTGGAAATGTATGCCAACACCTTCAACGGCACAGACCCGCAGTCTTACCTGTCGGCCTACCGTTGTGGCAACGAGCCGAAGCCATCCAGCCAGTGGCAGGGTGAAAACATCAACCGCTTCTGCGATCCAGCCTATGACGCCATGCTTGATGAGCTGGCCCAGACCGGTGACATCGACAAGCGTGGCGAAATTGGCCGCAAGCTCAATGACATGGTAACAAAAGAGACCATGACCATTGTACCGTTGGTTAACCGCGCCCGTGTGTCCGCACACTCCAACAGCCTTGGCGGTGTGGTGCTTAATGTTTGGGATTCCGAACTGTGGAATGCCGCAGATTGGTATCGCAAAAAGTGATAACTGTTGTGGTGGGGGCTTCCCCACCATACTTTTAGACCTTATTGGGCGGGGGAGACCCCGCCCTACTTCCAACAAACAGACTGATCAATAAAGGCGCCGCTTGATGCTGAATTTCACCATCCGACGACTGCTTCTCTCCATTCCGACGCTTTTATTTATCAGCCTCGTGATATTTCTATTGCTGCAACTTGCCCCCGGTGACCCGATGGCACAGGTGCCACTTACCGTGCCGCCGGAAGTGAAGCAGAAAATGCGCGAAGCTCTTGGCCTTGGCGCGCCCATCCATGTTCAATACCTAAAATGGCTCTACCAGTTCTTCGTGGTCGAACCGTCGGTCTTTATCGACCACCTGACCAGCAACAGCTTTCTGTTCGGCTGGTTGCCTGACACGCAACTGAGCATGACAACCGATCCCGTCACCGGCGCCATGGTCGAAACACAGCGTGTGATCAGCTGGCAGACCCGTAGCCCGGTCATGGATATCGTGATCCAGCGGATGCCGCAGACCCTTTGGGTTGTTGGCCTAAGCTATGTCGTAGGCATCCTGATCGCGATCCCGATTGGCATCTATTCTGCCTACCGTCACTATTCGCTTTTCGATCAGGCCGGTACATTCGTCACGATGGTCGGCTTTTCGATCCCGCCGTTCTTTACCGGTCCGCTGCTGATCGTGATCTTTTCTGTCACACTGGGCTGGTTGCCGTCGATCTATGACACCACTCTGGTGGTCGATAGCTGGGCAACCTTCAAAATACAGCTCATGCAGATGATCATGCCTGTGATGGTGCTGGCCCTGCAAACCACTGCACAAATCAGCCGCTACATGCGCTCCGCCATGCTCGACAATCTTAATCAGGACTATGTGCGCACGGCCCGCGCCAAGGGCCTTAGCGAAAGCGTGGTTGTCATGGTACATGTGCTGCGCAACTCGATGATCCCCGTGGTGACTATCATTGCTCTGGGTATGCCTGCCATCTTTGGCGGTGCAATCATCACCGAAAACGTCTTCAAGGTGAACGGCATCGGTCAGCTTTTGCTGACGGCACTTTTTGCCAATGACCTGCCGATGGTGATGACACTGACCTTCATCTTCGCCATCCTCATCGTTCTGTTCAACCTCATCGCCGACATCCTTTACGGCGTGCTTGACCCAAGGATCCGCTATGACTGAGCAAGCAATCCCCGCCAGCCCAATCGAAGCCGATCTTGAAATCTACGGCGCGCTTGTCGACAAAGAGCCGTCAAGGCCGCCGCGCAGCCAGTGGCGTGACGTGTGGGATCAATTCCGCAAGCATAAAGGCGCGCTTTTTGGTGGTGGCTTTCTGCTGTTCGTTACGCTTGCCGTTTTGCTGGGGCCGTACCTGTGGACGATTGAGCCGACCAAGCTCGACATCCGGAACAAGGACTGGCGTCCGATCTACACCCTGCTGTGGGACGCTGACGCCAAGGCCGGTTGGCTACACCCGTTCGGAACAGATCAACTGGGCCGTGATATCCTTGCCCAGATGATCTATGGGGGCCGCGTCAGTATGGCTGTTGGCTGGTCGGCGATGATCCTGTCTTTGTTCATCGGGACCGCCATTGGCGTGGCTGCCGGCTACTTCAAACGCGCCGACTTTCTGCTGATGCGCTTTACCGATCTGGTTCTTTCACTGCCGATCCTGCCGCTGACATTGCTGGCCGTGACACTGTTCCGCCAACCGCTTACAGCCGCTTTTGGCAGCCCGGAGGCTGGCATGTTTATCCTCATCGTCTCGGTCATTGCGCTGACCTCCTGGATGCAAACCGCCCGCATCGTGCGCGGTGATATCCTTGCCCTAAAAGAGCGGGAATTCATTCTGGCGGCCCGCTCGATTGGATCTACCTCGGGAAAGATCATCCGCCGCCACCTGCTGCCGAATGTGGTTTCACCCATCATGGTGTCTGCCACGCTGGGCCTTGCCACGGCCATCATCACGGAATCTGCCCTCTCCTTCCTAGGTGTCGGCTTTCCGTCAGATTTCCCCACGTGGGGCAAATTGCTGTCGGACGCTGTGGTACGTATGCAGGAATATCCGGAGCGCGTGTTGCTACCCGGCATCCTGATCTCGCTCACCGTGCTGAGCGTGAACTACCTTGGTGACGGTCTGCGCGACGCGCTGGATCCGCGCATTCGCGGCCGCTGACCCTTTGGGCGCGTACGGGTATCCCTGCGCGCCTAAGACCCCTTCCTAAGACATCGACAAGGACAGCCTGCAAAGCCCGGACAGGCGGATCAACCGATACGTTTTCGTATCCGCCGCACCGCAGCCCAGACCAGCCCCACCACAGGTAAGGTCACCGCCGCAGTCAAAAGCCCCTTGGACAGCCCCGTCATATCGGCAAGTGGATACAGCAGATAGCTGACCAGCGAGACCGCGTAATAGCTGATTGCCACAACTGACAGCCCCTCAACCGTGTGCTGCAAACGCAGTTGCAAATCCGCACGCTTGTCCATGCTTTCCAAAATCGCCTGGTTCTGTGCAGAGCGTTCGACATCCACCCGCGTTCGCAGCAAATCAGATGCCCGCAATGCCCGCGCCGACATCCGCTCCAGCCGCCTCTCCATCGAAATCACCGTCCGCATTGCAGGCTCATACCGGCGCATCATGAATTCGCCAAACCCCTGTCGTCCTGCAAAACGGCTCTCGCGTAGCGCGCGGATGCGCTCGTCTACGATCGCTTTGTAGGCCTCTGTTCCCGCAAAGCGGAATGCGCTTTGGGCAACGACGTTCTCCAGTTCGACCGAAACATCCAGCAGCGCATCCAGCGTCGTCTCTGGGCGAAGCTCCTGAGCACTCATCTTCGCCATAAGGTCGCTTAGTTGCCGATCCAACAGGCCTACCTTTCCGCCAATCTCGCGCGTCAGCGCAAAGCCAAGCATCGACATGGTCTTATAGGTCTCAATCTCCAGTAACCGCTGGATGATGCGCCCCACACGTCGCGTGCCCGTCTGTTCAGGGACAAATACGGCGAACCGTGTATGCCCAGCGGGATCGATGCGAAAGTCGCTGGCCACGATAGCGGCCCCTTCCAACACCTGCGCAGCAGCAAGGCTTTCCGGTACGAACCATTCCCGCAGATGATCCAGCAGATCATCCTCTTTACCGACTTGCCGCATCAGCCGTAACAGACAGGACGTCAGTCGCTGCCCCGGTGCAGCGTCCAACCAATGCGTTGGAAATACGTCAAACTCAGACGGGTCGAAGGGCCGTGCACTCAGCTCATCGCCGAAGGCGGTATAGGTCACAAATTCGGTATGCTGTTCCCACTTCAGGTGAAACTTGCCCATCGCGCCGTAATAATGCGTAGCGTCCGGATCTGGCAGCGGCGCACCGTAGTGTTTCAGCAAGGCCACCAGATGCGCCATATCTGCGCTGCGGTCACGATCCCGCGCAGCAGCATCACCTGCCTGCTTGATCGCTAGAAATGCCACAACCTGCGGCGCGTCGACGTTGGGAAAGGGCCGCGCGTGCAGCTCTCCTGTCAGGGCATAGCGCAGGGGGTGATCGGAAATAGGGGGCATGGTGCGGTTTCTCCAGCGGGTTTACACCTTCATGGCTCAAGAGCGGCCAATAGCTCAATGTTGAAGAGCCTCTTATAACAGTAGTTTGGGCGCACCGTGGTATACTTTTTCGCCTATCGGAAATTGCGGCGCGTTGTTTTCAAAATCTGCGTTAGTCCCACACGGATAAAGCAAAACGCCCTGCTATTTCCGACAGGGCGTTTCAGGTGGTTTACAGACTGACCCCTTAAGAAATCAGCCACATCGCTTACCTTAGTCGATCAGCGGAAGCAGCTTGTCCAAGGACGCTTTTGCATCGCCATAGAACATCCGCGTGTTCTCTTTAAAGAACAGCGGGTTTTCGATGCCGGAGTAACCCGTCCCCTGCCCGCGCTTGGACACAAACACCTGCTTGGCCTTCCAGCATTCCAGAACCGGCATACCGGCGATGGGGCTGTTTGGATCGTCCTGCGCCGCAGGGTTCACGATGTCATTGGAGCCGATAACAATCGCGACGTCCGTATCCGGGAAATCGTCGTTGATCTCGTCCATTTCCATCACGATGTCATAAGGCACCTTTGCTTCGGCCAGAAGAACGTTCATGTGGCCCGGCAGACGCCCCGCAACAGGGTGAATGGCGAAACGCACGTTCTTGCCCTTTGCACGCAGCTTACGCACCAGCTCGGCAACGCCGGTCTGAGCTTGTGCCACCGCCATACCGTAACCCGGGATGATGATGATGCTGTCAGCTTCGTTCAGCGCCGCAGCAACGCCTTCTGACTCAATGGCAATCTGCTCACCTTCAACGGCCATTTGTTCGCCGGCAGGGCCGCCAAAGCCACCAAGGATGACGGACACAAATGACCGGTTCATCGCCTTACACATGATGTAGGAAAGGATCGCACCCGAAGAACCAACCAACGCGCCAACAACGATCAACAGATCATTGCCCAGCGAGAAGCCGATCGCCGCAGCAGCCCAGCCAGAATAGGAGTTCAGCATGGACACAACCACAGGCATATCCGCGCCGCCAATCCCCATGATCAGGTGATAGCCGATAAACAGCGCCGCCAGCGTCATGATGAACAGCGGGAAGAAACCGCCGGTGTTGAAGTACCAAACTAGCGCGATAAGGGACAGACCCGCAGCCGCCGCGTTCAGCATATGACCGCCCGGCAGCTTTTCAGCAGAGGACGTCACACGGCCCGCGAGCTTGCCATAGGCAATCACGGAGCCTGTGAAAGTCACAGCACCGATGAAGACACCCAAGAACAGCTCAACCCGCAGAATGTTCAGCTCTACAGTTGTTTTCTTCGCGATCAGCGCTGCGAAAGTACCCAGCTCTTTGATGTCGCCACCGCTTGCAACAAAATCGGCCACGCGGCCCATCTCGAAGTGTGCGATCAGACCTACGAACACCGCAGCCAGACCGACAAGGCTGTGCATTGCGGCAACCAGTTCCGGCATCTGGGTCATTTGCACCCGTGTTGCCAGCTGGTAACCGATGGCACCGCCGCCAGCGATCAGAATAACCGATAGCAACCAGAAGCCCGAACCGGGGCCGATCAGCGTTGCGGCCACGGCCAAAGCCATACCGACAATGCCGTACCACACAGCGCGCTTGGCGCTTTCCTGCCCGCTCAGCCCCCCCAGCGAGAGGATGAAGAGGATAGCTGCGACCACATAGGCCGCTGTTGTGAAACCAAAATCCATGATCCGCGCTCCCTTAAGATTTCTGGAACATGGCGAGCATGCGCCGTGTCACGAGGAAGCCGCCAAAAATGTTGATCCCGCACATAAACAGGGACAAGGCAGCAAGTAAGATCACAAGGAAGGATGCCGATCCGATCTGCATCAGCGCCCCCAGAATGATGATCGAGGAGATCGCGTTGGTTACCGCCATCAGCGGTGTGTGCAGGCTGTGCGCCACGCCCCAGATCACCTGGAATCCGATAAACACAGACAGCACAAACACGATAAAGTGCTGCATAAAACTTGCCGGAGCGACAAGCCCTACGGCCAGCAGCAACGCACCACCAACACCCAGCAGGATAACCTGGTTCTTGGTCTGCGCCTTGAATGCAGCCGTTTCAGCAGCACGCTTTTCTTCCGCTGTCAGCTCTTTCACAGCCGGCTTTTTCGGCGCGGCCGCGATCGCTGCCACTTTCGGCGGTGGCGGCGGGAAGGTAACTGCCTCTGCATGGGCAATCGTTGCCCCACGGATCACGTCATCTTCCATGTTGTGATTGATAACGCCGTCTTTTTCGGGCGTCAGGTCTGTCATCAAGTGACGGATGTTTGTCGAATAGAGTGTCGACGCCTGCGCGCTCATCCGGCTTGGGAAATCGGTATAGCCGATGATGGTCACGCCATTATCCGTGACGATTTTCTCGTCCATGACAGTCAGCTTGCAGTTGCCGCCCTTTTCAGCCGCCAAATCGACGATAACGGAACCGGGCTTCATCGCCGCGACCATGTCTTCGGTCCACAGCTCTGGCGCTTCGCGGTTGGGGATCAACGCTGTGGTGATCACGATATCAACTTCGGGCGCTAGCTCGCGGAACTTGGCCAACTGTGCTTCGCGGAACTCTGGGCTGGAAACGGAGGCATAGCCGCCAGTCGCGGCACCGTCTGTCTGCTCTTCCTCGAAATCGAGGTAAACAAATTCGGCGCCCATAGATTCGACTTGTTCTGCCACTTCGGGCCGCACATCAAACGCCAGCGTGATCGCACCAAGGCTGGTGGAAGTACCAATCGCGGCCAGACCGGCAACGCCCGCCCCCACAACCAGAACTTTCGCCGGAGGCACCTTGCCCGCCGCTGTGATTTGACCTGTAAAGAAACGGCCAAAGTTGTTGCCTGCTTCAATGACGGCGCGGTAACCCGCAATGTTCGCCATAGAAGATAGCGCGTCCATCTTCTGGGCGCGGCTGATGCGCGGGATCATCTCCATCGCAACAACGGTGGCGCCCTTTTTGGCTGCCGCCTGCATTTTCGCTTCATCCGCCACAGGGCTGAAGAACGAAATCAGCGTCTGACCTTCGCGCAGCTTTTTCATTTCAGTGGTGTTGGGCACGCGCACTTTCGCGACGACGTCGGCCTCTTTCCACAAGGCAGCAGCAGTCTTGACCACGGTCACGCCTGCAGCCGTGTAAGATGCGTCGTCGAAACCCGATGCCGCTCCCGCGCCTGTTTCGATAAGGCACTCGTGCCCCAGTTTTTGTAATTGCAAAGCACTGTCGGGCGTCATTGCCACGCGGCGCTCGCCCTCGAATACCTCTTTAGGTGTCCCGATCTTCACTCAAAATCTCCCAAATTTGCGTTTGGTGCCGAAACTGGCGTGTCGCAGATGATCATTTGACCTACCCCGCAGAATACTGACAAACAAGCGCCCCCCTTACATAAGACGCAGTGTTTTGCGCCTTTTTTCGGCTGTCGGGGAGATTTTTGGCAAAAACCCTACGGCATTTGACCTCGAAACAATATTTCAAGGACTATCAGACCTACGCAACAATGCTGCTGATCTTCGAATTAGAATCACCCCTTTGCCGTTACGTTAAATCTGCTGCCCCTATCGGCAGCAGTATCCCCGCTCTAAGCTCCGGCAAAAGAGGAGGAAACTATGACACTGAACGGAAAACACGCGCTTATTACAGGTGGTGGCACAGGCATTGGGCTGGCCATTGCAAAGATGCTGGTAGCGCAAGGCGCTCATGTCACCATTACAGGCCGTCGGCAGGAAGTACTGGAAGAAGTTGCCACTGAAGGCATGACTGCGATGGCGATGGACGTACGCAACGAAGACGAAGTTGTGGCCAAGATTGCATCCGCCGTTGCCGCGCGCGGTCCGGTCCAGATTTGCATCCCGAATGCCGGTCTCGCGACGGGTAAGGCTGCGCACAAAACTGATATGACGTTCTGGCGTGACATGATGGCCACCAATCTTGATGGTGCCTTTCTGACGATCCGTGAATGCCTGCCCGGCATGCTCAGCACAGATTGGGGACGTGTTATTGCTGTTTCATCCATGGCCGGTCTCAAAGGCCTACCTGGTGCGGCCTGCTATTCCGCGTCAAAGCACGGCATGATCGGCCTGATCCGGTCGCTTAGCGAAGAATATATGGGCAAGCCCTATACCTTTAACTCACTCTGCCCCGGTTATGTCGATACCGAAATCGTCAGCCGCAACACCCAGTCCATTTCAGAACGCGCTGGAATTTCGACTGACGCCGCGCGCGACATGATGGTGAAGGCAAATCGGCACAAGCGACTGATCACAGTAGATGAAGTCTCTGCCGCCGCCGCGTGGCTGGTCGGACCGGATTCCGGCAGTATCAACGGTCAAAGCATCGAGATCGCCGGCGGGATGATGTAAAATTCGTGCCTGAGATGGACTACATGGTTCAGCGGCGTCAACACAGTTTGATGTCGCTGACCATTTTCTGCCCTTCTAAATTCAGACAGCCCGAGCCAGCATTGCGGGACGCACGCCCGCCGACCAGTCATGTGCCGCTTTGCCGAATGCTTCGAATAACGGACGTGAAACCGGGTCTTTTGCCGCCTCGTATTCCGGGTGCCATTGCACCGCGAGCGTGAAGCCTGGTGCTCCATCCACGTAGATCGCTTCGGGTGTGCCATCTTCTGCGTAACCGTCCACAACAATGCGCGGCCCCGCAGCCTTGATGCCCTGCCCGTGCAAGGTATTCGTGCGCACGACATCAGCGCCCATGACCTTGTGAAAAACACCACCGGAGGTGAAGCGCACATTGTGGCGCAGCTCGAACTTTTCCTCCAGCGTGCCGTCTGGCGGCATCCGGTGGTTCATCCGCCCAGGCAGATCGCGAATTTCCGGATACAGCGATCCACCCATCGCCACATTCATCTCCTGAAAGCCGCGGCAAATCCCGAATACAGGCTGGCCCGTCTCGACACACGCACGCGTCAGCGCCAGAACCAAAGCATCACGCGCACGGTCGAATGTGCCATGCGCTTCTGTCTCTTCCTCACCGTATTCCTCGGGGTGCACATTCGGCCGGCCACCGGTCAGCAGGAAACCGTCACAGCAGTCCATCAATTCGCCAACAGAAACCAGGGCAGGATCGGAAGGCACCAGAATTGGCATACATCCCGCCACTTGCGCCACCGCTTGACTGTTCATCATACCGCCAGCATGAACAACATATTGATCGTTCAAGACATGACTGTTGCCGATAATTCCAATAACTGGCCGACCCATAGCGCTAAACTCCGTGATCACAGTAGTTCTTGTTAGTCTAGCGAGGATCGAATGGGGCCTCAACACCACATTCGCACGAATGCCTGTATCACAAGCACCCGCGCTACTTTAATGAGCAGTTGCTCAGATTTCGCCAATCAGCTTGGCGGCTTCGATCCCGGCAATCGCCGCAATTGCATCATTGTCTGACGTGTCACCCGTCACGCCAACAGCTCCGATTACGGCCCCCTTGGAAGAACGCAATAGCACACCGCCCGGAACCGGAACGACCTGTCCGCCGAACACGCCGTTTACCGCCTGCATAAAATAGGCCTGCTGTTCGGCGCGCGCCATCTGCGCCGTGCCAGCCATTCCCAGCATAACAGCGCCATAGGCCTTGCCATGGGCAATCGCGAACCGGCCCGGTGCGGCATCATCCTGACGCTCGAATGCCTGAACGTGGCCTCCCGAATCCAGCACAACCACCGACAGAGGCTTCAGGCCCAACTCTGCCCCCTTTTCAAACGTCTTGCGAATGATTGTCCGCGCCTTGTTCAGTGATACAGTCATTTCTTAATCCTTGTATTTCTTTTGGCTCTAAATATCCCGGGAAGTCTGAAGGGCCGGCCCTTCAGTCCCGCCTTCTCAACCTGCTGTCAGCTTGCGGCTTTCAACTCCAGACGCCGCGCATGCAACACGGGCTCTGTATATCCAGACGGCTGACTTGTCCCCTTCAGAACCAGATCGCAGGCCGCTTTGAATGCGATCCCGTCAAATCCCGGCGCCATTGCACGATACAGCGGATCATCCGCGTTCTGACGATCGACAACCGCAGCCATCTTTTTCAATCCTGCCATTACCTGCGCTTCTGAGATAACGCCGTGATGAAGCCAGTTCGCCAGCGCCTGAGCCGAAATACGGCAGGTGGCGCGGTCCTCCATCAAACCGACATCGTTTATGTCCGGCACCTTTGAGCACCCTACCCCCTGATCAATCCAGCGTACCACGTATCCAAGAATGCCCTGCGCGTTGTTCTCTATCTCGCGGGCAATCTCTTCGGCGCTTAGATTGCGGCCGGCAAGAACCGGTATCGTCAGCAAATCCTCAAGCGTCCCACGCGGGCCACCGGACGCGATCTCGTCCTGACGCGCCATGACATCGACCATATGGTAGTGCATCGCGTGCAACGTCGCCGCTGTTGGCGATGGTACCCAAGCGCAAGTAGCGCCTGCTTTGGGGTGTCCGATCTTCGTCTCGATCATCTCCGCCATACGGTCGGGCATGGCCCACATGCCTTTGCCGATCTGCGCACGCCCCTTCAGGCCGCAGGCCAGTCCGATGTCGACATTGCGATCCTCGTAGGCGCTGATCCACGCCGAGGACTTCATATCGCCCTTGGGCACCATCGGCCCCGCCTCCATCGAGGTGTGAATTTCATCGCCTGTGCGATCAAGGAAGCCTGTATTGATGAAGGCCACCCGCGACTTCGCCGCGCGGATACACTCGGCCAGATTGACCGATGTGCGGCGTTCCTCGTCCATGATACCAAGCTTGACCGTGTTGGCAGGCAAGCCCAGCGCCTTTTCGACATGGCTGAAAATCTCGTCAGCAAAGGCCACTTCTTCGGGGCCATGCATCTTGGGTTTAACCACATAGACGGATCCGGTCAGCGAATTCCCCCCCTCGCGTGCAAAATCGTGCATCGCAATCAGAGTGGTGACCATCGCATCCATCAGCCCTTCGCCGACCTCCAGTCCGTCACGATCCAGTACGGCAGGGTTGGTCATCAGGTGACCGACATTCCGGATCAGCATCAAGGAGCGCCCCTTGAGCGTCAACTGGCTGCCGTCCGGTGCCGTATAGACCCGGTCGGGATTCATCACGCGATTGACCGTTTTGCCGCCCTTCTCAAAGCTTTCGGCCAGATCACCGCGCATAAGGCCAAGCCAATTGTCATAGGCGACCAATTTATCCTCGGCATCCACCGCCGCAACGCTGTCTTCACAATCCATAATTGTGCTCAGCGCGGATTCCATGACCACATCAGCCACATGCGCTGCATCAGTCTTTCCGATTGGATGCGCTGCATCAATTTTGATCTCTACATGCAGGCCGTTATTCTTGAGCAGCACAGCCGCAGGCGCTGCGGCGTCGCCCGTATAGCCCGCAAACTGCGCGGGATCTTTCAACGCCGGAACCAGCGCGCCGTTCTCGACACTATAACCGGTCACATCAATATGGCTGCCGCTGGCCAATGGCGCGGCTTCATCCAGAAACGCCTTTGCACGGGCTACAACGCGGGCACCACGCTCCGCATCATAACCGCCGCCAGCGGGCAAATCGCCCAGCGCATCCGTGCCATAGAATGCATCGTACAACGAACCCCATCGTGCATTGGCCGCATTCAGCGCAAAGCGCGCATTTGTGATAGGCACAACCAGCTGTGGACCAGGGGTCGAATCGATCTCTGCATCTACATTGCGTGTCTCGATCTCGAACGGCGCGCCTTCAGGAACCAGATAACCGATATCACGCAGAAAGGAAGTATAGGCCTCGGCATCATATGCTTTGCCCTGTCGCTCACGATGCCAGCCATCAATCTGCCGCTGTATATATTCGCGCTTTTCCAACAGAGCGCGATTCTTTGGCCCCATGCCGTGGACCAACTCGGAAAAACCGCGCCAGAAAGCGTCTGCCGAGACGGTCAGACCATCCAACGCTTTATGTTCAATGAAGTCGGCCAGCTGCCCATCAACCTGCAGCCCATCGCGATCAACTCTTTGCATGATATTCCATCCTCTGTGCTTCTCGGAAGTTTCCGATAGGAAAGTTCGTTTCGCAAGGGATAATGACAAGCAATCCTGCTAGCAAGAGGTTCTGGTAATATTACTTTACCAGCCACCTATTTCTGCGCCGCACCGCCGCGCTGGCGTTTACATCTCTCGGAACAGTAACGAACGTCATCCCAAACGGCTGCCCACTTTTTGCGCCAACTAAAAGGCCTGTCGCAGGTTAGACATACTTTCTGCGGTAAATCAGATTTTTTTATATGCTTTGGCATAGCCGCTCATTAACACAGTAGACCCAACGTAAGAAGACGCCCCAGAGGGGCGTCCTTCATGCGGCAATCGCAAGCCTTGTATCTCAATCCGACGCGACAGGTGTGTCAGACGAATTAGTGCCGGGTGAATACGTATCAGTCGGCGCCGTTGTTACGGTCGGACCGTCCGAGCTGTCACCATCCCCGACACTACCGACGACAAAGGTATACCCCACGACGCCAATCAGAATTAAAACGCCAATAGCCATGGCACCCCTCACGCCCCACAGGGACGGACGGTGGTGTTTCTCTTGCTTTTCAATGTTTGTGTCAGGTGCAGACATACTCTGGTTTCCTTTTCGCTTTTCCCCGGCCTTGAAGGCTGGGTGTTGCAGACCTAACGTTTGTTACGACATAAGGTTCCGGAACACACCGAACCGCACCGGTTCATCTCAGGAGGCCCCCCCATGCGCGACGCTGCCCCGCAGACAATTTATCTTGAAGACTACACAGCTTTCGGCTGGCAGGTAGAAAGCGTTGCGCTGCATTTCACCCTTGATCCGCATCAGACCCGTGTGCGCAGCCGGATCACTTTTACCCCCAATCCGCAAGCGCCTGCGCAGCCGTTCTTTCTGCACGGAGAAGCGCTCAAGCTGATCAGCGCAAAGATCGACGATCAGAATGTGGACGTCACGCTTAAGCCTGAAGGATTGACCTGTCCGGTGCCTGACGTTCCTTTCGTCTGGGAAACCGAGGTCGAAATTGACCCTGCCGGCAACACCGCACTTGAAGGCCTGTACATGTCTAACGGCATGTATTGCACGCAATGTGAGGCTGAGGGCTTTCGCAAAATCACTTATTACCCCGACCGCCCCGATGTAATGAGCGTGTTCACCGTGACCATCGACGGGCCGCATCCTGTGCTTTTGTCCAACGGCAACCCCGTCAGCACAACCGAGCATCACGCAGAATGGCATGATCCATGGCCCAAGCCCGCCTATCTTTTTGCGCTGGTCGCAGGTGATCTAATTGCCCATGAGGGCCAGTTCACAACCCGTTCGGGTCGTGATGTCGCGCTCAACCTCTATGTACGCCCCGGCGACGAGGCAAAATGTGCGTTCGGGATGCAGGCGCTCAAGGACAGCATGAAATGGGACGAAGACGTCTACGGACGCGAATATGATCTTGACCTGTTCAACATTGTCGCAGTGGATGATTTCAACATGGGCGCAATGGAGAACAAAGGGCTGAACATCTTCAACTCCTCTGCTGTGCTTGCCTCTCAGGCAACTTCGACCGACACAAACTTTGAGCGGATCGAGGCGATCATCGCGCATGAATATTTCCACAACTGGACCGGCAACCGGATTACCTGCCGCGATTGGTTCCAGCTGTGCCTGAAGGAAGGTCTGACTGTTTTCCGCGACAGCCAGTTTACGTCTGACATGCGATCAGAGCCGGTGAAGCGTATCGAAGACGTGATCGATCTGCGCGGTCGGCAGTTCGCTGAAGATCAAGGCCCCCTTGCCCATCCGGTGCGCCCCGAGAGCTTTCAGGAGATCAACAACTTCTACACGGCCACAGTCTATGAAAAGGGCGCAGAGCTTATCCGTATGCTCAAGACCCTCGTCGGTGATCAGGCGTATAGCGATGCGGTCGCCCTCTACTTTGACCGCCACGACGGGCAGGCATGTACCATCGAAGACTGGTTGCGTGTGTTCGAGGACACAACAGGCCGCGATCTGAGCCAATTCAAGCGCTGGTATTCGCAGGCAGGTACGCCACGCGTCAGCGTGTTCGAAGCCTGGAGCGGCAGCACCTATACGCTCACCTTCCGTCAAGACCTTGCGCCCAGTGCCGCCACACCAAAGCCGCTGCCGCAGGTCATCCCGATTGCAACCGGCCTGATTGGCCCTGATGGCACCGAAGTCGCGCCAACCCGCATTCTCGAAATGACCGAGACCACACAAAGCTTCACCTTCGAGGGGCTGGATGCGCGGCCGATCCCGTCAATCCTGCGCGGGTTCTCTGCGCCGGTGGTGCTGGACCATGACATGTCTGAAGGCGCGCGTGCGCATCTGCTTGCGCATGATACAGACAGCTTCAACCGGTGGGAGGCAGGCCGGACATTGGCGCGCAACACGCTAATAGACATGATGACCAAGGGCACGCGACCCAACCCTGCCTATCTGGATGGTATTCGCGCCGTTGTCATGGACGACACGCTTGATCCTGCTTATCGCAGACTGATGCTGGCCCTGCCGGGAGAGGCCAATATGGCCACAGCCTTGTTTGATGCAGGCCACGTCCCAGAGCCGGATATCATCCATGCCGCGCTTGAAATGATGCGCGATGCCATGGCGAAAAAGCTGGCTGATGTCTTGCCTGCGCTTTACGGAGCAAACCAGGTCACAGACGCTTATCAACCCAACGCGCAGCAATCAGGACAGCGGGCATTCGGCAACGCCGTGCTGTCGCTTCTGACGCGCAGCGACGATGGCGCACAGGCACAAGCGCAATACAACAGCGCCGATAACATGACACAGCAACTGGCCGCCCTTGCCAACCTGATCCGCGCGGGCCGCGGCGACAAAGCCGTTAAAGCGTTTGAGGCGCAGTGGAAAGACGACCGACTGGTGATGGATAAATGGTTTGGCCTTCAGGTGATCGAAGCCGACCCGGAAGAAGCTCACGAAATCGCGGCGGCTCTGACAGGGCACCCCGATTTCAACTGGAAGAACCCCAACCGTTTCCGCGCCGTCTTTGGCAGCCTTGCGATGAACCATGCAGGATTTCACCATGCCTCGGGCGCAGGGTACCGTTTGCTTGCGGACTGGTTGATCAAACTTGATCCGGTGAACCCGCAAACCACTGCGCGCATGTGCTCAGCCTTCCAGACATGGAAACGCTATGATGCGGACCGACAATCGCTGATCAAGGCTGAGGTCGCTCGCATTCTGGACACACCGGGGCTGAGCCGCGATACTACTGAAATGCTCACGCGGATTGCCAGCGCATGAGCCGCCCATTGTGCCTGATCACCGGTGCATCTGCGGGTATCGGTGCGGCCTGCGCCCGTTTGGCTGCCGCGCGCGGCTATGATCTGGCGCTGACCTACAACAGCGATCGAGACGGGGCGCAGACGGTGGCAGACGCCTGTACGGCCCTTGGCGCAAAGGTACAGATCATTCAGGCCAATGTCGCCGAGCCGGAAGCGATAGAACGGATCTTTGCGACGGTAGACGCCATGGGCCCTCTTGCCGCGCTGATCAACAATGCTGGCATTGTGGGCCTTGCGACCCGCGCAAGCGAGCTGACCCATGACCGCCTGCGGCACATGTTCGATGTAAACGTGATCGGCGCGATGCTGGTCGCCGCCCAGGCTGTCAAACGCATGGAGCCATTGGGGCGCGGTGTTATCATCAATATCACCTCAGCCGCAGCGCGTCTGGGGTCTGCCAATCAATACGTAGACTACGCTGCCACCAAGGCGGCAATGGACATCTTCACCAAGGGTCTTTCTGATGAGGTCGCCCCGGCAGGGCTGCGCGTTATGGGCGTGGCACCCGGCCTGATTGAGACTGACATCCATGCAAAGGGCGGTGATCCGGACCGCGCCAGTCGCCTCGCAGGCAACGTCCCCATGCAGCGCACTGGCAGCGCTGACGAAGTCGCACAATCCGTTCTCTGGCTTATGTCGGGCGACGCAAGCTATATTACCGGCTCCACCCTAGACGTCACTGGCGGCAGATAACCGAAAAACGAGACACCCATGCTGTATATCCTCATTCTTTGCGGCCTCATCGCCGTCGGCTTCTTTACCTACCGCCGCCTTCAAAACGGAGCCCATATTGCGGGAGACATAATTGATGCGCCCGCCCCTGTACGCGCTGCGGCCAAGCGGCTGGGTTTCCACGCCCAGCCCAACGTCGAATCCATCGCCAGCATCCCGACTGCAGAGCTTTGCGTTGTCGCCATGGCGGTAGCCTTCGCCCAGATGGATGATAAATCAGCCCCGGCGGATGCAATCATTGTCGGCTCTGTCAAAAAGCACCTCCAGCTTGATCCGCAAGAGGCGCAGGACATGATGCTGATAGCGCCATGGCTTGTTGATCAGGGTGGCGGGCCGACACCTGCTTTCGAACGCCTGACCAAACGGCTGAAACAGCTCGATCATGGCCCGTTTTTCGGAAAAATGATGAATGTGATCGGTGACGTAAAGGCAGCCGGCACCAAGGGCATGGCAAGCGCACGGCAATCTGATGCCATGGGCACCCTTGCCCGAATATTCCGCACCGCATGAACCTACCCTACACTTACACAAGCCAAGGGCGCCGCCCGATGACCGCCCTGACCGTCGGATTGGTTTGGGCTATGCTTATGGCTGCGTATATTTGGCTCGACGCTGCGCTGGCTGTGATGCTTGTGCTTGGGGCGTTCACACTTCCTGCACTTTACGACTTGATCATCAATCCGCGCAGCAGCCTCACGCTTGATGCTGACACTCTTCGGTGGCAAAGCGGGCGTCAGCACGCCGAGATCGCCCTGTCAGAAATCGATCACCTGCGGTTTGACACCCGTCTGGATATGTCGGTGCGGCTAAGTGTGGTGCGCCCCTCAGGCGTCAAAATCCGCGTACCCTACCCTGCCACGCCACCCCATGCCGCCTTTGAGGCTCTGGCAAAAGAGGCCGGTCTGAAAACCCGCAGGCACCATTTCTCTTTGATGGGATAGACCGCTTAGGGCCGTGCGCGGGGACGTGTGGCATTGCGGGGCTTACAATAGCTCTGTCGCTTGAGCCAAGCAGCCATATCGCGGCGCTTGGACGTGTTGCGCATCGGGCCCCAGTCAGCAGAGACACCGCGCCATTTACCGTCATAGCCGTGGATGACCCCGTCGCGCTTCACGGTGTGGGCCATAATCCTCGTTGCACAACTTAGGTTCGCGGCCCCGTTCTTAAGCGCTTCGCCGGTGCCCACATTGCATTTATAGCCGCGCGCAGTGGCAGGTAAAATTTGCAGCAGCCCGTACCACCTGCCACCGCCCCCAACAGCCCATGGCTTATACGTACTCTCGTACTTGGCCAGCGCTGACATATACCCGACCCAGAAAGCGCGCCGCTGTGCGTCCTCGTTGGTTGAGTAGGCAGGGCACCAATCCTTGATGTCACGCGGCACCATATCGACCAGCGGACTGCCATGATCCTTGAGAGCAGAAATCGCTGCACGGGTCCAAAGCGCATGTCCCGGCATATGCTGCCAGCGCGTGCGTGGTACGTGGCCTGAACGCACAGGCGGGCGCACGGTGATCGTGGTGGCGTCAATCAATGGCACGGGCGTACTATCGGGAGCGTCCAAAGCAGTATCCGCGACCAAAGCAGGTACCGCCGGAGCGGGAGCCACAGGCGCAGTGACAATTGCCGAGGCTGTCGGCGCCTCTACCGCGACAGGGGCAGCAACCATCGGCGCGAGCCGTGCCGGAGGGCGGATCAGCTCACCAACTTGTGCCGCGGCCGCACCCGCGCTCACACCGAACGCAAGCATTCCCACCACCGCAAGCCGTCCGAACAACCGGAACTCAGACCGCACTATCGTATCTACACATTTCATAAGCGCCAGTATGATCCGCAGGCAACACAGCTGACAAGCAGTTAACCAAGCCCCGACCGCCCGATTGTCATCTGTCGCGCAACACTGCGGCCGATCATTGGCTAATCCACCACCACAGCGCGACAATCTGCCCAATTATGCCATTTATTGTGTGGCAATTGCCCGCCGATGATCGCGACAAGACCGCTCCCGCGCCATTTTCACGCCCCAATGATCTGGAAAATTGACAATAACCGGACAACACCAACTGATGATGGAACACTTATGATGCACATGGGCACGCTGCTGAGCAAACTACCCGGCCTCTATCAGAAAATCAGGGCATCCAAGCCCGACGTTTTCACGCGCGCCGAGTTTTCAAGCCAGCCTGTGACCCCTGCAAAAGCATCTCCTTTTCGCCGGAAAGCCAAGAGTGGTCCGGTCGAAGAAATTACCGATCCGACGCCGACTGAAGCTCTGGAAAGCATTCAACCGATTGTGAAAACACAAGAGATGGTTCATGCCGAATGGGCCACCGCAGCTCTGAACAAGCTTTCCATCCCCTGCCCTGATCCGACGCTTGAAGACCGCATCCGCGATACCCATCGAAATACGGCGCTTCGGTTGGTTCGGCAGGAAGACTGGGACAAGCTTACCTCGTTGATCCAAGCGGCAGACAGCGTCAACAAAATGACACCCGGTGGCATGTCTGTAGCCGAGCTTATGGCGTTCGGGGCGCGCGCTGACGTTGTTTTAGCTGTCGAGCATGCCCTGCTTGACCGTGTACCGGCGGAAGACGCTCCTATGCTTAGCGGCATTGAAGCGTTGGAATTTATTTTGGCTGAAAACACTGGAAACTACGTCATTGCCTGCATCGTGGCACAGGCGCACATGGACATGGCGTGGTCTTGGCGCGGCATCGGCTGGGACGTCGAGGTTGCACCGCGCAACCGTGAAGCATTCGACGCCCATTTCGCCCGCGCACGTGAGATTGTCGAATCGCTTAACGGCGAGCCAAGGCAATCAGCATTGGTGGCCAGCACCTCTTGCGCCTTGCTGCGCGGAGAGAAATGCCAAAGTCGGTCGGTAGCAGACCGCTATCAAGCGCTGATTGACCTGAACCCCCATAACACCGGCCCGCTGCGCGCGCTTGGCACACACATGTTGCCCCGTTGGTATGGCTCATATGCGGGACTGGAGCTGGAAGCGCGCCGCACAGCTGTCCGCACGCAATCAGTCTGGGGCGCAGGCGGCTACACTTGGGTTATGTTTGACGCCATCAGCGTAGATGACGAAGCCTGCGCAAGGCTGGACCTGCCCTTCTTTCTGGAAGGCCTGCGTGATATCATCGAGCGGCGCCCGGAACCGCATACCATCAACCTATTGGCCGCCTATTGCTCCAATACCATGGGTCAGGCTTTTTCGGGAAATGATGCCGCAGACCATATACGCGCCCAGATTGCCGCCTGTGCAAACTGGATCGTGCGCGAACACCTAACAGAATTGCACCCGATGATCTGGGCCCATGCAGCACAAGGCTTTGTCAACAATCTGCGTGTGGCGTCAGCCCACCGTTTTGCCGCCTCCGGACAGGAGGACGCCCTTCGCATCATTGCAAGCTTGTTCAAACCCGAAATATCCGAGGGCAAGCGCATCACGTTTACCGATGAAGGCCCCGTCGCCACCGCAGGTTGACCTCCTACCTCCTCTGGACAGCCCCGCAGGCTCTGCCTAAGCTGCGTTCCTAGGGAGATACCAACATGACATATCAGACAACTGCCGCAGATATTGCACTGCGTGATCAATCTATTACACAACGGATATTTGAGAACCTGGAAACACGGCCAGATGCTATTGTCCTGACTGACGGGATGAGCGGCGCTTCCATGACCGCCGCCGATTTCATGACACAGGTCAAGCAACTTGCCGGTGGTTTGACCGCCCGCGGTATGGGCGCAGGAAAGACCGTGGCGCTGATGTCGCCCAATATTCCGCATTACTGCGTTGTTTTCCACGCGGTTGCATGGGCGGGTGGCACGATCACCACCATCAACCCCACATATACCGCCTCCGAAGTCGCGCACCAGCTGCGCGACAGCGCGGCCGACCTCCTTATCACCATCCCGATGTTCCTTGAGACCGCGCAGCAAGCCGCAAAAGATGCTGCAGGCCAGCAGGTTATCGTCATTGGCGAAGCAGACGGTGTCGAACCTCTTTCCGCTTTTTACGGTGCCCCTATGGACGCACAGTCACAGGTAGATCTGGATGAGCATCCGGTTGTTCTGCCCTATTCCTCCGGCACAACCGGCATGCCCAAAGGCGTCCGCCTTAGCCATCGCAATCTGGTGGTGAATGTGGATCAGGTCATTGAAGGCGGGGATGTGCGGCCCGGCGAAGTCGCCGCTGCCTTTCTGCCGTTCTTTCACATCTATGGTATGAACGTATTGATGAACGTGCACCTTGCGAGTGGCGGCGCGCTGGTCACCATGCCCCGCTTTGATCTGGAGCTGTTTTTGCAAATCTCGCAGGATTATAAGGCCCGCCGCATGTGGATCGTGCCGCCGGTGGCGCTCGCGCTGGCCAAACATCCGATCGTGGACAATTATGACCTCTCCTCTGTCGAGCAGATTTTCTCTGGGGCGGCCCCGCTTGGCGCTGAAGTCTCAGACGCGGTGGCAAAGCGACTGAACTGTGTTTCCTTGCAAGGTTTCGGCATGACCGAGCTGTCGCCGGTGTCACACACAACACCGCTGGCAAAGCCGAAATCCGGCTCCTCCGGAACGGCCCTACCCGGCACACTGTGTCGGATCGTCGATCCGGAAAGCGGTGAAGACCTGCCAGCCGGCAAAGAAGGCGAACTTTGGGTTAAAGGCCCGCAAGTTATGAAAGGCTATCTCAACAACGAGAAAGCCACACGTGAAACACTGACTGAAGATGGCTGGCTCAAAACCGGTGACATCGCCTATATCGACGATGAAGGGTACATGTTCATCGTGGACCGCCTGAAAGAACTGATCAAATACAAAGGCTTCCAAGTCGCCCCAGCCGAGCTTGAGGCAACTTTGGTTAGCATGGACGGCATCGTCGACGCCGCCGTCATCGGCTTGCCGGATGATGAAGCGGGCGAATTGCCGGTTGCTTTCGTGGTCACCGGCAATCCCGCCCCGTCAGAAGCGGATATCAAGGCGCATCTCGCCAAAACGCTGTCGACCTACAAACAGGTCCACCGCGTCACATTCGTAGATGAGATTCCCAAATCCGCGTCCGGCAAGATTTTACGCCGCGTCCTGAAAGCCCAAGCCTTGGCATAATACAAAAAGCGGAGCGCTCATTTCCCAGCGCTCCGCAAATGCTGCCTGGCGTAGACAATCAAGCCTGCCAGCGCGGAAACCGATTAGCGTTCGGTAATTTCCTTCATCCGGTGATATCCAAGGTGCGTCTAGCGCCGTGTTGTTTGATCCCGCCAGTCGGCTCTAGGCCATTCTGTACAATAGGACTCAGAAAGTTGCGGCTTTATCCTTTTGTGATGCTCCAGCCGAACAAGGTCAGGTGGCATTCCTCCTCCCCTCTTGCTCCCTCCAACGCCTCCCGCTAAACCCTGACCAACAGACAGCGAAAGGCGCTTCCCATGCTCGACCTCACCTATGACACACCCAAAGTCCGCACCATTGCGGGGGCAAAGCAAGACTGGGAGCTGGTGATCGGCATGGAGGTCCATGCGCAAGTCTCCTCAAATGCCAAGCTATTCTCGGGCGCCTCCACAAAATTTGGCGCCGAGCCAAACAGCAATGTGGCCTTTGTGGACGCGGCGATGCCGGGGATGCTGCCCACCATCAACGAATTCTGCGTCGAACAGGCTGTGCGCACCGGGCTTGGGCTGAAAGCACAGATCAACCTGTGGTCCGCCTTTGACCGCAAAAACTATTTCTACCCCGACTTGCCGCAGGGCTATCAGATTTCACAGCTTTACCACCCGATCGTGGGCGAAGGCGAAGTGCTGGTGGAAATGGGTGATGGCACCGCACGCATGGTCGGCGTCGAGCGTATCCACCTTGAGCAGGATGCAGGAAAATCAATTCACGACATGGACCCGAATATGTCCTTTGTCGATCTCAACCGCACAGGTGTCGCGCTGATGGAGATCGTCTCCCGTCCCGACATCCGCGGCCCCGAAGAGGCAGCTGCCTACCTTGGCAAACTGCGCCAGATTCTGCGGTATTTGGGCACGTGTAACGGCGACATGCAGTCCGGCGCAATGCGCGCAGACGTTAACGTTTCTATCTGCGCCCCCGGCCAATATGAGAAATACGCAGCAACTGGCGATTTTTCGCATCTTGGCACACGGTGCGAGATCAAAAACATGAACTCCATGCGCTTCATCCAGCAGGCCATCGAAGTTGAGGCAAAGCGCCAGATCGCTATCGTCGAAGGCGGCGGTGAAGTCACGCAGGAAACCCGTCTGTTCGATCCGGACAAGCAGGAAACGCGGTCCATGCGGTCCAAAGAAGAAGCGCACGACTATCGCTACTTCCCCGATCCCGACCTGCTGCCGCTGGTGATTGAACAGGATTGGGTCGACCACATCAAGGACACCCTGCCCGAACTTCCGGATGCCAAAAAAGCACGTTTTATTAATGATTTCAGCCTCAGCGATTATGATGCATCGGTGCTGACAGCCGATCTGGATTCCTCAAGCTATTTTGAGGAAACAGCGAAGGGCCGTGACGGCAAGATGACGGCAAACTGGGTGATTAACGAACTCTTTGGACGCCTCAAGAAAGACGAAAAGGACATCTCCGATTCCCCCGTCAGCCCTGCCGTTCTAGGCGGCGTTGTTGATCTGATCGCCTCCGACACCATCTCAGGCAAAATAGCCAAAGACGTGTTCGAGATCGCATATACCACAGGCCGCGACCCTGCCGAGATCGTCGAGACCGAGGGCCTCAAACAGGTGACCGACACAGGCGCGATCGAGGCAGCAGTCGATGAAATCATTGCAGCCAACCCTGATCAGGTCGCCAAAGCCCAAGCCAACCCAAAGCTGGCCGGCTGGTTCGTCGGTCAGGTGATGAAAGCAACCGGCGGCAAGGCAAACCCGAAGGCCGTGAACGAATTGGTCGCGAAAAAGCTTCAGGGTTAATACTCAGAAAACGGCAGTGCGCAGGACAATATCTGCGCACTGCGGCTCAAAGATCGGCTTTTGCTGAATTCGGGTGCAGCCACAAGTCACTTGCGCAACGAAAGCTTCCCCTTCAGCTAACCCAATAGCTCACGAAACACTTTTGACATTTCGGTCAGGGAATACGGCTTTCGTAGGAACGGCGTTTTACCGTTTGGGATTGCACCGTCCTCGGCATATCCTGATGTAATGATTTGCTTTATTTGCGGGTATAACGCTTTAACCTGAACAAGAAGTTCAGCGCCTGTCATACCGCCGGGCATGATCATATCGGTAAAGACCACATCGATATCCTGCCGTTCAGCCAGAACATCGAGTGCCTCCTGCCCGCTTTCGGTTTCAACAACCTGGTAGGCGAGCTGTTCCAATCTGGCGACAGTGATCCTGCGGACCCGGGCATCATCTTCGACAACCAGTACCGTCTGACGGCCGCCAATGTCGGCGTTCCCGTCTTCATCGGAGGTCGCGCATTCAGTTTTCCCTGTATCGGCAACAGGGAGGAACAGGCTTACCGAGGTGCCATGTCCAAATTCACTGTAGATGTCGAGGTGTCCACCGGACTGCTTGGCGAAACCGTGAACCATGCTCAGCCCGAGGCCCGTGCCTTTGCCTTGTTCTTTGGTCGTGAAGAACGGATCGATAGCTTTTGATCGTGTGTCCACGGACATGCCCATACCGTTATCGGAAACCGTCAACCGCACGTATTGGCCGGGCTCAATACCATAGCTTTGGATGATCTCCGCATTATGAATGCCTATGTTTTTGGTTTCGATGGTCAGACAACCTCCATCTGGCATCGCGTCGCGCGCGTTTAGCGCCAGATTAAGCAGCGCGCTTTTGGTTTGTCCCGGGTCGGCAAGCGTCTTTCCCAGATCAGACGCCAGTTTCTTGCTGAGCGTCACAGTTTCACCGAGTGAACGGACCAGCATTTCAGACAGACCTTCAACCAGATCGTTCAGGTCCAGCACTTTTGGCTGAAGAGGTGATTGGCGCGCAAATGACAAGAGCTGTTTCGTCAGGCTTGCGCCTGCTTCTGTCGCCCCCATCGCCTCGCTTAAAAGGTCCAATGCAAAGTCATCACCACGGACGCGATCAGCCAACAATTCACAATTCCCCAATACGACTGTCAGCAGGTTATTGAAATCATGGGCAACACCACCGGTTAGCTGTCCGATGGCTTCCATTTTTTGTGACTGACGAAGCCGTTCTTCCGTGTGGAATTTTTCGGTTAGATCGGATTGCGCGCCGATAAAATGAGACACATTGCCTTTCTCGTCTCGGACTGGCGAGATGGTAACCTCGACAATCGAACGCGATCCGTCCTTACTATAGTTGTTGAGCGTCTCGCGGACCGGAACTGCATCGCGGATACCAGCCCGGATACGCTTGAGCCCCGGCTGATCACGATCATCGCCTTGGAGAAACCGTGGGTTCCGGCCCAACATTTCTTCCATTGAATACCCTGTCATCCGCTCCATGGCTTTGTTGGCATAGATGATCGGATTGTCGAGCTGGCCGGCATCCGTAATCAGGATTCCTGTCTCTACTTCGGCGATGGCACGGTCGCGCAACTTTAAGGCTTCCGTTTGGTACTGCCGCTCCGTGATATCCTGAATGATGGCAACAAAAACCGACCCTGTCGCCAATTGAACAAGCTGCAACTGCACTTCGACAGGATAGGTAGAGCCGTCTTTTCTTTGGTGTACGGTTTCGAATACCAGACGTTGCTCTTTCCCGTTTCTCAGGGGTTCGACAATCCTGTTAAACTGCCCCGTCGTCATCTCCGGCTTGATGTCGACGGGGGTCATGTTGCAGAATTCTTCGTAGGAGTACCCCATGTTATGGCGGGTACCAAAATTCACATGAATGAATTTCAGCGTTTTCGCATCGAAAATGTAAATTTCATTAAGCGACGTTTCGACAATCTGAGCAAACTGTTTGGCCTCGTTTTCAGCTTGCGATAATTTGCTGACGTCCTGTGCCATAGCAACAAACACGGGCGGTGTTTGTGACGGCATGTACTGTAACTGCGTGCGGACCGGATATGTCGACCCATCCTTTCTTATCTGGGCGGTTTCGATAATTTGGCGATCGACACTTCCATCCAGCAATGGCCCCAATAAATCTTTGACGCTTTCATTATTGATGCCTTGCACAAAATCCTTCGGCAACCGGTGCTTCATTTCATCAATCGTATAGCCCAGGTTTTCTCTTGCAGACTTGTTAGCATCGAGAAGCCGGAAAGTTGTTGCATCCCACACATGGATTTCGTTGATCGTTTCTTCAACGATCTGGGCCAATGACTGAAGACGGTTTTCCTTTTTCACCTGATCGGTAACGTCACGCCCGATACCGCGGTAACCGGCAAAGTCTCCGTTCTTGTCCGTGAACGCTTTGGCGCTGGTTGTAAGCCTGCGGTGTTCACCATCGTCGCGGACAAACGTAAACGTAAAATCCTTCCAGTCCTCACGGGCCAACATTCTGGCTGAATTGTCGCTAAACAGGTGGGATTCTGATGCGAGCCGATTGTTGATGGAAAAATCGTTAATCGACTTGCCAAGAACGCTGTCCGGCGCGACGCTAGTCACTTGCTTTACTTGGTCAGAAACGAACGAGAACCTTAATTCACTGTCGAGCTCAAAAAACCAATCCGATCCGGATTCAGCGAAATCACGAAACCGTTCCTCATTTAGACGCAGCTCTTCAACAAGAAGCTCGGCCTGTTCTATGCTGTCAATTCGGGGCTCTTGCGTCAAACTAGAACACCCGCATTTCCGCACCGTAATTTCATGGTTCGCGTCCTTGAATAACACTGTACCACGCTACCCGAATGCGGAAATTAAACAAGTAGGGCTTCGGTCGATTGGAGGCCATTGAGCGATCTTCACCCCAGACAGATTGGCTCAATTCGGTTGTGTCGTTGATCCCTTTGCCGGCTGGCCCATCCCCACAAACATCGCGGCAGCTGATGTTCTATAGCGTCAATCGGACTGGAACCACGGCCTGATGTGCTTGTGCTCTCGTGCATACAAACAGGCGCTTCAGCTCAGGGAATAGCCGCTCACACCAGTCATTCGGTCCCCCACGTGCATTCAAATACGAACTCGCTCATGGCTCTGCCCCATGCTAACGTCGCGCCATGACAGATATATTTCGCTCAACACCGCTCACCGTCCTGCCCGAATGGATCGACTATAACGGCCACCTCAACATGGCCTATTATTCCGTTCTGATGGATCAATCGGCGGATCAGGCCTATCCGCTGTTGGGCTTTGGCCCCGATTACCGCGACCGCACCGGATGCACGACTTACGTGGCAGAATTCCACATCTGCTATGTCCGTGAATTGCACGAAGGCGATCTGGTCACCTCCACCTTCCACCTGATCGACTATGACGCCAAACGCTTTCATGTCTTTCAAGAGCTGTGGCACAGCGACGGCTGGCTGGCCGCAACAGGCGAAGCGCTCACCCTCCACGTCGATCAATCCGGCGATAAACCCCGCGTGGCCCCGATGCCCAATGACATCCTCGCCAACATGGCCGCGATGAAAGAAGCCCAAAAGGATCTGCCTTTGCCCGAACGCGTTGGGCGCAAAATCGGGATTCCGCGGAAGTAGAAGGCTGACCGTCCGAAACAGGTGTATTCATGCCCCCCTAAGCATTAGGATAGGGAGGTACAGCTGATAGCTAATAATGATGCGATCACGGCCGTCATGGTACGAATGCAACGAGACTTCGATCCTATTTATCACACCGAATACCGCCCTTGGGCGGAACAACGACACGCCTGCATTCTGCCCAAGAAAAATGCCTAACAGCAGCCCTGGAAACGGTACGCCCAGTGTTTGCGGTGTACGTTAAATGACGCCGCCCGTAGGCCCTGTTTCCTTTCTGTGTTCCGCGCGCTAAAACGACGCAACTCAGATCGGAATTCTGCCATGCCCCGTTATGAATACAAAGTCGTTCCAGCCCCGTCCAAGGGGATCAAAGGCAAAGGCGTACGTGGCGCCGAAGCTCGGTTTTCATTCGCGATCCAAGAGCTTATGAATGGCATGGCGGGTTATGGCTGGGAATACCAACGCGCCGAGACGTTGCCATCAGTTGAACGCGCCGGCATCACGGGGACCACGACAGAGTGGCGCAATGTGTTGATCTTTCGCCGCTTGCGCACCGATGACGCGGCAGATTTCCAGCCAGAGCTTCTGCCCGCACCGGAAGAAGATGTTACCGACGCCGATGCCCCCCTTGAAGTTTCACCTGAAACATCGAATGGAGGATCGGAACCGCTGACCGATAACGGTGTCGAGGACACCGAGGTCAACAGTTCGATCGGCGCTTCGCTGAGCATTTTGGCCCTTGCGCGCGGCAGCACGCCGTCTCCCGCCACGGGTGATGACGTGGAACAAGGCGACAGTTCGAAGCCTTAAGGCGTGATATCCAACGACAATGCGTGAATGCGGCCAATCAGATCCGCGCCCAAAGCGCTGTGCACTGCGCGGTGTTTTGCCAAACGGCTCATTCCCGCGAAATCCTGTGCCGTAATCGCCACATCAAAATGCGTCTCACCGCCCTCACGAAACCCCGCATGACCGCGGTGAGCTTCGCTTACATCCGCCACTTCCAACTGCTCTACCGCAAAGGCAGCACGCAACGCGGTCTCGATCTCATTCTTGATAGGCATAAACCCTCCCACGGGGGTGACTTTTTTCGCACAGCCCCCTTCCTTCTGACAGCCACACGTTTAGAGTGATCGCCTTGAGTCGGAAAGGTGTACCCATGCAAAAGAACGATCCCTTTGGTTTTGATATGTCTGTCTCTTCCGCCAAGAAGAAGAATCCGCGCGGCCGACGCGGTATGTCTGGCGCGTCCGAGACGTCTACGCGCGTCTGTGATCATGATGGATGTGAAGAGGCAGGGAAATATCGCGCCCCCAAAGCGCCTGACGTGCTGGATGACTATTTCTGGTTTTGCCAGCAGCATGTGCGCGAATACAATACAAAGTGGAACTTCTTCCACGGCACAACAGAAGCCGAGATGAATGCCCAGTTGTCCGAAGACAAAGTGTGGGACCGGCCCACAAAGCCCATGAGCGATCCAGAAGCCCGCGCTTGGGCGCGCTTGGGTATCGAGGACCCGCATCAGGTCTTGGGCGCAAATGCCACACAGAACCCAGGCAAAGGCCCGCAATCCGGGCGCCGTCTGCCCCCCACCGAAAAGCGCGCGCTGGAAGTTCTGGACGCGAAGGACAACCTGACCAAACCGGAAATCCGCAAGATTTACAAAGGCCTGATCAAAGTTCTTCACCCCGATATGAACGGTGGGGACCGCTCTCAGGAAGAGCAGTTGCAACTGGTAGTTTGGGCTTGGGACCAGCTCAAATCCAGCCGTAACTTCAAAGACTAAATTGGCTCCCCCCCTGCCGGGCCAGATCAAACGCCCGGCGGGGGCAATAGTACAGCCAAGATCACAGGTGTGTGACGTTACGGCGCAGAACGGAGTGTGATCACTTCTGACGAAGTTTCCCCTCTGCCTGTTTCAACGCATTGAATGCTTTTCGAACAATAGCTTACTGCTGTTTCGGTCAGCATGCCGAATTGCCAAGCTTAACGGCGCGAATTTAGGTCTTTCCCTTGAACCTGCGCGCGATATGTTGCACCCAACACAAGGCGGCCCCGCGCGGGCAATAGTATTAGGATTATTAGACATGGCTGACGGCGGACTGGACCTCAACGCAACCCCCACCAAGGATATCTCGGTGCGTGAGGTTTTCGGCATCGACACAGACATGGTCGTAAAGGGTTTTGCTGATCGTACCGACCGGGTGCCTGATCTGGACAGCACCTATAAATTTGATGCTGACACCACGCTGGCCATCTTGGCAGGCTTTTCGCACAACCGTCGTGTTATGGTGCAAGGCTATCACGGTACGGGCAAATCAACCCACATCGAACAGGTGGCAAGCCGCCTGAACTGGCCCACTGTGCGCGTCAACCTCGACAGCCACATCAGCCGGATCGACCTGATCGGTAAAGACGCGATCAAACTGGTAGACGGCAAGCAGGTCACTGATTTCCAGGAAGGCATTCTGCCTTGGGCACTTCGCACACCAACAGCGATTGTATTCGACGAATACGATGCGGGCCGTGCAGATGTGATGTTCGTGATTCAGCGTGTTCTGGAAGTAGACGGCAAGCTTACCCTGCTTGACCAGAACAAGGTTATCACGCCGCACCCTTACTTCCGTATCTTCGCGACAGCGAACACAGTTGGTTTGGGTGACACGACGGGCCTTTACCACGGCACACAACAGATCAACCAAGGCCAGATGGACCGTTGGTCGCTGGTTGCGACGCTCAACTATCTGAGCATTGATGCGGAAACTGCGATCGTTCTGGCCAAGAACCCGCACTTCAATTCTGCCGAAGGCCGCAAGACGATCAAACAGATGGTTACCGTGGCTGACCTTACGCGGACCGCTTTCATGAACGGTGATCTTTCTACCGTTATGTCCCCGCGGACCGTGATTGCATGGGCCCAGAACGCCGAGATCTTCCGCAATGTCGGCTATGCCTTCCGGCTGAGCTTTCTCAACAAATGTGACGAACTTGAGCGTCAGACAGTCGCGGAATTCTACCAGCGCCTGTTTAACGAAGAGCTTCCCGAGAGCGCGGCAAGCGTCAGCCTCGGCTAAGTCACCTCGCATAGTTAGAACGAAAAACCCCGGTGCGATGCACCGGGGTTTTCTTTTTGGCTGTGTGGTCGTTTAGCCGTCGCGCTTGGCATCGCCCTTGTACATGGAACCGTTCACCTCGTCGGTGATCTCGGCTGGCGTATAGGAATACGGGCCTTGGTCCGCTTTTGTCGTATCTTCCATAGAGTCGCCGTAGACAGGCGCGTTGCCGACGTTTTCATCCGGGTCCTCGGCAACTGACTGCTGTGGTGAACCGCTTTGTGGTGCTGCGAAGGCTGCCATCGGGGCAGATGCGATCAGGGCGATCAGGGCGGCGCGGGCGGTGTTTGTCTTCAGGTTAGTCATTGTATTCTCCTTTAAGTCTAGGACGTTAGCAGCGTTTCTTGCTGCGTCAGTCGCTGTTGGGGATACAACGGCTGCACCACTGGTCCGTTCCATAATTTTTTGACTTTTTATCGAAACACGCCCTCAACCCACTGTCCTGAAACAACAAATTTCTGGTAAAAAACTGCAATCATTCTCCCTCTTGCGCTGGCTCATATTGCGCTATCTGAAGTGGGTGGGCGAATTACTTGGTCAAATCGACGGACCTCCTTTGACCCTGCTTGAAAAACCTGCGAAATGTCATTCAACCACTTCCCGACGAGGGCCTCATGAGCAAATCAGACAACCCAGCAGACGCGTTTAAAAAGGCCTTGGCCGAAGCCTCCAAGGTAATGGCGAATGATCCTGATCTGAACGTAAGCTATTCGGTCGATCCATCAGGGCTTACCGGTGACGCCATGCGCCTGCCGCAGGTGACACGCCGTATGACGCGCGATGAGGTCATGCTTGCACGCGGCACCGCCGATGCGCTGGCCCTGAACCGGCGGTATCACAACGGGCAAACCCACGCGCGTTACCAGCCGCAAGGCGAAATGGCGCGGGACCTCTATGAGGCAATGGAAACCGCACGGTGCGAAGCCATGGGCGCGCGCGACATGCCCGGTACCGCTGGCAACATTGATGCAAAGATCAAGAACGAAGCGCTGCGCAAGGGCTACGATCAGGCAACATCTGCTTCTGACGTGCCACTGGCGGTCGCTGCGGGATATCTGGTGCGCCATCTGGCCACAGGCCGCGACATGCCCGCCGGTGCGGAAAACGTCATGGAGCTTTGGCGCGGCTACATCGAGGAGCAATGCGGCGGCACGCTGGATGACCTTGAGAACACTCTGGATGACCAGACAGCTTTCGCCAAATTTTCGCGCCAGATCATCACCGACCTCGGCTATGCAGACCAATTGGGTGACGACCCTGACGGCTTGGACGAAGATCAGGAAGACGAGGCCGAAGAAGGCTCTGACGAGCAGGATGATCCCGACAGCACCGGAAGCGACGATCAGGAAGAGGAGGACGCAGACGCGTCCCCCGAGCAGTCCCAGGAGGAACAGCAGGACGCCAGTCAGGCACAAGTCTCCATGGACGATATGGCCGATCAGGAACTGGGCGAAGAAGCCGAGATGCCCGAAGGCGAAGCGCCGATGGAACCGCCTGCCCCACAGCCTGTTTCTGACGCAGATCCCAACTATACGGTCTATCTCAGCGACCACGATGAAATTGTCGGGGCGGAAGAACTGGCAGAGCCGGTCGAACTGGAACGTTTGCGCGCTTATCTGGATCAGCAGCTTGAACCGCTGAAAGGGGCCGTCAGCCGTCTGGCCAACAAGTTGCAGCGCCGCCTTCAGGCGCAGCAGAACCGCAGCTGGGAATTCGATCTGGAGGAAGGCACCCTCGACGCCGGTCGTTTGGCGCGGATCGTTGCCAACCCCACCACACCGCTGAGCTTCAAGGTCGAAAAAGACACCGAATTCCGCGATACCGTTGTGACCCTGCTGCTGGACAACTCGGGCTCTATGCGCGGGCGGCCGATCTCGATTGCTGCGATCTGTGCCGATGTTCTGGCGCGCACGCTTGAGCGGTGCAACGTAAAGGTAGAAATCCTTGGCTTTACCACGCGGGCGTGGAAGGGCGGACAAGCGCGTGAGGCGTGGCTGAACGATGGCCGTCCCACAGGCCCCGGCCGCCTGAACGATCTGCGCCACATCATTTACAAATCAGCTGACGCACCTTGGCGGCGGACACGGCCCAATCTGGGCCTGATGATGAAAGAAGGCTTGCTGAAGGAAAACATTGATGGTGAAGCGCTTGAATGGGCGCATCGCCGGATGATGGCGCGGTCGGAATCGCGCAAAATTCTGATGGTAATCTCGGACGGCGCGCCTGTGGATGACAGCACCCTGTCTGTAAACCCTGCGAACTTTCTTGAAAAACACCTACGCGATGTGATTGCCATGGTCGAAAAGAAGAAAGCGGTTGAACTGCTTGCCATCGGTATCGGCCATGACGTGACGCGCTACTATGAACGCGCTGTCACCATCACGGATGTTGAACAGCTTGCCGGTGCGATGACCGAACAACTTGCGTCCTTGTTCGACACTGATCCGCGCAAACGGGCACGGGTTTTGGGCATGCGGCGCGCAAGCTGAACCGGCAAAAGCACGATTAACGGCACAATGAAGGAGGGACGTGGTGTTTCAATCATTTGAGGTCACGGCCCGACCGGAACAAGGGCCACCACGGCTCAATGCTTTGCGCATGCAAATTGCCAAAGCGGGACTGGATGGCTTTGTGGTACCACGCGCTGATGCTCATCAGGGGGAATACGTGGCGGCCCGCGATGCGCGCTTGGCCTGGCTGACGGGTTTTACAGGATCCGCAGGGTTTTGTGTGGCTCTGGGCGACGTGGCTGGTGTCTTCATCGACGGTCGGTACCGCACACAAGTAAAAGCGCAGGTAGCAGCGGAATTCACGCCCGTGCATTGGCCCGAGATTTCAATGGCCCAGTGGTTGCGCAGCCAGCTACCCAACGGCGGGCGCATCGGCTTTGACCCTTGGCTTCACACCGCAGACCAGATCACCCAAACCGAAAGCGCATTGGCAGGCAGCGGGATCACTTTGGTCCAAAGCGACAATCTGGTGGATGCGATCTGGGACGATCAACCTGCCCCGCCGATGGAACCTGCAAAGGTGCATCCTTTGGAATTCGCCGGCGAAAGCCATGACGCTAAGCGGACGCGACTGGCCAAAACCCTCAGCGATGCACAGCAGCGCGCGGCCGTGATCACCCTGCCCGACAGCATTTGTTGGCTTCTAAATATTCGCGGCGCGGATATCGAACGTAACCCGGTGGTGCATGCCTTTGCCATATTACATGCTGACAGCACGGTTGATCTATATTCCGAGCCGTCAAAATATACAGGCCTCATGGATCATTTGGGGGAAAATGTACGACTACAATCCCCTGATCGCTTCCTGCCTGCGCTTGAGGCGCTAGGAGGTCCTGTACGGATCGACACGTCCACCGTGCCACAGATCGTCGCCGACACCCTTGGAGAGGCCGCAACCGCAGGAGCAGAGCCATGCGCCTTGCCCAAGGCCTGCAAGAATGTGGCCGAGATCGAAGGGTCTGCTGCTGCGCATTTGCGCGATGGTGCTGCCATCGTTGAACTGTTGTGTTGGCTGGATGCGCAGCCTATCGGCAGCCTGACAGAGATTCAGGTTGTCACCCAGCTGGAAGCCATGCGCCGCCGTGATAACGGCTTGCAGGATATCAGCTTTGAAACCATCGCAGGGACCGGTCCGAACGGGGCGATCATGCACTACCGCGTGACCGAAGAAACCGACACGCGCCTTGAAGAGGGTCACTTGATCGTGCTGGACAGCGGCGGCCAATACCTTGATGGCACCACCGACATCACCCGCACAGTCGCCATCGGCACCCCACCGCTAGAGGCCTGTCATGCCTTTACCCGCGTTCTTGCCGGGATGATTGCCATGAGCCGCCTGCGCTGGCCGACTGGCCTTGCCGGCGCGCACATCGAGGCGATTGGCCGCATGCCGCTTTGGCTGGCTGGTCAGGATTTTGATCATGGTCTGGGCCACGGCGTAGGCGCGTATCTCAGCGTGCATGAAGGGCCACAGCGCCTGAGCAGGATCAGCAAGGTACCGCTTGAACCGGGTATGATCCTTAGTAACGAACCGGGCTATTACCGTGAGGGCGCTTTCGGCATCCGCATCGAAAACCTTCTGGTTGCACAAGAAGCACCCGATTTGCCTGCCGGTGACGCACATCGCAAAATGCTGGACTGGCGCACCTTAGCCTTTGCGCCGATTGATCGACGTTTGATTGTGCCAGAGCTTCTGGAACCGGCAGCTCGGGATTGGCTGAACAGCTATCATGCCGAGGTTGAAACAAAAATCGGCCCGCGGGTTTCAGCCGCTGCAAAACAGTGGTTAAGTGCGGCAACCGCACCTATCTGAGGGGCGCTAATCACGTTGGGGGGAGATATACATGGTTGACTACATTACTATCCGAAAAGCACCGGGCACTTGGGCTATCCGCGCAGGCGGGGCCGTTCTGGGCGAAAGCAGCAATGCGCTGGAGCTTGTCGAAGGGGACTATCCGCCGGTAATCTACTTCCCGCGTGAAGATATCGCGATGGCCTTTCTTGATCCAAGCGACAAGACCTCTCATTGTCCGCACAAAGGCGACGCACGCTACTTTTCCGTCGTCACCAAAAGCCGGACGTTGGAAAACGTTGTTTGGTCTTATGAAGAGCCGAAAGAAGTTGTCGAGCGGATCAAAGACCATCTTGCCTTTCACAACATGGAAGAGATCGCTGTCGAGCAGATCTAGGAATGTTCCTCGGCTGCGGTGGCTGCCAGCGCGCGATTATACGCGCGCAAGGCATCTACATGGAACAACGCGCCCAGCAATTCAGGCGGCGCGGCATCCGCAGACAACCTGACCACTGGTAGAAACAGCGCGCCTGAATTCTCGAACATCGGGATCGCTGTTTCCAGTGTCGTGGCGCCGTCGATATAAAGCCCGTCACCAATCATTTCCCAGCATGTCGTCTCATCCGCTGCGCGTGGATGTTCGGGTGCGCGCATGGTCTTGGATGCTGTAAACATAGCCAAAAGATAGGCCTGCGGACCAGCTGCAAGGTGAATGCCGCGCCGCTCGATCTGGGTCAGGAAAAAGCTGCGGTCAACCAGATTGGAGGCAAGCGCCGTGGACAAACTGACCGCGACCATAACCGCCAGACCAGTCTGCCAGTCACCCGTCAGCTCAAACACAATCAGCGTGGTGGAAATAGGTGCACCCAGCACGGCCGCAGCCACAGCGCCCATGCCCGCCAGTGCATAGAGCGAGGTTGAGCCTGAAACGTTCGGGAAGAACCCTGTGGCGATCAGGCCAAAAGCCAGCCCCACCAGTGCGCCAACCATTAACGAGGGCGAAAAGATACCACCCCCCATGCGGCCGCCCAGTGTGATCGCCACTGCCACCACCTTGAGCACTGCGAAAATCACGACCTCATGGAACACAAGTTCCCCCGTCAAAGCCAGCGAAGTGGTCTCATACCCGACGCCAATGATATGCGGAAACCACAAGGCAATCCCGCCAAGCAAGGCACCTGCTGCCATCGGGCGGATGTAGCGCGGCAATTTGGTGCGGGATTGGATGTAATTGCCAATGTTGTCAGCCCAGAAGACCGCGCGCATCAGGACGACCGCAACCAGACCACAGGTCAGACCCAAAAGCAAAAATGCCGGTAGTTCGACATAAAATTGAAGATCCCCCATGACCGGTAACTTGAATTCTGTCACACCGCCGAATTCCAACCGGTTGATCACAGTCCCTGCAACGCTTGCAATCACAATGGGTGCAAAAGCATGGACAGCAAAGTGGCGCAGCACGACTTCGAGCGCGAAAAGCGCACCGGCGATCGGGGCATTGAAGCTGGCCGATACACCGGCTGCTACGGCACATCCTAAAAGGTCACGCCCCGTGATCCCGTCCGCATTGATCCGGCGGTTGATCCAAGTTGATATAACCGCCGCCAGATGGACGACCGGCCCCTCGCGCCCGGATGATCCGCCGGTCCCCAATGTGACCATAGATGCCAACGCGGACGCCAGACCTGCACGCGTCTCTACCCTGCCCTCATGCAAGGCAGCCCCCTCAATCACATCCGCAACCGATCGCGCGCGCGCATCACGCGTGAAATGGTGAAGGATAAGCCCGGAGACCAGCCCCCCGACAGTCGGAATGATGACAATCCAGTACCACTCCAACCCAATCAGGAAACTATGCAAATGCTGAACATCATCCGTGCCGTACAGCATTGTTTGCAGCCCGTAGATACCCTTTCGGAACAACAGCGCGGCAAAGCCGGCGGCAATACCAACAAGAAGGGCGATGAACCAGAAGGTGATCTTTCCCGGTCCCTTATGCCGCAGAACGCGCCACCCATCGCGGGCACTGCCAACGACTAGGGTCAACTGCTGTGACAAAAGTGAGCGGGAAGGCTCGGTCATGGGGCGCTTTCAATTGCAAGGCACGCGGAAAGGTTACCCTTGCGGAAACCATATTGCGGCTGCTGTTTCAAGCCGTCAGGCGCTCAGCAAGGCGCGAGCGGCCTCTCGGGCGGCATCGGTGATCGTGTCACCGGCCACCATGCGGGCAACTTCGTCCACCCGCTCTTCCGTGGTAAGTGGCACGACATTGGTTGTTGTCATGCCTTTGGTCACTGATTTCTCGACCCGCCAATGATGGGCACCCAACGCCGCTACCTGAGGCGAATGGGTCACGACCAGCACTTGACCACCTTCGGCAATCGCGGCCAATCGACGGCCTACCGCATCGGCCGTGGCCCCGCCCACACCGCGGTCAATTTCGTCGAAGATCAGGGTAAGGCCGGATTGGCCTTGCGTCAGGCACACCTTCAGGGCCAGCAGAAAGCGGCTCAGTTCACCCCCAGAGGCGATCTTGTTGATCGGCCCCGCAGGCGCACCGGGGTTTGTGGCAACTGTAAAGGAAACTGCGTCACGGCCTTCAGGGCCCTCTGCCTCGGGTGTGATCTGCGTCGCAAAAACCGCACGCTCCATCTTTAGTGGTGCAAGCTCACCGCTAACGGCTTTGTCCAGTTTGGCTGCGGCTTTGGCGCGCGCATCGCTGAGCGCTTGCGCTGTAACGTCATAGGCAGTTTCTGCTGCGCGGACTTCTGCAATCAGCTTCGCCTGCTCGGCCTCACCCGCGTCCAGCGCGTTCAACTTGGTGCGGAGCGTATCGGCAAAACCGGCCAGCTCATCCGGCTGCACATCGTGTTTTCGCGCGAGCCCCCGAATAGCAAACAGCCGCTCTTCGGTGTCTTCAAGTTCATGGGCATCGAATGACATCGCCTCAATCGCCTGAACGACGCCTTCCATCGCTGAGTCCAGCTCGATCATCGCGCGGTTCAGCGCGGCCATCGGTTCTTCCAACGTGCCGTCAGCGCGTGCCGCAGCCCCGTCAAGCCACCGGAATGCATCAGCCAACTGCGCCTCTGCACCGCTTTGGCCCATCGCCTCATAGGCGTTAACGACATCTGCACGGATTTTCTCGGCGGCCTGCATCATCCGGCGTTTGGTATCTAGCGCAGCTTCTTCGCCCTCTTCCGGCCTCAGCTTATCCAGTTCAGATACGGCATAGCGCAGGAATTCTTCTTCGGCACGGATCTCTTCTTGCGCCTTGGCAGCGGCGGCCTGCGCTTTGCGGATGCGCGCCATCTCGCTCCAAGCGCTACGCACCTTTGCGCGGGCCGCATCAAGCCCAGCAAAATCATCGAGAATGGTCCGGTGACCTCTGGGATTGAGCAATCCGCGATCATCATGCTGGCCGTGTAGTTCAACCAATGTTTCGCTCAGCGCGCGCAACACCTCACCAGAACAACGCCGGTCATTGACCCAGGCAGTCTTGCGGCCATCTGCGGTGTTGATCCGGCGCAAGATCAGCTCATCCGTTACAGGCAGACCGGCTTCTTCCAGAACTGCCCGCGCTGGGTGATTTTCGTCAAGATCAAACCACGCGGTCACTTCACCTTGTGCAGCGCCCTGACGCACCAGATCGGCGCGCCCGCGCCACCCCAAGACAAAGCCCAGACTATCAAGCAGGATAGATTTCCCCGCGCCCGTCTCACCCGTCAACACATTGAGGCCGGGCTGAAAATTCAGCTCCAGCCTTTCAATGATCAGCATGTCGGATATGTCTAGACCGCGCAGCATCAAACAGGTTCCGTCACAGGCGTGCGGGTGCGCACGTTAGATCCAATCGCCTTTCAGCGTTTGACGGTAAATAGCCGACAACCAGTTGTTGCCAAGCGATTTAAGCTCAAGACCGCGTCCGGTAAGCAGCTTGTAGCTGTCCTCGTACCATTCGGTCGACTGATAGTTGTGACCTAAAATCGCGCCTGCGGTCTGCGCCTCATCCGTCAAACCAAGGCTCAGATATGCCTCTACCAGACGGTGCAGTGCCTCAGCCGTGTGGGTGGTGGTCTGGAAATCCTCAACAACCACGCGGAAGCGGTTAATGGCAGCAGCATAGTGGTCACGGCGCAAATAATAGCGACCGATTTCCATTTCTTTACCGGCGAGGTGATCAAACGCCAGATCGAATTTCAGGATCGAGCCACGCGCATATTCGCTGTCAGGATAGCGCTCAATCACGGAACGCAGGCTTTGCAGTGCCTGAAAGGTCAGACCCTGATCGCGGCCCACATCATCAATCTGATCATAATAGCTGAGGGCCAGCAGATAAGCCGCATAAGCAGCATCGTCATCGTCGGGGTAAAAATCAATGAACCGCTGTGCCGCAGAACGGCTGTTCGGGTAATCCCCATCCTGATGATAGGCAAACGCCTGCATGATCAACGCACGCTTGGCCCACTCCGAATAGGGGTACAAACGCTCAATCTCGGCGAAGTAGAATGCCCCTTCGGCGGGGCGCTTACGGTTCAGTTCAAATTCGCCACGCTCGAAAATTTGTTCAGGCGTGTATGTTTCCAGCGGAATTTCCTGTGGATTGAAGAAATTCTTCGTAAAGCGGCCCGTATCTTGTGAGCCTCCGCACGCTGACAATGCCGCAACAGCCACCAAAGTGACGGAAAGACGTCTTGCAGACCCTCCAAAACCCATCCTTGGCTATCCTTATTCTTTACCGCTACAGTCCATTTCAGAGGCTTAACCCCTGTTTGACTTTGGTGTTAGCACAATAATTAGCGGTGCAAAACGCCCATTTCCTACTTTGTACAAAAGCCCGAAACCATCGCCTCAAGCCTTTGGAAATCTTGTAGGATAATTACCGGTCAGGCAACAGCCGGAATTTCATTCCAGACAAGGCCGTGACCGGGCAAGCGCGCAGCCATTGCGCCGTTACACTGCACCAGACGCACTGCGCCAGGTGTGTCGAACAAGGCGCGCAGCAGTGTGTTGGTCAAGGAGTGGCCTGCACGGACGCCCGTATAGTGGCCCAGCAGAGGGGCACCCGCCAGCGCAAGATCACCCAAAGCATCCAGCATCTTGTGACGCACGGGTTCATCCGCGTGGCGTAGGCCACCTGGGCTCAGAACCGCGTCACCATCAAAAACAACCGCATTTTCACCCGGCATACCACCAAGCGCAAGGCCGTTGGCCTGCATGGCGTCTACATCCGCCTGACGGCAGAAGGTACGACTGTCACACAGCTCACGTGCGAATGAACCATTGTTCATCACCAATGATTTTTGCTGGTGACCAATCGCCGCATCAGCAAAATCGATCTCGAAATCAATGCGAAGCGTGTCGGAGGGCGCGATGGTCGCAACCGCGTCGCCGTCACGCACGGTGACTTCTTTCAACACTTCGAAAGCCATGACCGGGGCAGATTGCATCAGCACGCCGTGCGCCATGATGCCACGCACGAAAGGGGCAGCAGATCCGTCAAGGATCGGCACTTCCGGGCCATCAAGCTCAATCAATGCGTTATGGATGCCACAACCGGCAAGCGCAGCCATAAGGTGCTCAACAGTGGAAACCTGAAGGCCGCTTTTGTTTTCCAGCTTGGTGCAAAGGGGTGAACGGTTCACCGCATCCCAGCGCGCCGGAACCATCCGGTCACCAAGATCGACGTCTGTCCGCTTGAACCAGATACCATAGTTCGGAGCAGCCGGAACAATTGTCGCTGTCGCAGGTTTGCCTGAATGCAGGCCTTTACCTGTAAAGCTGATCGCTGTTTTTACGGTGTTTTGCACGCTGCCGTCCTCGGGTTTGATTCAAGTATGTACTTGATTAACCCTTAACTAGGCTTCCGGTTGCAATCGTTCAAATCAAGGATTGCAACGGTCTGAAACATCACTGTTACAATCCGGCACAAACCCGCCACCTGCAACATAACCTCTTATATCAAAATAGAAAAAGGCCGCCCCAAGGCGGCCTTCCACATCACGAAATGATGTAATTTAGTTTGCCTGACGACGCAAAAACGCTGGAATTTCGATGCGTTCTTGGTCTGGTGCAGCTTCCTGACGGGGCTGCGGAGCAGCAGCAGCCTGCTGACGCTGGACCGGTGGCTGCTGGCGTGGCGGCTGCTGTGCGGGAGCTGCAGCGCGCGGCTGGCCCTCGCCCTCTTGCGCGCCGGTCATACGGTTGATGAGCGAGTTGATCCCGAAACGAGGACGCTCACCTGCCGCTGCTGTCGGTGCTGGCGCGGCTTGCGGTTCTGGTGCGGCGGCAGCACGTGGTTGCTGTGCCGCTGGTGTCGCACGTTGTGCGGCTGCGCGCAGGCGCGCCATCGCTTCTGGTGACGGCGTACCCGGTGTCGGAGCACGCGGCGCGATAAACGCTTCTGGCTCTGCTTCCAGATGATCGTGCTGCTGCTCATACGCGGCAGGCTCAGGCGTATAGGCCGGAGGCGGCATGTCATCGGCGCGCTCTTCAGCATACTCGTTGCGGCGACCTTCAAACAGATCGCGGCTCTCGGTACGGGCAGCTTCACGTGGCGCTTCGTCAAAGAAGCTTGGCGCCCGAGGCTCTTCGTCATGCTCTTCTGCAACAACAGCGACGCTTGCTGCAACTGGTGCAGGTGTCGGCTCTTCTACAGCTTCTTCAATCGCTTCTTGCTTGAGCGGCTTGGACATCGAGCGGCGCGGCACGGGCATATCCGTGTTCACATCCAGCGCATCGATACCTGTCGCAACAACGCTCACGCGCATCATGCCACCCATTGTCTCATCCAATGTGGAACCGACAATGATGTTCGCCTCTGGGTCAACTTCTTCACGAATGCGGTTCGCTGCTTCGTCCAGTTCGAACAAGGTCAGGTCGTGGCCGCCTGTAATGTTGATCAGAACACCCTTGGCACCGCGCAGCGAGATTTCGTCCAATAGCGGGTTAGCAATGGCTTTTTCAGCAGCTTGAATGGCGCGATCTTCGCCTTCGGCCTCACCCGTACCCATCATGGCCTTGCCCATCTCGTCCATCACGGCGCGCACGTCCGCAAAGTCGAGGTTGATAAGGCCGGGGCGAACCATCAGATCGGTGACGCCTTTGACACCCTGATACAGAACATCGTCAGCCATCGAGAAAGCTTCGGTGAAGGTGGTTTTTTCATTCGCCAGACGGAAAAGGTTCTGGTTGGGAATGATGATCAGCGTGTCGACGACTTTTTGCAGTGCTTCCACACCGTCTTCGGCCTGACGCATCCGCTTTGCGCCTTCAAACTGGAAAGGCTTGGTCACAACACCAACGGTCAGAACGCCCAGTTCACGCGCGGCCTGCGCGATGATCGGCGCGGCGCCTGTCCCTGTACCACCGCCCATACCAGCGGTGATAAAGCACATGTGCGCACCGGCAAGGTGATCCACAATCTGCTCAATGCTCTCTTCGGCAGCGGCAGCACCAACAGTTGCGCGGGCGCCCGCGCCCAAACCTTCGGTAACCTTGATGCCCAACTGAACCCGGCTCGTTGACTTGGCCTGTTGGAGCGCCTGCGCATCCGTGTTGGCAACAACGAAATCAACACCATCGAGCTCTTTCTCGATCATGTTATTCACGGCGTTGCCGCCTGCCCCGCCTACACCAAAAACGGTGATGCGTGGCTTGAGGTCGTCCTGTCCCGGCATCGAAAGGTTCAAAGTCATCTTGGTTCCGCCTGTTCTGCTTGCCCGCACCGCGCGAGCGTTTTTTTCCCAAATTTGCTTAATACTAAACGCGCGTTCCGCTCGCGTCACGTAGAAAACATCAGTTTTACACCAAATATAGACAAAATCTCACCCCAATCCGCGAGATTTCGCCCATCGGCACAGATATTGCGGAGACTGCGTAAAACACAACCATCCGCCAAAAAATCACCCGCAACCAAAGGGTGCGCGACGACAACATATCTATCTAATCTGGGTCCTGCTCGACCCGCCGGTGCGCTTATTGATGCTGGACCTCTGGTGGGTCCTGATGCGCTTAACGGGAAGGATACACGAAGGATTCGGTCTTGTCACCCTTTCTGCAAGCGTTTTTGCAAGCAAAAAGCATCTACAGCACCATGCAGGATAGGTTTAAATAGACCAAAGCAGGATCGGCATCCGAAATCGTACATCAGAAAAAAATGGCCCTCCGAAAGGACAACCGATCGGAGGGTCAATTTTAAAATTGTCAAATTTCTGGATGCAGCGAGATGCCTTACCAGTTGTCTTTGAACCACTTGACCGCGCGCTTGAGCGATCGTGCAGGATAGCGGTCAGCGGGGATGTCAAAGTCCCACCATTCGTCCTGCGGATGCGCGGCAAACAGCGCCAAACCGACAGCCGAAGAGAACCCCGGGCCAGTAGCGGCTTGCGGTAGGCCATGAACACGCAAAGGACGGCCAAGGCGCACCTGCTGTCCCAAAATCTTGCTCGCCAATCCATCCAGGCCCGGAATTTGGCTGCCGCCACCCGTCAATACAATCTGTTGGCTGGGAAGATGGTCAAAACCGGCGGCGTCCAGACGCGCGCGGACCTCTTCCAGAATTTCCTCAACGCGCGGGCGCATGATGCCAATCAACTCGGCACGGCTGGCTGTACGGCGGTCATGTTCGTAATCGCCGGTCTCTCCGCCGATTTCGATCATTTCGCGGTCATCCATGCCGGTGGCCTGCACGCCGCCATAGAACGTCTTGATCCGCTCGGCGTTGGCTGTTGGAACCTGCAGTCCCATCGAAATATCAGAGGTGACGTGATCCCCGCCCATGCGAATGCTGTCAGAGTAGATCATGTGTTTCTTGATGAAAATCGACACACCAGTCGCTCCGCCGCCCAGATCAATACAGGCAGCACCCAGCTCCTGTTCGTCTTCCACCAATGCGGCAATACCAGAGACATAGGCGGAGGACGCAATCCCTGCGAGTTCCAGATCGCACCGTTTGATGCAATAGGCCAGATGTTGAATGGCTGCGGCATCCACAGTCAGCATGTGCATATCAACACTTAGCTCGTTGCCGAGCTGGCCACGCGGATCAATCAACCCGCTGCGGTGATCAAGGGCAAAGTTCACCGGTTGAGCATGCAACACTTCACGGCCTTCACCGTATTCCGGCACATCGCAGCTGCTGAGTACACGGGCCACGTCGTCTTCGGTGACCACCTGATCTTCAAGCGTGACCATCGCATCCAGACCATAGCTGCGCGGCTCGCCCCCAGCGAAACAAGCGATTACGTGATCGACACGAATGCCTGCCATCTTTTGCGCCGCTTGCAGCGCTGTGCGAATGGCGCGTTCGGTTTCGCCCATCGCTGCGATTTCACCAAAGCGCACACCGCGCGAACGCGTTGTCGCCGCGCCGATCACGCGAAAGCCGGACTGCCCTGCCAGCGATCCAATCTCACCCTCGTCATCCAGGCGGGCTGAACCGTCAAAGCGCAGCACAAGTGCCGCGATCTTGGAGCTGCCTACGTCCAGAATAGCAACCACACCGCGCTGCATCGCGATCTTGCGCATCTGCCGCATGGTGCGCTGGCTGTTATATAGATCATTCATTGTTTGTTTGCCCTAAACGCTGCCTGTTGGGCCGACCTCTCTTCGGCGGCCTCATTTGTCATTTGCACTGTTGGTCGGCGTGCCAGCCGCATGTCTACCCGCGCTACATCGCGGGTCAGAATATCTTGGGCGCTCTCCAAAGCCAGCACACGCTCCAGCGCGCGCTGGGGTTCTTCGGATGGCAGCAAAATGCGTTGGTCACGGTCCAGAACAACGTCCCAGCGCCGCTCTCCCATACGCACCAATCCGCGCAGCCGTTCCCCCAACGGGGCCGCGGCCTGTATCAGTTCCAGTGCCTCGGCCACATATTTGTCTGCCCCCTCACCCGCGATCAACGGCAGATCAGGACGCGCATAGCGGCTGGTTGCGGCAGCAACGTAGATGCCATTCTCATCCACCAGCGCGAGGCCATCTTCGTTGCGCCATAAAGCAACAGCCTTGCGCGGCTCAATATCGATTTGCAGAACACCACCCGGACGGATCCGCACGGATGCTGTTTTGACAGCCGAGATTTCAGTAACTTTGGCGCGCATGGCGTCAAGGTCGAGATCAAAACTTGAGACCGGAAAATCCAGCGGCAGGGTTTCACGGATGTAGCTGGCCAGCTCATCCTTCGCCCCATCGACAGCCATAAGATTAACCATAAATTCAGGACGGGTTTCGATACTGGCACGGGCCTCGGCCACGGCCGTTTCGATCGCGCCACGGCGCGCTTCGTCTGACAGATACCATGTCCCTAACGCCAGCGTGATGCAAAACGGCACCCCAGCGCGCAGCGCAAGCCGGATACCCGGCGTCAGCATCAGCCGCTGCATCCGCCACGACCAACGCGACGGCGCAGGATCGGGTCTGCCAGCAATCGGTTTCTTGCGGATCAACGACCGCATGATGCGTCCTCCACAATCCAGTTACAAAGCTCTGGAAAGCTCATTCCCGTGGCTTGCGCCTGTTCGGGCGTCAGCGATGTACCGGTCATGCCCGGTTGTGTGTTCGTCTCAAGCAAGATCAATCCGGCCACGCCGCGCGCCTCATCCCAGCGAAAATCGGTACGGCTAACACCACGGCAGCCTAATGCGTTGTGCGCGCGCAGGGCGTAATCAAGACACAGGTCGAAAATCTCTTTCGGGATGTCAGCAGGCACAACGTGGTGTGATCCGCCTTCTTTGTACTTGGCGTCATAGTCATACCAGCCAGTGGTGATGATGTCGGTCACTGTCAGCGCGCGATCGCCCAGTACTGTCGTCGTCAGCTCGCGGCCAGGTGCGAAGGCCTCAACCATGACCATTTCGGGCATTTCCGGACCCAACTGTGGTGGGCCGCTGTTTTCATCGGAAACCAGATAAACTCCGACGGAAGAGCCTTCGTTATTCGGCTTGACCACATAAGGGGCGGTCATGACATGACATTCACGCACCCGCTGGGCTGGCACGATCATGCTGGGCACGACGGGAAGGTCAGCTGCCCGAAAAATGTCTTTGCTACGCTGCTTATCCATTGCGACAGCAGACGCCAGAACACCGGAATGCGTATAAGGAATTTTCAGCCACTCAAGTATGCCCTGAACGCAGCCGTCCTCGCCCCAGCGACCATGCAGGCAATTGAACACCACGTCCGGTTTCATACTTGTCAAAACGGCACAAAGATCGGGGCCTGCATCGACCTCGATCACGTCATTGTATCCGTATTCCCGCAGTGCGGCTGCGCATGCGCGCCCCGTGCTGAGCGAGACCTCGCGCTCGGCCGAGGGTCCACCCATGAGTACCGCCACTGTGGGGTTTGTCCTGCTCGACATACCCTTGTGCCTCAATGTCCCGGGCCTTTTTCGGCCCTTATTTCTTATTGGTTGCCGTTTTTACGGCATTAGCCCATGCGATCTGACGCTTATTTTTCGCCTATTCGCATAATTTCCCACTGTAACGTGATACCGCTGGAATCGTAAACCTTTTTTCGCACTTCCTCGCCTAAACCTTCGAGATCAGCGGCAGTGGCTTCGCCTGTGTTGATCAGGAAATTCGCATGCTTGGGGGACATTTGCGCACCACCAAGGATCGCACCCTTCATCCCCGCATCCTGAATAACCTTCCACGCCTTCAGGTCATGCACGTCATCCGCCAGTCCGGTAGAGCTGAAGCCAGCCGGATTGCGGAAGGTGGAACCAGCACTGCGATCTTTCGTAGGCTGGGATGCATCCCGTTTGGCAAGCTGGTCAATCATACGGGCATGAAGCTGTTCCGGATCACCAGCAGGCGGCGCGAAAGTCGCGCTAACAAGCACCGCGCCTTGCGGTAGTTCACTCTGACGGTATTGGAATTTCAGATCATCAGCCGTCAGCGTCACAAGCTCCCCTGCCCGCGTCACGGCCTGCGCTTCGACAAAATAGTCAGCAGTGTAGCTACCGTAGCAGCCGGCATTCATACGCACCGCGCCGCCAATACTACCTGGAATGGTTCGCAAGAATGTCAGGTCCAGCCCCGCATCCGCCGCCTTGCGCGCCACATGTGCATCCAGCGCGGCGGCACCTGCGGTGACCTGACCACCGTCAATTTCAATTCCGTTAAAACCACGCCCAAGCCGGATTACCGCGGCCCTTAATCCGCCGTCGCGCACGATGAGGTTGGAACCAACGCCCATCGGAAACACTTCGCGATCAGTTGGAAGTTCCCGCAGGAAGCTTTGCAAATCCTCCAGATCAGCAGGCTGGAACAGATAGTCGGCAGGTCCGCCAACGCGCAGCCATGTCAGCTCGGACAGGGGGCGTTTCGGGGTCAATTTCCCCCGCGGGGTCGGCATGCCGCTCATGTTTTGTCTACCTTACTGCTGCGAAAGCTGCGAACGATGCGGCCTATCAGCCAGCCGACGCCCAGTGCCCCGAATGCGTACAAAAGTGCTGCGGCATGAGCTGTTAGTGCAGCCGGGGATAGCGGCATCGCCTCGAGACCAAACCACATCCAAGCCGTGTTCAGCCCCATACCTATCAGTGTAACAATCACAAAGAGCCCGAAGCGCTTTTTATATCCGGCGTATGCGCAGCCGAACATCCAGATCGCCAGACCTGCCACCAGAACCATGAGCATTATAGCGTCACTCCGCAGGGGTGGTGCGAACGCGGCGACCCACCCAGCGGCCCAAATAAATCACAGGCCAGCGCAAGACGGAACACCCACCGGCAAGCACCAGTAACCCGATCCATGGCCCGTGCTGCATCACCACATAGCCGACAATCGGAATTCCGACCGCAATCAGGATATAGGCGTTGCGCCAATGATAATCCTTGCTCGGTGTCATGGCCAATATATTGGCAACCACGGCCCAAAGGCATGCGAGAGTGAGTGAGAGGCTGATCATTCTGGAATCTCCGGATGCTCTCCGCGCAGCCGCGCCACGATATAGCGGAGCGGATTACGGAACATGGATACAAACGCCGCAAGGCCCAACAACGCAAAGATCCAGCCAAACTGGATCCCGGCGAGTACGATCAGCACGGGGGCCGCCAGTAACAGGACCACACCGGGAAAATACTGGTGACGCATCGGCAGCGTCGCGACAAGTGCGGAGGCGAAAACCCAGCCTATGGACAGCCAGATCAGCGTCACGCTGCAGCCCCTTTGAGCGCGCGCAGGGCATCGGGAAGACCATTGGCCCAACTGCTGATTGTGCCCGCCCCAAGGCAGACCACCATATCACCGGGTCGTGCCTGTTCGGCCACCAGTTTGGCCAGATCTTCCGGCCCGTCCACGCGGCGGGCGTGACGGTGACCGTGCTGGATCAATCCTGCCACCAGACTATCGCGGTCCGCGCCCTCAATCGGGTCTTCGCCAGCGGCATAAACATCTGCGATCCCAACGACATCACAGTCATTAAAGCAGGCGCAGAATTCATCAAAGTGATGGCTCAGGCGCGAATAGCGGTGCGGTTGATGGACGGCAATCACGCGCCCCTCGGTCGCCTGACGCGCCGCTTTCAGCACGGCGGCAATCTCGACAGGGTGGTGACCGTAATCGTCAATGATCGTGACACCGTCGACTTCGCCCACGCGCGTAAACCGGCGGTTCACACCACCAAAGCTGGCCAGCGCCGCGCGGATTTCTTCACCCTTCATCCCCAAATGCCGCGCAACGGCTACAGCAGACAGCGCATTAGAGACGTTGTGATCGCCCGGCATCGGCAGCGCGCAATCCTTTATGATGATGTCTTCGTTTTGCAGGTGAATATCAAAATGGGCCACGCCTGCCTTGTAGTGCAGGCCAACCGCGCGGACATCAGCCTGTGCATTGAACCCGTAGGAAATCACACGGCGATCCGTGATCTTGCCAACAAGCGCCTGAACCTCGGCGTTGTCGATGCAGCAGACAGCCACACCGTAGAATGGAATATTGGACGTAAATTCAAGAAAGCCCTGACGCAGGTTCTCGATCGTGCCCCAGTGATCCATATGCTCGGGGTCAATGTTGGTGACGATGGCAATGGTAGCCGGAAGGCGGTTGAACGTCCCGTCGCTTTCATCGGCCTCGACGACCATCCACTCGCCCTCCCCCTTACGCGCGTTCGAGCCGTAGGCGTGGATGATACCGCCGTTAACCACAGTGGGATCAAAGCCGCCGCCATCCAGCAGCGCCGCGACCATCGTCGTCGTGGTTGTTTTGCCGTGTGTGCCTGCGATGGCGATGTTGGACTTGAGGCGCATCAACTCGGCCAGCATTTCTGCACGGCGCACAATTGGCAAACCCTTGAGACGTGCCGCGTCAAGCTCCGGGTTGCCCGGCTTAATCGCTGAGGAAATCACCACAACCTGTGCATTATCGACGTTCTCGGCGGTTTGGCCTTCGAATATGGTCGCGCCTAGCTCTGCCAGCCGGTCGGTGATTGGCGTGGCTTTCAGGTCAGAACCCTGAACCGTATAGCCGTGGTTCAACAATACCTCCGCAATGCCAGACATGCCGATACCGCCGATGCCCACGAAATGAATGGCGCCCACGTCTCCGGGCAGTTTGGTTACGGCGTTCATGAAACAGGCTCCTTGGGGGTAGTGAGTTCTTCGACCATATCGGCAAGCGTTTGTGCCGCTTCTGGCTTACCAAGCGACAAGGCACGGTTCGCCATTGACGTTGCGGCAGGACCGTTTGACAGGATCGTGTGGATGAATTCAGTCAGGGTATCGGGGTTTGCCGCTTCTTCACGGATCATCACGGCGGCTTCGGCCTCGACCAGACCGCGCGCGTTGGCGACCTGATGGTCCCCCGCAGCAGCAGCAAAGGGGATCAAGATAGACGGCCGACCGATCACGGAAATATCGGCAAGCGATGATGCGCCAGAGCGGCTGATCACCAGCTGCGCTTCGGACATGCGGCGCGGCACATCATGAAAGAAGGGCTGCACGTCAGCATCAATGCCATTCTCTGCATAGTATTCCGAGACGCGGGTGGAGTCCTCGTCGCGGGCCTGATGGCTCACGCGGATGTTGCGCAACATATCCATCGGTAATGCCGCAATTGCCGGAGGCACAACATCGCTTAGGATGCGCGCGCCCTGACTGCCGCCCATGACCAATAGCTCCATAGGGTAATCGCCCGGCGCGATATAGCCGGCCCCTGCCCGTTCCAGCACAGCCGAACGAACCGGATTACCGACATGGTAGCCTTCGATACCTTCAGGCAGCGTGGTTGGCCACGTGCCACAGGCCACACGATCCACCCGCTTTGCAAACACCTCGTTCACCCGGCCAAGCACACCGTTTTGTTCATGGATCATCCGTGGCAGGCGCAGCATCCATGCGGCCCCCAAGGCGGGAATGGACGGATAGCCGCCAAAGCCTACAACGACCGCAGGCCGGTCTCGCAACATACGGATCGCAGCACTCACTGTGCCACCTAGAATTCTGAAAGGCACCAATGCTTTTGCAAGCAGGCCACCGCGCGCGAATGTTGCACTTGCGATCTGTTCGACCTCTACCGGTTCGGGGAACCCGCTTGTATAGCGCGCGCCACGTGCATCGGTGCTTAACTTCACCCGCCAGCCGCGCGCCAGCATCACCTCCGCCAGCGCCTGCGCGGGAAACATGTGACCACCGGTCCCACCGGCCGCGATCACCAAAAGAGGCGCGCCGCTCACGTTCGGCCTCGTGACAGCAATGCGCTGATTTCACCCTGTGGACGGGTGCGGGTAAAGGCCAGTAACATGCCCAAAGCGATGCCCGATGCAATGACCGAGCTGCCGCCGTAACTGACGAAAGGCAGCGTCATGCCCTTTGCAGGCAACAAACGCACAGCCACACCCATGTTAATCATGGCTTGCACGCCGAACATACAGGCAAGCCCTGTACCGGCAAGCCGTACAAACGGGTCACGCTCGCGCATCAGGCGCAGCAGTGAGCGAACCACAACGAAGGAATAAAGCGCGATGATGCACAGCACCAGAACAAGCCCGTATTCCTCGGCAGCGACCGCGATAATGAAATCTGTGTGCGCATCGGGTAGCGACCATTTCACTTCGCCCTCGCCCACGCCAACACCGAACAATCCGCCCTCGCGGATGGCGTTGGTGGCATAGCCCAGCTGCGTTGTCGGATCGACATCCACACTTAGGAATCCGTCAATCCTGCGCGCAAAGTGCTCGGAGCTTGAATAGGCTAAGGTCCCAGCCAGAACCACCATTCCGGCCATACCAACCAGCAGCACCATCGGCGCGCCAGCCACGAAATACATCACACCCCAGCCGAACAACACCAGACAGGCCTGACCAAAGTCAGGCTGCAGCGCCAGCATCAGAACAATTGAGATACAGATACCGAAAGACCAGGCCTTGCCCGGAGGGCCGTTGATCTCAAGGCTTGCAGCCATCATCCACGCGGCCACAACCACAAAACCGGGCTTGAGGAATTCGGATGGCTGGACGGAAGCAAATCCAAGACTGTACCAGCGCACAGCGCCCTTACCAAAATCCGTTCCGAAAAACGGCAGCATCATCAGTGCGAAAAATGACAGAGCGAAGCCGATCACAGCAAGTCTGCGCACAACTGTGGGCGTCATCATTGAAGTCAGCATCATGGCAATCATCGCTAAACCGCCAAAGAATGCTTGCCTTTGCACGTAATGGAACGGCTCGAAACCGTTCTTCTCAGCCAAGGGCGGAGACGCAGCAAGGCCCAGCAACATGCCGACGCCAAAAAGCATCAGAATGCATGACAACGCCCATTTATCGAGCGTTCTCCACCACTTGGGTAGGATTGGTTCGCCGTCCCGCATCGGGACCGCGCCATAGACCATTTCTGTCATGGGTACGTGCCTTACACTGCCTGTCTCGCCTCCTTTGCGGAGGTCTACATTTAGTATAACGCGCATTTGCCTGCGCGGCTAGGGTCTTTGAACCCTTTTGCGCACGCAGGCAAGGAGGCTGGATCACCCTGAGTGGGTGCCCCGAATTGGGTAGTCGTTTCCGCGGACGAACTTGATCCCGTTCGCAAGGCTTTGCAGGTCCGGTCGGACAAACGGCGCGTTAGAGACATCGAGGATCTGAATATCCCCTTCTGCGTTGACCACGAACACGCCCGGCTCTGCAAAGGGGCGGTCGGTTTCTTGCGGGCTGCGCGGATCAGACACATATAGACCCAAGCTATTCATCTGTGCCACGCTAAGCCCGTAGCCTATGGCCAGCTTCAGTTCTTTTTCATCGGCGAAAGCCTGCGCCTTTTCTTCAGGATCGGCAGAGACAGCAACCACATCGACACCTAAATCGTTAAACGTCGGCTCAAGCTCTTGCAGACGTGCCAGATAGGATTTGCAGATCGGGCAATGCAGCCCGCGGTACACGACAATGAGCTGCCAATCATGGTCACCGCGTGGCGCGCCAAGGGTCAACGTGCCGCCACCAAGGGCGGAGACATCGTTTTTCGGAAAAGTGCTTCCGGCGGGGAGTGCTGTCATCGGTCATATCCTTTATCTGTTTCCTGATAGGAACTAGGCATAGCAATCGCGCCGACAAGCCTTGTCACAAAGGCTTGACCAGACCCGTCCTCTCAGGCACCCCCCTCGCTATGGAATTCGAGACAGTTATCATAGGGGCCGGTGCCGCTGGCATGATGTGTGCCGCCCATCTGGACGGGCGCACCCTGCTGGTTGACCACGCCAAAGCGCCGGGTGAAAAGATCCGCATCTCTGGCGGCGGACGATGCAATTTCACGAATCTCTATACTGATCCGCAGGCCTTTATCTGCGCCAATCCCCATTTCGCCAAATCCGCTTTGGCGCGTTATACCCAGTGGGACTTTATCGCGCTGGTAGAGGCGCATGGTATTGCGTGGCACGAAAAGACGTTGGGTCAGTTGTTTTGCGATAACAGCGCCAAAGACATCATCGCCATGCTGCGCAAGCTGATGGATGCCCGTGATGTCGAATTGCGGCTGCAAAGCTCTGTCAGCAATGTAAAAAAGATGCCAAACGGTTATACACTTTCCCTGCATTCGGCAGGAAAGACACATGCCGTCACTGCGCGGCGGATCGTCGTTGCGACAGGCGGCAAATCCATCCCCAAGATGGGCGCGACCGGCTTTGCCTATGACATCGCGCAGCAGTTCAACCTGCCAGTAACCGACACGCGGCCTGCACTTGTGCCCTTCACCTTCCCTGACAGCCGCTTTGCCGAAATCTCGGGTGTTTCGACGCCAGCCAAAGCCCATGCAAAAGGACCTGTGTTCGAGGAAGCGCTGCTTTTCACACACCGCGGCCTGTCGGGCCCTGCCGTTTTGCAGGTGTCTTCCTATTGGACCGACGGCCAGCCCGTTACTTTCGACATTGCACCCGAAGGCATGTTGGAGGCTCTGCGTAGCCAGCGCAGCCTTGCCGGCCGCCGCAACATGACGACTGAACTTGCCCGCTTGATGCCCGCCCGACTGGTGGAGCATCTGGCAGGTCTGTTCGATCTAAGCGGTAATCTGGCTGATTGGTCTGACAAACGTCTGGGCGCGCTGGTGGACGGGTTGCGCCAGTGGGAATTGTTCCCCGGCGGCACCGAAGGGTACCGCACGGCCGAAGTCACGCTGGGCGGCGTGGACACTGATGCGCTTAGCTCACGCACGATGGCGGTCAAAACGCAGCCCGATCTTTACTTCATCGGCGAAGCGGTCGACGTGACAGGATGGCTTGGCGGCTACAATTTCCAGTGGGCGTGGTCCTCGGCCATGGCTGCTGCCGCTGACCTGAACTCGGCGCGCTGATCCTCAGTCCAGATGTGCCTGCACAAGCTGCACAAAATCATCACCGCGCTTTTCAAAACTGTCGTATTGATCAAAGCTTGCCGCCGCCGGAGCCAGCAAAACCACATCGCCCGGTTCGGCATCGGCAATGGCACGGGCCACGGCCACTTCCATCGTGGTGCAAACCTCTGCCGTTACTTTCAACTGCATGGCAAAGCCTGCTGCTTCGCGCCCGATCACATAGGCCTTTCGAACCGACCCTGAGGCGGTGGCAAGGCCGTCCAGCCCCCCCTCCTTTTCAAGACCGCCACAAATCCAGCGGACGTTATCAAAGGCCTGCAAGGCTTTCGCAGCGGAATCTACATTTGTGGCCTTACTGTCATTCACAAAGCGCACGCCGTTTTTCTCTCCGATGGTCTGGCTGCGGTGTGGCAGGCCACCAAAGCTGTGGAATGCCGCCTCGATCACTTTTGGCGCCAGCCCCATCGCGCGGCAGGCCGCATAAGCACAGCATGCATTCTGGTGGTTATGCGCGCCCGGTAGCCCGGAGACCCCGCGCAGATCAATTGAAGCTGCCTGTTTGCCATTCCGGTATTCGCTTAGAAAGCCCTTGCGTGCGAAGACCTGCCAGCCCGGTCCGGTCAGCTTGCGCTCCACACTCACGCGGATCACGCGGTCATCGACCGCGCCCTCGCTTAGCTGCCCCGCCAGGAAGGCGCCTTCTTGTTCGTCAACCCCGATCACCGCGCGGTCCGGTCCACCCTCTGCAAACAGCCGACGCTTGGCCGCAAAGTAGCCACCCATGCCTGCGTGACGGTCAAGATGATCGGGGCTAAGGTTCGTGAACACCGCAATATCCGGCGTCAGGCTACGCGCCAGATCGGTTTGATAGCTGGACAGCTCCAACACCACCACACCGCCATTCGGCGCAGGTTCAATATCCAGAACACCGCGCCCGATGTTGCCCGCCAACTGGCTGTTGCGGCCCGCATGCTCAAGAATGTGATGGATCAACGCCGAGGTTGTCGACTTACCGTTTGATCCTGTGATCGCAATGACCCGCGGTGCCACATCAAAACTGTTCCACTCGGAGGTGGCGAAGCTTTGGAAAAACAACCCGATGTCATTGTCCACCGGCACACCGGCTTCCAAGGCTGCGGCCACAACAGGGTTTGGCGCAGGATACAGATGCGGAATGCCCGGGCTTACGATTAGCCGTGCAACACCATCGAACGCACCTGAGCGGGTCAGCTCCAGACATTCAAATCCTTCGGCCTCGGCAGCCTCGCGGGCGCGGGGGTTGTCGTCCCAGCACACCGGTTCCGCCCCGCCCGCCTTTAGTGCACGTGCCGCCGACAGGCCCGAACGCCCAAGGCCCAGTATCGCCACCCGCTGCCCCTGCATGCCCTGTACTGGTATCATCTTGTGTCTCCTGTTAACGGTGCCTGACCCGAACACCCCCGATCCCGGAGGCCTTATGCCATCTCACTTGCCAGAGATTCTGTCTCAACTCAACGCGGACATGCGCAGTGACAGTGACTGGGGTGAAGTTGCGGCGTATATTCCGGAACTTGCCGGTATCGCACCGGACCAGTTCGGGATCGCCGTTGCGACCGCCGATGGCCAGCTCTACAGCGCCGGTGACGCGGAAACGCCGTTCTCCGTCCAGTCTGTGACCAAAGTTTTCACCTTGGCTGTCGCGCTTGGGCGTTCGGGTGACCAGTTGTGGAAACGTGTCGGCCGTGAACCTTCTGGCCGCGCCTTCAACTCCATTGTGCAGTTGGAGGCGGAAGAAGGCCGCCCCCGCAACCCGTTCATCAATGCCGGAGCAATCGTCGTGACCGACGAATTGCTCGCTGGTCGCGCCCCGCGTGAAACCCTGGGCGAGATCGTCCAGTTTGTGCGCACCGCAGCCGAGGATGAAGACATCCACATCAACCAGCGTGTTGCTGAATCAGAGAATGCCCACGGTCACCGCAACTATGCGCTGGCGCACTTCCTCGCCTCTACCGGCAACCTCAAGAATGCGCCGGAAAAGACCCTTGGAACCTATTTCCACCATTGCGCAATTGAGATGACAGCGCGGCAGTTGGCTATGGCAGGCCGCTTTCTGATAGATAGCCCGCAACTGCCGCGCATGATTATGCCGCCGCGCATCAGACGCCTGAACGCGCTGATGCTGACATGCGGTCACTATGACGGGTCAGGAGATTTCGCTTATCGGGTTGGCCTGCCTGCGAAATCCGGGGTCGGCGGTGGCATCCTTGCCATAGTTCCCGGTGTGGCCAGTGTTGCTGTCTGGTCGCCCGGCCTGAACCGCTATGGCAACTCCCTCAAGGGGACCGAAGCCATGGCACTTCTGGCGCGACAAATGGGGTGGTCGATCTTCTGACCTTTTCCCACGCCGCCAGAGGGTACTGGCGGACCGGCCTTAAAGCCGATCCTGCCGGAAATTTGTTTAGCGGACTTTAAGTGTTGCCAGTCCGATCAACGCGAGGATCAGGGAAATAATCCAGAAGCGGATCACGATCTGTGGCTCGGCCCAGCCCTTTTTCTCATAGTGGTGATGGATCGGTGCCATCAGGAAAACGCGTTTACCCGTGCGTTTGAAGTAAAGCACCTGAATGATGACGCTCAGCGCTTCCACCACAAACAAACCACCGACAATGCCCAGAACCAACTCGTGCTTGGTGGCAACCGCGATGGCCCCAAGCGCGCCGCCCAAGGCAAGGCTGCCCGTATCGCCCATGAAAACCGCGGCTGGCGGCGCGTTATACCACAAGAAGCCAAGGCCGCCGCCGAACAGACCGGCAGTAAAGATCAGGATTTCGCCGGTGCCGGGGACATAGTGCACGTCCAAGTATTCGGTGAAATCCACACGACCAACGGCGTAGGCGATCACGCCCAGCGTGCCTGCCGCGATCATCACCGGCATGATTGCCAGCCCGTCGAGCCCGTCCGTGAGGTTCACCGCATTCGCCGCACCGACGATCACGATCATCGCAAACGGCACAAACAGAAATCCTAGGTTCACAAGCGTGTCTTTGAATACCGGCAGTGCCAGTTGGTATTGCAAGGTTTCAGGGTGGTATTGCGCGGCCCAATAGCCGGCAATCCCGGCAATCACAAAGCCCAGCAGCAGCCGCACCTTTGAAGACACGCCTGCCACAGTCTGCTTGCTGACCTTTGCATAATCGTCAGCAAAACCAATGGCGGCAAAGCTCATCGTGACGAACAGGACCATCCAGATGAACGGATTGTCCAACCGCGCCCACAGAAGCGTTGACGTCAGCAGCGCGCCGACGATCAGCAAACCGCCCATCGTCGGAGTGCCTGCCTTGGCAAAATGCCCCTCGGGGCCATCATCGCGGATCGGCTGCCCCTTGCCTTGGGTCCGGCGCAACATGTTGATCAGCGGGCGACCAAAGAGAAACCCGAAGACGAGTGCTGTCAAGAACGCCCCGCCGGCCCGGAAGGTGATGTAGCGGAAAAGGTTGAAAAAATCACCACCGTCCGAGAGAAGGGTCAACCAATACAGCATACATCGTCCTTACTTAATCAGAGGCAGTGGCCCCACATGTGGTGGCCGTTACTGCCGCGCGCCCTTAATACAGGGGTTATTCTTCCGACACCGGATGGCCCATTTTGCGGATGGCGTCAACGACAAGGCCCAACTTCATACTCAAAGAGCCTTTGGCCAGCACCACATCGCCTGCATCAATGCGGTGGCGCAGCCCTTGGCACATCTCTTCCGACGTCTCAAACCATGCACCGCGCTGATGTTCGGGCAACAAATCATACAGCGATTGCATCAACGGGCCGACACAATGGATTACATCCAGTTTCTTGGTCGCCGCCAGATGTGCCAGCCCTGCATGAAGTGCGACTGAATCCGGTCCCAGCTCTTTCATGTCACCCAAGAAAGCGATGCGGCGGCCTTTGCCGTGGCGCCCTACCCCATCCGTCGTGGTGGCCCCTGCCAAGACCTCCAACGAGGCGGCCATTGACGTCGGGTTGGCATTATAGCTGTCATCAATAAGCGATAGCGCTTCGCGCGGCTCGGTCGGGTCAAGCTGGATGACTTCGCGTTGCCCGCGCCCCTTGTAAGGTGTCCAACGACCCAATTCAGTGACCGCCTGCCCCAAATCCGCACCAATCGATTGCACAATCGCAAGCGCGCCCAATGCATTCATCGCAAAGTGACGTCCGGGTGTGGCAAGCTTGAACAACAGTGGTTCATCGCCGACTTGAGCCTGCACAATTGTCGTGTCGCCTTGAATGGTCAGGTCTTTGAGCCTCCACTCATAGCCATGTTCGCCGAAGGCGATGCCGTTCAGGCGGCGGTCTATGGTCTTGGCCGCAAGGATCGCCGCGGTCTCAACATCTGCATTATATACTGCGGGTGCACCGATCGGCAGGCTTTCAAAAATGCTCGCCTTTTCCAAAGCGATCCCCGCGATATCGTCAAAGGCTTCAAGATGGGCAGCAGCGACGGTGGTGATCAGTGCCGCATGGGGTTGTGCCAACATGGTCAGCGGTAAGATCTCACCGGGGTGGTTCATGCCCATCTCAATGATCGCGTATTCCGTATCCGCAGGCATGCGCGCAAGAGTTAGCGGCACGCCCCAGTGGTTGTTATAGCTGGCGACAGAAGCATGTGTGCGCCCTTGCGGCGCGAGCATGGCCAACAGCATCTCTTTGGTAGAGGTCTTGCCGACTGAGCCTGTAATGCCGATGACTTTGGCCTGTGTGCGCCCACGCGCCGCGGCCCCCAGTGCTTCGAGGCCTTTGAGTACATCCTCGACGATCAACAACGGGGCATCATCGCCTACGCCATCAGGGATGCGAGAAACCAATGCTGCCCCTGCTCCGTTCGCCAAAGCCTGCGCTACAAAGTCGTGACCGTCCCTGACATCCTTGAGCGCAACAAACAGATCGCCCGCTGCAATGGTGCGCGTATCAATCGATACACCGTTAACCGACCAGTCACCCTGTACGCGGCCACCGGTTGCGGCCTGTGCCTCTGCTGCTGTCCACAATGTCATGTCAGTCTCCCGTCGAGTGCGGCCACTGCCACGCTGGCTTGTTCCACATCATCAAAGGGCAGCACATCGTCACCGATGGTCTGACCTGTCTCATGCCCCTTGCCTGCAATCAGCAGGGCGTCCCCGGATCCCAGAACATCAATCGCGCGCAAGATAGCCTCGGCGCGGTCCCCTACTTCGGTGGCATCCGGACAGCCAGCCATGACAGCAGCGCGGATACTTGCGGGTACTTCGGAACGGGGGTTGTCGTCGGTCACGAAAACCAGATCGGCGTGCTTGGCCGCTGCCGCCCCCATCAACGGACGCTTTGCGCGGTCACGGTCACCGCCTGCACCGACAATCGCCACTAGACGCCCCATCACATGGGGACGCATCGCAGAAAGTGCTGTGGCTACCGCATCAGGCGTGTGGGCATAGTCAACAAAAACCGCTGCGCTGTTGTCACGTGTTGCGGCCAACTGCATGCGTCCGCGCACAGTGCTTAGATGCGGGATCGTGTCGAACACCTCTGACGGGTCTGCGCCGCAAGCAATCACAAGCGCCGCAGCCAGCAGCACGTTGTCGGCCTGAAAGCCGCCGATCAACTCAAGGCGCTTCTGATAGGCTTTACCGCGCCAGCTAAAGCGCAAATCCTGACCCGTTGCATCAAACCGCTGCGCAGTGAGGTGCAGATCGCCACCGTCACGGCCCACCGTGATCACGTCGCAACCGCGCGCAGACGCGATCGCTGCCATATCAACCCCCTTGGGATCATCAATGTTGATCACGGCAGTTCCGTCTTGCGGAAGTACGCGCGCAAAAAGACCGGCCTTGGCGTCGAAATAGGCCTCAAAGGTTTCGTGATAATCCAGATGGTCTTGCGTGAAATTCGTGAAACCCGCAGCCGTCAGCGTCACACCATCAAGGCGTCGCTGGTCAAGCCCGTGGCTGGATGCCTCCATCGCGGCATGGGTTATGCCGTTTTTGGCGGCATCCGAAAGGGTGCTGTGCAGGGTTATCGGCTCTGGCGTGGTATGGGCAAGCGGCGCGGTCCACGCCCCCTCAACACCAGTCGTGCCAAGGTTAATGGCGGCAAGCCCCATCTCGATCCAGATTTGGCGGACAAAGGTGCTGACCGATGTTTTACCATTTGTGCCCGTTACCGCGATCATCGTCTTTGGCTGGGCACCGAACCACAGAGCAGCTGTGCGGGCCAGCGCCTCACGCGGATCATCCGCGATGACAAGAGCCGCCCCTGCTGCGCGAACAGCATCCCCCGCAAGCTGCGCACCCTGAGCATCGGTCAACACGGCAACGGCACCACGCTCAAGCGCCGCATCAACAAAGCTGGCACCATGGACGACCGAACCGGGCATCGCTGCGAACAGAGTGCCAGGTTCAACCTTGCGGCTGTCTACGCAAAGGTTTGTAAGGGTGGGATTCTCTCCGCCTGCGGCCATAAGCCCCAGTGAATTCAAGGTGGTGCTCATGGGGTGTGCCATAGGGGCCAGTTCCGGCTTAGTTGCTGCTGGTGAGCGTTATACCAGCGACTTCTGCGGGTTCAATGGCAGGTCGCATCCCCAAAAGAGGGGCAACACGGCGGATCATCTCGGCCGCGATTGGCACAGCTGTCCAACCGGCGGTCCGACGCGGTTTGCCGCTGGAGGTTTCTACCGGCTCATCAAGTGTTACGACCAGCACATAGCGCGGATCATGCGCCGGGAACATCGAGGCGAAGGTCGTGATCGTCTTGTCTTTATAATAGCCGCCGCGCGGCTTTGGTTTGTCCGCAGTCCCCGTCTTGCCTGCCACGAAATAACCCGGAACTTCGCCAAAAGAGGCGGTGCCGTCCTCCCCGACCACAACGCTGCGCAGCATCTCGCGCGATGCGGCGGCCACGTCCGCGCGCATGACACGGTCCCCCATTACGGGACCGTTTTGTTTGAGCAGCGTCGGCTTTACGGCCCGTCCCCCATTGGCAATAGCAGCATAACCAGCCGCCAGATGCATGGCGGTGGTCGAAATGCCGTGACCGTAGGAAATGGTAACCGCAGACAAATCCGTATAGCGCGACGGCAAAAGCGGCGTGCTGCCAGAAGCTTCGATGATTTCAAAGGACGACTTATCAAAAAGACCAAGACTGCGCAGAAATTCTTGCTGGCGTTCTTTACCGATCATAAGCGCCAGGCGACCGGTGCCCCGGTTAGACGACTTTTCAATGATCTGGCTTACGCTGATCGTGCCGTAGTTCTTGTTGTGGAATTCACCGATGCGGTGACCGCCCACTTTCATCGGTCCGGCTGTATTTATCATCGTGCTTGCATTCACCAGCCCCAGCTCCATTGCCTGGGCGGCTGCGAAAATCTTGAACGTCGAACCAAGCTCGTAAACACCTTGGACCGAGCGATTGAACAGCGGGCTGTCAGAGGCATCCCCTTCGACCGCGGGGCGCGGCCGGTTGTTGGGATCAAAGCTTGGCAAGGAGACGACGCTGATGACTTCGCCGGTGTGGGCATCCATCAAAATCGAGGTCGCCCCCTTCGCGTTCATCAGCTTCATGCCGCCGTCCAGAACCCGCTCTGACGCGGCCTGAACGCTTAGATCAAGGCTTAGCTCAAGCGGCTTTCCAGCATTGGCAGGATCGCGCAGGTAATCGTCAAAGTATTTCTCTGCACCGGCTACACCGATAACTTCGGCTGCGCGCACACCTTCACGGCCAAAGCTTGCGCCACCCATGATGTGTGCAGCCAGTTTTCCATTCGGATAAAGGCGCATATCACGGGGTGCGAACAGCAGACCGGGGTCACCGATATCATGGACGGCCTGCATCTGCTCAGGGCTGATTTTCTTTTTCACCCACAAGAACTTACGCTTACCAGTGAAGTCTTTGATGAGGCGTTCTTCGTTCAGATCTGGGAATATTTTGGCCAGCTTGCGCGCGGCCCCTTCGCGGTCCACCATATGTGGCGGTTGGGCGTAAAGTGCGTGGGTATCCAGATTGGTCGCAAGAATATTGCCATTGCGATCTACGATGTCTGCGCGGGTATTCGCGATCACAGACCCGGGCGCGTGGGCGCGTGGCTCAACCGGATCGGAGACAGCAAGCAGCCCCATCCGTGCGCCCACAACAGCGAAAGCACAGAAAAAGAAAACGCCCAGCACCAGCAGGCGGCCCTCGGCACGGTTGCGATCACGGTCGCGCATCTGTTCGTGCCGGATACGACGGTTCTGGTGTTCGATCGCATCAGGATTTTCGCCGTTGGCACGCGCCTCAAGGATGCGCGCCAGCGGGCGCAGGGGAGTACGGATCATAGCGGATCCTCCGCGTTCATCGTGGAGACATCAATCGAGTTGGTGATCGGGAGTAAATCAGGGATCGGGTATTGCACTTCGTCCATCTGACCGAACTGGTCCGGGTGCAGCGGCAAAAGCTGGAGACGTTCGAAATTCAGCTCTGCCAGATCGCGCAGCCGGTCAGGACGGTTCTGGAACGCCCACTCGGCGCGCAAAATAGCCAAACGGGCGTATGCCTCGCGTGTTTCGGCATGAAGCCGGTCCGTGTTATTCAACACCGCCTGAGTGGCGTAATTTTCACGGTAGGCCCAAAAAGCCAGCCCGATCACACCCAGAGCAGTCAACACGTAAATAACCGATCTCATTTCTTTTTCCCCTTCATCATCGGCATGCCAATGGCCTTTGCCTCGATGCTGCCCGCTGGTGCATCCGTCCGCGTGGCCACGCGCAGTTTGGCGCTGCGGCTGCGAGGGTTTTCTTCCAGCTCCTGTTCATCCGGCCCAATGGCCTTGCGCGACTTCAGCGTGAACTGTGGTGCGTCCTGCACGGCCTGCGGCGCAAAGCGGTTGGCGTTGCCGCCCGCCCCGGCCCGTGCCGTCAAAAAGCGTTTAACCATCCTGTCCTCGACCGAATGGAACGTGACAACCGCCAGTTGGCCGCCGGGTTTAAGCGCGCGCTCAGCCGCCATCAGCCCGCCCCACAGCTCACCGTATTCATCGTTCACCGCGATGCGCAGTGCCTGAAATGTCCGTGTTGCGGGATGGCTCTGGTTCGGCTTGGGACGCGGCAAACAGCTTTCAACCAGCTTCGCCAGCTCCAGTGTGCGGGTGATGGGCGCGTCGGCGCGGGCCAGCACGATTTTCTTGGCGATCCGGCGGCTTGCGCGTTCTTCACCATAGAGAAAGATGATGTTAGCCAGCTCTTCTTCTGTGGCCTCATTAACCAGATCCGCAGCCGAAGGACCGTCCTGCGACATGCGCATGTCCAGCGGCCCGTCGCGCATGAACGAAAAACCACGTTCAGCAAGATCAAGCTGCATAGAGGAGACACCAAGATCCAGCACAACGCCGTCAAGGTTCTGGGCATATTCATCCATCTTCGAGAACACACCCTGCTGCATCACCAGCCGGTCACCGTATTCGTCCGCCCAAGGCTGCGCCATCTCGAACGCCAACGGATCGCGGTCCACCGCGATCACGCGCTCAGCACCTGCATCCAAAAGACCGCGTGTATAGCCGCCCGCCCCAAAGGTGCCATCCAGCCAGATGCCTTGCACTGGCGCGACAGCTTTCAGAATGGAACGGAGCAGAACCGGTATATGGGGGGAGGTCTGGTTGGCAGCCATGACCCGCTACGCTCCGACCGGGCCATCCAGGAACTGCATCGGATCGAAGTCCTCTGGCAGTTCGTCGAGCCATGCTTCCTGCTTGGCGCGTTCCTGGGTGTCATATGTTTCGGGCTGCCAAATCTGGAAAGTGTCACCCATCCCGATAAAGAAAGCTTCTTTTTCCAAGTCGATTTTTCCGCGCAGCTTTGCGGGAAGAACCAGACGCCCGGTTTCATCGACAGTCGTAGGGAACGACTGTCCGTGGAACAGGGCCTGTAGCATTTTGCGTTCCATTGAGCCGCGCGGCAACGCATCAATCTTGGCGTCCACCTCTTCGATGGCTTCCATGGTATAGCACTCAAGATAGCTGCGGCGGTGATCACCGTAGACAATAACAAGTTCGGGATTCTCGCCGCTTTTCCAGTTCGGATCGGACGCTTCCAGCACACGTCGAAAAGAGGCCGGTATGGAAACCCGCCCCTTCGTATCGACCTTGTGTTGGCTTTCGCCTCTGAACCGTCGGCTCACTGGATTTCCTTAATGCCTGCCCCTGCTGGCTTGGCCTTGTCCTTGGTCGCGCAATTTGCGCCTGTCTTTTTTTCGCCTGCCTGCGCACCCGTCGGTGCATGTCCTGGCGCGGTAGCCTGTAGAATCGGTGCGCACTTGCTGTGCGTCTTGCCGAAAGTAAAAAGGGCGGATTGATCTGCTGCCACTGATCAACCCGCCGCTTTATCCCGCTGTGCGGGGAAGTCCGACTGCGCGCGCCACCTGGGGGGATGTCTGCTCGCTCGCGCGCCGGATCTCTTGGTCTGATGAAATCGAGGTGCCTGTATGAAACCTGCTAGAGTTTATTGTTGCGTGGGGTCGTTTGGTGCCCCTGTTCTCGCTCTCATCCGATAAACAAGGGATGCCATGGGAAATCATGGGCGTCTACAATTATTTTCAAATTCGACTACCGCATTTAGTTCCCCACAGGCATGAAAAACAACATTTAGCGGCCAAATCTGCCAAATCTAGGGTACAATTAGCGCCACTTGGGAGACAAACAACAACATATAGACCAATTCCTGATGGCCCAAAATTTCCCATAATTTCCCAGAAAATTTTGCTCACAAAGTTATCCACAGGAAGTATTCCCCATTTGTTCCTATGTAAATGCCATTTATCGATCCGAATCGCTCAAAACCATTCAATCCGGCCATCATTTCCCATGGCAGAACGTAGCTGGATTCAAAAATCCCATCATTTCCCACACATCAGCCGCATCGGACGCTTGAACAACCCGCTGACCCTGCGCCCTGTGACCCATTTTCCGCACATGCCACGGCCTTCTAAGGCGATCTCCTTGCTTAACCCCTGCCAAACGGTCAAAAAGAACAGCACACAAACGAGGACACGCTCCCGGTGATCACGACACTCAACTTGCTACAAAGGGCCGTTGGTCTTCTTACAAAGCACCCTCTCAGAACAGTGACTGTGCTGGCTCCGGCGCTCGTGTTGATGGCGATTGTAGGATTTGCGGCGGCCATAATTGCCCCCGGCTTCCTCACGTCGGGTGCGCAAGGAACCGCCGCGGGCGGCTCATCTCTCGTGGTTTTGACGGCCTTTGTGCTCAGCTATGCCATGATGGCGATCCTGTGGCACCGCCATACACTTCACGACATGGGAGAGCAGCGCCCCATGACAGTGAGGCTGGTGTTTGGCTATATCTGGCGTGCGCTTGCCTTAACCGCGATACAAATTGCGGTTAACTTCGCATTAATAATTCCGCTTATTCTGAGCATCAGATCAAACGACGCCGACACAGCTGCCCCTGCGCTGGTATCGATTCTGCTATCGACGTTCATCACACAGCTTTTTCTACTTTGGCTGTCGCTCCGGCTCAGCCTGATCCTGCCTGCCGCCGCCTTGGGCAAACCGATCTCGATGGCGAAAAGCTGGCGCTATACAGTCTCGGTTTCCAGGCCGCTCTGGGGTGTCGCTGCGGTTCTTGCGCTCGCGAATACTTTGGCAACCAGCTTTATTACGTTAATAGATTTGGACAGCTCCGGCCACCAGTTGGCGATCGAGATGACAATCTACATCGCACAAGGCCTGCTGATCTTCAGCGTGCTGACCACGCTCTATTCCCTACAGGCCCGCCAGAAAGCCTGACCTGCTCAGGCCATACCGCCTTTTATCAGCCCCTCGGCAATGCGTGCATAGGCTTGCGCCATCGGTCCGTCACCAGCCGCCACTGGCATGCCACCATCCCCGGCAAGCCGCGTCTCCAGGTCAATCGGCAATGTCCCCAGCAGCGGCACGTCCATGCCTGCCGCCTCTGCGGCCACACCGCCCTGCCCGAAGATCGCATGCTCTGAACCACAATCGGGGCACACAAACATAGACATGTTTTCAATCAGGCCCAGCACAGGGGTCTTTAGCGTCGCGAACATATCGAGCGCCTTGCGCGCGTCGATCAGCGCCACATCCTGCGGTGTACTCACGACAATCGCGCCTGACAGTTCAGACTTGGTACACAGGGTCAGCTGCACATCGCCGGTACCAGGCGGCAGATCCACCAAAAGCACATCAAGCTCCCCCCACTCGACCTGCCCCAACATCTGCTGCAAGGCCCCCATCAGCATAGGACCACGCCAGATGGTCGCCTTACCCTCTTCCATCATGAAACCGATAGACATCAGCGTAACGCCGTGAGCCTTCAGCGGGATGATGGTTTTGCCATCTGGGCTGGCCGGACGTTTACTCACGCCCATCATGCGCGGAATACTGGGGCCGTAGATGTCTGCATCCAGCAATCCGACCTTGCGGCCCTGCTTGGCCAGTGCCACGGCGAGGTTGGTGCTGACGGTGGATTTACCAACGCCCCCCTTACCCGAACCGATTGCAAGGATGCGCTGAACACCACTCGGCTTTGTCGGGCCATCCTGTGGTTTGGGGTGCCCGCCGATCTTGAGGCTGGGTGGCGCGGCAGGTTTGGCGGCAGGCCCGTGCGCCGTGAGCGCAACAGTTGCTTTCGTTACACCTGCAATCTCCGAAACAAGCTTTTCCGCAGCATCCCGCAAAGGCGCCATCGACCGCGCAACATCTGCATTTGGTGCCTCGATCACGAAACGCACAGCGCCGTCTTCGACCGAAAGAGCGCGGACCAGATCGTGGTCCATGAGGCTGCGTCCGTCAGGCAAGTTGATCCTGTTCAGGGCCGCTTCTACATCTGCTTTGGTGACGGGCATCGCACTACTCCTTGTGACAGCGCATGACATCGCAGATCAGACAGAAATCGCAAGTCTCGGCGCTGCGGCATGTCATCACTTTCGCCCAAAATCCTGTGCACAAATATTAAGCAACAACCAACATATGCGCATGCCGCATGGCAGCATTGCGCAAAAAAAGATTGTGCAAGCGCAGCAATTAGCGCTAAAACAAATGCATGAAAGCAATCCTCCCGATGGTTTTCTTGAATATCAAAGAGGTTCCCATCCTCCTCCCGGGCATCTCTTTTCTTTAAGGCGGCGACATCTTCCTCCTCCCTGATGTCGTCGCCATTTTTTTATTCCAGCACCCGGCGCGCGATCACAGAACCGTGAGAATCTGTCAGTATTATTGCGTAGAAACAGCCGCATACCAAAATTTCTGCATATGCAAAAAATGCATAGCCGCATTGCAGCATTACGTCTTGAACCAAATGGTCAAATCCCTAAATACTGATCACAACAAGACGTAATCGAGATGAAAGAGAGCCAATGGCATACTTCACAGACACAACCGCAACCGTATCCACACAGCCACGCCGCATTGCAGCAATGTTCGATGCGATCGGTCTGAAGATGCGCCAGCGCAAAGTTTACCGCCAGACATATGATGAGCTGTGCACACTCACAGCACGCGATCTGGCCGATCTGGGCTTCTCGCGCGGTGACTTCCGTCGCCTGTCCCTTGAAGCGGCTGAAATGGTTAAATAAATCCCTATTCCCTGCGGGTCTTTCCTCCCATCGATCCGCAGGGGAATGACGGCACGGCAGAGTCTCACCTCCCTGATGACCCCGCGCTGTGAAAGCTGCATCTTTCCCTCCTCCCATTCGGAAGGGTGCACCTTATAGAGCGGCGGCCCCCACCTCCCTGGGGTCCGCCGTTTTGCATTTCCGGCATAACTGCTTCCGCGCGATAACCTATATCCTGTCGGAAAATCGCCACCTTTTTCGATCATTGTTTAAGGAACGTTGCGAAAAGGCAGGCTATCCAATGAAAATCATCCGTGTTTGTGCCCTTTTCTGGCTTTCTGTTGCGGCCCCCTCCTACGCAGATGTGCATCTGTTTGAAGCGGCAGGTATCACGCAAATCGAAAACATCGGCGCTTTGAAACAGAACCAACGCGCCGGATTGGAAAAATTCGCTGAGGGAAACCGCTATTTCGGTGCCATATTCATCGAGCAAGGCGGTTCAGGTTGGGGCTCTTTCACTGGTGCAAATCGTCTTGAGGACGCATTTGAACTGGCGCGTCGTATTTGCGACAAGTACGCCGATGAAGGAAAATGTGTATTAGCGGGCGTGACCTATCCAGCGGATATGGACACCGTAAATATCCCTCGGAACACGCTAAACAAACGCGCCAGTGAAAAATTCGGGATTTACCAAGGCAGGACAGAAGGACACCGCGCATTTTCCGTGTCCGGCAATACTGCTTTCGGCTGGGCCACACGGCGGGACTCTCTTCAGGAGGCAATCGAAGCAGCACTTACAAAGTGTTACGCCAGCAGCATGGCAAACCTTCTCAAGCTTGAGGTAGATTTGCGCAAACAGGCGATTGAAGACAAGTTTTATACCTGCACAATCATAGACAGTTCGGCACCGGACACGCCCCCCTCATAACTCTTAGAAGGGCACATCATCCGCAGCTGTCAAGAATCGCGCAACGACCTTCTTGTCGCCCGCTTTTTCAAAGGCGACTTCCAGTTTATCACCTTCAATCCCGATGATAGAGCCATAGCCGAACTTCTGGTGGAACACCCGCTCCCCCATAACAAAGCTGCTGGTTGCAGTCATATCAATGGTGACGTTTTTGGATTCGCTTGGCTGGCTCATCCCGCGCGTGCCTGCACGCGCTTGCAAACGCCGCCACCCCGGAGAATTGTAAACATTCGCCTCGGACGCGGCTTCGTGCAGCGTGCTTTGCGGCATGGCCGCGCCGTATCCACCTCCATAAAGGCCAGGAGGTGTCAGCACGTCCACATGCTGTTCGGGCAGTTCATCAATAAATCTGGACGGCATCGCGTTTTGCCACTGGCCAAATACCTGTCGGTTGGCCGCAAACGAAATGGTACAAATCTCTTCTGCGCGGGTGATGCCGACGTAGGCCAGCCGCCGCTCTTCCTCCAAACCCTTCAGTCCGCTTTCATCCATCGACCGCTGCGAGGGGAACAACCCATCTTCCCAACCGGGCAGGAACACGGCGGGAAATTCCAACCCCTTTGCCGCGTGCAGCGTCATGATAGAAACCTTGGCCCCTTCGCTTTCCTGCTCATTGTCCATGATCAGGCTGACATGCTCAAGGAATCCCTGCAAATTCTCGAATTGATCCAGCGCCTTAACCAGCTCTTTGATGTTCTCTAGACGCCCCGCCGCTTCGGGCGTTTTGTCGTTCTGCCAGTGACCGGTATAGCCGCTTTCGTCCAGAATCATCTCTGCCAGTTCAACATGGCTCATCTCTGGCGGGGCAAAGTCCATTCGAACCGGTCCACCGTCGTCCAACACGCTATCGTCATTCACTTCGATCCGCGGGCCACGCAGCTTGGATGACCAACGGTCGATCCCCTCTATCAGCAGCCGTAGTTGCGCGCCGCCCTTCCCGCCAATGCCGTTCTGAGAGAGCAAAATCCGTGCACCCTCAACAAGATTGGTGCCATTTTCCCGCGCCGCGCTTTGAATTTTCTTCTGGGCCACATCCCCAAGTCCGCGCTTGGGCGTGTTCACAATCCGCTCAAACGCAAGATCATCATCAGGAGAGGTCACAACGCGGAAGTAGGCCATCGCGTCCCTGATCTCGAGCCGTTCGTAGAACCGCGGGCCACCAATCACACGATACGGCAAACCGATGGTCAGGAACCGGTCTTCGAACGCGCGCATCTGGTGCGATGCACGCACGAGAATCGCCATGTGATCAAGGCTGAAGGGGCGCAGCCCGCGTGTGCCGCGCTGCATCGATTCGATCTCGTCTCCGATCCAGCGGGCTTCTTCAGCGCCATCCCAATGGCCGATCAGACGGAGTTTCTCTCCGTCCGTTGCCTCTGTCCACAACGTCTTGCCCAAGCGTCCGGCGTTACCGGCAATCACGCCGGAAGCAGCCGCAAGGATATGCGGGGTGGAACGGTAGTTCTGCTCAAGACGCACCACGTGCGAGCCCGGAAAATCCTTTTCAAACCGCAGGATATTGCCAACTTCGGCGCCGCGCCAACCATAGATCGACTGGTCGTCATCGCCCACGCAGCAGATATTCTTGTGACCTGCCGCAAGAAGGCGCAGCCACAGATACTGTGCGACGTTGGTATCCTGATATTCGTCAACAAGGATGTATTTGAACCAGCGTTGATACTGGTTCAACACGTCTTCATGCGTCTGGAAGATCGTGACCATATGCAACAGCAGGTCACCAAAATCAGTGGCGTTCAGTTCCAACAGACGTTTCTGGTAGGCGGCGTAAATTTCCGGGCCGCGATGATTATAGGCCCCGGCATCCGCCGCCGGTATCTTGTCCGGCGTCAATGCGCGGTTCTTCCAGTCGTCAATGATGCCTGCCAGCATCCTTGCGGGCCAACGTTTGTCATCAATGCCTTCGGCGGCTACCAACTGTTTCAGCAGACGAAGCTGGTCATCAGTATCCAAAATAGTGAAGTTTGATTTCAATCCTACCAGTTCGGCGTGGCGGCGCAGCAGCTTTACACAAATCGCGTGGAAAGTGCCGAGCCATGGCATTCCTTCAACCGGTTGGCCAAGCATGGCCCCAACGCGATTTTTCATCTCGCGCGCGGCTTTATTCGTAAACGTCACGGCCAGAATTTCGTTCGGGCGCGCGCGACCGGTGTTAAGCAGATGTACAATCCGTGCGGTCAGCGCACGTGTTTTCCCCGTGCCGGCCCCCGCCAGCATCAAAACCGGACCGTCCATTTTTTCCACAGCTTCACGTTGTGCGGGATTCAGACCATCAAGATACGGTTGTGGACGCGCTGCCATTGCACGCGCGGACAAAGAGGCGCCTTCAAAGGCGGCATTTTCATCAAAACTGCTCATGCCGGGTAAACTAGTCCGAAAGCCGTCGGAATTAAAGAGACGTTCGCACTATGTTCTACATCAATTTTCATGAGGCAGGTTTAGTGTGCCTTGGGCAGGGAAAATGCGCACCCAAAATTGGCATGCCCACGCTTGTGCGTTCCCTGACCTGTGGGATTAGGTGCGCGAAGTGGCAAACTGGTGCTGGACAAAGCATCGCGCTGACCGCCAAATGCTGTCATGGATCTGCATTCAAAATACCCCGCCCTCAGTGATTTGCGCACCCGCGCGCAAAAGCGAATTCCCAAATTCGTTTGGGAATATCTGGACAGTGGGACAGGTGACGAAGCCACGAAGACTCGTAACCGCATCGGCTTGGACAAACTGGGTATGATGCCCTCGATCCTGCACGGTGAGTTCACGCCCGATCTTTCGACAAACTTTCTGGGGCACGACATGCCCCTGCCTTTTGGCATCGCGCCGATTGGCATGTCTGGCCTGATGTGGCCCGACGCAGAGGGCCATCTGGCCCGCGCGGGTGCGCGCGCTGGCATACCTTATAGCATATCCACAGTCGCCACCCAAAGCCCCGAAGATATCGCACCACATCTGGGCGAACACGCATGGTTCCAGATGTATCCGCCCCGTGATGCGGAAATCCGCCGCGATATGCTCGCACGCGCGAAGGCAGCAGGGTTTTCCACGCTAATCCTTACTGTCGATGTCCCCGTCGCCAGCCGCCGCGAACGACAAGTCCGCTCTGGGCTCACCAATCCACCACGGCTGACCCCGCGCCTTTTGGCGCAGGTAGCGATGCGTCCTGCTTGGGCCATGGGCATGGCCCAGCGCGGCATGCCGCATATGCGCGGCTTGGACAAATACGCAAACGCGGCCACAGACGGTCTGTCGCCGACCGCGCATGTGGGCTACCTGCTGCGCACAGCGCCGGACTGGGAATATGTGAACTGGCTGCGCGACGAATGGGACGGCAATTTCTTGATAAAGGGCGTGCTGCGCGCCGAAGACGCCACAAAGCTGGAAGCATTGGGCGCCGACGGTATTTGGGTCTCTAACCACGCTGGCCGACAGTTTGACGGCGCCCCCGCCGCGATAGAAGCATTGCCCGACATCCGCGCCGCGACCAAGTTGCCGCTGGTCTTTGATAGCGGGATCGAAGGCGGGTTGGACATTCTGCGCGCATTGGCGCTTGGCGCTGACTTTGTCATGCTGGGGCGCGCATTCCACTTTGCGTTAGGGGCCTTGGGGCCAAAAGGTGTTGACCACCTGATCGACATTCTGGCCAAGGATATGGCCTCCAATATGGGCCAGATCGGCGCGCGCACATTAAAAGACCTGCCTGAGCCTATTTCGCTTTCGAATTGACGCGATTTCGAGAGCATCGGGTCGCCCACGCATCCTTGCCACAGTCGTAAAAGACGCTTTTGCAGCCGTTTTTGGAATTCTGACGAGGAACTGAAGCTAAATACCGCTTCTACCCAATGACACGCATTGCGGCACTGCAAAGGTTGTGGCTACAAATTGCCGGATATGCGCAACTGCAAAGGCTTCTCCATGACCGAATTCAGCAAAATCCTCATCGCGAACCGTGGCGAGATCGCCATTCGCATCATGCGTGCGGCCAATGAGATGGGTAAAACAACCGTCGCCGTGTTTGCTGAAGAAGACAAACTGGGGCTACACCGCTTCAAGGCAGATGAGGCTTACCGCATCGGTGCGGGGCTTGGCCCCGTCGCAGCCTATCTTAGCATCGACGAAATGATACGCGTGGCAAAAGACTGTGGCGCAGATGCTATTCACCCCGGTTATGGATTGCTTTCGGAGAATCCTGATTTCGTCGATGCCTGCGTTCAAAACGGCATCACCTTCATCGGCCCCAAGGCGGAAACCATGCGCGCGCTTGGCGATAAGGCTTCGGCGCGGCGCGTGGCGATAGAGGCTGGCGTGCCCGTTATCCCCGCCACAGAGGTTCTGGGCGACGATATGGCCGCGATCAAGAAAGAAGCGGCAGACGTCGGCTATCCGCTGATGCTCAAGGCGTCATGGGGCGGCGGCGGGCGCGGGATGCGTCCGATCTACAACGAGGAAGAACTGGAAGAAAAAATTCGTGAGGGCCGCCGCGAGGCCGAAGCCGCCTTTGGCAACGGCGAGGGCTATCTTGAAAAGATGATCCTCAAGGCACGGCACGTCGAGGTACAGATCCTTGGCGACCGTCACGGCGATATCTACCATCTGTATGAGCGTGACTGCTCGGTCCAGCGGCGCAACCAGAAGGTGGTGGAGCGTGCGCCCGCCCCCTACCTGACCGAAGAGCAACGCGCCCATGTTTGTGAGCTGGGTCGCAAAATCTGTGACCATGTCAGCTATGAATGTGCCGGCACCGTAGAGTTCCTGATGGATATGGAGACCGAGGAGTTCTTTTTCATCGAGGTGAATCCGCGGGTACAGGTTGAACACACAGTGACCGAGGAGGTGACTGGCATCGATATTGTGCAGGCGCAAATCCTGATCTCCGAGGGCAAAACAATTGCCGAGGCCACCGGAAAGGCCAGTCAGGCTGATGTCCAGCTATATGGTCACGCCCTGCAAACCCGCATTACCACAGAAGACCCGCTCAATAACTTCATTCCCGACTATGGCCGGATCACTGCGTTTCGTGAGGCCACCGGCATGGGCATCCGTCTGGACGGCGGCACCGCCTATTCCGGCGGCGTCATCACGCGCTATTATGACAGCCTGTTGGTCAAGGTAACGGCAAAGGCGCAAACGCCCGAACTGGCGATCGCACGCATGGACCGCGCTCTGCGCGAATTCCGCATCAGAGGCGTTAGCACGAACATTGCCTTCGTTGAGAACCTGTTGAAGCACCCGACGTTCCTGAACAACACCTACCACACCAAATTCATTGACGAGACGCCCGAGCTGTTCCAGTTCGCCGCGCGCAAGGACCGTGGCACCAAGGTGTTGACCTACATCGCCGATATTACCGTCAATGGTCACCCCGAGACCAAAGACAAACCCCTGCCCGCCCACGCAACCCGTGCGCCACTACCACCCGTAAGCCGCGCAGAGCCGATGATGGGTACCCGCAACCTGTTAGAGCAGAAAGGCCCGCAAGCTGTGGCCGACTGGATGAGCCAGCAGCGCCAGCTTTTGATCACAGACACAACCATGCGCGACGGGCACCAAAGCCTGCTTGCCACCCGTATGCGTAGCCACGACATGATCAAGGTTGCCCCTGCCTACGCTGCCAATCTGCCCACACTGTTTTCTGTCGAATGCTGGGGCGGCGCGACCTTTGACGTGGCCTACCGGTTCTTGCAGGAATGTCCGTGGCAGCGCCTGCGCGACATTCGCGAACGGATGCCGAACATCATGACGCAAATGCTTTTGCGTGCCTCAAACGGCGTCGGCTACACCAACTACCCTGACAATGTGGTCCAACACTTTGTCAAAACCGCCGCGACTTCCGGCGTGGATGTATTCCGCGTTTTCGACAGCCTCAACTGGGTGGAGAACATGCGTGTAGCCATGGATGCCGTGATTGACGCAGGCAAAGTCTGTGAGGGCACGATCTGCTATACTGGCGATATTTTCGATCCTGACCGCGCCAAATACGATCTGAAATACTATGTCGCGATGGGCAAGGAACTGAAAGCGGCAGGCGCCCATGTGCTTGGCCTCAAGGACATGGCAGGTCTTTTAAAACCCGCACAGGCGCGCCAGCTTGTAACCGCGCTGAAGTCAGAGGTTGGATTGCCGCTGCACTTCCACACCCATGACACAGCAGGCATTGCCTGCGCGACAATTCTGGCGGCCAGCGAAGCAGGCGTGGACGCTGTTGACTGCGCGATGGATGCGTTTTCGGGCAATACGTCTCAGGCGACGCTGGGATCGGTGGTTGAGGCGCTGCGCCACACCGATCGTGACACCGGTCTTGATATGACCGCTGTCCGAGAAGTTTCAGACTATTGGGAAGAAGTACGCCACCAGTACGCCGCTTTCGAGACAGGCATGCAGGCGCCCTCCTCCGAGGTTTATCTGCACGAGATGCCAGGCGGGCAGTTCACCAACCTCAAGGCGCAGGCCGCAAGCCTTGGCCTTGATGACCGCTGGCCCGAAGTGGCACGCACCTACCGCGATGTGAACCAGATGTTCGGCGATATCGTTAAGGTAACGCCAAGCTCGAAGGTTGTGGGTGATATGGCGCTGATGATGGTGTCCCAAGGGCTGACGCGCGCGCAGGTCGAAGACCCTGCTACCGATGTGTCCTTCCCCGATTCTGTCATCGACATGATGCGCGGCAATCTGGGCCAACCTCCCGGCGGCTTTCCCGATACAATTGTGAAAAAGGTTCTTAAGGACGAAAAACCCAATCTGGAACGCCCCGGCGCACATTTGGCGCCTGTTGATCTAGAATCAGTGCGCGAGGAGCTGTCGGCCCAATTTGACGGCGCGGTGATTGATGACGAAGATCTTGCAGGCTACCTGATGTATCCAAAGGTCTACACCGATTACATGAGCCGCCATGCCACATATGGGCCCGTGCGCACGCTGCCGACGCCAACGTTCTTCTACGGTATGGAAGCCAGTCAAGAAATCTCTGCTGAAATCGACCCCGGAAAGACACTGGAAATCCGCCTGCAGGCCATTGGCGATACCAATGAGGATGGCGAAGTGAAGGTGTTCTTTGAATTGAACGGTCAGCCACGCGTGATCCGCGTGCCGAACCGTCTGGTTAAAGCCACCACCGCACAGCGCCCCAAAGCGGAAACAGGCAACCCCAACCACATCGGTGCACCGATGCCGGGTGTTGTAGCGTCTGTCGGGGCCGTAGTCGGAGCTGCTGTGAAAGCAGGCGACTTGCTGCTAACCATCGAAGCGATGAAGATGGAGACAGGCCTGCATGCCGAACGTGATGCGGTCGTCAAAGCTGTGCATGTCGTTCCTGGCGGACAGATCGACGCCAAGGACCTGCTGGTAGAGCTGGAATAAAGAGCCGCCCCTCCCCCACGCCGTATCAAGCGGTTTTGCGACGCTGGAAATTCCGGCGTCGCGATTCTTTGTGGGGCTGGGTTTCAGATTGCTGACGTTGAATCAGAGTGTTTGGTCCGGTCGTGACTGGGTCACGTCCCGTGACACCCCGCTCCAGCCTCCCGACGAACACTGTCATGCCGCCCCAAGGGTTAAATGCTTCAAGATTGAGGTGGTCAATCGCTGTCCTGATCAGCGACTTTTGATCCCGAAGCAAAGTTTTTGCAAAAGAGGTGAAATTACCTCTTGCGGCATCCGGCGCGTAGGGCTAAATCACCCCCACTAACGGATGCGGGCGTAGCTCAGGGGTAGAGCATAACCTTGCCAAGGTTAGGGTCGGGCGTTCGAATCGCCTCGCCCGCTCCAGTTAGTCTGATCCACCCCGATCAGAAAACGGTAAGGTCACCTTCGGGCGGCCTTTCGTCGTTTCAGCCCCCCCATCACAAGCATCGGTAAAAGAAGAACAAATTCCGAATCTCCGTGATCTAAACTTGATGAACCGCCGCCCATCCAATTGAGAAGGAATGCGCGACGGCTCATTGCTTAGGGACCTGACCTGACAGGTTTCGATCAGGAAGCGACAGCTTTCATAAAGCGGTCGCGGATCACCACAGGGTCCATCGTAATGACCGGCAATTTGATGTTGCCGCTGTCGCATTTGCACACGATCACGGTCATCTTTTTGCTGTCGATGGCATCTTGCAGTACCTTGCCGGTGTCTACATCGTTACACACAACGACATTCTCGCAGCCGCACGCCTCTGCCACCTTTTCAAGCTTTGTTTTTTTGCCCGCATAGGTCGGCTGGTCACCGGTCGATCCGTAAGAGCCGTTGTCGATGATGAGCAGGATGTAATTATCCGCCACATTGTTTGCGATCGTCGGCAGCGTACCAAGGTTTGTCAGAACAGAACCGTCACCATCGATCGAAATGACCGTTTTAGGTTGTGACAAGGCAAGGCCCAGACCAATGGACGAAGACAGCCCCATGGTCCCCAACATGTAAAAGTTGGTTGGTTGGTCATCGATCATATGCAGTTCTTGGCTCGGTAAACCGATATTGCAGACGACAAGGTGGTCGCGGATGATAGGCGCGATATCGCGCAGGATTTCAGAGCGTATCATTGATCTCCGTAGCCTCCCCAAAAGTTTGCATCGGTCAGGATCGCGACCGGCTTGTTGCACATGAAGGTGTATTTCAGAATTGCATCCAGCTCTTCCACGTCCTTTTGGTGGTGAAAGTGGTAGGTTGGAATTTTCATTTCTGCCAGCAGTGCCTTTGTGTGCACGGCCATCTCGACCTGACAGGCCACAGGTTCGCGCAGTTCACCCCGGTAGCTGATCAGCATCGGCAGAGGCATGCGGTAGTATTGGATCAGCGTTGCCAGCGTATTGATCGTCACGCCTATGGCGGTATTCTGCATGATGATCGCAGGGCGTTTGCCCCCCATGAAAGCACCGGCGCACAGGCCCATACCTTCGTCTTCCTTATTGGAGGGTATGTGAAAGATTTCGTCGCGCGCGTCGATCTCTTCGATCACACCGGCCAGCTGCTTGCAGGGGACGGTGGTGACAAATGAGATGCCATTGGCGACAAGATCATCCGTGATCTTCTTGTCGATGTTCATCTTGTGTGAGCCTTTCCAGAGTTTAATGGGATTAATCGGGTTGGCGGCACACATGCACCGCACAATTGGCATGGCGCACGACCCGCGCGGCGGTCGAGCCGAGCAAGAAGCGTCCGAGCCCCGGGTTATGAGAGCCGATGACGATGAGATCGATCTCATGCTCATTGGCAAAATCGATGATCGCACGCGATGTGTGACCCTTGATCAGTTCAGGCGTGACATGGGGGATGTCTTTCGTTTTTGCCGTTAATTGCGCGCGCGCATCCTCATACCCCGCCTTGACCACATCGGCGTCCAGATAGGCGCTGACAGACCCTTGTGGCAATTCATATACGTGTAAAGCAATGATTGTGCCCCCCGCCGCACGAAGCGCTTCTGCAATGGCCAGCGTGTCAGCGGACAGGCCGTGGTTCAGCGCCATGGGAACCAGAATCTTATGATACATTTGTTTTGCTCCTTTGTCTCAGGTCCACGGATCCAGAATGATCTTGGGCTCTGCGACTTCTCCTTGTCTCAGTGCCGCAAATGCGGCTGCCCCCTCCGAAAGAGGCATATGTAGACACCAGTCAAGCGCACCCAGACTGCCGTCAAATATCGCCGCTGCCGTGTCGCGAAAATCTTGGGCTGTGTACGTGTAGGTGCCGATAAAAGTGATCTCTTGCAATGTCATACGCCGCACATCCAGCCCACCTGCGTCTTCTCCCAGCCCTACATGGGCGATGACACCACCGGGTGATGCCAGTGCGGACGCGGCTGCGCGCGTCGCAGCATAGCCAACAGCGTCAATCAACACTGGATATTGCCCTTCTGCTTTGCTCACTGTCCGCTCGCCCAGCGCCGCAAGAAAGTCGCGGCGTGCTGCGTTTGGCTCGACTATCGTGACATTGCTCACACCCATGGCACGCAAAGCAAGGGCGGCGGCCAGCCCAATGGCCCCGCCCCCGATCACCAGCGCGCGCCTTTCGTCGGTGGGATGACGTGCGGCCAACGCCAGCCGGACCGCGTGCCAACTTACCGCCAACGGCTCGGCCAGAGCGGCACGCGCAAGGGGTATATCATCCGGTACGGTCACCAGATTTCTATTGGGCATCGCAATATACTGGGCAAAGGCCCCTTCACGTGGCGGCATCGAGATGATCTGCCGGTCGGGGCAAAGATTTTCACGTGCCGAGGCACAGGCTGGACACATACCACAGGTTACCAATGGGTTGACCGTAACGCGCCGACCATCCATCTCCCCGCCGACAACCACGCCAGCCGCCTCATGTCCAAGGATCAGCGGCGCAGGACGGCGCGCATCATGACCCAGATAGGCATGCATGTCAGAGCCACAAATACCAACGGCCTCAACGCGGATCAGGTGCTCTCCCTGCTCCGCTACGGCGTCAGGCACATCGCGGTAGCCAAGCACTTCAACCCCTTCATACACCAACGCTTTCATTTTGCGGTAAACCCTCCGTCCACCATCAGCACCTGCCCTGTCACGTAGGATGATGCGTCTGAGCACAGGAAAAGAAGCGGCCCATCCAGATCTTCAAGACGGCCATTACGCCCCATGCAGGTCTGCGCCGCATTACGCGCGGCACGCTCCGGATCACGAAAGACAGCCTCGGTCAGTTCGGTCGGAAAAAAACCCGGCCCGATGGCATTGGCGGTGATCCCGTGCCGCGACCATGCTTCGGCCATTGCGCGGGTCAGTTGGGCGATGCCTGCCTTGCTTGCCCCATATGCAATGCCGCCCGGAAAGGCGCGTGTGGTCTGGAGCGAGGCGAAATTCACAATCCGGCCCCAGCCTTTTTCGCGCATGTCAGGCACAAGTGCTTGTGACAGAAAGAACGGGGCGGACAGATTAAGGGCCAGAGTAACATCCCATCCGTCAGGCGTGACGTCATCTGCTGCCTGACGCGTGTTCACGCCGGCCGCGTGAACCAAGATGTCGGGCGCACCAAATGGGGCTGAGATTGCCGCCGCAAGATCTGCTATCCTTGCGCGGTCGGCGACATCCGCGACCACGCTTGCGCCGCCGGTTTCAGCTTCAAGTGCGGCCAATGCATCATCGCGCCGTGCAACCCCCACCACCTGTGCACCCGCCGCAGCCAGCGCCACCGCAGCACGCCGCCCAAGGCCGGAACTGGCACCCGTCACACAGGCCACCCGCCCGCTTAGGTCAAAGAGCGCGGCCGGGTCAGCCATCTGCGGTCAGATCAAACGTCTCATCGGGAAAGTATTTGGCAAGCCGTACATCAGCTGCGCGGGCATGGCCCTCCATCCCTTCCAAACGGCTGATACGTGCCGTGGCTTGCGCGACTTTTTTCGAGCCTTCCCGCGTCGACCGCTGCCATGTGACGATCTTCATGTACTTATGCACCGACAAGCCGCCTGTATACCCCGCCGCACCCGAAGTCGGCAGAACATGGTTTGTGCCTGATGCCTTATCACCGAAAGAAACCGTGGTTTCCTCTCCGAGGAACAGCGAGCCATAGCAGGTCAAGCGATCCAGCCACCAATCAAGATCCTCAGCCTGCACGGTCAGGTGTTCTGGCGCATAGTCATCCGAGCATGCGGCCATCTCTTCGCGATCAGCGCAAAGGATTACCTCCGCATAGTCGCGCCAAGCAGCAAAGGCGTTCTCGCGGTTCAATTCAGGTAAATCGGCAATCAAATCAGGCACCATCCCCATAACCGTTTCAGCCAACGCCCGGTCATCTGTCACCAGCCAGACCGGCGAATTATAGCCATGCTCGGCCTGAGATACCAAATCCGTCGCAACGATATGCGGGTCCGCGCCTTTGTCAGCAAGAACAAGACTATCAGTCGGGCCCGCAATCATGTCGATCCCGACACGGCCAAACAGGATGCGCTTTGCCTCTGCCACAAACTGGTTGCCCGGCCCGACAAGTATGTTGGCCTCTGGCAGGCCGAACAGACCAAACGTCATTGCAGCCACGCCCTGCACGCCACCCATCGCCATGATCTTGTCCGCGCCACAGATATGGGCTGCGTAGACAATGGCCGGATTGATGCCTTGATCGGGGCGTGGTGGTGAGCATGCGGTGATATGACGGCAACCTGCAACTTTGGCTGTGGTGACAGTCATGATCGCAGAGGCGATATGGCTATAGCGCCCACCCGGCACATAGCAACCGGCCGCATCCACCGGAATCGCCTTCTGACCGGCAATCAGCCCCGGCACGACCTCAAGCTGCACATCCGAAACGGTCGCCTTTTGCGCCTCTGCAAACCGCTTTACGTTATCGTGCGAAAACCTGATATCGGCTTTCAGCTTTTCAGGCACCAGCGCACACGCGGCCGCGATATCGTCCGCATTCAACAGCACATTGCCGTCATAGCCATCAAATTTCTTGGCGTATTCCAAGGCGGTTGCATCACCGCCCGCTTCGATATCACCAAGGATCTTGGTCACAATCTCATGGGTCTTGGATGCACCGGATTCTGCAGTGAGCGTCGCTTTCTTAAGGTATTCACGTGTCATGGGATTGGTCCTACTTATAGATCTCGGGCAGCAAGGTTGTTGAAAGCGCTGGCACGTAGGCGATCAGCAAAACCACAACAAACATGCACAATACGAAGGGAATAGCGCGCGCTGCGATCTTGAGGATCGACTCGCCCGTTATGCCGGAGACGACGAACAGGTTAAGCCCCAGCGGCGGCGTAATGAAACCCACCCCCAACGCTGTGATCATCATAATGCAGAACTGAATTTCGTTCATGCCTATATTATCAGCAAGCGGCTTGAGGATCGGGGCAAGGATCACGATGTTCGGCGTGGTCTCCATCACGCAGCCAGCCGCGATGAGAATACCGATCATCAGCAGGATCAGCAGCCAAGGCTCGTTCGTAAGCTGCGTCACAGAGGTCACAAACCCCTGCGGCACCCCCATGATCGCCAGCGCTTCGGCAAGGGGCGCCGAGAAGGCGATGATCGGCAGGATCACCCCGTTCACCTTGGCCGAGCTGACCAGCATTGCGGGAAAATCTGCAAGCTTGAGCGTGCCAAGGATGAAGCCCATGATGATGGTGACGACAACAGCAGTGGCGCCTGCCTCTGTTGGTGTCAGACGGCCTGAGAAGATGCCGTAAAAGATGATACCTGGCACAATAAACGCATACCAGCCGGATTTAAGCGCACGCCCCAGATTGGCAGCCCACTCCGAGGCAGAGATGTTGCCGCCGCCCTCATAGCCGTGGATGCGGTTGACGATCAGATTTGTCACCAGAATGGAGATCAGGATGGCAAGGCCGGGGATAAGCGCTGCTAGAAATAGCGTCGAGGCAGAGATGCCCAATACCAGACCGATGATGATATAAGCGATAGATGGCGGGATCAGGATGCCGGTACAGGCCCCTGCCGCCACCAACGCGCAGGCATAAGGGCGCGGGTAGCCGCTCTCGACTAGTCGGGCGATGGTCATGCGGCCCACCGCCGCCGCGCCCGCCGCGTCCGAGCCGGAGATGGCCGCGAACATGCCACAGACCAGCACGGTGGCAGAGCCGAAACCGCCCTTAGCGAAATTGGTCAGCGCTTCGGCCACGTCCAGAAACTTGCGCGAAAGCCCGGTACGTACCAACACATCACCGGTCAGGATAAACAACGGCACCGCCGTCAGCGCGAAAGCGTCGATGCCCGCGAACAGGCTTTCTCCCACAAGGCTAAGTGGCAGGTCGCCCGACATCCACAGCATAGTGATTGCTGCAGCGCCGATGGCAGCCCAGACAGGCACAGCCAAAGCGATAAGCGCCACAAAGAGCAACACCGGCAGGTAGAAATCCCACCCCAACTCAACCGTTTGCGCGACCTGGTTCCAAAGCATGATCTACCCCTCAATCAAACAAGGTGTCGCCCTGAAAGACAGGCGTGCCATCCCTCAGGCTGCGCAGATCACGCATAAAAGATTGCAAGAGTCGCCAGATGATCAAGGTGAATCCGACTGGCACCGCCATCAGGAACCAGACCTTCGAGACTCGCAAACCATCCGTGACCGATCCGAATTTGGCCGAGACATGCACCGTCTCGAATGACCAATAAAGCGCGATGATGGCGACCGCGAGCATCACCAGATCACCGAAGATATACAGCAGCGCCTTGGCCCGTGGTGGCAGGTAATGCATGATCACATCAATGCGGATGTGCGCGCGTTCTTTCACCGCTGCCGCAGCGCCGATCCAAGCCAGATAGATAAAGGAATAGCGGACAATCTCCTCTCCCCAGATGGAGGAATAAGAGAACAGTTCGCGGCGGATCACCTCTACGGCCATTGTCGCCACCAGCATGACGTAGAATGTCAGCAGCAACCAGCGTTCGGCATCTCGATCAATTCTGCGCAAAATATCCATACGGCATCCGATCAAAGGGCATGAAGACGCGGCAAAGGTGCAAAGGCATCCGCCAACCACGCCGGATCAGCAAAAGGAACGGACGGGCGCGCTGTCACGCCCGCCCGCAGGCTCAGGCGTCGTGGACGTAGTATTTGCCCTGCGTGCCAGCTGCCTCTTCCATCTTGGCAAAGTTATCCATCGACCCTGCAAGCTCTGTCTTGAAGCTATCCCACTCTGCCAACTGGTAACCACCAGCGGCCTTCCATTCAGCCAACTGGTCATCAGACAGACTGTGGAACTCCACCCCTGCCTTGGCCAGTTCGGCCATTGCATAGGCACGGGCCGAGGGGACTTTCGAAAGGTTTTGGTGGGCCGTCATCTCAGAGCCCCACATGATCCCTTCCTGCACATCCGCAGGCATGGAATTGAACCATTCAAGGTTGCACGAATAGACTTGGCTATCTGGTACAGCTTGCGTGAACGTGACGTGCGACAGGATATCCTTGAACCCGAAGACATAAAGCGCGCCAACGGAAGGATCGAGCGCGTCCGCCACGCCCTGTTTGATCGCGGAGGGTGTCTCTCCCCAAGCAACAGGTGTCGGATTTGCACCGACCATCCGGTAATACTGTTGCAGCATTTTTGACCCGGGCACGCGGAACTTGACGCCAGACAGATCGGATGGCGACAATACCGCCCCCGCACCGCCCTTACGCACAGCAACCACACGCGGGTCGATGTTAACATAAAACAGCGATTTGAAACCGGCTGCTTCGACCTTCGGATGCACTTCGCTGTTCCAGAAATCGGAATTCACAAGGTTGGTAAAGCGCTGGTTCGAGCCACAGAGATAGGGCATGTTGATCAGATCAACCGTTGAAGCAAAAGGTGCGAAGTTGGACAGCGAATGTTGCGCCGCCTGAATGGTACCGCCTTGCACTTTCTGGACCAGATTACCGCCTGACCCCAACTGCCCGCCGGGCGCCAGCTTGACGTAGACTTTGCCGTTGGTTGCGTTCTGGATGTTTTCTTTAAGGTCCAGTTGCATGATGGGATAGCTGCGCGAAGCCCCAAGGACATAAGCTGTGCCGATTGTCATTACGTGTTCCGCCGCCTTCTCGCGGTCACGCTCTTCGTTGGCTGTTTGTGCTGCGGCTTGCGACGACCACAAAACCCCTGCCCCGCCTGCAACCATAGCAGCGGTGAACCCGCCAGTCGCTGTCAGTTTCAGGAAATTGCGGCGCTCGGCTGATGCCAGTTCCTCTCGGTCGTTTGTCATGGTGTCTCCTCCCGGTTGACGGTCAGCTGCCGTTTTTATCCGTGCGGTCAGCTTCTTTTTGCAGAATGGCGACTACGAACAAAACCGTCGCCCCGAACAACACCAACATCTCCCCTACATCGCCTAGAAACGCGGCTCCCGCAAAAGCGCCCAGCGCGACATTCCCGAAATACACGGCAAAGACGATGACGGACGCTGCAAGGAACATGAGGACCCTCCCAAGTGGCTATGTTCACCCTCCAAGCCTAAGCGACCATCGGCTTCAAATGCAAGCGCTTACATTTTTAATTTATAGCGCTCGGATTCTAAATCGTTTTCCAGTATCCTGACGCCTATTGGACCGAAAAATAAGAGATCCTGATGCGCGCTACCCGATCCATTCCAACCCTGGACGATGTTGCCAAAAAGGCAGGCGTTTCGACTGCAACCGTTTCACGGTGCCTCAATTCGCCCGAGCGGGTGGTGCAATCAACGCGCAAGCGGGTGATGAAAGCGGTGGATTCGCTGGGGTATACACCCAATTTCGGCGCGCGGGTTATGGCGGCCAAGCGGACCTTTACCATTGGTGCAATCGTTCCGACGATGGAAAACTCAATTTTTGCCCGCGGCTTACAAGCATTTCAGGAAGCGCTGGATACCCGAGGCTATACCCTTCTGGTCTCTAGCACGGCCTACCGGCCCGAGGCCGAAGAGAAGCAGATCCGCGCGTTGGTGGCACGTGGCGCGGACGGGCTTCTGTTGATCGGACATGACCGCGATCCCGCGCTTTACCGATACCTTGAGCGACAGGCAGTGCCTGCGCTGATCGCATGGGCCTATGCCCCTCATATCAGCCAGCCCGCCATAGGATTCGACAATCGCGCCGCCATGCGCCTGCTTGCCGAAGAGGTCATTGCGCGCGGCCACAAAAGGATCGGCGTGATCTCGGCTATTGTCAAAGGTAACGATCGCGCGTCAGAGCGGCTTGAAGGGATCAAGGACGCTGCAAAGGCTTTGGGAATACCGTCAGACCATCTTTATGTGGTGGAAACGCCCTATGGCATTGAGACGGGCGCTGATGCGATGAACAAGCTTATGCAGGGCCAGCAGCCGCCAACAGTTGTCATGTGCGGCAACGATGTGCTCGCCGCAGGCGCGTTGCGTGCAGCCAAGGCGATGGGGCTGGCTGTGCCCGAAGATATCTCGGTCACCGGATTTGACGATATAGAACTTGCACGGTTTGTGACGCCGACGCTAACAACCGTTCATGTCCCGCACCGGGAGATGGGAACAAAAGCAGCGGCAACCCTTATTGGCCTCGTCGAAGGTGGTCCGGCCGGACCACCGGTCGAGCTGGGCATATCCGTGGAGATCCGTGAATCACTCGGACCCGCAAAAACAGCCTGATGGCTCCATTGCCTTTGCTTGCGCCGACACTTAAGAACAAAAACAGAACTGACGGGGCGACAGCAAAAGCGCTGTTGAACTTGCGCCCTCCAACAGGCCTAATGCGCGAAACGGGAGCAGGCAAATGCTGACATCTATCGAAGTATGTGCTGGTGCCGGCGGTCAGGCGCTGGGGCTGGAAAAGGCTGGCTTTGCCCATACTGCCCTTGTTGAAATTGACAAACATTGCTGCGCCACCCTGCGCCACAACCGCCCCGCGTGGAATGTACTTCAAGAAGACATGCGCGTGTTCAAAGAGCGCAGTGCCGATTACCGCGGCATCGATCTGTTTGCAGGTGGCCTTCCCTGTCCGCCATTCTCCGTCGCGGGCAAACAACTGGGCGAGCAGGATGAACGTAACCTGTTCAACGACGCCATCGACATTATCGCGGATGCCCAACCGCGTGCTGTGATGATCGAAAACGTGCGTGGCTTTCTTGGTGTTGTCTTTCAAGACTACCGCGAACGCTCGTAAACACAGCTCGACAAACTTGGATACCGCACGGACTGGCGCCTTCTAAACGCCTCAGATTTCGGCGTGCCGCAGTTGCGACCGCGTGTGGTGATCGTGGCTGTACAGAAGAACCGGGCAGATCATTTTGACTGGCCTGATCCCAACCCTCATAATCCACCCACTGTAGGCGAGACATTGCGCGACATGATGGCCGAACGCGGCTGGCGCGGCGCAGATGATTGGGCCGACAAAGCAGACGAGATTGCGCCAACCGTCGTCGGCGGCTCCAAAAAGCATGGCGGGCCAGACCTTGGCCCCACCCGCGCGCGCGCGGCATGGGCCACGCTGGGTGTCGAAGGACGCACCGTTGCGCCGGAGGCCCCCGATCCGTTTCACAACGGTATGCCGCGCCTAACTGTGCCAATGGTGGCGCGGATACAGGGTTTCCCCGATGACTGGCACTTTACCGGCGCCAAAACGAATGCCTACCGTCAGGTCGGTAGCGCATTTCCGCCACCGATCGCGCAGGCGGTTTTTGCCCAGATCGCCCCTGCGCTGCGCAAACGTGTGTTGCACAGCGTGACCGGTTGACGCTCGACCATGAAACAGCATGTTCATTATAGCAGCGTCTCTCAAGGACACCCCGATCATGCCCTGCTCAGCGCGCTTGCCTCAGAGATAACCGCGCGGACTGTCGGCGAGCAATCGTTGGCCAGCAGCTTTGCCGCGATGTTGCGCGCGTATGTTGATGACGTGATCATGACGCCGAAAACAGGCCGCCGCGCCTATGAAGAGCTTGAGAAAACGGAAAAGACCTATATCGGCACCCGCGTCGAGATCGAATTGCGCGCGCTGCTTGACTTGGAAAAGGGCCGTCTGGATTGCGTCATTCAAGGCCATGACGTTGACATCAAGAACACCATGGGCGCGAACTGGATGATCCCGACAGAAGCAATTGATGCGCCCTGCATCCTTGTCGCCGCTGATGAGGCGCGCGCTTTGTGCTATTTGGGGCTGGTCGTGGCGCGCCCTGAGTATCTGACTGCTGGACAGAACAAGGACGCAAAACGGTCGATCAGCGCAGAAGGGTTTACGCATATCCTGTGGCTTCTGCGCGACCACCCCTACCCGCCGAACTTCTGGCGCACAGTGCCGCCCGAGGCTGTATCCCGCATCTTTCGCGGACGTGCAGGCAATCACCGGATGGCCGCTCTTTTCCGCGAGGTTCAGGGCCGCCCTATCTCCCGCGACGTGGTGGAGGCCGTGGCCCAGCAGCATGATTTCATGCGGCGCATCCGCGCGGACGGCGGCAAGGGCACACGTGACCATCTGGCCCACGAAGGGCTACTGCTTTTGTCTGGTCACTATGACGCTGATCTGATTGCAGCGCTGGGTCTGCCGCGGTGTAGTCACAGCGAATTCGTTTCCTATCTGCCAACAACGCAATCCGAAATCGATCTGGCCGCTGCCCATGGCATCACCCTCGGAGGTTTGCTGCTTTAGATTTCCGGACGTGACAATTCTTGCGTCGCTGTGCAGGCTACCATTGAACACTCAATGCAAGGACAGGGAACAGAATGCAGATATTGGTCGCAGGCGCCGGGATTGTGGGTATCTCGACAGCCATATGGCTGCAACGTGCAGGCCATCAGGTCACCGTGGTTGACCGCGCGGGGCCCGCAAGTGGTACCAGTCATGGCAACGCAGGGGTTTTGGCCGCAGGTGCAGTGATCCCTGTGACCACCCCCGGCCTGTTGGCAAAAGCGCCCGCCATGCTGATGAACCGCAATGCACCGTTGTTTTTGCGCTGGTCCTACTTGCCCCGACTGCTGCCGTTTCTGCGCAACTACATGTCCTACGCAACCGATGCGCATGTGGACCACTACGGCACAGCCATGTCAGCCCTACTGCACGACACAGTAGAGCAACATCAGGCCCTTGCCGCAGACACACCTGCTGCAAAATTCATCACAACCGAAGATTATTGCTTTGGCTATGCCTCTCACGCCGACTTTGACGCTGATAGGTATGGCTGGGGCAAACGGGACGCACAGGGCGTGCGCTACGAGGTAGTGAGTGGTGAGGACTATGCCGCCTTTGACCCTATCTTCGGCTCTGCCTTCCAGACCGTGGTCCGCTGCAAAAACCATGGCAGGATCAGCGATCCAGGTGCCTATGTTAAAGCGCTGGCAGATCACTTTGTGGCACAAGGCGGCACGCTTGAGATTACAGACATTCAGGATATCGAAATGTCTCAGGGCGGCGTCACAGCGCTCATTACGGCCGATGGCCCGATGCGTGCGGACAAGATCGTCTTCGCCATGGGCCCTTGGTCGCGCGAGATTGCCCATAAACTAGGGGTCAAAGTCCCCTTCGAAAGCGAGCGTGGCTATCACATAGAGCTTACCAATCCCTCTTCCATGCCGCGTGCGCCGATGATGGTCGCGTCCGGAAAATTTGTTATTACCCCGATGGACGGACGCATACGCGCAGCAGGGGTGGTCGAATTCGGCGGCCTCAAGGCTGGCCCTTCGCGCGCACCATTGGACATGCTGCGCAGGCAGGTAAAAAAACTGCTGCCCGATGTAACCTACGACGACGTAGTGGAGTGGATGGGTCACCGTCCTGCCCCTGCTGACAGCCTGCCACTGATCGGCGCAAACGACCCCCAAGGCCGCAGTTATAGCGCCTTCGGCCACCAGCACGTTGGATTGACAGGCGGTCCAAAAACGGGTCGTGTGATCGCGGAGTTGATTTCCGGTAGCGCTCCCAACATGGATATGCGTGCCTTCGACCCCGCCAAATACATCGGCCGCTAGAGCCGTCATTCACTGGGAGATTACAATGAATACATTTACAAAATTGAGCCTGACAGCCGCTGCAGCAGCGCTGGTTTCAGGCGGTGCCATGGCCGGTGGACACGCACAAAAATGGGATATGCCGATGGCCTATGCCGCCACAAATTATCATTCCGAACAAGGTGTGGTTTTTGCTGACAAGGTGCGCGAATACACCGATGGCGCGATCGACATTACCGTACATCCGGGTGGTTCCCTCTTCGGTGGCGGTGATATCAAACGCGCGGTTCAGACCGGTCAGGTCAACATCGGAGAGCGTTTCATGTCCGCGCACGCGAATGAGGCCCCGCTGCTGGGCTGGGACAACCTGCCCTTCCTCGCGACGTCCTATGCGGACAACGCCAAACTCTGGGCTGTGGCAAAAGACACGGTTAATGCACAGCTATCCGACCTGAACATGGTCGCGCTTTATACCTGCCCATGGCCAGGTCAGGGTTTCTATTTCGCAAAAGAAGTGAACTCATCTGCCGATACCCAGGGCGTAAAATTCCGGTCCTATAACTCTGCTACGGCAACGTTTGCCGAAGAACTGGGCATGATCCCCGTCCAGATCGAAGCTGCGGAATTGGCGCAAGCGCTGGCCACTGGTGTTGCTTCCTCATTCATCTCTTCCGGATCAACCGGTTACGACCAGAAAGTATGGGAGCATCTGACCCATTATTACAAAGTCAACGCATGGTTGCCGCGCAACTACGTTGTTGCCAACAAACAGGCGTGGGACGGTCTGGATGCGGACGTTCAGGCAGGTATCATGAAAGCCGCAGACGAAACTGCTGCTTCTTGCGCTGCCAAATCCGAAGAGCTGTCGGATTTCTATTTTGCAGAGCTTGAAAAGAACGGCATGACCGTCACCGATGCTTCACCAGAGTTTCTGGCAGAGCTTGAAGTGATCGGTGCGAAGATGACGGCCGAATGGCTGGAAACAGCAGGCGACAATGGCCAAGCCATCATCGACGCTTACAAAGCAGCAAACTAAGCCCTTCTAGCGCGCCTGCCCCCAAACGGCGGGCGCGTCCAAACTTTAAGGAATTCAGACATGCGCGACTGGTCGCCGGTGCTGGGTCTACCCTTGTGGGTATGGCTTTTCGTGATCCCTTGCCTTTTTGGTGTGCTGTGCTTTTTCGCCAAAGCGCCTTTAGAAAGGCGTTTGCGGCCAGTATGGCGGTTTCTGGATGGCGTTTATTTTGCCAGTGGCGCAATTGCTGCGTTTTTCATGGTGACCATTCTCTGCCTGATCGTGGCGCAGATGGTCGCACGCTGGACCGGCGTGGCACTACCGGGCACAACCGAATTCGCGGGCTACGCAATGGCCGCCACATCCTTTTTCGCCCTGTGCCATGCGCTGACACGCGGCGCGCATATTCGTGTGTCAATCGTGCTCAACTGGAACCGCTTCACCTCTCGTTGGCTCGACATCTTTGCGGTAACCGCAGCGGCGATCATTGCCACCTATTTCGCACGCTTCGCGGTCAAGACGAACATCTTCTCCGAAATGCTTAATGACCGCACACAAGGACAGGACCAAATCCCTGAGTGGGTGATCACGTGGCTGTCACTTCCTGCGACGCCGCTGAGCGACTGGGGGGACGCCATATCCGGCGCCTCTTCTGAACTGGTATTCACCCCTGTCTGGATACCGCAACTGGCCATGTCGGCCGGCGCAATCCTGCTGGCAATCGCGCTTTGGGATACGCTTTACCGCACCATCATCACGGGCCGGAACCCCATCGTATCGGAGGTCGTAGAATGATCGAAGCCTATGCAACCGTTGTCTTTCTATGCGTCCTGTTTGGGTTGTTGGCCTCTTCGATCTGGATCGGTCTTGCCCTGATGGGCGTGGCGTGGGTCGGGCTTGAGCTGTTCACTACCCGCCCTGCCGGTGACGCGATGATCACCACCATCTGGACGTCAAGCAGCAGCTGGACATTGACCGCGCTGCCGCTGTTCATATGGATGGGAGAGATCCTGTACCGCACGCGTCTGTCTCAGGATATGTTTCGCGGGCTGGCCCCGTGGATGCGCTGGCTCCCCGGTGGTTTGCTGCACACAAACATCGCAGGCTGCACGATTTTTGCCGCTGTTTCAGGATCTTCTGCTGCGACGTTAACCACAGTTGGCAAGATGAGCATCCCCGAGCTGCGCAAACGCGGCTACCCTGAATACATGATCATCGGTACACTCGCGGGGGCCGCCACCTTGGGCCTCATGATCCCGCCATCACTCACGCTTATCGTCTATGGCGTTTCGATCAACGAGAGCATTATCAAGCTGTTCATGGCCGGCATTGTGCCCGGTCTGGTCCTTGCCGGACTGTTTATGAGCTATATCGTGGTCTGGCATTTCTTTCGCCCCGGCGAACGCCCGCCACCAGAACCACATATGTCCGTCGGCACAATGCTCGCCGAGAGCCGTTTTCTCATCCCCGTTCTGCTGTTGGTCTTTGCTGTTATCGGGTCGATGTATTTCGGCTGGGCCACGGCGACAGAGGCTGCAGCCGTGGGTGTGCTTGGCTCATTGACGCTTGCGCTTTTTCAAGGTTCGCTCAGCTTCAACACCTTCCTCGAAAGTTTGATGGGGGCCACGCGCACGTCTGCGATGATTGCATTGATCCTGATGGGTGCAGCGTTTTTGTCTCTGTCCATGGGCTTTACCGGTCTGCCGCGCGCACTGGCGGCATGGATCGACGAATTGCAGTTGTCTCCCATCGTGCTAATCGCTGCTTTGACGGTATTTTACATCATCCTCGGCATGTTCCTTGACGGGATTTCCTCGGTGGTGCTGACCATGGCGATCGTAGAGCCGATGATCCGGCAGGCAGGCATTGACGTGATCTGGTTCGGCATTTTCATCGTGGTTGTCGTGGAAATGGCGCAAGTGACACCGCCTATCGGCTTTAACCTGTTCGTGCTGCAAGGCATGACCAAACACGAGATCTCCTACATCTCGAAAGTCGCCCTGCCCATGGTCGGCTTGATGCTGTTGATGGTCGTCATCCTTGTTGTCTTCCCCGAAATAGCCACATGGCTGCCTGATAAGATCAGCGCAAATCAGATAAGATGACGCCGCGTGTGACAGTCCTGCAGCTCGACACCAGCTTCCCTCGCATTGCGGGAGATGTGGGATGCCCTGACAGCTATGCGCGACCGCCGCAGATCATCAAGATATCCGGAGCATCCGTCGGCAGCATCGTTACCGACACGCCGCAAAACATCGACATCACGCCTTTCGCCGAAGCCATGTACCATGCCGAGGGCGATATCATAGTGACCTCTTGTGGGTTTCTCTCATATTGGCAGGATCATCTGGCAAAGCTTTGTGACAGACCCTTCATCAGCTCTTCGCTCGTGGCGCTAGAGCAGCTTGCAGCCGTCATTCCGCCAGAGGCGCTGCAAATCCTGACTTTTGATGCCAACCGCCTGAACGCCGCACACTTTGGACGGTACCCGATCTATGTACACAGCATCCTTGGACTGCTGCCGACGCACCACCTGCGACAGGTTATCAGCCAGAATTTAGATACGCTTGATGAAGCAGCAGCACGCAAAGAGGTCACCGACCTCATGACGCAACAACAAACCCAAGAGCACCAGCATATCCTTTTGGAATGTACCAATCTGCCGCCCTACCGTGCCGCAATCAAAGCGGCCACCGGCCTGCCGGTAACAGATATTTTGACTATGGTTGAGGCTGCCTGCCCCGGCGCCGTCGATCCGCGATTTAATTGATCGGAAACCGCTCTAGGCATAGTGGCGCGTGACGCTGGTAATCTTCCAGTGTGGTTTCCAGATCACGGCGGTCGCGCATCACTTCCATGGCGCGCTTTTTCTCGGTCCAGTTCCCGCTTACGTGCCGTTCAAGGATAAGCACCGATATGCCAATCAGTATATCCTTTTCCGGCTCCCCCATCAAACCTGCCCGAAATAGCGTCACCCCCGTCATCGCCATCATATTGGCGCAGCGGATCGCGGCGGCCTCATCCCCTTCATAGACACGCTGGGCTGCATCCGCAGGCAATGCGACCATCAGCAAAGCAAATGCGAGCGAGCGCATCAAAATACCTTGAAGGTCATGGTAGTCAGCGACCGCTCGATCCCGTCAATGTCCAATAGGTTGTCATTGATATAGACGCCCACATCCTCGCCTGCGGGGACATAAAGCTTCATCAACAGATCATAGTCGCCCGAAGTGGAATATAATTCCGAATGAATCTCGCGCAGGGCAATCGCCTCGGCAACGCGGTAGGTGCTGCCGGGCCGACAACGGATCTGGATGAAAACGCATGTACTCACGGGCGGCTCCTGAAATCGGTGTTGGTGATAGGCTGGCACGAAGCAGCAAGCGCCGCAATCCCTGATCGGGACTTGGCGCGCGGCGCGGCGGTGGTATAAGGACGCAGACCAGCCAACGGAGGCCCCTCATGCGCACGGCCAAGATTACCCGCACCACCGCCGAAACCGATATCAGTGTCGAGATTAACCTCGACGGCACAGGCATTTACGACAACCAGACCGGCGTGGGGTTTTTTGACCATATGCTGGACCAGCTGTCGCGCCATGCGCTGATTGACATGACAGTGCGCTGTTCTGGCGATCTGCACATTGACGATCACCACACCGTCGAAGACGTCGGCATTGCGCTGGGTCAGGCGCTGACCAAGGCTGTCGGCGACAAGCGCGGCATCGTGCGCTACGGCTCCTGCCTGCTGCCGATGGATGACGCATTGGTGCGCGCGGCACTTGATCTATCCGCGCGGCCATTCTTGATCTGGAACGTTGATCTGCCGACGGCAAAAATCGGTGCATTCGATACCGAGCTTGTGCGCGAATTTTTTCAGGCATTTTCGACCCACGGCGGCATCACCCTTCACGTGGATCAATTGCACGGTTTCAACAGCCACCACATCGCTGAAGCCGCGTTCAAGGCTGTGGCCCGCGCATTGCGAGATGCGCTGGAAAGCGATCCGCGCAAAGCTGACGCAATTCCCTCGACAAAAGGCATGCTTTGAATGCTAACCGCGATTATTGATTACGAAAGCGGTAATCTGCATTCGGCGCACAAGGCGTTCGAACGGATGGCGCGCGAAGCGGATGCGGGCGAGGTTGTCGTCACTGCCGATGCCGATGTCATTGCTGGCGCTGACCGGATCGTTCTGCCCGGTGATGGTGCGTTCCCCTCTTGTATGGGCGCCCTCAAAGGCAAAAGCGGCATCTACGCCGCCATGATTGAGGCGGTCGAGCAGAAAGGCCGTCCCTTTCTTGGTATTTGTGTCGGGATGCAGCTGATGGCCACGTGGGGCCGAGAGTATGAAGACACCCGTGGTCTTGACTGGATCGCAGGTGAGGTCACGCGTATCACGCCGTCCGACCCCAAGCTGAAAGTCCCGCATATGGGCTGGAATGATCTGGTTCTTGACGCCCCGCACCCTGTTTTCGACGGGATCAAAACCGGTGACCACACCTATTTTGTGCACAGCTACCACATGGTGGTAAAGAACCCTGCCGAGCGTCTGGCACATGTAGATTATGCCAGCGAAGTCACCGCTGTAATTGGTCGCGATAACATGATCGGAATGCAGTTCCATCCGGAGAAAAGCCAGACGACCGGCCTCCGAATGATCACCAACTTTCTGAAATGGACACCGTAACCGCTTCGGCAAACAGCACAAAACATAGGCGCAGGAGCATCATGCTCCCGCGCCTTTTTAATTCAGCATACGCTTGGTGGTTGATTACTTGACGCGGCTCCAAGTCTGTTTTTTGCAGATAGGGCCAACGCATCCTGATACCTTCAGCGTGTTGCCGGACAATGCCATCTTGGACTTGAACGTCTTGCCTGTAGAAGGCTGCCATATCTGGCCGTTCTTATACGCCCCGCCACCGGAAGGCTGCATGTCCCAGACCAACCTTTTGCCAATGTTCTTGGACTTGTATTCGCCTGTGTCGTTGAATGTCCGGGCGATTGTGCCGCAAAGGGCCGCGCCGCATTTGCTGACTTTCACATGTGCATAGGCACCATCGTCCACTTGCGTTTTCCAAGTACCGACTGCGGGATCGGCAAAGGCCGCCCCTGCAAAACCAAACGCTGCTACAGCAGCTGCTACCATCATCCTCATAAAAGCTCCTCCCTAGAACTGCTGCGGAGTGTTGCGCAGACAGCCACTATTCGGCAAGGCTGACGTGAGGTCGCGTTGCATAGCAGGCCGTTCCATGCAAAACCCCGATCAGAACAGATGAAAGGTGCCATAGCCCATGATCCTCTACCCAGCGATTGATCTCAAAGACGGTCAGGCCGTTCGTCTTGTCCATGGTGATATGGACCGCTCCACTGTGTTCAACGACGACCCGGCCGCACAGGCGCAGGCCTTTGTGGATGCAGGCTGTACGTGGCTGCATCTTGTTGATCTCAATGGCGCATTCGCCGGCACTCCGGTAAACGCAGCCCCTGTCGAAGCGATCCTGAAGCAATGCAAAGTGCCCGCACAGCTGGGCGGTGGTATCCGCGATATGGCGACAATCGAGGCATGGCTCGACAAAGGCCTGGCCCGCGTCATCCTTGGCACTGTGGCTGTTGAAAACCCCGATCTGGTCCGCGAAGCCGCCCGCGCCTTCCCCGGAAAAGTTGCCGTTGGCATCGACGCCCGCAATGGCCGCGTGGCCACAAAAGGCTGGGCCGAAGAGACGGATGTGATGGTCACAGACCTTGCCAAATCATTTGAAGACGCCGGTGTTGCGGCAATTATCTACACAGACATCATGCGCGACGGCGCGATGGGTGGCCCTAACATTGATGCCACGGCGGCGCTTGCGCGCGCTGTTGATATCCCCGTGATCGCCTCTGGCGGCGTGTCATCTTTGGCCGATCTTCAAGCTCTCAAAGCAACGAATGTCATCAGTGGTGCCATCTCTGGTCGCGCTCTGTATGACGGAGCAATCGATCTGGCAGCTGCCTTGACCGCTTTGCGCAACTAACTCACAGTAGGCTCTGCCCATGCTTAAAACCCGCATCATTCCCTGTCTCGATGTCGCTGATGGCCGCGTGGTCAAAGGCGTCAACTTTGTTGGTCTGCGCGATGCGGGTGATCCTGTGGATGCCGCCATCGCCTATGATGCCGCCGGCGCGGACGAACTGTGCTTTCTGGATATCCACGCCACCCATGAAAACCGCGGCACCATGTTCGACATGGTGCGCCGCACGGCCGAGCATTGCTACATTCCACTGACAGTGGGGGGCGGTGTGCGCACAGCAGCCGATGTCCGCGCCTTGCTTCTTGCGGGCGCCGATAAGGTCAGCTTTAACTCCGCCGCCGTGGCCAACCCTGACGTGGTCGCCGAAGCTGCCGACCAATTCGGAAGCCAGTGCATCGTTGCCGCGATTGATGCCAAGACTGTCTCCCCCGGAAAATGGGAAATCTTCACCCATGGTGGGCGCAAATCCACCGGCATAGATGCGGTCGAATTCGCGATAACGATGATGGAAAAAGGCGCAGGTGAAATCCTGCTGACCTCTATGGATCGTGATGGTACGAAACAGGGGTTTAACCTGCCGCTGACGCGCGCCATTTCCGATGCTGTGACGATGCCCGTTATTGCCTCTGGCGGTGTGGGCAACCTTGATCACCTTGTGGACGGCGTTTTGAAGGGTGGCGCCTCTGCGGTTCTGGCCGCTTCGATCTTCCACTTTGGCGAATACACCATCCAGCAAGCCAAACAGCACATGGCAGATGCAGGTATCCCGATGAGGCTGACATGACCCTTGATGATCTTTACGTGACCATTCTTGCGCGCAAGACTTCTGATCCAACCTCTAGCTGGACAGCGCAACTACTTGCCAAGGGGCCAGAGAAATGCGCCGAGAAATTCGGCGAAGAGGCCATTGAAGCGATCATAGAAGCGGTCAAGGACGACAAGACAGCTTTGACCAGTGAAGCGGCCGATGTTCTCTATCACCTGCTGGTTATGCTTGCTGCGCGCGACATTCCGCTAGAAGACGTAATGGCCGAACTCTCTCGCCGCCAGTCGCAATCTGGCATTGCGGAAAAAGCGGCGCGCTGACCCCCTACCCGTTTCTCTAAAGCTTGCTTGAAATCACACCGGTGGCAAACCCACCCATGCGCAGTTCTCCGAAAAGGCGCTGATACTCGATCTTGGGGCAACGGTTCTGGATCACATCAACGCCGCGCGCTTCAGCCTTCGCAGTCGCCTCTGCGTGCTCTACTCCGATCTGCATCCAGATCGTGCGCAGCCCCTCCACATGCTCAAGCGCCTCATCGACAATCTCGGGCACGGCATCAGAGCGGCGGAAAATATCCACCATATCGACAGGGCCTTCAATTTCGGCCAGTGAAGATAGGACGGGGGCACCAAACAAGGTCTTGCCTGCTATCATCGGATTTACAGGTACAATTTTGTATCCCTTAAGCGACAGATAACGCGCCACGAAATAGCTGGCCCGAACAGGGTTATCAGAGACCCCCACGATCGCTACCCGCTTTGTACGTGTCAGAATGTCTTTCAAGAATGCATCAGAATAGCTCATGTTTTGATCCTACTTACCTTGCGCGCATAAAAAAACCTCCCGGATAGTACCGGGAGGTTGAAAGTCGGAACAGGGACAAAAACACGAGTCGGGCGTTCCAAGCCGATCCGCTGTTACATAGGTAAGCGCTACTTCTGCCGAAAAAAGGGGGGCGCACGCATAAAGGGTGCACACTTCTTTTTTGTGCAGAAAACCGCCGATGGCCTTCGACTTAGTCAAAGATATCCTCAACCAAATCAAAGGCTTCTTCTGCCAGCTTGCGAAACAGGCTCTTTCGGCGCTTCACCGGTTTTGTGGGCTTCGCTTTTGGCAGTTTGCGCACGCGTGGCTGGTGGCTGATTGCAGGCCGGACGGGTGCCGCAGCAACCGGAAGCAACTTGAGTTGTTGAAGCGGTGCACCACAGGCACCACACGTCAGGGTGTGGTGACCTGCATCAAGGCGCAACAGCGCCCGCGTACCGCAATGGCAGCAGGTCGCTATTTTTGTTGGATGGGCGATGGCGCTGGTCCCTATTTATGCTCACGCGTAGCATATAATCCGATTGCAGCAGCATTTGAGACGTTGAGCGAGCCAAAGTCGCCACCTGCGTCAATTCGCACCAGAGCATCCACCGTTTCACGGGTCTTTTCGCGCAGGCCCGGCCCCTCGGCACCCAAAACCAACGCCACGGGGCGGTCTCGTTTACCTTCAACCGCAGTCTCGATGGTAACTTCGGCCTCACCATCCAAACCCAACACCAGATAACCCATATTCTGAAGCTCGCGTATCCCGTCCGCCAGATTGCGGATGCGTAGGTAGGGTTGCCGCTCAAGCGCGCCAGACGCGGTTTTAGCCAAAGCACCGGTTTCAGGGGCGGAGTGGTGCCGCGTCCCGATCACAGCGGATGCGCCCAGAACCTCGGCAGAGCGTAGAATCGCCCCCACGTTATGCGGGTCGGTCACGCGATCAAGCAGGATAACACGTGGTGCAGCATCTCCGATGCAGACATCAGCCATCCGGCCCCAATCCAGCGGCTTGACCTCAAGAACAGCCCCCTGATGCACGGACCCCGCATCAATCGGCGGGCGGAATTTACGCGGATCGACAACCTCCGGTGTTATCCCGCTTACGGCCACGGCCTCTTCCAGCTTGGCCAGCGCGTTTGGCGTAACCATCAGCGTCAGCTTTTCGCGTTTGGGATTCACCAGCGCATCACGCACCGCATGCAGACCAAAAAGCCAAAGCGTCTCACGCGCCTCCTGCTTTTTGCCTTGCTCTTTTTCTACGACCCATTTGGGTTTCTTCATTGCCGCCCCCTAAGATTGCGCGCGTTTAGGTCGGTCTACCCCTTTGCGCCGCGCGCGCCAAGCCTTGCCCGACAGCGCCGCAAAATCGCGCGGCCACACCGCATACCAGAACCTCTGCGAAATCCTGAAGAATCTGCCGAATAAAGGTTGACGCCCCCCAGACCCACAGGTAATCACCGCGCCAGTGGGCGACAGGCCGCAAGGTGTGGCAGGGGACTGTAACTCCCTCGCGGAGACGCACGCCTGGTTCGATTCCAGGGTCGCCCACCACTTAGAATTGGTTATCTAACAGATTTGTCGCTGTGAGAGCATCCAGTTGATCTTGACTGTCCCTCAACGTCTGATCCCAACCATCGTTCTGTTCTTCTTCTCTTCTTGGAGCTCCTGAACAGATAGCTGTTCCCGATTTGCTTTTGCACGAGAATACAACACCAGTTCTGCACCTTAACCTGTCACAGCTTAGACATAAGCAAGACTCGCACCCGCTTCAGCACGTTGAATGATCACAAGTTTTCTGGGCCCGCGCTCAACTCTGTCGCAGACGTTGACCCTCAAAATCCCGAAACGGGCCACATCACACAACTAACGCAACAGTGCCGGAAGTGGAAAAACAAGCCCTAAGAGAGCCGCGTTTGCCGAACGCGAATAGGAGATCGTCGCCGTTTTTATAGAGAGCAATCGCGCGAAACTGGATTATCGCAACAGTCCCCCATAAGATGAGCGAGACACAACCGCCGCATTTTCTCGAACGGACACGTCATCGAACGCACGCTATTCGGATTTATCTGGAAGTATTCCAAGCGCGATCAGCTGAAACTGCTTGCGGTGACGCTGGTGCTTTTTCCGCTGCTGTATCTGACCCTCGAATTGCCCAAACGGATAGTCAATGATGCCATCGGCGCGGAGGGTGGCACAGTCACCCTGTTTGGCACCGAGGTCGGGCAGATCACGTTTCTGATGATACTGTGCGGTCTGTTTGTGCTGTCCGTCCTGATCCACGGTGCGATGAAAATGCGCATCAATACAATGAAAGGCGTTCTGGCAGAGCGCCTGCTGCGGCGGTTGCGCTATACGCTGATTGCAAGAATTTTGCGGTTCCCGGCACCCTATTTTGAACGCACCAGTCAAGGGGAGTTGGTCAGCATGGTCACCTCCGAGGCCGAACCCATGGGCGGGTTGATGGGTGATGCGATCGCGCAGCCGGTCCTGCAGGCGGGGCAGATGCTGACAATTCTGGGCTTCCTCTTTATGCAGAGCGTCGCCTTCGGTTTCGCCGCTTGTGCCTTGATCCCATTACAAGCCTGGATCATTCCAAAGATGCAACGCCAGATCAATCTGCTGAACAAGGCACGCGTCATCGAAGTGCGCGCACTGGCTGCCGAAATTGGAGAAAGTGCGGCAGGTGCGGCAACGCTGAGGATGAACCGCGGCTGGCGCTACCGTCTGGCGATAATATCCGCCCGCCTCGGAAAGCTATATCAAGTCCGGTTCCAGATTTACCAAAAGAAGTTCCTGATGAAGTTCATCAACAACTTCATCGGACAGCTAACGCCGTTCTTTTTCTACGCGATTGGTGGCTACCTGACCATCAAAGGAGAGATCTCGGTAGGCGCTCTGGTCGCCGCACTGGCAGCCTACAAGGACCTTTCCAGTCCGTGGAAAGAGCTGCTCACCTACTACAACCAGACCCAAGATATGGCCTTGCGCTGGGAGACCATCACCGAGCGTTTTGCGCCGCAGGGGATGGTTGACGCAGCCCTGTTTGACGGCACGCCGGATCAGAACCCGCGCCTGACCGGAGACATAGAGCTGCATGGCGTAAGCGTTGAGGATGCGGCAGGCACGACCATTCTGGACGATTTGAATGTGACTTTCCCGGCGGCCAGCTCGATTGCGATCACCGCTTCAAGTGAAGAGGACCGGCACGCATTTACAAAGTTGCTGACCCGCGAACTGGTGCCGTCACATGGCGCAGTGACCATCGCCGGCCAAGATCTTGGCGCGCTGCATCAGGTGACAGTCGCCAGCCGCATCGGATATGTCGATTCTTCGCCGGTTTTGTTTGAAGGGTTGCTGGGAGAAAACATCAACATTGCATTGCGCACCTGCCCGCAGCTTAGTGCGCCTGACCCGGCAATCCCGGCGGAAAGCGCGCGCACCGGCAACAGCACCGATCCCGTAGACGTGGCATGGCTTGATCCAGGCGCGGCAGACGTTATGAGCGTGGCCGAATTGCAGGATTGGTGGATTGAGCTGATTGCCAGTATGGGACTGACAGCCCCTCTTTTCGCGCGCGCTATGGAACAAAAGCTGGCCCCGACACGGCACCCCGAACTTGCCAGGGCGCTGGTCGATCTGCGCACGGATATCGCCAAGGCGGTCGACGCTGCGGGCCTTGCCGATCAGGTCAGCTTTTTCGACGAAAGCACGTATAATCCAACCCTTCCCGTGGCGGAAAACCTGATCTTTGCTATGCCGCTGATGCCGATAACAGCGCAGATACTGATTGATCATCCGTCTTTTTTGTCGTTCTTGAGCAAACTGGACCTTGAACGCGACTTGCTGCAACTGGCCGCAGATATCGTTAATCTCTTGCGCCAGATCTTTGGCGTCGACGGCACAGATCATCCACTGTTCCGCAAGCTTGGTCTGGAAACCACGGCCTTTGAAGCAGCGCTTTCCGTTCTGCCCGCGCACCACCGGGGCGCCCGCCTTTCACTCCGGCAAAAGGCCGAATTGCTTGCCGTTCCCTTTGTTATACCGGCAGAAAAGATCGGCCCGGCATTCCCTGCCGAAATCGTCACGCGGGTAATGCAGATACGTCAGGCTCATGCTCCGGCGCTGCAGGAAACTACGCAAACCTTGTTCGCGCCGCTTTCTCGCGAGGCGCCGATAGCAGGGCTCTCCGCGTTGGAGAATGCCTTGTTCGGCAAGATAAGGGACGGCGTGAATGCGGACGCCCTGCGTGCCCTTGTTGGCGAGCGGCTGCGCGCAGCGGGGCTGGAGGGCGGCATACTTCACCAATTGTTTGATCTGCCCGTGACATTGGGGGGCAGCAATCTGCCTGCAACGCTGTCAGAAGCGGTGGCATTTGGCCGTGCGGCAGTCAAACGGCCTGATATCCTGATCCTTGATCGACCACTGGCAAGTTTTGACGTTACCGTTCGTGAGGGGATTCACACCCAGATCCGCAAACTTCTGCCCGATGTCACGATCATTTGTCTGGCCCCTGACTTTGCAGCGCCAGAAAGTTTCGATCATCAGTTCGTGATGCAGCACGGGCGATTGTCCGGAGTGGTCAGCGATGTTCTGGCAAGTGGTGATCAGACCGTCAGCGCAGATTTGGCACGAAAGATGCGCATTCTCGAAAGCGCCGAACTGTTCTCGGGTCTCGCGCGCAAACAATTGCGTCTTCTGGCCTTTGGTGCGCGTTGGTATCATGCCGCCGAAGGTGACTATGTCTTTCGACAGGGCGATGATCCGTCCATCGGGGCGTTTCTGCTCTGGGAAGGAACGGCAGAATTGCTGGACCCCCACCAAGACAACGACCACCGCGTCATCACCATTTCAGAACCGGGCGATCTGGTCGGGGAACTGGGGTTGATCCGGGGCGTTCCGCGCGCGCTCGACATGCGGGCGTCAACCGATCTGACCTGCCTGCGTATCAGTGCGGAAGATTTCCTTGCCGTGGTCAAGAACGACGGCCCCACAGCATACAAGCTGCTGCAGGTTATCGCCAGCTACGTCTGATCGCGCACCGAAACCAATTGGTGCGCGCAAAGGTTAATTGTGTTAATGATTAGACATTAGGGGGTGCCACCCTGCCTGCTTTTACTGCCTTGTGCTTGGCGGCAAAGCTCCAACGGCGCAGTTATTAACTAGTTATTTCATCAACTTTTTAATGACGGAGCATTTATGAAAAACGATTCAATCGGTCGCAGCATCCACGCTGAATATCTTGAAAACCATGTCCAAAACATGACTGTAGCAAAACTGTTGTTGGAGTATCTCAAGCTTGAGGATGTGGAAAAGGTTTTCGGAATACCCGGCGGGGCGGTAATTTACATCGCGGATGAACTCAGGCGTCAACGCGATCAGTTCGATTTCATTATTTGCCGACATGAAACCGGCGCGGCCTACATGGCCGACGGATATCACCGGGTGACTGGCAAGCTGGGCGTGGTTCTGACCACGGCGGGACCTTCTGGCATCAATGCGCTGACCGGATCCATGAACGCCGAGGCTGGAAATTCTGCCGTTCTGACCATCACCGGAGAGGTGCCCGAGCAATATTTCGGTCAGGGATATCTACAGGAAGGTGTCGATGCGCATCTGGATGTGAACGCGATCTACAAGAACGCCGTTCAATCCAGCGCTATGATCCCATCTGCATCCAGCTTTCAGACGCTCATTGAACAAGCGCTTAGAAATGCGATGTCGCGCCCGCGCCGCGCCGCACATGTGAGCATTCCCAACAATGTCGCAGGCACATGCGTTGTACCGAAAGCCACCCCGAAATCAAAAAATGTGGGGCTGCCCTTTCCCAAGTCGCCCGAGAACTACCGCACGGAGCCAAGCGGCGCTGATCCCGCGCGGATGGAACAGGTGTTCGCGGCGCTGGCAGCGGCCAAAAAGCCACTGATCTTTCTGGGCAACGGCGCACGTGCTGCTTTGCGCGATCCAAGGCGCCTGGAAAAGCTGAAGGCCCTTGCCGATCACTTTGCAATACCGGTGATGACCACGCCCGACGGCAAGGGGATCTTTCCGGAAAGTCATCCGATGTCCTTGCGCAATTACGGCATGACACCTTGCCTGTGGCCCGCACTCTATATGAAGGAAAGGGACGACGCCGATCACTATGACGCCCTACTGGTCATCGGATCCAGTTTGGGTGAACTGGCCACGTCGCCCTCAGCGATGCTGCATTACGACAAGATGCTTGTACCCAAACACCACTGCATGCAAATCGACCTGGATCAAAGCGTCATAGGCAGATCTTTCCCCATCACGCTCGGCGTTGTCGGTGACGCAGGTGCGGCAATTGATCAGCTTATCGACCATGCAGTCAATGCCAAGCCGTCCGGAGACACCGATGCCCGGCGCGAGATGGTGATGTCGATCAAGAATTCCACGCCGTTCGAGTTCCCTACGGAACGTGCGGGCAACGCCACGCCGCTGCACCCTGCTGCCGCAATGCGTATCGTCAACGAATTGGTTACGGACGGTCATATCTTTATTGATGCCGGTAACTGTGTCGGCTGGTCGCTCAACAACATGGTGATTGATCCGCCAAATCAGTTTCACATCGCCCTTGGGATGGGGCCGATGGGCTTTGCCGTGGGTGCGGTCGTGGGCGGCAAGATCGGTGCACCGGACAAGGATTGCGTTGCCATCGTCGGTGACGGTGCTTTCATGATGCATGGCTCCGAAATATCGACCGCGGCGCAAAATCGGGTTGGCGCGATCTGGATCGTTCTTAATGACAACGATCTGGCGATGGTCAGCCAGGGAATGGGTGTTCTGTTCCCGCCCGAAGACGAGTGGGACGACTACTATAAACTGGGTGCGCCGGATCTGGTGAAATACTCTGAAGGTTTGGGCGCATATGCCGTCGAAATCACTCAGGAACAGGGGCCGGACGACATGAAGCGGGAATTGTCGATGGCGCTGAACCGTGCCCGCACCGACAACCAACCGCAGGTTGTGGTCCTGCATATCGACACCAAACCGATGCCCAAATACGGCTGGCCCAACCCGCTGCCACAAGCCGATTGTGACGCGTGAAATGGCAGGCACCGAATTTCTGCTGATACAGGGATATTCAAGATGACCAAAGAAGATCAATGCGAACTCGACGTCGCAATTGTGGGCGGTGGGGTGAGCGGTGTCTACAGCGCAATGCGTCTTATGGGTTCCAAGCGCACCGAGAATTCGCCGCTGCCGCAGGGCAAGCTGAACGTCTGCGTCTTTGAACAATCCAACCGGATAGGCGGGCGCCTGTTGTCGTTGCAACCGCCCGGTGTGCCCAACACGCGCGTCGAGGTCGGCGGCATGCGCTACACATCCGAGCATAAGCACGTGATCGGACTTGTCGGGCTATTTGGTCTCACACCAGTGCCCTTCCCCGTCAGCAAACCCCAGAACATAGCCTATCTGCGCAACACGCGATTGCGCATGCAGGATTTGGACGACGCGTCCAAGCTGCCCTACAACCTCATGGAAGACGAGAGTTCAAAGACCACGCTGTCCAAAGGCTTCACCGTCGTTGCCGCCGAACGGTTGTTGCGCACGATGACTGGCAAGAACATCGATCTGGCCACAGTGAACTGGCTCGACATTGCGCGAACTGTCGAATTCGAAGGCAACAACATCGGGGATCTGCCGCTACGGTATCTCATGCAACGCGAGATCAGCCATGAGGCTTACAATTTTGCGGTTGATTCAAGCGGTTACGACAGCATCCTCTACACGTGGAACGGAGCGGACGGGTTCCCCTGGAACCTTGCCGATTTTGGCAAATCGATCACCTATTCCCGTCTTGCCGAAGGGTATCAGGAGGTGCCGCTCAAATGCGCATCCGGTTTTGAGGCGGCAGACGGGAAAATTCACAAGGAACACCGCCTTGTCAGCTTTGACACAACCCGGATGGCGGACGGAAGCACGGGTGTGGAACTGACCCTCCAACACGGAGACGATCTGATTGTCCGCAAGGCGCGCAACCTGATCTTGGCCATGCCACGGCGCGCGCTGGAGCTTTTGACGCCGACCGGATCGGTCATGGCACCCGACAATAAGTCTGTGCGCAACCTTATGGAAGCAGTCACGCCAATACCGCTGTTCAAACTGGCGCTTTGCTACAGTTACGCATGGTGGGAAACGCTGCCGCCGGTAAAGGTCTTGGGCAGCGATGGAAAACCGGTCATGGCGAAAATTACCGAAGGTGAATCCGTAACGGATCTGCCCGTGCGGCAGCTCTACTATTGGGACAAGGACCCGGAGACCGGCAAGGCCGTGGTGCTGATCTATGACGACGGCCTGGCACTATCCTACTGGGCGGGTCTGCGCAGTCAGGAAGTGACCTTCAAGGGTGAAGGCGGCGACGCACCCGGAGACGGATTGCCGGCCTGGAGTGATTTTCCGGCCCCCAAACGTATGGTCGACGAGGTGCATCGACAGATCATGGAAATGCACGGCGTGACCGAAATGCCGGAAATCCCCGCACCCTACGCCGCATCCTATCAGGACTGGGGGGATGACCCGTATGGCGGTGGTGCTAATTTCTGGCGTGTCGGCGTGCGCAGTCACGAGGTCAGCCGCGACATCGTTCAGCCGGTTAAGAACACGCCCGTCTTCATATGCGGCGAATCCTATTCGCATGCCCAAGGATGGGTCGAAGGGGCACTGGCCACCGCCGAAGACATGCTGCAGCACCATCTGGGGCTGATGCCGCCAACCTGGGAAAGTCAGGACTGATTAATCCAAAGTCATTTAACAAGAAGTGGAAAAACAATGCAGCCGATGATGAACCATATCGCCTGGGTCACCGATGATCAGGAAGGCGTTGCCAACTTCCTGCGCACCTATTTTGATTGCGAGATCGGTGAAAGGCGGACCATTGAGGGCGCGTGGGCAGATGAACTGGCGCAGATGAAAAATTGCAAGGTCTACTATCTCCCGGCCGTCTGCCAAGGCACTGCGACACGGATTGCGATCCTGAAATTCATCAACCCCGAACCGATCAACAACCCCGATGTTTCCCAACTTAACCGCAAGGGCCTGCGACATTTCGGTTTTCTGGTCGAGGATATCGCGGCCAAGGTATCGCAGCTCAAATCAGGGGGGTATGAATTCCTGAGTGATGTGGTGACCGCAGAAGGTTTCGAATCCCAAACGGTCTACTTTCGGGGGCCAGAGAACGTGATCGTCCAACTCACGGAATCGATGATGGCCACCCCTCCCCCTCCGCACGGCGGCTAGGGGCAGGCCTTTGGATCATGCACCCTGCCCGAAGCCCCGTGGTTTCGGGCAGGTTGCGATATCAGGCATCAATGGGCGTTGCTGCGTTTGTAATGATGCGCGTTACATTGGCGGGGTCGAAAAACTCCATCACCGGCACCGTCTGGGCAAAAACGCCGAAGTAGGCGTCGATGTCATCCTGCTGACCGGGAAGCGACATGAACAGTTGCATTACTTCTTCCGGCACCTCCGGGTCTAGCCGGGCCAGATCGGCGGTGAAGGCGAAATAGGGACCGAACCGCGCATCGCGGGCTTCGCCGAACGCGCTTACTTTCTGATCCAGATCGCTGTCTTTCAGACCAGATGCAATCGCCTCTGCCAACATTTCCGCCTGAATAAAGGCGTTGGAAATGCCCGACGCAGTTACCGGATCCATGTTCAGCCCCGCATCCCCGATCAATGCCCAGCCTTTGCCACCGGCCGTGCGCATAAACGACGGGGTCCCGCCGGTGCGCACCGGAACGGTTTGCGTTGCTGATTTTAGCCGCGCGTGGAAAGTCGGCGACATGGCCTCCAATTCTTTCCAGTAGTGCCCGTCAATGTCGCCGGTCATGGTCTTGGCGTCGGCACCACGGCAGCAGAAACCGGCAACAACCTCACCGTCGTTGGTTGCCCAAGCAAAGCCCATGCGTCCGGGCCGGGAATAGAACTCGACATCGGGGAATTCTGCTCCCTTGAAATACGAAAAGAAGATCTGCTGGCTTTTGTCGTGGTGATTATATGTCTCCGCCTCGGTCAACTCGGCGATGGTGGAATTGATGCCGTCTGCGCCGACTACAATTTTTGCATGCGCTTCTACGGTATCGCCCTGCATGTTGCGATACCGCAGCCCGACGATGCGGTCATCCTCGGTCAGCAGCCCCAGAACCTTGCAGCCATGCTTGAATTCGACGCCTGCGGCCTTCGCTTCTTCAACTAGCAGATTGTCAATGACATGGCGGCGTGGCGCATAGCTGGTACTCATGCCATCTTCATTGGCGCGGACACTACCGCGCAGTTCCAGACCGCCAAGATCGAGTACATAGTTCTGGTGGGAGGGACAGTTTGTCGCTTCGAGCTTGTCCAGCAACCCCCAACGTTTGAGGCACGCAGTACCTGACTGCCATATAAAATGTGTGGAAGTGACCTTGTCGCTCGGGAACTCGGCCGCATCCAGAAGAAGGACCTTCAAATCCTGTCGGCCCAAGAGCATCGCAAGCGAAGCACCGGCACACCGGCCCCCAACTATAATTGCATCAAACATGGTAAAACCTTCCCTTCCTACCTTAAGAAAAAGCCACTTGAACCATTCAAAGCTGGCAGTGTCCTCTACCAGCCCGGTCAGTCGTTACGGTTCAATTCAGCGATCAACTTCGCGATCGTTCTGCTGTGGCCCGAAGATGCCGACCGTTCGAGTTCTGAGCGGCTTTGTTCCAAATTCTGTCGCGAGCTGTGCGCAAGCGCCTGATCACCGTTCGCAACATGTATTCTCAGAATACCCAATTCCGCCTGAGCCTGCCACACAATTGCGTGATCGTGCCGCGCCCGCTCTGCCGATCGCCGATAGGCCGATTCAGCGCCACTTTTGTCATTGATCGCAGGCGAGGCCAGAATGTCGCCCAAAATGCAATAGGCCAGCGGTTCCGGCCAGCGTTCACCGTTTTTGTCAATGATCGCGATTGCATCCTCACAGACAGTCCGCGCCTGTGCGGTGTCATTGGTCCTTAAAAGCGCCTGTGCCTTCAACGCCAGAAAATAAGGGATGGATATGCCTGCGCCAGTGACCTGAAAGTTCTTTATCGCCTGATCAAGTTCTTCAATGTCGGACACGCTGTTCAACTGTCCGGCGGTCAATATCAGATTGCCCAGCCGCGCGGTATAATCAAACCCATGTGTTTCACTGCTCTGGATCGCTGCGGGAACAGTCTTTTGGATATGTGCGAAATCCCCGTTCAAAAGGTCCAGATTTGCAGACCAGACCGAAACCCACAGGCGTGAATACATATGATCGATTTCTTCGGAAAAGGCGCGCGCCCTTGCCCGCATCTCATCGGCTTGTTGAAAATTTCCCAGCATCCAATGGGCCTGACAGCCATGAACATACCAGACCACCATCAGGTCCAAAGAATATGCATCCCGGAGGGGCCCGTGTCTCTCAGCATCGTAGAAGCGTTCGATCTGCGCGCCATGCTCTAACGCGTCCTTCCAGCGCCCTTCGTAGAACGCTGCCTGGAGCAACATGACATGGGCTACAAGCAGGGCATCATCACTGCCACCCTCCTGTGCAATTTCCATGGCCCGCCGCGCTTTGCTTTGGCTTTCGCCGATCTGCCCGTGGACCTGCTGATACACCCATGCCCCCCAAATCACCCAAATACGTTCGGTGACGTTGTCGGTTTCATCAACCAGCTTTAGCGCTTTGGAGTAAGCCTGATCGACTTCGACAGCGCCCCAGCTCTTGGTCTGCATAAAGCCTATGCCCAACATCCCCAAAAGCAGCATTTCAAGATGCTTCGTCTCGCCTGTCGATGGCAAGGTTTCCAGCAAATCAATGCCCTTTTGGAACCGGTCTATTGCCTCGACAGCAGCACTGATGCGCAGTGCGTTGCGGCCCGCGCCCAAAAGGCACTTCGCAGCCGACATGAAATGACCCGCCGCTTCGTGGTGATAGGCCAGCGTTTCGAGCGAGGCAGACTGCCGTTCCATATGTTCGGCCACTCTGGCATGTATCCTCCGGCGCTGGGACTTCAACAGGCTCTCGTAGGCAGCATCACAAACCAGCGCATGGCAAAAGCTGTAGATTGAAGAGCCTGCTTCGGGCGTCGCTACCAGCTCTGCCTCGATCAACTCATTTAATGAATGTTTCATTTCCGCAGGGCTCTGTAATGTGAGGTCCGACAGAATATCAAAATCAAACGTGCGTCCGATACATGCGGCAATCTGCGCCGTCTTCTTCGCGTGTTCCAGACGGTCAAGTCTCGCCATCAGTGAATCATGCAGACTGGACGGGATCGCAAGGCTGCTGATCGGCCCGGTCAGCCGGTATTCAGTGTCGGTCTCTTCAATCTTGTCCGATTCAATGATCATCTTTGTAAGTTCCTGAACAAAGAGAGGTACGCCATCGGTCTTGCGGAATATCTCGTCAAACAACCGATCTGGAAGCCCCTTCCCTTTCGTTAACTCCATGACGATGGCGTGTGCCGATACTTTGTCGAGACGCGTCAGATTTATCTGGTCATCTATTACAGCGCTTAAGGCCGCAGGGGTTCCATCGGACCGGCCCACCATCAGGAAAAAGGTCTTGCGGGCGTCGGGCAAAGACAGGCAGGCGAGCAGCACTTCGATTGTCGTCTGATCTATCCAATGAATGTCTTCAACAATAATGAGGCTCGGGGCCCCGTTCGGTCGCATCAATAGGTAGCTTGTCAAAAGTTCGATTGTTCGCGCGCGCATTTGTTTCGGGGCCATTTCGAGAGCCCCCAGATGCGCATCGAACTTACGCCCAAGCAGGTTGGCAAAGAGCCTGCCGTTGGCCGGGTCTTTCTCCAGTAATTCTGGCAACAGGCTTCTGAGTTTCTCAAAGGCAATCTCGTCAGCGTCTTCCGGAAGAATGCCTGCATCTTTTTCAAGCTGGAAAATGATCGGATACAGCGCCGTTTGCGTATGATGAGGCGAGCAGAACAGCACCGTCCGCGCGTGGTCACCATCGCCGACACGGTCGTAAAACGCATGTACCAGCCTTGATTTACCGATGCCCGGCTCACCTGTTAGGATGACCGCTACGGCCTTCCCGCCTGCGACCTGTGTCCACCCGTGATACAGCCTGTCCATCTCTGCTTTCCTGCCGACAATCGGTGCCTTTTCGGCACCGGTCGTGGCGGCAAAGCGGTCTTCCGCCGTCAGGGGGTCATCAACCAGAAAGGCGCGCAGATCACCAGAAATCCCCTTGAGGTCCGGCAGCGCGATTTCTGTGGTGCGGAAGACCTGACGCACAAGCTGCTGGGTCGTCTGTGCGATCACAATCTGACCGGGTTCAGCAATTGATTGCAGCCGCGCCGCGATGTTGGGCGTTTCTCCGACAACGTCGCGTTCGCGCGCCTCCGCCTCTCCGACAATCTCTCCCACGACGACGATACCCGATGCGATCCCAGTCCGGACCCCTGCAAAATTGCCGCTGGTCGTACTGATAAGAGCTGTCGCCTTGATGATGGCCCTCGCCGCCATGATCGCGCGCTCCGGGTCGTCTTCGTTGGCGGCAGGAAAACCAAAGTAGCAAAGCACACCGTCGCCCATGAATTTAGCGACGTAACCGCCAAAGCGCAGCACCTCACCGGCGACGGCATTCTGGTAGGCGCGGATCAGGTCACGCATCTCTTCGGGGTCAATTTCGCTCGCTATCTGGGTAGAGCCCACCAAGTCAACGAACATCACCGTAAGGTGCCGCCGCTCGGCCTCTGACGCAAAATCCGGCGACGCCTGATGTGTCGTCGATGGGACGGGCTCGCCTTTAAACGCTCGGATACCGCGCATGATCCGCTTGCGGTCACCCAGAGGAATACCAAGATCAGTCAGATCGCTTTCGTTCAGGTCCGGAAGGATATCCAGTCCGATTTCATTGCTCCGGAAGGTCTCGGCATATCGGTTCAAATTCAGTTCGCTGAGCCAAGTAATTATATCCACGATCACAACCCCACCCGTTTCACATACCATAATCACGCCTCGGCAGTGAGGGCAATTCCGCCAAACAAGCAAACACCGGACCCAAAGGCCGCCGCGCAAATTTCGCCATTCGGGGAACAGTGCGACGTCCAGCATCCAGCGCTGATAGAGAACGCTTGGCGTGCCGCCGCTGCCGCGTTCGAACCCGATAATTCGCTTGACCGCGGTAACATGGTTGAACCGGCAGCAGTGGAACTCATCCTCCGGTTCAACCCGCTCATAGAGCTGTCAATAAGTCTCAGGCGCCCGCAGGATTCGAGACACCATAAATTTGGGATAAGCCTTGTGTCATTCGGACATGCGAAAGGGCGCAGCCGGGACTGTTGCATCAATTTGCCTACACCTCTCGGCCGTGAATGCGCAGCATTGGTGCAGGCAGCTTCGAACAGCTTGCCTATGAAGCGAAGTTCGCCGCTAACACCGGTCATTTATTATGAGTTTGGTCGCACTTGATGGTGATGTTGCGCCATTTTCTGTCGAAGTCCGCGTCATACCGATGATTGAGCCCGCCGATGATCAGCCGATAGGTGGTCGCTTTATCGGTGCAGTTTGCAACTGGCCTATGTAGCCAGACACGATAAATATCCTAGTTGATAAAGGCCTTTGCCGCTTTTGCGTCTCGCCACAAGGTCAGGCGGTCAGGCGCCTATCTGGCAGTTGCCGTCAACCGCACGCCACAGTTTGCGTCACTTGCCACTGAAGCCGATGTACGTTTCGTCAATGTGCCATTCGAAACTGTCACGCCACAGATGTTTTTCGATCCGCTTGGTCAGCTCCGGCCCCAACTTTTGCACCCAGCGACAAAAAGTCGAGCGATCAACCGGAATGCATCGCTCGGCCAAAATACCTATAACGTTTTGATAAGTTAAAGGGTAACACAGGCACCAACGTGCGGCACAGAGTATGATGCCATGTGGAAAAAAATGTTTCTTTAGCAGAGACTTGAGCCGCTTCACTGACCCCAAATCCCAAAAATCTGGTCAGATCACACAACTCATGCAGCAGTCCTTCCCCATCACACATTTGGCTCTGGCATTGCAGTTGATCCAAAGCCACCTGTCCTCGATGCGACAAGACACTGCAAGCAGAAGGGGACGCTTTGGCTGAACGACGGATCGTTTATCTGTCTGCGCCCGGAGCATCGCAACCATGTCTGGTCGTACGACTCCGTGCAATACAATATAGAGAGAGCGGCTATGCCCTTCGGACACTGAATATCCTGGATAAACACAGCCGGGAATGTCCGGTGATCCGAGTGAAACGCAAGCTGAACTCGACTGAGGCCATCGCACTGATCGACCAAAAGTCGAACACACACCAACTTTAAATTCCGACCACGCGCGTGGCACTGCTCAAGCGCTCAGTCGCTACTCCATAGGGTTTTCCGTTTCGTTCTCCACACTGCAACAATCCTGCCACCAAGTCGCAATCAGATCCGCACGCGCGCTGCGGTTTTCCGTCCAGATACCATCGCGATCATCCATGAAGCCGAAGTGATGCACGCCAACAATCTCACCCTCTGCATTGAAAACAGGCGACCCCGATGAGCCCCCTGCCGTATCACAGGTATGGGTAAAATCGCTGCCCGGCGCGCGGCCGTCCACGTTGAGCTGGCGCGCGGCGCAATTGATAAAGGAAACCTGCTTGGGCTGCGATCCCGGATGCTGAATGATAAACAATGGGCCCTCGGAAGACGGGCTTGCAGCAGCGATGTCAACCGGCGGAAATTCCGGGCCTAGCGGACGTGTGAGCCGGATCACCGAGATGTCGAAATCAAAGCTCGTTCTTTGCGCATCATAATTGGCGCACCGCAGTTGCGGTCCCATGACAAGGCGGTTCTCAAGATCGAATTCGTAGCCGAAAACAGCGGTCATGCTGCGGCAGGTCTGGTCGCTATTGATGCAATGCTCGTTTGTGGCCAGAAGATCGGGTGCGATCAGAAATCCTGTACAGGTGCGCGCGAACCCACCGTCGATGAAAGACAGGAACGCGATCGGAGCAGAGCGCGCGCGCACCGCCTCTGGCACCTCCTGCGCGTTGATCGGCATGATTTCGTTCTCGCCCCAAGGGGAATAAAGTGTGCCCTTGGTGCGCTGGATAGCCATCTCTTCGATCAGCAGCGCGCCCGCTTCCGGCTTTGTCTTCGATACCAGCGCAATCCGCACCCGCCCGAGCGGCAGCAAGTCCGTCCAGTATCCTTCCTCACCGATCTCAGACAACGGAATATCGAAACTCTGATCAAGCGCCGAGGTCAACCTGACAAAGGCATCATCCGCAAACCCCTGCCCCTCGGTCCGGAGATACAGGCGGATATAATCGCTTCCCTGTCGGCTGATTTCATCTGTCCACAAGACCGGCGGCGTCGCGGACATTTCGGTCGGGCCGATCCGGATGCTGCTGTTCTGCACTTCACCGTCAACAAATGCTTCCAGCACCGGAGCTTCCTGCGCAAAAAGCGGTGACGCGACTATCCATGCCGCCAGAATCCAACCCCGTCTCATTCGTCGAACAGCGGTGAAGTGTAATCCTTGATGTCGGCGAAAGTGAATTCGCTGACGACGAAATCCGTGCCGTGCCGACTGCGTACTTTTACTGGCGAAGACAGCGTATTCACCAGACAGGACGGATAGCGTTCAAGCGCTGAGCTACGATCACCAAGGCTGCCACCGGTCTGGCGGAACACGATATGACGCTCGCGCGCCTCATTAAATACGAGGCGGCGCACGTTCCACCACTTCTGGAACTTCTGGCTGTTGTCGGTCGTGAGACAGGTGAATTCTACGGGGGCCTCAATGACCTGCCCCGCGATCTTTCGTCCATCAAAAAGGACGAACTGCGCATCGCGCAGGTCGATGGCACGCCCTACATTCAGCCGCCCTGCACGGACGTCGCCGCTAAGCCCCGCAAAGAAATCTGCAGTATAGATCAAGCGGTCCTTGACCACTTTCGGAGACAGTTGCGCCCCTGGAAGGCCATCGCCATAGATGAACTCGCCTGCGGCAAAGATTAGCGAAGCCGCGGCAGACACCTGTGGCGCCGCGATGGAGGTTCCTTTACGACGCGCAAAACGGTTGCCCGACACGGTGGACAGCACGTTCTCGGCAATGGCTCCCAGTTCAAAATCCGGGTTGGTATTGGTGCCCTGCGTCGCGGTTCGCCACGGCATCGGATCTTGCAGATCAGCATTCAGGCCGACAACGGTGATGACATTGTCGAGCTGGTTAAGACAGGCAGGTAAAATCCGGCAGCTTTCGGGATCAAGCGCGCGGCCTTCGTTACCCGCCGCGGCGACAAACAGCATCCGGCCGGCCTGCGCAGCCAGCGCTGCCTCGACCTCATCAAAATTACCGAACAGCGGTATGATGCCAAAGCTCATGTTTGCCACCCGCGTATCATCAGGCATATCGCGCTGGACCTGATCAACCAGTCTTTCGATCTGCGTGTCCGCCACGGCGTTCTTGTCGAATTCCATGAAACTAAGGCGCGCAGACGGGTTTAGCCCGACGATGCCTTTGCCATTGCGCTGCGACACGATGAGCCCGCCGCTTGCTGCCGCGTGATCACCGTCACTCAGCGCCAGATCATCTATCGTTGCGCAATCGGTTGGTGGCGGGGTCGCGGGTTCGCCACCGCTTGACGCTTCGAGAACTTCCGGCACATCAAGCACTGTGCCATCCGTGCTGGCAACCTCGGGCCAGTCACAGTGACCCGCTGAAAGTTTGCTGTCGATCACCACCACACCGACTGACCGCTGGTATTCCGCGGGCATATCTTCTTCGGTGCCGTAGGGATGATTGATCAGCTTGAACAAATCCACTTGGTGCGCGTAATAGGCCTCGTCCCCGACACCATATTTTGACACCGAGCCCACGGGCCGCAGGTTCTTGCCCAGCGTGCGCACGGCCCCGTCGTTCGGCGAGAAATTCGCATTGAAATTCTGCCAGTCGGTGGACAGGACGCCCATGTTCACGAAATCAGGGGCGGCTGTGCTGGACTGGGTCATGCCAAGATTGCTGAGCGCACGTCCGATATCAGAGCTGTCGTCGGCCTTGAGGGCTATCGTGGTGGACAGACGCTTTTGCGGAACCGTGACGCGGATACTGCCGCCGGTCGTGCGAATAGTCGGCGGGTTGTAGCGTGTAACAACCGCCTCGCAGCTATCGCCCCACTGGCGGCAATCAAGCCCCTCGGGAGCCTGAAAATCCTTCGGCGTCCAATCGCCAGACACCACGATGCGCGCCAGCACTGTCACGTTATCAAAGCGGTAGTCCGGTATTTTCACCCGATCGCCGATCTGCGTTGTCCAGCGCCCCTGCGTTGCAGCGAAGCCACCGACATGAGCAGCGAGATTGCTCAGCGTCTCTTTGGCCACGGGTCTGCGTGTGCGCGAACAGGCATCTTCGTTGATGTCACACATGAGCGCATCCATTACCTGCGGAAAATGTGATCCCATAAATACGCCCTCATTGCGGAGCAGCGGCTCCACATAAGGTGTCTGGGACAGGGTCACTTCGCGCACGGAAAGGTTCCCTGAGTTATAGAGTGTTGCGTAAAGCGCGCTTAACTCTATAGCCAACTCGGCGTCGGTTTCGCTGGTGGAACGCCATTCCAGTTCGGCCAGCGGTTGTGTGCCCTGCGCGCTGGCGCTTCCAGCTACAGTCAACAAGGTCAGGGCGGTGATACAGGCAAGATGTGTCATGAGCTTTCCTCCTTGGTGGTGTTTCATGGCGCTGTATGGGTGACAGTTATGGAAAACCAGCTTGCGTCGTAGCCGTGCACGGCGACAACAGCGGTGCCGCGCCCTTCAGGCACGTCAAAGGCACAAGTTTCCTCCGCACCGGTCGAGAACGGACGGCAATCGAAATTGGACACCAAGGCCGGACCGTCCAATGTGACGTAGAGGTCAGGATCCCCCGGATTGGGACCTGCGCCAGTCATCACGGCGCTAAACGGGCTGCCGGACTGGACCGGAAAGGACCCGATCATAATGAACGCGTCCTGACCCACATCCATAGGTCCGAAGGTTTCCGTCACCGCGACCCTACCGCCGTGCAGCGGTGTGCAGATCGACGGGTCAATCGCGAAACCAACAGCCGCCCCGTAGATACAGGCGACACCGTTCTTGTCAGTTTCTGTCAGGCGCAATGTCCAGTCGCCCTGCCCGTTACACTGCGGATAATGCATCACCGAGAAAGCGTCATAATCGGTTACCGGCCGCCAGTCGTCATCCTCGAAGCAGGCACCGGCGTCGGGCCGCACATGTTCGTGACGGGCACCTATTACATGTCCCAGTTCGTGGCGAAGAACACCGCGCAGAGTCAGGTTGCCGTTCGGATCAAGCTCGAAAGAGGACGGGTCGATCACCACGCTTCGATCTGGCCGTGGATCATTGGGAAAGAATGCCGCAGCCAAGAATTGTCCGCCCGCATCGACCGGACGCACGTCGAAAAGAACGCGGGAATTGGCGGTATTGCAATCCGCGTTCTCGCCGGGAAGGTAAATGAAATCAAGATCGGCGACAGCTTCCCAAGCAGCGGCAGCTGCCTCCATCTCTACCACGACAGACGTGTGACGCCCGCCGAACGCGTCGCTGACGCAATAGCTCAGCTGGTTCTTGATGTTGTCACCCCAAAGCTGATCGAGACCACCGTTGGTGATTATCGTAAACTCCGGCACATCACCTTCGGGCACGGGCGGCGAACTGACTATGTTGCGCTCGTAAAATTCCCGCAGCAGCTTTTCGTTGCGGATCGGAGTGTCACCGTTAACGTAATATTTACCTGTTTCAGGAACGAAAGGCGTCCGGTCGCGGAATTCCTCAAACGTCAGTTGCTTGACCTCTTCGCGCGCTTTTTCGGCGGCGGATTTCAGCGCCTCACGCGCCTCTTCCTCTGTGGCCTCCTGCGCCAGCGTGGCGAACGGTAAAGCCACAAGAGCCGTTGCAAAGAATACATGCTTCATCATTGAAAATTGCCTCCATGAAATATCGATCCGGTAAAATTCCGGTCTTTAGCTGTTAAAAATCTTCTCGTAGACAGGATGGCCGGAAAAAAACGCCGCCAGCCTGTCGCGTTGCTGCCCGCCGGAAGCCAGCCCTAGATAGCGCGCCGCGTTGCCCCCCATCACCCGTTCGCTTTGCGCCTCATCAAGCGTGAGGTCGCCTAGCGCTGTCTGCACGCCGGCAAGGTACTGCGGATGGCTGGGTACCCGCCCGATCATCGACCAATCCGAGCCGTACATCATCCGGTCAATCATCAACGGCGTACGCCCGATTAGTGCGGACACCCTTTGCATCACGCGCGGTCGCGCTGGCGACTGCGGGTCAACGGCGTCTGTCCAGTAACTGAGATCGAAGTAAAGATTGGGATATACTTCCAGCATCTCTACCAGCGATTCCTCCCAATCCGTTCCGGTCGTCAAAGCCCCGGCGGGCGCGCTTTCGTCGAAACCGCCAAAATGCGCGAGGTTGAGGCGTAAATCCTTCAGCCCCGGGCGGTCCAGCACCGCGCGCCACCCGTCGGGGGCAGCGAAAACACCTGTATTGGGTCCGGCAGCGATGGAATTATTCGCATGCGCCTTGATCGGCACCTCGTTCTCCGCGCACCAGTCATAAAGCTTGAAGAGTTCGGCATCGAGCGCGGCGCCCCCCGCCAGCGGGGTACGCGGCGCCCAGGTGATCTCTACTCGGTCGTTCCCGGCTGGCAGGAAACCCATGGGTGGATAAAGCTTAACACCGGCAAAGCCCTCCTCCAGCACTGCGCGTTTGACGTGCCGCAGCGTGTCGATGGCAGGATCGTCCTCGGCCTCGAGCGCTGCGCGCAAGGGGCAGAAGGGCGCAAAATTCAGGACGAGCGCATCTGGATAATCCTTTGCAATGGCCGAGAACAGCGTGATCAGGTTTTCCAGCGGGGTAACGTCTTCGTTGGTGCTGAACCACGCGCTGAAATCCACCAAAGAGGGTGAAAACATCCTTATGCCCGTGGGCCCGCCATAGAGCCGTCCGAGTTCTGCTAGAATATCCACTCTAGGCCGTGTTAGCAGCCCGGCCCAACGTATCGTCTGAATGAACGGCGAGCGATGACGGTAGCTCCTGTCCTCGCCTTGGGTCAGCGCACCGGCATTGTCGGGCCTAAATATCTGGGCCGCCAGAATGCGGGCCTGATTTTCCGGCGTTTGCAGCGAATTACGCAGCCCCGCCTGCCCGACCTCTGCGGCGATCTGATCAAACACCTGTTCTTCTTCGGTGCGGGTCGTGCGTAGGCCTGCGGTCTGCTGTCCCATGTCGGCGCTGAACGCGGCCAGTCCGGCGGCCACGTTCTGTTCATCGCGCCGCAGCACGTCGGGTTCCGACAGGGGGGCGAAGCCACGCGTGTTCAACGTTTCCAGCTCTTGCGCGGCCCCCGGCGTGCCAGAGAGCATGATCTTGGTCAGCAGCTTGAGAAAGCCTTCGCTGATCGGCATGTCGTCAACCGGTGCGTGCGGGTCGCGCAGAATGACTTGTTGCAGGAACCCGACAATCGGCACGTCGCGCCCGTTGAAGATATGGGCGTGAATGTCGATTGCCGTGCGGGAGACTTCCGGCTGGAAATACTCCCGAATTGATCCGCATCCGGGCAATAGCGAAAGACCGCCAAGCCCGACCCCCTGTTGCATGAGGCGTCTGCGCGTAATCATAGGTTCCTCCTTCTGACGCGATACGCAGGCCGCACTATTCCATCACCAGCGCGAATTGCATCCACTTGGCGATGCTATCGATCGGGCCGCCGTCCGGGGCCCGAAGCGGGCTGTCCTGCGGTGTGAAATCGAGGCTAAGCGCGGAATCCGGATCGGCCAGCAGCGTCCCGATGAAAGTGCTCGCGACGATCCAGCTTCCAAGCTCACCCAAATGGTTGCCACCTGTCGCCTCGGCTTCGGCCAAGCAGTAGAACCACAGCGGCGTACGCTCGAACATTCGCGATTGCGACCCTTCGAGAAACGCCTTCAGGTCTGGCTTGTTGTCCAGCAGGTCCGCGACATTGACGATTGGGTCACTGTTCAAAGCGCCGACAGATTTCAGGTGTGCATGAAGCGCCTGACCGGTCGGCAACCGCAAGCTTAACCCGCGCCTTAGATTGCGCTTTGCCAGATGGCGGAACAGGGCCTTGATGTTGGGATTCGCCTCATCAACAGCTTCATTGTGCAGATCGCCCAAGGGCGGCGCCAGCAAGGTATCGATATTGCGCGCCACACGTGCCGGAAGACCGTCTGAGTCGTCGCCGTCCGCAACCACGAACCGGTTCCAGTCGATGATCCAGTTTTCCGGCAAACGCTGGCCGCCGCGGAATCCGCCCCCGCCTGTAAACCGGAACAGCTCGTCGAACGGCGCCTTTGGTAAAATTGGCGTGCCGCTGGAGCGCCCGAAGTTCTTGTTGTAGTCATAGGCGTCGCGCACCATCGTATGACCGAAGCGGAAGGCGGCAACGGAAAACTCCAACGCCATCGCATTGCCAAGTGTTTCGGCCCCCACCCGCGTCGCGTGGGCGGCGCGAAAATCGAAGAAATGCTGCGCTTTGGCCGCCAGCACCGCATCAACGACGGCCGGATCGCAGATCCCCTTTAGGTAGCCATCCACGATCAACCACTGGTAATGCAGTCGGGTCAGCGCCTGCGCCGCGTGGAAATCGGGTAGCCAGCCAGTCTCATGGGATTCAAGGTAATCGACGACCTTGTTATGGAACCGCAGGAAGCTCAGATGGAACTGCGCAATCACGAGGTTTTCGTCGTTGCGCATATCACCGATGATCGCCCGCTGCGGCAGACCAGCTTCAAACTTGGCGAAATCGTCGGGCGTAAGCTTGTCACGCAGGATATTGAGATAGGCGTCTTTCACCTCTTGCTGGACCTGCTGGAACCGAGGCAGATCGCGATGCGGATCAAGAGCATCCGGCATTGGCCCGATGTTTTCAGCCGTACCGACGCGCATCTTCTCAGGGTGGGTCGGATGCCGCATACCTGAGATGACCGTAACCACATCGGGGGTGATATCCGCACCAACAGGCAAACCGCCGTAGACACTATCAAGATCGAAACGCGGTGTTCGCGCGTTCTTGAGCTTGGTCTCGATCTCGGCAGCGGACATCGTCGGCACTGCTGTGTCAATCTTGGAGATGTCAGTCTCGCGGTCCGTCCGTGCGGTCAGCTCATGGTCGAGAAACTGGCCCCAGTATGTCATCACTGGCGGCAGTGATGAATCGGGTGTGACTTGTGTGTTGGCATTATCTTCTGCGGGCACCATGAGATCGCCCAGCTCGTCGAGCTCGGCTAGCGCATCATCGGAAATATAATCCCCCGGATTTCCGGAGGGCGGGAAAAGATACCCGAAATCTGCCGACTCGTCGACGGCTACATCGCCGGTCGCAGGAACGAGCGCATTTGGCGCTGCCGTGGCTCTGGTTTCGGGTTTAGAAGTACGGTTGGATCCCCCATGGGATTGGACAAAAAGTGTCATGTTAAGGCCTCAAAATAATTTCAAATAAGGCCCCCATGTTAACCCTACGTTAACATTCCACCTATGGTGGTATTCCATACCCCAATATACCCCTGAAATCGCTAAATTAATCGGCCAAACCGAGCCCGATCCATCTGATTTTCATGACGTCCGAGGCCTCGAATCACTGATTCGATCCCGGTCTAATGCAGGCTTTTGGAAGGATGCGCACTGAACAGAAAAACCCGACACTCAGCCCGACTTAAGTGGCTTCATTTTAGAACAGGTTTGCGGCTCAGCAGGGATTTAGTCGGGTTGCTTTTCATGCCGCATTTTGTTTTTGTTCTACGTCGAGGAATGCAGAAAAGTGTTAAAATCATCTTCTCAAACGTTTCTCGCTAATCGTACATAATCGGGTCTACTTCCGTTGGCTGTTTCCATAATGCGTCGGCATACGGAGGAGCGATTGCAAAAGTGGGCCACCCACTTTGCCAAACCCAGACCCGTTGTAGAATTTGTAGACTCTTTTCTAATTGATACGATGATTTGATTTCTCAATGACGTCTGTTTCTTGGGATAGCTTTGGTTTGTTGTTAAGCTGATACAACAGTTCAACCTGGTTGGTGGCACCCGTCTTTGAAAACGTCGAACTTAAGTGTGAACGCACTGTCGCTGGGCTAATTGATAAAACCTTAGCGATCACATGCACGGTCATTCCCTCAGAGAGCAGCGAGCAAATGCGGTATTCGGACCTACTAAGCTGGGCAGGATTTTCCGGATCAAGAACTGAAAAATGGTTTTCCTTTCTCTCCAAAACTCTCGAAAGCTTGCGTTTTTGGTTGATCGCCTTTGAAACAGAAGCAGGCGCCCGCCGGCTCCATTCACGTGTCAATGTACCAATGAGCATAACCAGAAGATTCAGATCATGTTCAGCAGGTTGGTGGTCAAAATGCAGTTCAATGAAGTCGATATAAGTGCGTGTCGTTTCCAGAGGGCTGATAATGCCTTCAAAGATGTTGCCAGCCACTCCGATGCCTTTATCTGCAAGTTGCTCGAAATCGGACGCTTTTGCTTCCGACAACTTCCAAATACTGCCCACTTTGGCGGTTGAAATGAATTCGCCAACGATTTCGTCCGCGTAAGAGCGGAATTGCGTCGGCCAAATCTTGCCTTTTTGCATGTCACTGCGTGCCACAGAATGCGTACTAAAATCTGCCTTTGACATGCGGACAATTGCGACAACTTCGGCTTTTAAAAGCCGCATCAGCCGATCCAGGACATCCGACAGTTCGCCATTACCATTTAATGCGTATGTCCAATCCGACACCAGCCCGAGGCAATCAGTTGCCACCGGATAGTCTGAAAATTTCATCTTAAAAACTCGCTCCCCCACTCGAACAAACTTATTAAAAAACTCGTATCTAAAAAAACCGGCAACAATTCCGTTAGAAAAATAAACGGACAACGGCCCCCACCGTGACGGTAAGGGTGGGAAGAAAAGCGGCTTAGGGCAACAAAATTCCCTTAGGACTGCGGTAAAATTTGGGCAGAACCCAGTGCGCCTTGTAGAAAGCGACACCCGTCATGAGAACCTACACAATTGTAATATAATATAAAACTTCACAAATTTCAGCAAATCACCTTTATAAGCACCCAGAGTACCTATTTTTTCATGATGTCTTAATATTTCCTCATTTCAGTCAAATTGTTCGACCTCCGAATACAATTAGCGATTCGCAGATCCTCAAATAACTCCCTCTCAATTCGCAAATATTTCTATCCTTAGTTGGATTTTCTAAAATTTGGACAATTTTAAGATGCATTCCTTGAACGTTTGACGGATGCGCAGAACGTCCCTTCCGCCGTAACATTAACCAAGCGCTGAAACACCGTCGTCTCAGGCTTAAGCTGCGGAACCAATCCAACGCGATTTTATAAATAGACCTTTAAGGAAAAAACATGACCAAATTTTTGAAAAACTTCGCCAAAGACCAAAGCGGTGCAGCGATCGTTGAATATGGCCTCGCGCTGTTGGTTGTTGCCTCAATCGCTGTGGGTGCGTTCACCTATCTGGGCACGACCACCAACAACAACGTGACTGGTGCTTGCACGGCTCTGGGCAGCGCGACCTGCTAATTTGCGGGCATGCTAGGCATGACCCATACAAAAATACCCTGCGCCGCTTGATGGCGCAGGGACGACGCCAACGGCCGTATTTGACCTGACCCATTTGGGGTGGCGACATTTGAATTATTGAACATTGGAGACAAAGATGCGGATCAAGCCGATCATTACGACGGTTTTCGGAATTGCGATCGCAGCCGGTTCTGTCTTCGTGACAAAAGAACACCTTCTCGTGCAACCCGAAACCGTCAAAGATGCGACAGGGTCAGAGCTTGTCGATATATACATTGCGCGATCGGAAATCGCCTTTGGTCAGACTATCGAAACACACCATGTCACAATTCACCCATGGCCGCGTGCTGCGCTGCCACCAGGTGCATTCACTGAAATCGCACACCTTGTGCCCGCAGATCGTGATCAGCTACGTCGGGCGAAAGGCCGCTTTTATCCCGGCGAGGTCATGATCGCGACCAAAGTCTCGCTTTTCGGTGAGAAGGTCACATTGGTCCAAAAGCTCGGGGAAAACACCCGCGCCATGTCCATTAAGGTTGACGCTGTCACCGCTGTTGGCGGTTTTGTCACGCCCGGTGATTTTGTCGATATTGTTATGACCGAAGGGTCCGGACAGGACATGCGCGCGGTGACGATCTTGCAGGAAATTCGTGTCATCGGTGTCGATCAACAATCCGAAGAACTGAAAGACCAGCCTGAAATCGCGCGTACAATCACTGTTGAGGTGACACCCGAACAAGGCCAACGGTTGGCTTTGGCACAAAAGGCCGGCTCCTTAAGCCTCACGTTGAGATCGCTTGACGGCGTCGAGGACAAGCCGATGGAAATGGTGCGCCTGCGCGACCTGATGCAAGAGGAAGGACCGGCTGAAAAAGCCTTGATCCAACCAACCGTTAATGTGCGGCGTGGCACTGCTTTTGAGGTTGTGACCATCCGGCGACAAATCGATGAGCCTGATCCTTTGGCATTGCCTGAGACAGTCACCCAAACCGAAGTCGCGACTGATACCGAACTTGCCGCCGAACCGGAGAGTAATGGACAAATCAATTCGGCGCCCAGGTCTGTCAACGAACAGGAAATCAAACTAGTTCCTCTTGATCCCCCTCTGATCACTCCGCGGATCCGCCCGATCAACGTCACCCAGACGATCGAGCAGTAAGAGGTTGAAATGTATTTTTGGCCCATCATATCGCGGTTTCTCAAGGATGATGCGGGTACAATCGCCATCCTCTGGGGGTCGTCGCTGGTCGTGTTCCTTGGGTTCCTTGCCATCACGCTTGACGTTGGTCGAATGAACACGACGCACGCCGAACTTCAGTCTTTTGCAGATAACGTGGCCTTGGCCGCTGCAGGAGAACTGGATGGTCGCAACGATGCAATTACCAGAGCAACCAGCGCAGCCGCCAATTTGATCGACGATAGCCATACGTTTGCGAATGGATCAAAAACCCTCTCGGGTTCTGCCGACTACACTTTGACCTTTCACAAAGCACTGCCTGCATCTGATCTGACTCCGCTTGGTGCGGACATCACCACGAATGCCAACCAAGCGAAGTTCGTTCAGGTCGCACTAACGCCAAAGTCCCTGTCGATGAATCTGGCCTCGGGGCTGGACAAAATGTTGGGCGGGACAGGTTTTGATGCTGCTTCTGTAAAAGCAGAGGCCGTCGCAGGCTACTCACAGGCCGCCTGCGATGTTTCACCTTTGATGTTTTGTCTCCCGACGAATTGGGAAAGCACATTGGGTCTAGGTGATCAGGTACTGCTGCGTAGTGGCGGGAAAGATGCGGCTTGGGGCGCAGGTAATTTCGGCTTCATTGACCTAGACGCATTTCAGGATGCATCTGGCGTTTGTGCTGATGAAGGCGGCAACAAATTAGCATGCCTGATTGCGGCACAAAGCTCTGTCACACAGTGCATCTTGACGAATGGCATTACGACCGAACCCGGTCAGAAAGTGGGTATCACAGACGCTGCATTTAACGTGCGGTTCGACATTTTCCGCTCCGTGCTTAACGGTGAAAAGAACAACGCCGATTTTGCCCCCGCCCCAAATGTGATCAAGGGGATTAAACCGAATGGCGGCAGTGCGTGCATTCAGGGCAACGAAGAAGCCACTGGTACTACGATTGCGCTAGGCCGCGACGCTTGCTTGATCTCTGGAAGCTGTGGGGGCAGCAATCGCTTTGGCGACGGCAGCTGGGACCGCGCGGGTTATCTGAACACAAACCACGATCTGGGAGATGGCGTTGCTGATGGGATCGGTTCCGATACGCATCTACCTGCCCTGACGGGCACGGATGTCCAATTTTCGGGCACAAGGTTTGGCATGTATTTACGAGAAATTGCCTACGGCAACAGCAACGCGAACGCGCCAGCCATTCTTGATCCTTCGCTGCCTGAAACAGGGCGCCCCATGTGCTCCAGCCACATGTCTTCTGATCCCGCGCGGCGTGTGGTCACCGCTGCTGGCGTTGACTGCGGGGCCACGGTGATCAGCGGGCGCACAGAGAATGTTCCAGTCACCCGCTTTGTTTCGTTTTTCCTAACAGAGCCAGTGGGGACGAATGCCGACACGCCACCGAGTTTTGATATCTACGGCGAAGTCGTCGGATTTCCGGACGTCGCTGGTGGTGGGGCGGCCGGCTTTGGCGGCATTTACCGTGATGTTGTGCAGTTGTACCGATGAAACAGCTTAAGCACATTCAGCGGTTCCAGCCGCGTTTCGTCAAAAGGTTTGGCGGCGAGGATGATGGTGCCATCATCGTTGAGTTTGGTATCGTCATGCCAATCATGCTCTTGCTGCTGGCTCTTACTGTCGAAGCCTCGCGGCTGATGTGGTCCTATCAGTCTGTGATTGCGGGGGTGCGCGACGCCGGACGCTATATGGCGCGTGTCACCCCGTCTGACATCTGCGCAGGTGGCGGCAGCGTAGCAAGCCTGAGTTCGACGCTCAAAGACATTGTTCAAAAAGATATCAACGGGAACGCATTATTCCCGATAGGCATAACCGTGAACTCGGTCACACCAAGCTATTCCTGCGTGGCAGGCACCTATCGTGTCAGCCCTGCCCCGGTGGCCCAAGTGACCGCCAATGTGACAGTCCAGTTTCCTCTGGGGGGTGTTTTGGCCCTGTTTGGTGAAGGCATTTCTTCGGTCACGACGAATGTCACGGATAAATCAAGGATATTCGGCCAATGATGATCAAGCCATATATTCTTCGCCCCGCAACGCAGGCCTGCCGCAAATTTCTGCGTGATCAGACCGGGGGCGTGTTGGTTGAATTTGCAATTGTCATATCGCTTTTCATGTTCTTGTTCGCGGCGCTGCTGGATTTTGGTCGTCTATCCTATAGCGGCGTAACCGCTCAAAGCGCCGCTCAGATTGCAGCACGCGTCGCTGCCGTCAGGCCTGCAGCATGTGTCGGCGTGCCACAGACCCACCAGCGGGGTGACAATGCCGCAGCCCCTAGATTTGGAACATCGTGCGGAGCGGCGGATGGTGTCTGCGCCAGCGTGGCCACTGTGTCCTGTGCAGGTGTCGCAACCAATGCGACAGCATCGGAAATTTGGGGGCGCATCAATCCGCTTTTGCCTTACGGTGCATCAATCGACGTGCTGCAATTTTCGTATAGGTTCGACCCAAAGCTCGGATTTCTCGGCGGCCCTTACACACCAATGGTTACTGTCGAGCTTGATTTGGATGATTTCCAGTTCGTTTCGCCTTTGGCTGCGCTGGCAAATGCAGCCGGGGCATCTGGCAGCACACTGCCGTCGTCCACAAGCTATTCCAGTTTCAGCGTTTCACTACCAGCAGAAGATCTTGCAGCAGGGGAGTCCGGATAATGGGCCACCACCAACCACGTTCGATTATAATCGTTTCGGAACGCGTCTCATTTTCGCAAGAGATAAGTGGCGTCTTTTCGATGGAGGATAACAACACGATCACCACGGCGAATGAGTCTTTCAAGATGATGAACGGACGAGCCGGCAGTCTGGTGTTTGATCAAGACGTCGTAATATTTGAAGCCGACCCTGACGATGCAGACGAAATTCAGGCGGTCAAGGAGTTGCTGAAGAAGCGTACCAACGGCACCATCTTTCTGGCACTGACCGGAAACGAAGTCTCCATCACGAAGGCGCGCGAACTCAAGAAGATCGGAATTGATGAAGTTTTACCGCTGTCAATTGATAGCGACGGGATCAGGGCGGCTGTTGATGAAAAACTTAGCGCGATGCGCGCGCCTGAGCAAAACTTGTTCAACGGTTCTTCCGCGCTTGGCCAAGTTATTCCCGTCACGCAATCCCGTGGGGGCATCGGGTCCACGACCATTGCCGTGAACCTCGCCAGCACTTTGGTTGGGCGGGACAAAACAATGTTCAAAAAGGCCACTAGAAAATCCGTCGTCCTACTTGATTTGGACCTTCAGTTTGGAAACTCGAATGTATTTTTAGACCTGGAAGATAAGGGCGGCTTCCTGAATATCATCGACTCTGCCGAAAAGGTGGATGAACGCTTTGTCGGCTCGACACTACAGCGCCACGCACTTGGCTTTGACGTACTTTGCGCTCCGGCTCAGGTAGTCCCGCTCCATTCGATGCGTCCTGATCTGGTTCAGGACATCATCGACATCCTGAAAATGAAATATGACTATATCATCATCGACCTTCCGCGCGCCGTCGTGGATTGGGTTGAACCGGTCCTCAAGAGCGCTTCAAAACTGGTCATCGTGACTGACACCAGCGTCCCTTGTGTACGGCAGGCACGTCGTCTCATGGACCTTTACCGCGAAGATAGTGTGGCGTTGCCAGTTGAAGTGGTCGTCAATCGTGAACGCCGGCCCATGCTGAAATCTGAACATGTCAGGGAAGCTGAGAAGGTTCTTGAAACCAAGTTAATCCACTGGCTGCCGGACAACCCAAAGGTGGCCCGCAGCGCCGTAGATCTAGGCCGACCTATCGTCGATATGAAACCAAAATCGGACTTGGGCAAGGCGCTGACGCTTTTGGCCTCTGCACTATCATATTCAGAACAGACCGTTAATCGCAAAAAATAAGGAGGTAGATCAGTGTTCAATGAATATAGGTCGCGCAGGGCTACTGAGCCATCAAACGTTCTCAAGCTTGAGACGCCGATAAAGATGCCGATGCCGCTGCCCGCAGAAGTGCTGGACGAACCTTCGAATGAAGGGCTGCAGGCTCATCTGGAACTTAAAAGCCGCCTTCATAGCGAGTTGCTGGATCGCCTGAATCTGTCGGTGATTGATAAAGTCGAACGCTCCGAGCTCAAACGGCAGATCGCATCGCTTGCGACCAGCCTGCTGGAAGAAGAAGGCGTTCATATGCGCGCGGACGCGTTCTCGACTCTGGTAGAGGAACTGATGAACGAGGTGATGGGCTATGGCCCGCTTGAACCTCTTTTGGCCGACCCAACTATCAACGACATTCTCGTCAACTCCTTCGATCAGGTTTATGTAGAACGATACGGTTTGTTGGAACGCACGAAAACGCGGTTTCGCGACGAACGTCATTTGCTCCGCATCATCGACAAAATCGTTACCAAGGTAGGTCGACGCATAGACGAGTCCCAGCCATGGGTTGACGCCCGTCTCGAAGACGGCAGCCGTGTGAATGCGATTATCCGGCCTTGCTCGGTTGATGGTCCAGCCCTGTCGATCCGTAAATTTTCGCGCAATCCGCTGACAACGGAAAAGTTGGTTGAACGCGGTGCGTTGGACAAGTCGGCGGTGAAGCTTCTGCAGGCCTTGGTGGAAGCGCGCCTGAACATTCTGATCTCTGGCGGCACTGGGTCCGGTAAAACAACGATGTTGAACGCGGTTTCATCGTATATCGACACGAACCAGCGCATCGTGACGATTGAGGACGCGGCAGAGCTTCAGCTTCAGCAGGAACACGTTGTGCGCCTTGAGACCCGCCCGCCCAACGCTGAGGGCCAGGGGGTTATCTCTCAGCGGGATCTGCTGCGCAACGCGCTACGGATGCGGCCCGATCGCATTATCGTCGGTGAGGTTCGTGGCGCGGAGTGTTTCGACATGCTTCAGGCCATGAATACCGGCCATGACGGGTCGATGACGACGGTACACGCCAACTCTGCGCGTGACGCATTGGGGCGCGTTGAACAGATGGTAACGATGCTGGGCGTCGACTTACCTATCAAAACGATCCGGTCTCAAATCGCGGGTGCTATTCATATCGTTCTCCAGCTCAGCCGCCTCAGCGACGGTAGCCGAAGGGTCATGAGCATATCCGAAATCACGGGCATGGAAGACGATACCATCACGATGCAGGACATCTTCGTTTACAAACGTAGCGGGAAATCATCAGACGGGAAAATCCTGGGTGAGTTCATGCCGACGGGTATCAGGCCGAAGTGCTTTGACCTTTTGATCGCTTCCGGGATCGAAATCGACAACGGAATGTTTATGCGCAAGGAAAGCAGGACATGATCGACCTTCAAACTTTTGATGTGAACCTGCTGATCTACGCGTTGATCTTTCTGGGTGTTTTGCTTGCCTGCGATGGAATTTCCCAAATTCTGTTTCGTCAGGAATCGCAAGGCGATGCCCGCAACAGACGCATGAAGATGATTCAGCGCGGAGCCTCTTCAGAGCAGATCCTGCAATTGCTTCGCGATCCGGCCATGTCGGGTACCGAGAAAAAAGGTGGCCCAATTCTGCAGTTTCGCCGGCTACTGATCCAAGCAGGTGTCACTGTTTCTCCCCTATTGGCCGTCATCGCAATCATCTGTTTTGGTGTGATGGTCTTTGTCGTCGCTTCGCAATACTTGGTGTTGGAGCTGGCATTGGCGGCCAGCGCGGCAGCGGCTTTGATCTTGCCGGCATTTGTTTTGATCGCAATGAAAGAAGCGCGCCTCGCGAAGTTGACCAATCAGCTTCCGGACGCATTGGATCTCATGTCCCGCGGTCTCAAGGTCGGTCATCCGGTCGCCGTAACGGTCGCCAATGTCGCCAAAGACATGCGCGATCCTATCGGAACGGAGTTTGGGATCATTCAAGACCAGATCAATTACGGAGATGACGTCGCCACAGCATTTCATGATTTTGCGCAGCGTGTCGCGACCGAAGATGCCAATTATCTTGCCGTCAGCATTGGCATCCAACATGGAACAGGCGGCAATTTGTCCAAAATCCTGAACGTGCTGTCACAAGTGATCAGGGACCGCCACACGATGCGTAAGAAAATCAAAGCGATTTCAGCAGAAGGCCGCCTGAGCGGCATGATCCTGACCGCTTTGCCGATCTTCATTTACACGACGATCGAGCTATCCTCGCCGTCCTTTTATGGCGATGTAAGAGGCGATCCAATTTTCCCGCTCTTTGCAGCCGCAATTGGCGGTTTGGTCCTCCTACAGGGTTTGATCCTGTACCGGTTGGTCAAGTTCAAGTTTTAGACGAAAGGTATCGAAATGGAATTTATCCGAACCAGTCTGAGCACTCTGCTTGCCCAACCCGATTACCTAATCATGGCAGGTGTCGCGATCAGTGTATTTGTGATCGTTCAAGGCCTGTCAGGAATGATAGCAGAAGAACCGGCAACGACCCGGCGCATGCGTGTAGGCCCCATCAAACAGGCCCATGGAGCTGACTTTGACCTCATTCGGGGGGATGATAGTGATCCGCATGGCCTACTGAAGGCTTTCGTACCAACATCCCGTAAAGAGCGGTCTCGAATGGGGAAACAGCTGCGCCGCGCTGGCATACAAGGCAAAAATGCCGTGCGCCTCTTCTATGGTTTCCGCATGATCATGGGCATTTTCCTACCGGCGCTCTTCTTGATTGCATTGGCGCTTCCCGCCAACGTCCAAGTACAGCTCAACATTGCCAGCCTGCTGAAAAATGTGACTTGGATCAATGCCTTGCAAATCGTGACGTTGCTGATGGTTGTCGGATTTTACGCGCCGTCTATCTGGTTGCACGGCCGGATCAAAGAACGCCGCCAGGCGATTGAAAACAGCCTGCCAAACGCCCTTGATCTTCTGCAGATTGCAATGGAAGCCGGTCTTGGCTTTGACGCGGCGATGACGCGGGTTTCGCATGAACTGGCGCATGCTGCTCCCGAGATCTCGCAGGAATTCATCATACTCCAGTTAGAGCTTCAGGCCGGTAAAGAACGCGATGCCGCTTTGCTGGACATGGCGGAACGTGTTGGGGTCCAGGAACTGACAGCCTTCTCCAGCGTCATTTTACAGTCCAATCAATTCGGGACCAGTGTATCTACCGCGTTGACCCGCTATTCGGCGGACATGCGTCTTGACCGTGAGTTGCGCGCACAAGAAAAGGCAAACCGTCTACCGGTACAAATGTCAGCGGTCATGGCCCTATGCATGATGCCGGTACTTTTGCTAATCTGCTTATCGCCAATGATGATCCGCTGGATGCACATGTTCTGATGTGAGAACGGGCAGGAAACTGGGCGCTGTTTCAAAAATCCAATTCGGTTGATCCGACATGGTGCAGTCATTATGCACAGGCGTCTACATAAGCGATAGCTGTCTATAAGGCCTATGACCTTAAACATATCGGGCATGGTACGACTTATCAAAATGACCGTGTCTCCCACTTGAGTGGTGCAAATCAAACGCAAATGCAGGATACGCGTTTGGTCCGCTCTTACGATGGTTTGATCCTCGCAAAGCGTTGTTTCATAGAACTTGGCATTGGATAAGAAATGGTCTAACTGGCCTCACTCCGGTCGCAGCCTACCCGGATATCAAAACAAGGGTTATAAAAATGAAGACAATTGTCATCTGCTCTGGCGGGCTAGATTCCGTTTCACTAGCGTACATGGTCGCGCAACAACAACAGCTCACCCGCCTTGTGTCATTCGACTACGGCCAACGCCACCGCAAGGAGTTGGATTTTGCGGCGCGCTGTGCGCAGCAGTTGGATGTCCCCCACGATATTATCGATCTGCGCGGGATCGGCGCTGCCCTCACGGGATCGGCGCTAACCAGCGATATTGATGTGCCCGACGGGCATTACGCCGAAGAAAGCATGCGCATTACAGTCGTGCCGAACCGCAATGCCATTATGCTGACAGTAGCCTTTGGCGTGGCGGCGGCAAATGGCGACGATGCCGTTGCTACCGCCGTGCATGGCGGGGATCATTTCATCTACCCGGACTGTCGCCCCAAGTTTACGGAGGCATTCGAGACCATGCAAAAAGCCGCGTTGGATGGTTATGCGGATGTGTCGCTCTACACGCCGTTTGTGCATCGCTCAAAGGCTGACATCGTCACGGAAGGCGCGCGGCACAATACCCCCTTTGCCGACACCTGGTCCTGCTACAAGGGCGGCGAGACCCATTGCGGCCGCTGCGGCACCTGCGTCGAGCGGCGCGAGGCGTTTCATTTGGCGCAAGTTGCCGACCCCACGATCTACGCGGACCCGGATTTCTGGGTCGCCGCAATCGCAAAAAAGGACGGTGTCTGATGTACCGGATCACGAAAGAGTTCCACTTTTCCGCCTCGCACCAATTGGTGCATTTGCCCGATGACCACCAATGCGCGCGGCTACATGGCCACAACTATGTGGTCGTTGTGGAGCTGGCGTCTGAAACATTAAATCGCGACGGGTTTGTTCGTGATTACGGAGAATTGAAGCCACTCAAGACCTACATCGACGACAGGTTTGATCACCGCCACCTAAATGACGTTATGGAAGAGGCATCAACCGGCGAGAATATGGCCAAGCATTTCTACGACTGGTGTAGCGCACGTTGGCCTGAAACCAGCGCCGTGAAGGTAAGCGAAACGCCAAAGACATGGGCGGAATATAGACCATGAGCCAGCTGCGGATCGCTGAAATCTTCGGGCCCACGATACAGGGCGAAGGGGCGCTGATCGGTGAGCCAACGGTTTTTGTGCGCACGGGGGGATGTGATTACCGCTGTGCCTGGTGCGACAGTTTGCATGCCGTCGACTCCGCCTATCGCCACACTTGGGCTGCAATGGACACCGATACCGTCTGGACCGAGGTCCAACGGCTGTCCAAAGGCGTACCGCTCACAGTGTCCCTGTCCGGCGGCAATCCGGCCATTCAGGACTTTACGCAGCTGATCGCTCTTGGTCATGCGCAAGGCTACCGCTTTGCCTGTGAAACCCAAGGGTCGATCCCGAAGGCGTGGTTCGCGCATCTTGATACGCTTGTGCTCAGCCCCAAACCACCTTCAAGCAAAGAAGTCGTGGATTGGGCCGCATTTGATGCTTGCCTTGAAGCGGCAGAGGGCGCGGGTACGGTCGTGATGAAGATCGTGATCTTTGACGACACGGATTATGCGTGGGCGCGCGGAGCAGCAGAAAAATACCCAGACCTGCCGCTTTATCTGCAACCCGGCAATCTGGAGGTCGATCCAGACGTTCCAGTTGATCCACAGCGGTTGGCAGACAAGCTTTTGTGGCTTGTCGACAAGACGATTCACGATAGCTGGTTTGCACCGCGGGTCCTGCCGCAATTGCACGTCCTGCTTTGGGGAAACAAACGCGGGGTCTGACCCGTAGAAGGAGACGTTCATGGAAACGATCTACAGTGATTTGAAACAGCTGGGCGGACAGACCGATCTGCCGTCCTCCCCCGAGGAGGCGACGTTAGAACGGGTTTCAAACCCGCAATCGGATGTCGCCTATTGCGTGCGCTTCACCGCCCCCGAATTCACATCGCTTTGCCCGATGACAGGCCAGCCAGATTTCGCACATCTGGTGATTGACTATGTGCCGGGTGAGTTTTTGGTGGAATCCAAATCGCTCAAACTCTTTCTTGGATCGTTTCGCAACCATGGCGCATTTCACGAAGATTGTACCGTCTCGATTGCACGTCGGCTGGTTGATTTTCTGAACCCACAATGGCTGCGGATCGGCGGCTATTGGTTTCCCCGTGGCGGCATTCCGATTGATGTTTTCTGGCAAACGGGTGCCATGCCAGAGGGCGTGTGGATTCCTGACCAAGGCGTACCGCCATATCGCGGACGGGGTTAATTCACAGAAGGCGGCGATACCGGAAATCTGTTGCAAAATGTTGCGAAACAAGATCGTGGATCAATCTTTATGGTGACCTGCTCTTCTGCAGCGTCCGACGGTTTATGTTCGCCGGTTCTCCGCCAGAGGAAACTAGCGTTAATGAGAAGCCGATTCAGAGGAAAACCAAAGGGGTAATATCCGGCAACGCGCTAACTTCGAGTGCGACACTGAAGTGACAAGTGCTCATCGCTCCACTCCGGGCTAGCAGCGCCTCCATGTCCGACAGACTACGTTCAATTCATGCCTCGGACATAACGCAGATAAATTTGCCCCCGCTCTAAGCCTGCTTCCTTGGCCTATTTGTCCGCCGCAGCGTCATAGGTTTCGCGCGCCGCATCAATGACAGGCAGATTTTTAAGCGCCCAGACACCCAAGGCTGCAACTGGCTCTCGAAATGATTGCCCCAAAGGCGTCAGGTTGTATTCCACCTTGGGCGGGATTGTCTGATGGTAAGTCCGATTTACCAACCCGTCCCGCTCCAGCTCTTTTAACGTCAGGCTTAGCATCCGCTGTGAGATACCCAAGTTCCGCTTTAGCTCATTAAAGCGAAGAGTGCCGTATTGCGCCAACGAGATGACAATAAGAACGCTCCACCGATCGCCGACGCGCGACAGGACGTCATTTATTCTTTTGCAATCAGGACATTGTTCAGAATCCAACATGTCGGTTCCCTCCGTGTGACCGAGGTTAAAAAATGTGCCTACTTGCGGCCCCTCTAAGTGCTGATTAGATCGTCAGTATCGAAAATATACCGCATTCATCGAATGCCGACAAGAGGACGACAAAATGACTGACAAGACATTGCTCGAGCAATTGGACTGGCGCTATGCCACAAAAAAAATGGACCCCGCCCAGCCAGTGCCACAGGATAAAGTCGATGCAATCATCGAAGCGATCCGTATGGCGCCGACTTCTAGCGGCACGCAACCATTCGAGCTAATTGTGGTGACAAATCCCGAAGTCCGCAGCGAAATCCGCAAAGCCGCAGGGGATCAAGCCCAGATCACTGACGGCTCACATCTCTTGGTATTCGCTGCATGGGATGATTACACAGAAGCCCGTATTGATAACGTTGTCGACCTGAACGTCGAGGCCCGTGGCGATCTGCCGATGTTGCACGCCTATTATGACAACCTCAAAAAAAGCTATGTGCCCCGTGACCCCGAAGTGAACTACGCCCACGCCGCGCGGCAGGCCTATATCGCCTTGGGCATTGCGATGGTCGCAGCGGCCGAGCAGGAAGTAGACAGCACCCCGATGGAAGGATTTGATCCAGCCGCCGTCGATAAGATCCTTGGCCTCAAAGAACGCGGTCTGCGTTCTGTTGTTTTGCTGCCGTTGGGCTATCGCGATCCAGAGAATGACTGGCTCCTGCCGATGAAAAAGGTCCGCAAATCGCTCGACACGATTGTGTCTACCGTCGCCTGAACCAAAGGCTTTATTGAGCCAAAATTCTAGTGATCCGTGGCCGCCCCCGACTGAGAACCGTGATAATGCATTCCCGGTTTGACATATGGAGGCGGCCACAATTTTTCTGGCCATCACACAGTTAAGCAAGCTGGCGACACTGGCATTTCACTGCAGCTCCTCTCGCTAACACTCTCAAAATGAAATAATTTTCAAAAATCTAATATCCGACTAAATTTGTCGGATTGACATATCTTACCAAAATACTCAGGTTATGCGAATTGGCCACACTGATACATTCGTGGCGGCAACTGAAACACGCCAATCACCTGAGGAACGCAACATGCACCGATCGATGCCGTCACCAATGATCGTGACACGCAGCTTCACAACCAACCGCAGCACGAGCGCGTCATGAGCATTCAATCGGCCCCCCCCAAACAGGCGCCTACCCCAATCGGCCCGACCTACGCCGCGCGCGACCTCACCGAAGGCAGCAATCAGGCCCAGATCGTTCTGGACGATCAGACCTATACCCTGCGCATCACCCGCGCCGGCAAGTTGATCCTGACAAAATGAGCATCCCACAGGAAAAGCGCGGCGGCGCTGCCGTCGGCCTCATCGCCGAGCTTAGTGGGCTTGAGGCCGCATCAGTCATTTACCTGCGGCTTTGGTCCGATGGCGCGGATGCGCGATTGCAGGTGCGAAACGATTTCACCACCTGTCTGGGCACGGCTCAGGGGCACAAGGCCGTGAGATCGCTTGAAGAGCTATGCTCCGTCTGCGCCAAACATGGTCGCAGGCCGCTTATGCGCCATTCGATCCACTGCAAATGCCTTGGGTCCGATGAATCCTGTTTTGCGAATTTCATCGCGACAGCAACCGAAGGGGAACGCGAAGACGCGATGCTGATCGCCACCCTTCTGGTGCGCCCTGACTTCGCGCCACTTATCGCAGCACTTGCCGCCGATTTTGGTCTCGCGCTCAAGCGGATGCACCTCAGCGCGCCCCGCGAACTCTCGCCTCATTCCCCGACCCTTCACTGATACGGATAAAACATGACCCGACATCTTCTTCTTTCGACCGCAGCACTCCTGGCTTTAGCGGTACCCGCGCTGGCCGTTGAAAAAGCTGACGTTCTTGACACCTATGCTGACATTGCCGCCGCAGCATATGGCGATAGCCTGATCACGGCCCAGCGCCTACAGGCAGCAGTAGAGGCGCTGGTGGCCGATCCGTCCGCAGAAAACCTTGCGGCTGCGCGGCAGGCATGGATCGCAGCGCGCGTCCCCTATCAACAGACTGAAGTGTTCCGGTTCGGCAATGCGATTGTGGATGACTGGGAAGGCAAAGTGAACGCATGGCCTTTGGACGAAGGTCTCATCGACTATGTGGATGCCTCTTATGGCGGGCCATCGGATGAAAACGAACTGGCCGCGCTCAATGTGGTGGCTAACTCAAGATTCTCTCTCTCCGGCAGCCAAATTGATGCAAGCGACATAACACCAAAGCTGCTCGCAGAAGCCCTGCACGAGGCAGACGGTATCGAGGCAAACGTCGCCACAGGCTATCACGCGATAGAATTTCTGCTTTGGGGTCAGGACCTGAATGGCCATAACGATGGTGCGGGCAACCGGCCCTGGACAGACTACGCGACAGGCGATGACTGCTCGAATGGCAACTGTGACCGACGCGGCGATTACCTGATCGCGGCAACAGAGTTGCTTGTTTCCGACCTTGATTACATGGCGGCGCAATGGACTGACAAAGGTGCTGCCCGTGCCGAAGTCATGTCGAATGAAGCAGCTGGCATTTCAGCCATGCTGACCGGCATGGGGTCTCTTTCCTATGGGGAGCAAGCCGGCGAACGGATGCGCCTGGGCTTAATGCTGAACGACCCCGAAGAAGAGCATGACTGTTTTTCTGACAACACGCATAACAGCCACTACTTTGACGGTCTGGGCGTGCAAAACGTCTATCTTGGTGAATATATCCGTGTCGATGGCACACTGGTTACCGGTGCGTCGCTCTCTGACATGGTCGCCGCTACGGATGCCGCATTGGACGCCGAAATGCGCAGCAAGCTGGGCACGACAATGATGGCACTGGCGCGCATCAAAACAGCGGCAGAGGCCGGTTTCGCCTATGACCAGATGCTGGAGCGCGGCAATGCGGCTGGCGAAGCTTTGATTATGGGCGGCGTGAACGGCTTGATCGACCAGACACGGTCAATTGAGCGTGTGGTGACCACGCTTGGCTTGGATCACGTTGCCATTGAAGGATCAGACAGCCTTGACGCACCCGACTCTGTCTTCAAATAGCACCTGCCCCTCCTCCCAAAAGCATTAAATTTCACGAAAGAAACGACATGAAAAAGACAATCATTTTCGCGGCGGCATCGGCCATCTCCACCGCTCAAGCAAGCTATGCCCAAGAGGCAGGTTTCACATGGGAAGGCGAAGTTGAACTCGGTGTTGATGCCACGGTAAGCTCTGATGATCCGACGGCTCAATTTTCCGATACCTACATCTCTGCATCCCTCGCTTTTGAAGCGGCAATCGCGCAGCGTCTGAGCCTTTTTGGTGAACTGACACTGGAATCTGTCATTGATGCCGAAGACAACCGCGCCTTTGACGACATCGGGCTGTATGTCGCTGAGCTGGGGCTGCGCTATAATTTCGGGGACACATTTGTGTCTGTTGGTAAAATTAGCCCGGTCTTCGCAGTTGCATGGGACGAAGCGCCCGGTTTCTATGGCGACGCGCTCGCCGGAGATTACGAGCTGAGCGAAATGATCGGTGCATCGGTCGAGACACCCGTTGGCCCGGGCGCCCTTTCCTTTGCGGTTTTCTATGCCGATGACACCGGCCTTAGCGATAGTATCGCAACAAAGCGCGGCCGCGTATCTGTTGTTGATGGCGGACCGGGCAACACTGGCAAACTTGATAACGTCGCCCTTCAGTACACTCAGGAATTTGGCGATACGACGGCTTGGATCGGCGCGCGCCACCTGTCGGCGGGTGACGGAGACATATCGGATGAGACTGGTGTCGTCGCTGGCCTGACTCATGGGTTCGCAAACGGGTTTAATTTGATCACGGAAGTCGCCCATTTCAACGGTGTCGGCGGCACGGATGACGATGCAACCTACCTCACCACCGGATTGACCTACACACAAAACGTCTGGACGTTTTCAGCGTCTACGACCGTCATTGACCATTCTGCTGCGCCAACGGACAGCATGATCGCGCTTGGTGTTGATCGCAATCTTGCAGAGAATATTGACGCAAGCTTTGGCGTTGCCCGCTTCGATGTCGAAGGTGAGAAATCCACGGCGGTAGGTCTCTCGGCGGTGATTGCATTTTAACCCACAGTCATCCGAAACGTGTTTTCCAAGATACCTACAAGATCAGAAAGCCTCAGCCGGTGAAGAAACAGAAGACAAACATTAAGCGTCAAAAAAGGTTCAAGCCCCACGACCACCTGCTGCTTTTGGCCGTGACGGCAGGCTCGGTTGCGTTGGCAAATGACGCTGCCGGGGCCCCTAATTGGGGCCTCGGCGATCCGCATTTGACTGTGGTGCCGCGCACAGACGCGGAAAGCGCGCGGATCAACGCCGTCACGGCGCCGACAACCGATTTTACATCCCCTCAACGTTTCGAAGAACGCCCCGGAGGCGCAGCAACCGTGCGTGTCTTTCCGGACGCAAATGCGTTTTCCCAGCCCTCCGGCAATATGTCTTTCGAGGACGAGTTGACGTTCAAGCTGGGCAATGGCCTGTTTCGCAAGCTGTGGGTATCCTCACCCTCATCGACACTGGCATCCGACGGGTTAGGTCCGCTTTATAATGCGCGGTCCTGTCAGCGCTGCCATATCAAGGACGGGCGCGGACACCCGCCAGAGAACGCAGATGACAATTCGGTGTCCATGTTTCTGCGGATATCGATCCCTGCGCCGCAGGGTGCCGGAATTCATGAAATCGAAGACTACATCGCAACCCTTCCCGACCCGAACTACGGCTCGCAGTTGCAGGATTTTGCCGTGCAGGGCCATGCGTCTGAATACCGCTTGGACATCACATACACCGAAAACATTGTCACCTTGGCGGATGGTACCGAAGTATCGCTGCGTCACCCCACATATAAGGCGACCAATCTTGGCTATGGCCCCTTACACCCGCAGGCGATGCTGTCGCCCCGCGTGGCGCCACAGATGATTGGGCTTGGCCTGCTGGAGGCGGTGCCCGCAGCAGATATTCTTGCCAATGCGGATCCTGAAGATCTGGATGGCGACGGGATTTCCGGACGCCCCAATGTTGTCTGGTCCCAAGAGTTTGACCGCCCCATGCTGGGCCGCTTCGGGCTGAAAGCCGGCAACCCCACAATTATGGAGCAGTCAGCAAGCGCGTTTGCCGGTGATATCGGCATCTCCAATCCGCTGTTTCCCGCTGGCGCCGGCGAATGCACAGCGGCGCAAACCTTGTGTCAAACCGCAGCTCACGGAGATGGCGATGCGCGCGCAACAGAAATTGACGCCGAGGGGATGGAGCTTGTCTCCTTCTACAGCCGCAATCTGGCTGTTCCGGCGCGCCGCCACGTGGATGACCCTCAGGTTCTTCGCGGCAAGGAAGTCTTCTACGAAACCGGTTGCACGTCGTGCCACACGCCTAGCTTCGTCACTCACCGCCTAAAGGATCAACCCGAGCAAAGCTTTCAACTGATCTGGCCCTTCACTGACATGCTGTTGCACGACATGGGGCCGGATTTGGCCGATAACCGCCCCGAAGCGCGCGCGACAGGCACCGAATGGCGCACGCCGCCACTTTGGGGGATTGGTTTGACGAAACAAGTAAGCGGACACACCTATTTTCTGCACGATGGACGCGCACGGTCAATTTTGGAAGCAGTGTTATGGCACGGCGGCGAGGCGCAGGCGCAGCGCGATGCAGTTGTGAACCTGCCGACTGCCGACCGTGATGCCCTCATCACCTATTTGGAGAGTCTATGAAACAGATCGCCCTAGCGACCGCTGTTGTTTTCGCGCCTGTCGCTTCGATAGCCGAAACCGCAAGCACAGCGGCGCAAGACGTCATTCAGGCGCATATTATGCCGCGATTTGAAACACTGCGCACGGCATCCCGCCAATTGGCCGATGTCGCGGCCAAGGATTGCAGGCCAACATCAGCCACTTTGCGCGCGTCTTATGGCGATGCTTTCGATGCTTGGGTCTTGGCAAGCCACCTGCGCTTTGGTCCCACAGAGACGGATGACCGCGCCTATGCGCTTGCCTTCTGGCCAGACAGTCGCGGGGCAACGCCGCGCGCCCTTGGCGGTCTGATCTCAGAACAGGACCCTATCGGCGCCTCGGTCGCCGACTATGCGGCAGTCTCAATCGCCGCACGGGGTTTTTATGCGCTTGAGTACTTGCTCTATGATGATGCGCTGATGGTTGCTGGGGAGCCGAGCTATCACTGCCAATTGGTGCAAACGATCAGCGCTGATATCGCAGTCATATCGGATGCGATCCTTTCCGACTGGCAGCAATCCTTCGCCGCACAAATGCTCAGCCCCTCCGACGACGGACCTTACAGGACCAACGAAGAGGTGCTTCAAGAACTGTTCAAGGCTTTGACGACCGGATTGCAATTTACGTCCGATACACGGCTTGGTCGTCCGCTTGGCACGTTTGACCGCCCGCGCCCGACCCGCGCCGAGGCGCGCAGATCGGGACGTTCTGCCCGACACGTGGGCCTAAGTCTGCAATCCTTGCAAGATTTGACGGCGCGACTAGCATCAGACGATGCCGCACTTGCGAATACACTGAATGACGCCTTCGAGGATGCACAAAAGAACCTGCTGGCGCTGAATGACCCGACATTCGAAGGTGCTGGCGATCCGCAAAGCCGTCTCAGGATTGAGGTGTTGCAGCAATCTATCGACGCGATCCGCGATAAGGTCGGTCAGGACCTTGGGCCCACTTTGGGGGTCGCTGCCGGTTTCAACTCGTTGGACGGAGACTGACATGAGCAAGACGGTTTCCGGCAGACGGCAATTCATCGGCGGGATGTTGGCTGCAGGATTTATCCCAAAGCCAACTTGGGCGGACGCCGGGTCACCTGCGTTTCTTTCCGCTGCGGCACGGCCGGACGGCGCGTATATTCTATGCGGTATCGGACAGGACCTTTCTATCAAGTTCCAGCTTCCCCTGCCCGCCCGCGGTCATGCGGCAGCGGCGCACCCCAAACGGCCAGAGGCAGTCGCCTTTGCCCGCCGCCCCGGAACATTCGCGGTCGTCATTGATTGCGTAACAGGTCAGCAAAAGGCGGTGCTTTCCTCACCAGAAGGCCGCCATTTTTACGGCCATGGCGCCTTTTCTGCCAATGGAGATCTGCTGTTCACGACCGAGAATGATTTCGAAGTCGGTCGCGGGTGCATCGGAGTTTGGGACGTCAAAAATAGGTATACCCGCGTCGACGAATGGGACAGCGGCGGGGTTGGCCCTCATGATATCAAACGGTTACTAGGCACCGACATTCTGGTGGTAGCGAACGGTGGCATTGATACCCACCCTGACACGGGCCGAACAAAGCTCAATATCCCGACCATGCAGCCGAACCTTACCTATATCGAAAACGGCAGGGTACTTGATACGGTTTCGTTGCCCGAAGGGATGCACAAGAATTCGATCAGGCACTTGGCGCTTAGCCGTGACGGAACGGTAGCATTCGGGATGCAGTGGCAAGGCGAAGGCGATGCGCCTGCGTTGGTGGGCACACACAGGCGCGGATCGCCCATCACCTTGATGCAATCTTTGCCCGATCAACTGCGGGACATGGATGGCTACGTGGGAAGCATTGCGTGCTCGCGAGATGGTCAGAGCATCGCAGTCACTTCACCACGAGGTGGTATTGTGCAAATTTATGACGCGCGTTCTTTGAAGCTGTCAAAGGCCATTCCGTTAGAGGACGTTTGCGGTGTGACCATGATCGGTCCCTCCTTTACCGTGACTTCTGGTACTGGCGAAATGCGCCACATCGGCCTGCGACAGGCGCAGGCGATACATCAATCGGACCTGATGTGGGACAACCATCTGGTACCTGTCATGCCATCGTTTGGCTGAACCTGAACCGCCCGCCAAGATACAAAAAGGCCCCTGCCCCGATTGTGGGACAGAGGCCTTTCTTTTTAAATAGACGGCAGCTTAGATGACGAGGTCATCTTCTTCTGCGGCTTCGTCCAACACATTGATCTCAGCCTTGAGCTGATCTTCTGGAACTGGCTGAAGCACGGGAATGCCGGCGATGTATTCCACATCGTACTGACCGGCTTTTCCATCATCAGGCGCGACTTCGCTCGCGGCCTTCTGCGTGATCTCAAAGTTGTCCAGACGTACAACTTCGTCCGAGGCAGAGATGTCAGAGACAAAGCGGAACTGCAGATCGCCCTGAACATCGTCCAGCGCACCGCCGGAATAGGTCAGCGTCGATGCATCTTTGCCGATCTCGTTGCCTGTCTCGGATCCGACCAGCGCTGTACCCTGATCGTTGACCACGAAATTGTCCAGTGTCTGCCAAGTGTTATCTTCGGTACGAACCTGAAGCGTCATCGAGTCAGCGTAGTAACCTGTTGCTTCGAACACAGCCGCACAATCAGTTGAGGCATCAAAGCTGAAGCTTGTATCGCCTTCTGCCTGAACCGTTGCGGTTTTGAGGATGCCGTCGTTGCAGCCATCTGTGCGCAGAGCGCCATGCTGAACATCCCAGCCTGCATCGCTTTCGATCGCCGCTGAATGGGCAGGGTCATACACACCGTCAAAGTTCTCGGAGAGCAGGACTTTTTCTTCACCCGCAGCATCGCTCACCACTTCTTCGCTCGACGTGATGTTGACGTTATCGATTTTGATATACTCGTCCGGCGCCGTAAGATCGGAAACCACACGGAATTGAGCAGACTCTTCGGCTGTATCAAGGATACCGCCAGAGTAGTTCACTGTGGAGAGAGAGTTACCGAAAGACTGGCCGGTTTCGGAGCCAACAATGGCCGTACCGTAGTCATTCACCTGATAGTTATCCAGCAATACCCAGTCGCCACCATCGATGCTGACTTCAACGCGGAAGCTGTCTGCCGCGGTACCGGAGTTCTCGAATACTGCTGTGTTGTGGGTCATCAGATCCATGGTCAAAGAAACCGGACCGTCAGTTGCCACTTCGGTAAAGCGCATTTCACCTTCGTAGTTGCTGTTTGTCACCAGCTTGTCCCAAGCAGCGACCCAGTTGGTGTGGCCGTCAACGACATTGGATTGCTCGGCATAGGCGATGTCATTGAAATCATCAGAGATTTGGTTCTCGACCAGCGTTGTTGTCACATTGCCATCAACTTCTTCAGAAACAGACACGGAAACATTGTCGAGCTTGATGAATTCGTCCGCCGCAGTCAGGTCAGAGACAAAGCGGAACTGCACTGTGTCTTCGGCTGTATCCAGAACACCGCCTTCATACATGATGTTGCTGGCAGAGTTGCCAAATGTCTGGCCAGTTTCAGAACCGACAATCGCTGTGCCGTGATCATTCACACGGAATTCGTCCAGAAGGACCCAGTCGCCACCGTCGATGCTGACTTCGACACGCAGGCTGTCTGCCATGGCGCCAGAGTTTTCGAACAGCATCGTGTTGTGGACATTTGCGTCAAAGCTCAGTGTGGCTGGGCCATCTGTGCTGACTGTCTTGAGGGCAAGAACACCCTCGTAATCGCTGTTTGTCACCAGTTTATCCCAGGCAGCCACCCAATTGGTCTGGCCTTCTACGACTGATGACTGGTCTGCTGTATGGATGTCGTTGAAGTTGTCAAACAGCACTTCTTTGCTGACCAACACCGGATCTGCGCCCACGGCATCGCCTGACGTCAACACCTGACCGTTGCCGCCATCGCTATCGACGACGGTTGCAAAGCTGTTGATGTCGAGATCGGAAAGGCTCATCGGGCCATTGTCGGAGAACAGGGTGAAGTTTGCCTGATTGACAACACCACCTGTGGAGCTTGCCACTGTGCCGAACTGAATACCCACATCATAGCTGTCTGCAACCTGCGCACCATTTGCCAGCGTATTAACGCCGTTCACAGCCGCTTGAACACTGGTCACGGGGGAGTAGATCGACCCTGTGTTGGCATCGGGGAAGAAGTTCAGGCTGTCGAGCGTGCTGTCATCGGAGAGGTTAAAGAACACACCATCCAGATCAACCGGCATTGTCGGATCAGCGGAGGCTACGATGATAAACAGCGTACCTGTGTCGGTTTCAGAGATCGTGACAATGGTTTGCGGATCGCAACCCAGTGTGACGGAAATGGAATTAGTGGCGCTCATGGCAGGCTCTTCCCAATCATTAACAATTTACGAAGAGACATTAATCATGGTGCCTCAGGAAATTGGAGGGGAAATACCAATTAGAACACTCATCAGACACAATTGCCCTATTTTAGCCATATTGCTTCCCAAATTCTCCCGCGACAGTAGCAAATAGCGAAACAATCAGTGGTGAAACTGGCTTTTTGTGTAATCCAGCCATCCCCTTCAGGACATAAGAAAGGCGAATCAGGATCTTATTCAGCGAACAAGCACAACGCCCCGTGCAAACGTCGCGCGATCATGGCACAGGTCATCCAAATCGGTTTATTCGCGCATTAC